>NZ_JACARO010000014.1 GCF_013386585.1 Pseudomonas sp. P7548 | reverse complement strand
GCGCGGCGTTCGGCGGCGTGTTGGATCAGCGTCTTGGCCACCTCCCCCGCCCGCAGCAACACCACTTCACCGCCCAGCCGCTCGGCCAACTGCTGGGCGTTCTGCAGGCGCAGGCGCGATTGCTCATCCCGCGCCCGGCCGTTATCGACATGCACCAGGCTCCACGGCAGATGCCGGCGCTGGGCCACGCGGCTGGCGTGACGCACCAGGCGTTCGGCTTGCGCATCGCCATCCACGCCCACCAGCAACCGCCCGCGCACGGCAGGTGCTGCCTGCCCGAGTTGGCGATAGCCCTGGGCCAAGTCGTCGTCGACATGGGCGGCGGCGGTTTGCATCGCCAGTTCACGCAGGGCCATCAGGTTGGTCTGGGTGAAGAAGGCCTCGATGGCCGCGCGGGCCTGCTCGGGCACGTAGACCTTGCCGTCGCGCAGACGCTCCAGCAGCTCGCGAGACGGCAGGTCGATCAGCAGCAGTTCGTCGGCCTCTTGCAGCACCCAGTCCGGCAGGGTTTCGCGCACCTGTACGCCGGTGATGCCGCGCACTTGATCGTTGAGGCTTTCCAGGTGCTGGACGTTGACCGTGGTGAACACGTTGATGCCGGCGGCCAGCAGTTCCTGGATGTCTTGCCAACGCTTTTCATGGCGGCTGCCAGGGGCGTTGCTGTGGGCCAGCTCGTCCACCAGCACCAGCTTGGGCTTGGCGGCGAGCAGGCCGTCGAGGTCCATTTCTTCGAGCATCACGCCGCGATATTCACTGCGCAGCAACGGTTGTTGCGGCAGGCCGCCGAGCAAGGCTTCGGTTTCGGCGCGGCCGTGGGTTTCGACCACGCCGGCGATCAGGCGCACGCCTTGGCGCAGCTGAGTGTGGGCGGCCTGGAGCATGGCGTAGGTCTTGCCCACACCCGGCGCGGCGCCCAGGAAGACTTTGAGCCGGCCACGGCCGTCCCGTGGCAGTTCGGCTAGCAGGGCATCGGCGCGGCCGGAGTCGCTCATGCGCGGGGGTTCCTTCAGGTGTTTATCGGGTGTGCTTCAGACCGCCATCGCGGGCAAGCCCGGCTCCCACAAGGGAAAGCATTCCCCTGTGGGAGCTGGCTTGCCTGCGATGGCGGCGCCACTGCCTACAACTTTTCCAGGGCCATGTTCAACGCCAGCACGTTCACCACCGGCGGCCCGATCAGCGGGCTTTCAATGTGCTCATCCAGCAACCGCTGCAGGGTCGACACCGGTACATTCCGTGCGGCGGCCACTCGCGCCAGTTGATAGGCAATCGCCTGTGGAGGCAAGTGTGGATCAAGACCGCTGCCGGAGGTAGTCAGCGAGACCAGGGGCACCGGCCCCTGGCCAGGTACCAACTGTTTGCTGGCATCGTCGAAGATGCGTGTGGCCAGCGCCGGGTTGCTTGGGCCCAAGTTGCTGGCGCTGCTGGAAACAGTGGCGAAAGCACCGGCCGAGGGGCGTGGATGGAACCAGGTGTCGCCGGTAAAGTCTTGGGCGATCAGGCTGGAACCCCGCACCTTGCCGCTGGCGTCGTGCACCAGGCTGCCATTGGCCTGATCAGGGAAGGCCACCTGGGCGACGCCAGTCACCACCAGCGGGTAGGCGACGCCGGTGATCAGGCTCATGAGCACCAGCAGGCTCAGGGCTGGGCGGATGATGTTAGACATTTCAACTTCCTCACATTAGATCTGTAGGAGCCGGCTTGTCGGCGATGGCGGTGGGTCAGTTGCACCGCGTCGGACCGATCGCCGGCAAGCCGGCTCCTACGAGAGTTAGGGTTACACCAGGTGCAGCGCCGTCAGCAGCATGTCGATGGCCTTGATGCCCACGAACGGCACCAGGATCCCGCCCAGCCCGTAGATCAGCAGGTTGCGACGCAGCAACGCTGCCGCACTCGCCGCCTGCACGCGCACGCCGCGCAGCGCCAGGGGAATCAGCACCACGATGATCAAGGCGTTGAACACGATGGCCGAGAGAATCGCGCTCTGCGGGCTCTGCAGGTGCATCACGTTGAGCACGCCCAGTTGCGGGTAGATCGAGGCAAACAGCGCCGGCAGGATCGCGAAGTACTTGGCTACGTCGTTGGCGATAGAGAAGGTGGTGAGCGCGCCACGGGTCACCAGCAATTCCTTGCCGATCTGTACCACGTCCAGCAGCTTGGTCGGGTCGCTGTCGAGGTCGACCATGTTGGCGGCCTCGCGGGCGGCCTGGGTGCCGTCGTTCATGGCCATGCCGACGTCAGCCTGGGCCAGCGCCGGGGCATCGTTGGCACCGTCGCCACACATCGCAACCAGGCGGCCGTCGTTCTGCTCATGGCGAATGCGCGCGAGCTTTTTCTCCGGGGTGGCTTCGGCCAGCACGTCATCCACACCGGCTTCAGCGGCAATCGCGGCGGCGGTCAGCGGGTTGTCACCGGTGACCATCACGGTGCGAATCCCCAGCTTGCGCAACTCGGCGAAGCGTTCACGGATGCCGGGCTTGACCACGTCTTTGAGGTGGATCGCGCCCAGCAATTTGCCATCGGCACACACCAGCAACGGGGTGCCGCCGCTCTGGGCGATCTTGTCGATTTCACGCGACAGCGCGGGCAGCAGGTCGCGACGCTGTTGGCCGATAAACGTCAGCAGCGAATCCACGGCGCCTTTACGGAACACACGGCCTTGGTAATCCACACCGGACAACCGGGTTTCCGCACTGAACGGCACGGAGGTCAGTTGGTCCAGGGTCGGTTCGGCCTGAGGGTGCAAGGCGCGCAGGTATTCAACAATGGATTTGCCTTCCGCCGTGTCGTCCGCCAACGACGCCAACAGCGCGCCCTCGGCCAGGTCCCGGCCACTGACACCGGGCGCTGCGATCACCGCCGCACAGCGACGGTTGCCAAAGGTGATGGTACCGGTCTTGTCCAGCAGCAACACGTGCACGTCGCCCGCCGCTTCCACTGCGCGACCGGATTTGGCGATCACGTTGAGGCGCACCAGACGGTCCATGCCGGCGATACCGATGGCCGACAGCAAACCACCGATAGTGGTAGGAATCAGCGTCACCAGCAGTGCGACCAGGAACACCAGCGGCAAGCTGCCACTGGCGAAGTGGGCGAACGGCTGCAGGGTCACCACCACCAGCAGGAAGATCAGCGTCAGGCCGATCAGCAGGATATCCAGCGCGACTTCGTTGGGGGTTTTCTGGCGCTTGGCGCCTTCGACCAGGGCGATCATGCGGTCAAGGGTGGACTCGCCCGGGTTGGCAGTGATGCGGATCAGCAGCCAGTCGGACACCAGGCGGGTGTTGCCGGTGACGGCCGAACGGTCGCCACCGGACTCGCGGATCACCGGCGCGGATTCACCGGTAATCGCCGCTTCGTTGACCGCCGCGATACCTTCGATGACCTCGCCGTCACCGGGGATCATTTCCCCGGCGGCGACGCGCACTACATCGCCTTTGCGCAGGCTGGTGGCCGGCACCACCTTGAAGCTGCCATCGGCCTCCTTGCGCCGGGCGCTCAGGCCTTCGCTGCCGGCCTTGAGGCTGTCGGCACGGGCCTTGCCGCGACCTTCGGCCAGGGCCTCGGCGAAGTTGGCAAACAGCACGGTGAACCACAGCCATACGGCGATCTGCACCGCAACATAGGTGGGCACTGCTGTGTCGGGCACAAAGCACAACACGGTGGTGAGGATGGCGGTCAGTTCGACCACCAGCATGACCGGCGAGCGTTGCAGTTGGCGCGGATCCAGCTTGACGAACGCCTGGACCAGCGCAGGGCGCCACAGGGCAGAGATGGCGGTTTTGGCAGGCTCCTGGGTTTGCACGGGAGCTGCGTTTTTTGCAGGCATATTCATTTTCATATCCCTCAGAAGCCCATGCTCAGGTGTTCAGCAATCGGGCCCAGCGCCAGGGTCGGCAAGAACGTCAGGCCGCCCACCAGCAAGATGGTCACAGTCAACAGCGTCACGAACAGCGGGCCATGAGTGGGGAAGCTGTTCTGGCCAATCGGAGCGGTCTTCTTCATCGCCAGGCTGCCGGCCAGTGCCAGTACCGGCAGGATGTAGCCGAAGCGGCCGATCAACATGCCCAGGCCCAGCATCAGGTTGTGGAACGGGGTGTTGGCACTGAAGCCGCCGAACGCCGAGCCGTTGTTGGCACTCGCTGAGGTGTAGGCGTAGAGCAACTGGCTGAAACCATGGGGACCGGGGTTGCTGATAGCCCCCGCCGGACCAGGCAAACTGGCGGCGATGGCACCCAGCACCAAGGTGCCCACCGGCATCACCAGCAAGGTCACCACCAGCAATTGCACTTCCTTGGCCTGAAGTTTCTTGCCCAGGTATTCCGGTGTGCGACCGATCATCAGGCCGGCGAGGAACACGGCGATCAGCACATTGAGCAACATGCCGTACATGCCGGCGCCGACACCGCCGAAGATCACTTCGCCGACCATCATGTTGACCAGCGCCACCATGCCGCTGAGGGGGTTGAGGCTGTCCTGCATGCCATTGACCGAGCCGTTGGACGCCGCCGTCGTGGTCACCGACCAGAGCACCGTGCCAGTGGTACCAAAGCGTGCTTCCTTACCTTCCAACGGTGCGGTTTGCTCGACGGCAGGGTTATTCAGCGTCGGGTTGGGCTGGTACTCGGCCCACAGCGAGGTCGCACCGCCGATCAGGAACAGCGCCAGCATGCAGCCGAGGATCGCGCGGCTCTGACGCAGGTCTTTGACGTAGTGGCCAAACGTAAACACCAGTGCCACCGGGATCAGAATGATCGCCGCCAGCTCGAACAGGTTGGCCCAGGCTGTCGGGTCTTCAAAGGGGTGGGCCGAGTTGACGCCGAAGAAACCACCGCCGTTAGTGCCCAATTGCTTGATCGCAATCTGACTGGCAGCCGGGCCCAGCGGAATCACTTGATCCACGCCCTGCATCGTCACGGCATCAACGTAATGAGCGAAGGTTTGCGGCACGCCCTGCCACACCAGGTACAACGCCAGCACCAGGCACAATGGCAGCAGGCCATAGAGGGTGGCGCGGGTCATGTCGACCCAGAAGTTGCCCAGTGTCTTGGTGGACTTGCGACCAATCCCACGGCACAACGCGACCAGGACGGCGAGCCCCGTGGCGGCGCTGACGAAGTTCTGCACGGTCAGGCCAACCATCTGGCTGAGGTAGCTCAGGGAAGCCTCACCGCTGTAGGACTGCCAGTTGGTGTTGGTCATGAAACTGATCGCAGTGTTGAAGGCCAGGGTCCATTCCTGGCCCGGCAATTTCTGCGGGTTCAGTGGGAGATAGTCCTGGAACAACAGGATCGCGAAGAGCAGCACAAAGCCTGCTAGGTTGAATGCCAGCAAGGCCAGCGTGTATTTCTGCCAGCTTTGTTCTTGATGCTCATCCACGCCCGACAGGCGATAACAGGCGCGCTCCACCGGGCCGAGCACCGGCGTGAGCCAGGTGCGCTGCCCTTCCATCACCTTGTAGTAGAACCGCCCGAGGAACGGTGCCGGCACCAGCACCACCGCAAAGAAGGCGATGATCAGCCAATAGTCATAACTGTGCATGGCCCGCTCCTAGTTCCGATCCGCGCGTAACAGCGCAACCAGCAGATAAATGAACAGCGCCACGGCCAATAGCAGTGACACCCCGTCCAGAACGCTCATGGAAGTCTCTCCGTTTTGCGGCGATTGCCGCGTGTGGGGCAATTGTCGGCAGGAGTGGCGTAAAGGAACGAGAGCGAGGGTATGGGTGGGGCGTAAAGACGGCGTAAAGAGTGGGTTTATCCGGGGTTTACAGGGGGATTTATGGTGAGTTTGAGGGCCTCATCGCGGGCAAGCCCGGCTCCCACACCTGGCTGCGTTTGACCAGGATATGCGCGCTCCACTGTGGGAGCGGGCTTGCCCGCGAAGGCGCCCGTTCAGTCACCAGCGCCCCTATCTGGTGCAACGCTGGAAAATTTCAAACGCCAAACCGTCGTACTGGCGACAGTTGCACTGCTTTACGACAATGATTCTCAGGCTGGCATGCCCACTGCAACACCTTGAATCATTCCAACCGGTTCAGGGAGAGCAACACGATGAACACACAACTCAAACCCACTTTAGGCACCCTGCATTTGTGGGGCATTGCGGTCGGGCTGGTGATTTCCGGTGAATACTTCGGCTGGAGCTATGGCTGGGGCGTGGCAGGTACGCTGGGGTTCCTGGTGACTTCACTGATGGTCGCGGCGATGTACACCTTCTTTATCTTCAGTTTCACTGAGTTGACCACCGCCATTCCTCATGCTGGCGGGCCGTTTGCCTACAGCCGTCGCGCCTTCGGCGAAAAAGGTGGCCTGATCGCGGGTCTCGCCACCTTGATCGAATTTGTCTTCGCCCCGCCCGCCATCGCCCTGGCCATCGGCGCCTACCTGAATGTGCAGTTTCCGGCACTGGACCCGAAACACGCGGCCGTGGGTGCCTACATCGTGTTCATGGGCCTGAACATCCTCGGGGTGAAGCTCGCAGCAACCTTTGAGCTGGTGGTGTGCGTACTGGCCGTCGCCGAACTGCTGGTGTTCATGGGCGTGGTTGCCCCGGCCTTCAGTTTCAGCCACTTTGCCCTGAATGGTTGGGCGGGCGCTGACACCTTCGGCGCGCCGGCGATTGCCGGGATGTTTGCGGCGATTCCGTTTGCGATCTGGTTTTTCCTGGCCATCGAAGGCGCGGCCATGGCGGCCGAGGAAGCCAAAGATCCGAAGCGCACCATTCCAAAAGCCTACATCAGCGGCATCCTCACCCTGGTGCTCCTGGCTATGGGGGTGATGTTCTTCGCCGGTGGCGTAGGCGACTGGCGCACCCTGTCGAACATCAATGACCCATTGCCCCAGGCGATGAAAACCGTGGTAGGCGAGAGTTCCGGCTGGTTGCACATGCTGGTGTGGATCGGCCTGTTTGGCCTGGTGGCTAGCTTCCACGGGATCATCCTCGGTTACTCGCGCCAGTTTTTTGCCCTGGCCCGCGCTGGTTACCTGCCACCTTTCCTGGCCAAACTGTCGCGTTTTCAGACACCGCACCGAGCAATCATCGCCGGCGGCGTGGTCGGCATCGCCGCCATCTACAGCGACGGCCTGATCAACCTGGGCGGCATGACGCTGACCGCGGCGATGATCACCATGGCGGTCTTCGGGGCCATCGTGATGTACATCATGAGCATGCTCAGCCTGTTCAAGCTGCGTAAGACCGAACCATTGCTGGAGCGTACCTTCCGGGCGCCGGGTTATCCGATCGTGCCGGGCATTGCGCTGGTGCTGGCGGTGGTGTGCCTGGTCGCGATGGCCTGGTTCAACGCGCTGATCGGGCTGATCTTCCTCGGTTTCATGCTGGCGGGGTTCGTCTACTTCCAAATGACTGCACAGGATCGCGCCGATGCGCCGGCGGATGCGATGTTGACCGGGCTCTGAGTTAACGAGGCGGAACAGGCCTACAATGAACTACTCAGAAAGCCTGTTGCTCAAAGCAGTTATTACCGTGGGAAAATTCTCCCACGGTAATCCGCCTCAAGGAGAGCCTTATGCCGTGGTATGCGTGGTTGATTATGGTGGTCGCGATCGGTTCGATCGTCGGTGGTTTGATGATGCTGCGTGACAGCGCCAACAAGGTGGAACTCACCGACGAACAACGCAAGCGCGTGGCCGAGCGCAACGCCCAGGCGGATGCCAAGGATGCGCAGGACCGCTGACCGATCCAATGAGGTCGTTCACTGCAGTGAGCGGGCTCACCCCGCGCCGGGCTGCGAAGCAGCCCCTACCCCAATCACTCCCAAGCCGCCTTGGCGATATGCAACCCATGCTGCCCCTTATAGGCCGCACGCTCCGGCTGGCTCCAGCCGCTCAGCAATGCCTCTTCCAACCTGTAGATTTCAACCCCCAAAGGCCGGCACACCGTCAGCGGGTCCTGCGCCTGCGGCCCCCACATCGGCAGCGATAAATCACCGCCCGGGCACGTGGACAACGCACACAGCAGATCAATCTCGGCAAAAAACTCCAGGTAGTCGCCCTTCTGCGCCGGGCACGCCTTCATGAAGTACATATCGTCATGATTAAGGCCGGTGCATTGGAAAATATTCAGCACGTCATGCACATCAAACTCCGTCAAACCGTGGGGCAATACTGCACGGGTCAGGTTGGAGTGGCAGTGGTGATGGAAGTCTTCGCCGGTGAGCATGCGGTTCACATACGGATCGCAGCGGGTGCCCAGCAGGTCGTGGAGCCGCCCGCCATGCTCGTCGATGCCATAGCCGGCCAGGCTGTCGTCGGTGATCGTCACCAGCGGGCGCAGAAACGGCAGGTTCGACCACAAGCGGTCATGGGTACTGACATGAGCGCCCTGCAACTGGCGGGTGCGCGCCGCCCATAGGCGCTCGCGGGGGTCATTGGCGTTCCACACGTTGAAGTCACCCACCTGAGGCCCCACCGGTGTGGTGACCCGAAACACATGCCCGGCCGGCACCTTCCAAGCTTTACCCGTGCGAATCGGCACCTCGAACTGCTCGATCAATTGGCGCTGGTCCTTCCGGTCACGTATGCGTTCGTAAAACGCCGTATCAACCTGCAACGCCGAACCTTTACTGACCTGATAAGCGGCCGGATAGTCTTTGTACATGGGGCAATCCTCCATCAAGGGTGATCAAACAGGGCCAGCGAAAGGCGCTCGGAATCGTGCAAGTACAGCTCCATCGCCTCTTGCGCAGCAGGTTTATTACCGATGGCGAGCAGCGTGTAGATCTCACGGTCGCGCTCGAGCCAGGGCGACTGGAAACGTTGTTCATCGGGCGCGGCACAAAACACCAGGCGCAGTTGCGCGATGACCTGGGCAAAAAACTCATCGAACAACGGGCTGTGCATCAAACCGACGACGTGTTGGTGGAACACCAGGCTGTGGGTCGCCACGGCGCGCCAGTCCTCCCGCTCTCGGGCCAACGTTGTGGCTTCGATGGCGCTCTGCATGCGTTCACACTGTGTTTCAGAAAGCCTGTCGCTCTGGGCGATCGCCTGCAATTCCAGGGTACGGCGCACCCTAAACAGGTCGCGCACTTCATCCCGTTCCAGCCGTCGCACCATGACGCCTTTGTTGCGCACATAACGGGTGAGCCCCTCTTGCCCCAAACGGTGCAACGCTTCGCGAATCGTATTGCGCGACGCGCTATAGACCTTGACCAGGTCCACCTCGACCAGCGCCATCCCCGGCAGTAGTCGCCCGCCGATGATATCGGCACGCAACTCCAGGGCGATCTGGTCGGCTAACGACAAACTGAGCGTCATGACCACCTCATGATTGTTGAACAATCCTATCCCTAGACGTAATCACTTTTCATGCCAACGCCTTGCACGCAGGCTGGATGCGTAAAAAGGTTCAACTCCATTAGACTGCCCGCACGTTTCCGAGGCGTTTCTATGCGTTACTCACAAGACCACAAGGCCCAGACCCATCAGCGCATCATCAAGGAAGCCTCCGTGCGCTTCCGCCGCGACGGCATTGGCGCGACCGGTTTGCAGCCATTGATGAAAGCGCTGAACCTGACACACGGCGGGTTCTACGCGCATTTCAAATCCAAGGATGAACTGGTCGAAAAAGCCCTGCAGGCTGCAGCGGCCGAACTCGATAGCCATTGCGACAGGCTGTTCAGCCAGGAACGCCCGCTGGAAGCGTTTATCGACAGCTACCTGTCGGAGTGGCACCTGACTTCGCCTGCTGAGGGTTGCCCTTTGCCGACCATGTCCTCTGAATTGGGCCTGAGAGGCCAGCATAGTTCGACCACAGATGCCGTGCTTGGCGCTCGGCTCAAGCAGATCGAGACGGCCCTGGGAGATGACCGTGGTGATGAGCGAGCCTTGGTGATGATGTCGACTCTGGTAGGCGCTTTGGTGTTGGCCAGGAGTGTCGAGAGCCCGGAAATGACAAAGCGGATAATGGATGTGGTGCGCGACAGCTTGAAAGCGCTGAACCTCGAGGACGAAAAGACCGGTCAGTGACCGGCCTTTTGAGTGGCTTACTTGATTGCCAGCCTGTCGCGATTCTTCTCCAACAACGCCTTGCCGATACCTTTCACTTCCAACAACTCATCCACTGCCGTGAAGGGGCCATTGCTTTCACGATAAGCCACGATCGCCTTGGCTTTGGCCGCGCCGATACCGAAGAGGTCACGGCGCAGGGTTTCAGCGTCGGCAGCGTTGAGGTCGACCTTGGCGGACTGTTCGGCTTTGGTTATCTGGGCCGTGATGGGGGCCGGGGCTTCGGGCTTGACGGAAGGCGCTGCGGTGGCTGTGACGGAGAGAGTGGTGAGGAAGGCAAAAAGCAACGAAGAGAGGTAGGTGTTTTGCATTGGTGACGCTCCATGACATCGATAAGAGAAAAGCAGCTTTTCCGAAGCTGCTTTTTTAACTTAGGTGATGATGGGCGAGAGTCAAAAACGGGTGGGTTACGGCGTGTAACTCCTGCTTGCGACACCCAGGGTGCCACTAGCCAGAGCGGTGGCCATCCTACATTTCCAGTTAGGGCCCCAAGCAGGTAGAATTGCCGCAACTTTTCACATGAATCAATCTGAACGCACTAGCGCGTTCTCGCCGTGTGCGAGCTTGACGAGCGTATGCCCGATGAGCACTTGCCCACCTGGCGGGAACATCTGCCATTGGGTGCAATGGAAGGTTCATAGATTCATTACACCTGCAGCAACGCCCCAGCAGAATATCGCGTCCGAAGACTCACTATTTTGCGTTACCACTGGTAATTATCGACAGGATTCAATCGGTATGCGGTTAGAACCGGTTGTTTTTGTTCGCTTTAACCTATACGAAAATGCCCCTGACGTGGGGTATGCAGTCTGCGCACTGAATGTCGCACGACGTTCAGAGTTATGACGAGAGGAGATGTAAACGTACATGGGTATCAAAAGTATGGCACCGGTGTGTACAACACCTAACATTCAAGAGGATGGGCGAAGCTGCCGTGACGCCACCTCTGTGCGTGGTGCCTGACACATGTCAATTATCACACTGTCGAACCACAAGACATTTACGGCAGAGCCCGACAAAACCCTTCTGGCCTGTGCAAAATCGCAAGGCATCGTGCTCGAATACAGCTGCCGTACCGGTCGCTGTGGCGTGTGTAAAGCCAATGTGCTTCAGGGCGAGACTGAGGTGATACAACCCGAGCTGGCGCTGACAGAAGACGAGCGCGCAAGCGGTGCAATCCTGACGTGTTGCCGTGCGGCAACCTCCGATCTTGAACTGGATATAGATGATCTTGGCGCACTGGCTGAAATTCAGATCAGAACGATGCCTTGCCGACTCGATACGCTGGAGCGACTGGCGGACGATGTGGTGCGAGTGGTCCTCAGAACCCCTCCCAAAAGCGCGCTTTTCTTCCTCGCCGGGCAGTACATTGATGTCATTGGCAAGGAAGGCGTGCGTCGCAGCTATTCCATTGCCAACGCCGTGCGCGAGGATGCCAAGCTGGAGCTGCATATTCGCCAGGTTCCCAATGGTGTCATGAGCCAATACTGGTTTGGCGATGCTCAACCCAATGATCTGTTACGGCTGGAAGGCCCACTTGGCACCTTCTGCCTGCGCGAGACCCGCACCACAAACCTGGTATTCATGGCCACAGGGACCGGAATCGCGCCCGTCAAGGCCATGCTCGAGGCGCTGGCGGCCACCCCCGAATCACTAAGCGGCAAGCGCATATACGTCTACTGGGGTGGCCGTACAGAAGCCGACTTGTACTGGACCCCTGATTTTCCAACACTGGGCTTGACCTACCGACCAACTTTGTCACGCGCGAACGCGCAGTGGCCGGGTGCCAAGGGTTACGTCCAGCAGGTTGTACTTGCAGAAAACCTTGATCTGGCCGATACCTCGGTCTATGCCTGTGGCTCTGAAGCCATGATCCATGCGGCACGCGAGGTGCTGACACAGGCTGGCCTGCCCCTCAAACATTTCCATTCTGATGCCTTTGTAAGCTCGAATTGACCCGGAGACAGCATGAAAGCAGTTATTTTGGCCGGTGGCCTGGGAACGCGGCTAAGCGAAGAAACCAGTGTACGCCCAAAACCGATGGTCGAGATCGGCGGCAAACCCATCCTCTGGCACATCCTGAAGATGTATTCCGCGCACGGCATCAATGACTTCATTATCTGCTGCGGCTACAAGGGATATGTGATCAAGGAATACTTTGCCAACTATTTTCTGCATATGTCCGACGTCACATTTAACATGCGTGACAACACCATGAAGGTGCATGACCAGCGTGCTGAAGACTGGAATATTACCTTGGTCGATACCGGTGACGACTCTATGACCGGTGGTCGCCTGCGTCGCGTCTCTGACTATGTCAAAAACGAAGAGGCCTTTTGTTTCACCTATGGCGACGGTGTCAGCGACCTTGATATCAGTGCCACCCTGGCCTTCCATAAGGCACACGGCAAGGCCGCAACGCTCACCGCAACATTCCCGCCTGGCCGTTTTGGCGCCCTGGACATTCAGAAGGGACAAGTACTGAACTTCAAGGAAAAACCCAAGGGTGATGGTGCGCTGATCAATGGCGGCTTCTTCGTACTGAGCCCGACGGTACTCGATTACCTGGAAGACGACAGCACTACCTGGGAACAGGAACCGTTGATGAGGCTCGCGGCCGAAGGCCAGCTCATGGCCTACGAGCATCCAGGTTTTTGGCAACCCATGGACACGTTGCGCGACAAACACTATCTAGAGGAACTTTGGCAGTCAGGCAAAGCGCCCTGGAAATCCTGGGATTGAATATGAAGTCGACAGTTTCTCCTGCCTTTTGGCAAGGCAAAAGAGTCTTCGTCACTGGCCACACCGGGTTCAAGGGCAGTTGGCTGTCTCTGTGGCTGACCAGCCTTGGCGCGCACGTGAAGGGCTTTGCCCTGGCGCCACCGACTCACCCTGCCCTGTTCCTCGAGGCCAAGGTGGCAGAACGTATGGAGTCGGAACAAGGTGATATTCGCGATTTGGCGGCTATCACCCACAGCATGACGCACTTCAACCCTGACATATTGATCCATATGGCAGCACAGCCGCTGGTCCGCTTGTCTTACCGCGAGCCAGTCGCGACCTACGCCACCAACGTGATGGGCACCCTGCACGTGCTCGAAGCCGCACGGCAGTGCCCCAATCTGCGCGCAATCGTCAACGTCACCACAGACAAATGTTATGAAAACCGCGAGTGGGAATGGGGCTACCGTGAAGACGAGCCCATGGGCGGTCATGACCCATACAGCAACAGCAAAGGTTGTGCGGAGCTGATCACCAGTGCCTATCGCAAGTCGTTTTTCAACAATCCCCAAGGTGCCGCACTGGCCTCTGGCAGGGCTGGCAACGTAATTGGCGGCGGTGATTGGGCAGAGGACCGGCTAATACCTGATATTCTCAGTGCCTTCGAGAAGGGGCAGCCCGTCACAATACGTAACCCGAAGTCCACCCGGCCATGGCAACACGTGCTGGAACCGCTGAGTGGATACCTCGTGCTGGCAGAACATCTCTGGAATCACGGCCATCGTTTTGCCCAAGGCTGGAACTTCGGCCCCAAGGATGAAGATGCACGCCCCGTGGAGTGGATCCTCGATCACATGGTGCAGGCCTGGGGCTCAGGTGCCCGATGGCAACTGGATCAGGACCCGCAACCGCACGAGGCCAACTACCTCAAGCTGGATATTTCAAAGGCGCGTGCGCACTTGCAGTGGACACCCAGCTGGAACCTTGAAACCACGCTCGGCCGGATTGTCACCTGGCACCGAGCCTGGTTGAGTGGTAGCGACATGCAGGCCCATTGCCTGGAAGAAATCAATGCCTACATGCTCGCCATGCATGCCAGCAGCAACTAAATCTATTTTTTAGCAGGATTTTTCATGACACCCGATATGCTCCGCCAGGAAATCAGCAAGCTCGTCGAGCAATACGCCAACGTCGCATTGGCGAGCAAGCCGTTCGTGGCCGGTGAGACCGTTATCCCGCCTTCCGGCAAGGTTATCGGCGCTCGCGAATTGCAACTGATGGTCGAAGCCTCCCTGGATGGCTGGCTGACAACCGGTCGCTTCAATGCTGAGTTCGAGAAAAAGCTCGCTGAGTTCATCGGTGTCAAATTCCTGTTGTCGGTCAATTCCGGCTCCTCCGCCAACCTGGTTGCCTTCAGCACCCTGACCTCACCCAAGCTGGGTGAGCGGGCGATCAAGAAAGGCGATGAAGTGATTGGTGTGGCCGCGGGCTTCCCGACCACGGTCAATCCCATCGTTCAATTCGGTGCGATCCCGGTATTTGTCGATGTCGACATGGCCACCCACAACATCAATGCAGACTTGATCGAAGCAGCCATCACGCCAAAAACCAAGGCGATCATGCTGGCCCACACGCTGGGCAACCCGTTCAACCTGGGCAAGGTCAAGGCATTGTGTGAAAAGTACAACCTGTGGCTGGTTGAGGATTGCTGCGACGCCCTGGGTGCAACTTACGACGGCAAGCTGGTAGGTACTTTCGGCGACATCGCCACCCTCAGCTTTTACCCCGCACACCACATCACCATGGGCGAAGGTGGGGCCGTATTCACCAACAACCCACAGCTCAAGGTAATTGCCGAGTCGTTCCGTGACTGGGGCCGTGATTGCTACTGCGCACCCGGCTGCGACAACACCTGCGGTGATCGCTTTGGCCAGCAATATGGCAGCCTGCCTCAAGGTTACGACCACAAGTACGTGTACGCACACCTGGGCTATAACCTGAAAATTACCGACATGCAGGCAGCCTGCGGCCTGGCCCAACTCGAACGCGCCCAGGACTTCATCGACACCCGCAAGCGCAACTTCGCGTTGCTCAAGGAGCGTTTGTCCAGCCTGTCCGAGTTCCTGGAAATCGCTGAAGCCACCCCCAACAGCGATCCTTCATGGTTCGGTTTCCCGGTGACGCTCAAGGAAAGCAGCGGCGTCAACCGCGTCGATTTGCTCAAGTACCTTGACCAGCACAAAATTGGCACACGACTGCTCTTTGCCGGCAACCTGACTCGCCAGCCTTACTTCCAGAACCTGGAATACCGCGTAGTGGGCGAACTGACCAATACCGACCGCACCATGAACCAGACCTTCTGGCTTGGTGTACAGCCATCGTTGGGCCAAGAGCACTTCGAGTTTGTGGGTGAGAAGTTGGAAGAATTCTTTGGAATCGGCTTCTAGGCGATGAAAGCATCGGATGCGGTGGCGCTGGTTCTTGCACAGAACAAGGTTCTGTATGGGTATGAACTGATCGGTGGGATGATCACGCACCTGGTTGACAGCATCAATCAGTTGGGTCGGACCAAACTGGTCTCGGTTCACCATGAGCAAGGGGCCGCGTTTGCCGCATCTGCCGTTGCCCGTGCAACGCACCACGAAATACTCGGTGTTGCCCTGGGTACAAGCGGCCCGGGCGCCACTAACCTGATGACCGGCATAGCCGACTGCTGGCTTGACAGCCACCCGTGCCTATTTCTGACAGGCCAGGTTAATACCTACGAACTCAAAGGTGGCAGAAATATTCGCCAACAGGGTTTTCAGGAGCTCGATAGCGTTGCGCTGGTCAGCAGCATCACAAAGTATGCCTATCAGGTCAAACATGTCGACGAGTTGCTTGTTTGCCTGCAGAAAGCGATCGACATCGCCAAGGAAGGACGCCCCGGCCCGGTGCTGCTGGATATTCCGATGAACATACAACGCGCCGATATTGATGACAGCGTCGTACAAGCGATGTTGGCGCCGCGCGATGAACAGGCCGTGGATCAAGTTCGCGCTTGCGACATCGAGGCAATAGCCAATGCGCTGGCATCCGCGCAAAGACCTTTGATCTTGCTGGGTGGAGGCGCCGTCAACACACGCCAATTCAAGCAATGGCTCGAACAGTTGGAAGGTCTGGACGTTCCATATGTAGCCAGTTTGAAAGGTGCAGAGAAAATCCCGGCGAACGCGAACTACCTGGGCATGCTCGGCGCCTACGGAACGCGCACAGCCAACCACGCGGTGCAAAACTGCGATTTCCTACTGGTATTGGGAAGTCGCCTGGATGTTCGACAAACGGGTGCACAACCCGAAGATTTCGCCCGCAAGGCCAAAATTTTCCAGATTGACCTGATGGCAGGGCAATTGAACAACCGGGTTCAAACACACGCCTCCTACATAATGGAACTGAATACCTTCTTTGCCAGTTTCGTTCTTTCCCAAGTGCCGAAAAACAAGGCGTGGGCCGCCTGGGCAGCCGAATTGCAGGCCCGCTTCCAGATCAGTTTTGTAGACGAGTACAGCGACTGGCGTGTTAGCCCGTTTGCGATTTTTTCGAGTCTTTGCAAGCTGGCTAAAGGACAGGCTGTCGATTATGTTGCCGATGTCGGCAACAACCAAATGTGGGCAGCGCATACACTCCGCTTGAGCCCCGGCCAATCCATGCATCACTCCGGTGGGCTGGGCACCATGGGGTTCGCGATTCCAGCCGCCATTGGCGCTTGCAACGCCGGCAACAAGCCTGTGATTGTCATTACCGGAGACGGTGGCGCGCAGCTCAACATTCAGGAGCTGGATGTCATTGCGCGAGACCAACTGCCGGTACTGGTAATAGTGCTCAACAACCACTCTCTGGGGATGGTACACGGGTTTCAAGAAATGTACTTTGAGGGCCGAACGTCTTCGACCTACTGGAACGGTTACACATCTCAATTCAAGGCCATTGGTGAAGCTTATGGCATCACTGGCAGGATTGTTACACGGGATGCCGACTTCCATGCTCCTGTCAGGGAGTTTTTGGAAGCACCCCGCCCCATGTTGATTGAGGTCATCATGCCTGACGCACGAGAGTGTCGCCCACGGCTCGAGTTCGGGAAGTTGATTGACCAGCAAATGCCCCCAAAAGGCATGGGTATTTAACCCATAAATTTTCGAAAGTCAGCTGCGGGTCTTCGATCAGGCTGAGCGTCCATCGACGGAGTTTTAAAATGCAAGCACAGGAAAAAATAAAAGTAAGCGAGCAGATTGCTGAAGCACTGGAGAACCTGGGCATCACCCACGCGTTCGGGATTATCGGCGCTGGCAACGTTCATCTTTTTGAAGCCATCAGCCGTCGTGGCTACACAGAAATTGTCTGTGTACACCATGAACAGGCCGCTTGCATGGCAGTACAAACCTACTACCGTACCAACGGCCGCCTTTGCGCCGCATTGCTGACGACGGGCGCCGGCTCCACCAATGGCGTCACCGGGGTGGTCTCCGCCTGGGCCGACTCCATTCCGTGCCTGGTCATCGCAGGCAATGAACACTCCAAGCATTGCTCGGTGGATAACCCACTGCGCATGTGGGGCGTCCAGGGTTACGACTCCTGCCAGATGGTGAGCCGAGTCTGTAAATACACCCAGCGCGTCACCCAGCCGGAACAAGCGGTCTACGAACTCGAAAAAGCCGTACACGTCGCGCTGGAAGGCCGACCAGGCCCAACTTGGATCGAAATACCGATGGACATCCAGTCCAGCCGTATTCCGGCCACCGAGATGACACATTTCCAGGCCCCCCCTGTCGATAAAACAATCAGCGCTGATCTGACCGCGCAGGTTGACAGTGTTGTAGCCGCCCTGCTCAACGCCGAGCGACCACTCCTTTGGCTGGGCAATGGCATCCGTTTGGCGGGTGCCGAAAAGCGAATTGCGCCGTTACTGGAGAAACTTGGTACACCCAGCCTAGTCTCTTGGGCGGGTATCGACATGATCGACTCCGATCACCCTTTGGTGTTCGGGCGCGCCGGTGTCTACGGCCAGCGCTCGGCAAACTTTATCCTGCAAAATAGTGATTACGTACTTGCCATCGGTACCCGCCTGGCCATACCCCAGGTTGGTTATGACCTGACCGAACTGGCACGTGAAGCGCGGATTGACGTGGTAGACATCAGCCGTGAAGAGGCGATCAAGAATGCTTCACGCACCCAGGAAGTCATCGTCTGCGACGCCGCTGTCTTTATCGAAGCCTTGATAGCGCGTCTGGAGCCGTTGACAATTCCCTCAAAGGCGCCATGGCTGGCGCAATGTGAAGCCTACGAAGCGCAGTTCCCTTGGGTCGCTGAAGAGCATGCCGACAAAGGCGGCTTTATCAACTCCTATCGCTTCATGGAGCGCCTGAATCGCGCATTCAAACCGAACCAAATCGTCGTTACCGATATGGGCACCGCCCTGTTGTGCGGGCACCAAGTACTGCGCCTGAAAGATGGCCAGCGCCTGATGACCTCTACCGGCCTGGGTGAAATGGGCTATGGGCTGCCCGCGGCGCTGGGGGTATCGTTTGCCACCGATCGGGGCGAAGTCATGTGCCTCAACTGTGACGGCGGCATGATGATGAACCTGCAGGAACTTCAAACCATCGTGCATCACCAGTTGCCAATCAAGCTGTTCATCTTCAACAACGATGGCTACTTGATGATCAAGCACACCCAGAACTCATTATTCAAAGGCTCTTACGTGGGGACCGACCGGACCTCCGGCGTTTCGTGCCCAGACTTCTCAAAATTGGCGACGGGCTTTGGCATCCCGTCTTGCCAGATTCGTCACTGGGATGACGTGGACGCAGCGTTGGAAAAAGTGCAGGCCGCAACTGGGCCGATTATCTGCGAAGTGTTTATGCACCCCGAGCAACTGTTCTCGCCCAAGCTCTCTGTGATAGTGAAAGAGGATGGTTCGCTGGTTTCTCCGCCACTGGAAGATCTCTCGCCATTGATCCCACGTGACCAGCTGGAAAGTGCCATGCTCCAGGGGATGCATGAAAAATCCAAGACGTTAGGCGCTTAAACCCGCCTATGGAAAACATCGTGCGCAATGCCATCGTCGCAAGCGACTTGCTGGCAATAACGACCCAATACGCACTGCCCTGGCATCGCCTCAAAGGACAGAAGGTGCTCATCACGGGCGCTTCGGGTTTTCTTGCCGCCTACATGGTGGAAACGTTGTTGTTTCTCAACGAAACCCAAGGGCTGGAGATTCAGATCTTCGCCCTGGTGCGCAGCCGGCAGCGCTTTGAACGCAGATTTGCACATGCCATGGGCAGAGCGGATTTAATTTGTATAGAGCAAGACGTCAGCGAGCCTTTGGCATTCGATGTGCGCCCCGATTACATTGTTCACGCCGCCAGCCAGGCCAGCCCCAAGTACTACTCGACCGACCCGATTGGCACCTTGAGCGCCAACACACTCGGGACAGCAGCGTTACTGAAGCGTGCAGCCGAGAGCGGATCGAAAGGGTTTCTCTTCTTCAGCAGCGGCGAAGTATACGGTCAGACGGATAGTGTACCGACCTCCGAGAGAGATTTCGGGTTCGTCGACCCCACGTCAGTCCGTGCCTGCTACGCGGAAAGCAAACGAATGGGTGAGAACATGTGCATCAGTTGGCAGCATCAGGCAGGTGTGCCGGCGACCATCGTCAGGCCGTTTCACACCTACGGCCCTCACATGTTATTGAATGACGGCAGGGTTTATGCTGATTTTGTGGCCAATATCCTGAATAATCAGCCCATTACCATGAAAGGCGACGGCACGGCTCGGCGCGCTTTCTGCTACGCCGCAGACGCGGTTGCAGGTTTCTGGACGGTGTTGTTCAACGGCGCCCACGGCGAGGCATACAATGTCGGCAACCCAGAGGGAGAAATCAGTATCCGAGAGTTGGCCGAAATGCTGGCGGGGTTGTATCCCGAGAAAAAGTTGAGTGTCTTGTTTGCTGCCCGAGAAAATGACAGCACGTACTTAGTAAGTCCCATTGTAAGAAATTGCCCAGATATCGCTAAAGTCAAAAAGCTAGGATGGCTCCCCCGGACCTCTGTCCGTGAGGGCTTCAAAAAAACAATTGAGAGCTACACATGAAGAATATGGAAGAGATGCGTCAGTGTTTTGAAAACCAAGCATTGAGCAAACCTGACTATATAGATGGAATGTACAACGACTTCCATAGCACACTCTTTTCTTACGCATCATGGTTGCAAGAAACAAACGTTGCTCGTATTGAAATCACCGACGCAAAGGTGATCATGACATCGCGTGACAACGGAATAAAAATTGTATGCCCCGAGTTTGACAAGCGCGTTGCGCCGGTTGAGATTCTCAATTTCGGCGATTATGAGCTGATCGATTCAAACATGATCATGAAACTGGTCAAGCCGAATGCATGCGTACTGGATATTGGCGCAAACATGGGGTGGTATGCCCTCAACATCGCCAAAAAAAATCCAGGTGTCAGTGTCTACGCTTTCGAACCCATTGATTCCACGTATCTGGCACTTCAGGAAAACGTGCGAATCAACGAATTGAATAACATCAAGACCTTCAATTTCGGTTTTTCTTCGGAAGAAAAAACTCTAGAGTTCTATTTCTACCCCGGCGGCTCCGGGAACGCTTCTTCAGCTAACTTGAGCGGTCGCTCCGACGTCAAGAAAATCACTTGCGACGTCAAAGTACTCGACGACACGTCAACACAATTGAATCTGCCTAAAGTCGACTTCATCAAATGTGACGTCGAAGGCGCCGAGCTTTTTGTCTTCCAGGGTGCACTGAAGTTACTGGCCCAGGACAAGCCTATTGTATTCACTGAAATGCTGCGAAAATGGGCAGCAAAATTTGACTACCACCCCAACCAGATCATTGAGCTGTTTCACGGGCTGGGCTACCAATGTTTCACCGCTGACCCTGAAGGAAAACTTCGCGCGTTCGGCCTGATGGATGAGCAGACGCAAGAAACGAACTTCTTCTTCTTGCACGAAACACAGCATGCGCTTGAGATCAAAGAGCTACTGGTAAACTAACGACTTGCTTTGAATATGCGCTTCCTTGGATGTATGTAATGGTCACTAAAAAAGTACTGAAAGTAGCTATTATCGGTTCGGGCAATATTGGTACCGATCTGCTCGTTAAGATAATGCGCTCTCAGCATCTCGTGTGTACGCTTTTCGCCGGGCGCAACTACTCGTCGGCCGGCATGAAAAGAGCAGCCGAGCTAGGCATTCCAACATCCGATAAGGGTATTGATGCGATTCTCGTGTCGCCTGACGTATGCGACCTGGTTTTTGATGCGACTTCCGCTCATGCCCATGTTGGGCACTGGGATGCATTGCGTAAACTCGGAAAGACCGTCATCGACATGACCCCGGCAAAGCTGGGCGTCTTCTGCATCCCAGCCATCAACGCCGAGGAATGCGTAAGTGGAGACGCTCAGAACATCAATATGATTACCTGCGGCGGGCAATCATCTATCCCGATCGCCAGCGCGATCGCCGCCGTTCATGCCAATGTGGACTACATCGAAGTTGTCTCCAGCATTGCCTCGCTCAGTGCGGGGCCGGCAACTCGAGCCAACCTCGATGAGTACATAGAAACCACTGAAGATGCATTGATGCGTTTCTCAGGCGCGCAGAGGACCAAGGCTATCCTGATCCTGAACCCGGCCAACCCGCCGATCGACATGCAGACTACTATCTACGCCAAGATCGCCAACCCTGACATCCCTGCAATTCGTCAGTCGGTGGAGGCAATGGTTGCGAAGCTTAAGGAGTATGTTCCGGGCTACGCGCTGATCGTACCGCCGACGATTGAAGGAGACCGGGTACTGACGACCATAAAAGTCGTGGGCAACGGCGATTACCTGCCACAGTATGCCGGCAACCTGGACATCATCAACTGTGCGGCCATTGCAGTCGCAGAAATGATCGCGACATCCGCACACGCCAAGGAAAAACTGCATGCCTAAGCAAATTCTCATTACAGACCCCACATTGCGCGATGGTAACCACGCAGTGGGTCACAAATTGGGAGCGGAGGCGTTCATCGCTTATTGCAAGGCAGCCGAGGCCGCGAATGTACCGATTATCGAGGTCGGCCATGGCAATGGTCTCGGTGGCTCCTCCATGCTTGTCGGGGAAAGTCGCCTCAGCGACCCGGAAATTTTCAGAATCTCCCGCGAGCACCTCATTAACACCCGACTGGCCATTCACGTCATTCCGGGTTTTTGCACTATCAAAAAAGACCTGAGCAAGGCTGTCGAACTCGGTGTCGACGTGTTCCGGATCGCCGCCCACTGCACCGAGGCCGATGTTACGCAGCGTCATATCGGCTATGTTCGAGAGTCGGGTAAGGAGGCCTGGGGCATCCTAATGATGACGCACATGGCTAGCCCCGAAGTACTGCTTGAAGAAGCCAGGAAGATGGAATCCTATGGGGCGCAGGCCATTGTCATCATGGACTCTGCGGGCGCCCAGATGGTCGATGATGTAAAAGCCCGCATCAGCGCTCTGGTAGGTGGTCTGTCCATCCCTGTCGGCTTCCACGGCCACAATAATCTTGGAATGGCTGTTATCAACTCCGTAACAGCGGTCAATGAAGGCGCGACCATTCTCGATGGCACTATCCGTGGATTTGGCGCTGGCGCTGGCAATACCCAACTTGAAGTACTCGTTGGGATACTGCACAAACTGGGATATGACACAGGGATTGATCTGTTCAAAATTCTCGATGCCGCTACGATGGCCGAAAAGGAGCTGGGCTTTATCGCCCCCTCCATCTCCCCGATTTCCATCGTGAGTGGCCTCGCGGGCGTTTTCTCTGGCTTTGCCAAACCCGTGGCCAGAGCGGCCGCAGAGTTCGGTGTAGACCCAAGGGACGTGTTTTTTCGATTGGGCGAACGCAAAGCAGTTGCTGGCCAGGAAAGCCTGATTATCGAAGTTGCCAAAGAGTTGGCCGCGAAGCAGTGATCTACGGCAATACAGTATTCGGGGCACGGTCATGTCCAAATGGGATGTTGGTCGGGAGCCCCGAACACCACTTCACGTCCACCTTCAAAAGTTGAAAAATAGAATGTGCCACCAGCCGTGAAAAATAAGCTGCTCAAAACACTACTGAGCTACGATGTCCGTCACTCTGCCATCAATCAGCTCTGGAGATTGTTTTCCGGACCTCTGCTGTTGCTATTAGTCCCCCTTTACCTCTCTGCAGAAGCTCAAGGTTACTGGTACACATTTATTAGCCTTGCCGCCCTGGCAGTATTCGCCGACATGGGATTCTCTTCAATACTGCTGCTGTATTCATCCCACGAGTTCGCGCACCTCAAGTTCAATCCTGATAAGACACTCACAGGTAATACCCAGCACTTGGCCCGTTTGGCCACCCTTGGAAAATTTGCCTTGAAGTGGTCAAGTGCAATGGCCATCGTGATTTTCCCTCTGGTCTTGGTGGCGGGGTACTTTTTTCTGAACAGCAAAGGCTCATCTATCAACTGGCAGCTGCCCTGGCTCATCTATGGTGCGGCATCAGTATTGGTGTTCCTGAACAGCATGTTGCTATCGTTTATCGAGGGGTGCGACAGTGTTGGTGATGTGCAAAAAATCCGCTTCTACATCAGCGTAAGCACCGTCACCGTGACCGCACTTCTGCTCTTCTGCGGGGAAGAACTCTACGCACTGGCGATAGCCTTGCTAGCCGGTGCAATAACAGGCTTGGCACTGATCGGACACCGCTATAAAAAAATGCTGCAACAGCTTTGTATCGCTAGTAGGAACAACCACCACGCGTGGGCCCCCGAAATCATGCCACTGATGTGGCGATTTGCCGTCAGTTGGATAAGCGGCTACTTCATCCTGTCCATCTTTACCCCTTTGGCATTCCATTTTTATGGAACGGTAGAGGCGGGACAGGTGGGCCTGTCCATGGCGGTATGCATGGCGCTTTTCAGCATCGCGAACATCTGGGTCTCGATCAACACGCCAAAAATGAACATGTATGTTGCGCAGAAAGATTATCCAGCACTGGAAACGACCTTCAAGCGCGCCCTTCTGCTCGCCACACTGACGTATATCCTAGGCCTGGCAACTCTGTTTATAGGCATCGAACTGCTCAAGGGCTACTTGCCGATTGCCAGCCGCCTGCTTTCACACACAGCACTGACGCTGGTGGGACTTGGCTGGCTGATCCAACTGTGGATTAATTCGATGGCTGTTTACATGCGTGCCCACAAACGGGAACCACTGCTCATTGCCTCTGTGGTACAAGGCGTGTACGTAGGAGCAACAACGCTGGCTATCTCCATCTACCTTCCTTTCGACTACCTGTTTCTCGGGTTCTTCAGCGCGCTTTGTTTGGTGATGCCTTGGGTGTACTGGATATTTAAAAATTTCAAGAGATCGCACACATGAGCCCCGTTGGAAACCCTTCACTTTCAATCGTTATACCGTCCTACAATCGGGCCGACTTTCTTGATCAATCCCTCTCCGTGCACGTCCCACTGGCCCGTAGCCATAACGTGCAGATTTTCATATCAGACAATGCCTCGACCGATAACACACAGGACGTGATCGCCAAGTGGCAAAAAGAATATGGTCTTATTCATAGCCTACGAAGCGAAAGCACGGTAGGTCCCGAGGCCAATTTCGAGAAAGCATTGAAGGCTGCAAACACCCAGTATGTCTGGCTTCTGGGGGACACGTCGCAAATTCCTGAAAACGGTATCGCAACCATACTCAAGCTTATTGAAACCCCAGACAGCTATAGCGCAATAGTCGTCAATCTAATAGATAAAAATACAACGACCAGCAAAAACTATAGCTGCCCAGATACGTTGTTGACCGAGCTTGCCGGAATAATGAGTTGCATGAGTTGCCTTATTTTCAATCAAGAGTTGATCGCCAATGCCGATTTCAACCGGTACATCGGCTCTTATTTTATGCAGACGGGGATCATATTTGAGCATGTTGCACGCAACAATGGGGTGATCCGATGGGAGCACGATGTTTCCATTACGTCGCTCGAAAGTCCAACCTTGCAAAAAAAGAGCTGGGCGCATACGCCGAAGATCTTTGAAGTCGGGATTGAAAAATGGGTGAATTTTGTTTTCTCGCTGCCTTCAAGCTATACGCTGAAGAGTAAACTCTTCGCATGCCGTAGTTTTGCAGCCGTGTCCGGTGCTTTTTCAGTAAGGGGTATGATATCCCTACGCGTTCGCGGATTGTTGAGCTACTCGATCTATAGGCAATTCAAGCAATCCCTTCGCCTGTCCATCCATTACCCACTGTTCATTGTTGCCGTAATTTCAATTGCCCCACGGCCTCTGCTTAAAATCATGGCTAACACTTATCTTCGGCTGACACGCAACCGGTCGCCTGAATCCGGACATGATTAAAATCCACTGTTGGCAAAATCTGTTAAAACCTAAGTACGAGTAAACGCGGTGTCATACTTTCTAAAGAAATTAAAGCAGCACCATCTGTTCATCATTCCTCTTGTGGTGGGACGGTTTCTGTTGGTGTGGCGCGCGTTGATTCACCTCCGAACGCTTCCTACACCAGGCAGACGTGCCTACCTTGGCCGTGGCCCCAAGGTCTTTGGACTGGAACACATCACCCTGGGTAACAACTTCAGGGTCGGTGAAGGGCTCTGGCTACACGCCATTCCTCAATACCTAGCGTTCACCTATCAGCCGCATGTCGAAATTGGTGAGAACTTTTCCGCCAGTGATCATCTGCATATAGCGTGCTGCAACAAAATAACGATAGGCCGTAATGTCTTGATGGGCAGCAAGATTCACATCACTGACCATTCTCACGGGGTCTACTCGGGAGAAAACCAATCCAGCCCCTACGAAGCACCTTTCGAACGAAAGCTGGGCAGCAGCGGCCCAGTAACCATTGGCGACAACGTATGGATCGGGGACAATGTCGTGGTGCTCCCCAACACCTCTATCGGCAGTGGATCGATCATCGGCGCCAATAGCGTTGTCGCCAAAGACATCCCCAGTAACGTCATTGCCGTGGGCTGCCCCGCCAAGATAGTAAAAGTATGGAGCGATGAGGAGAGCAAATGGTTAAGTGTATAAGCGTGACCCTGCATGGGTGGCCCCACACATCTAAGGTATGGCATGACGCGTAAGATTGCAGTAGGCATTGTTGTTTATCACGCCGGCAACGAATTGCTACGCCGGCTTGAGCTGGCTTCGACGAATGGATTTGAAGTCTATGTGTTCGACAACTCACCCGACGCTCCCAACGTGCGAGAGTTTTCCGCACTGCATCCGCGCATTCACTATTTTACCTGCGGTAAAAACCTGGGACTGGGTGTAGGTATATCAACGGTATGTGCCAATGCCTATCAACACGGTCAGTCGGCACTGCTGTTTTTTGATCAAGACACTGGGTTCAGCGACGAAACACTGTCCTATGTCGAAACGAACTACATAGACAACATTGATTCCTACAGGGATTTCAGTGCAATCGCTTTCAAAGCCGAAGGCAGAGCGTCGGTACAGGACGTGCCTCTGCTCATAAACAGTGGCAGCCTCTACTTTCTGGAAAAACTAAAAGCCCTTGACTGGATGGACTGCAGCTACTTCGTTGACAGCGTGGATTATAAGCTCTGCCTGGACTCGTTGAATAAAGGCTATCGCATTGGCCTATGCGGCGCCACGCCAGGATTTGATCATGTCACCGAGCAAGCTGACAGCCGCTACCACATAGCCGGCCGCACTTACTCTATGCGGGCTTACTCATGGTCGAGGATAAAAGACACTGTATCCTCAAACTTTAAACTTATTTTTTCTGCGCTAAAAAACTGTCAATTCAGCTTTGCGCTCAGAATTACAAGATTACTGACTCTCTATTGTGCATCTCAGATCCTCGTCAGGGTAATCAATACATTAGGAATCCTTAAACGTGACTGATGAAAAAGGCATGACCGACGTCCGTTCAGCCATTTTTACCGTGTGTAACCTGGCTTACTTGTCCAAAGCCTTGGTGCTGGCCGAGTCGCTGGTTAAATTCGATCAACCCAAGCTGAAGATCTATATTTTTGATCGCAAGGTAGAGATGGATCTGCCCACTCACCTGGCAGAATTCCATTGGGTAGAAGACATCGGACTGGCAGATGTCCGGCACTATGCCTTCAAATACGACATCGTGGAGTTCAGTACGAGCCTGAAGCCCTGGATCACTCTGAAGCTGCTTGAGCAGCACGACAAGGTTATCTTCCTGGACCCCGACACGTGCGTATTCAGCCGCCTTGACAACCTATGGGACGAGCTCGGCACTCACGACATTATTCTAACTCCCCACTACGTCACCCCTCATGTCGAAGGTGATATTGGGATGCTGCGCTTTGGCTCCTTCAATCTGGGCTTTTATGCAGTTTCCAACACGGCTGAAGGTATACGGTTTCTCCAGTGGTGGAATGAACGCTGCCTGGAACATTGCTATTTCGAAACCCAGTTCGGCCTCTCGACCGATCAGAAGTGGGTCAGTATCGCCCCCTGTTTCTTCCCGACACTGCACGTATCATTCAATCTTGGCTACAACGTGGCTTTTTGGAATAGCCATGAACGAACGCTCTCGCCTGACGGCAAGGGGGGCTACACGGTCAACGGAGAATTCCCACTGGTGTTCTTCCACTTCAGCTCGTTTGATGAGAAAAACCCAGAGCTTTTGAGCAAGCGCGCATTCGCGGGAAGAGAGAAAAAGCGCGAGGACTTGCGGGAAGTCAGCGTCTATTACAAGGAGCGTCTCACCAGCTTCTCAGCCTTCCCTTCCAACGCAGTCTATGCGTTTGATTACATGAGTGATGGACAATACATCTCCCCTACGCTGAGAAGAGCTTACGCCAGTGTGCTGGATGAGATGCCCACCGGACACGAGCCTTTTGACGCCAGTGGCCCTGTTTACGCATTTGCCAAGAAGAACTACTTGTTCGAGGCGGGTGGGCAGTACAAGCCTGCCGGGTTCAGCGATGCGCAAACCCATTCTGGAAAGCTCCAGATCATCAACTCGTTGATGAAAGGGATTCTCTACGTTGTAGGCCCCAACCGCTTCATGAACATTTCAAGGTTATTCGTCTATCTGTCGAGTTTCAGACTGAACAGGAAGCTCTGGAAGCTCTAAAGCTTATTGGACTGCAGCGATTTCTGATGGGACCTCAACAGGCCCATCAGAGCAGCCGTGGAGTATCAGACTTCGCGATGTCGCTGAATATGCGTCCAGTCGACAATCTCACCCTCCGGGGTATAGCCGCTGACTGTTTGCTTCAACTGTTGCCTGACGAGCTTGAAATCGCCCGCATCGAGAGCCGCCAACAGCTCTTGCAACCTCACCTTGAGCACTTCCCAGCCCAACAACTCTTCACTGGCGCGCATGATCATCGGATGACGGGTCGCCGTTACGTTGTCGCCAATCAACAACTCTTCATAGAGTTTTTCGCCAGGGCGCAGGCCGCTGAAGTTGATGAGGATATCGCCGTGTGGGTTCTTCTCCGAACGAATACTCAATCCCGACAGATGAATCATCTTTTCGGCGAGCTCTACGATCTTCACAGGCTCGCCCATATCGAGTACGAAAACGTCCCCGCCCTGCCCCATTGACCCCGCCTGGATAACTAGCTGCGCGGCCTCAGGTATGGTCATGAAATAGCGTGTTATTTTCGGATGGGTGACCGTCAGCGGCCCTCCCGCCTGGATCTGTTTGTGGAACAACGGGATAACCGAACCTGACGAGCCCAGTACATTACCAAAGCGAACCATGGTGAAACGGGTCTTGTTAACCCGTGAGATGTTAGACGCGTCACCAAACAATACCGGCGCCAACTCTTTGCTCAAAGCTTGCAACACGAGCTCCGCCAACCGCTTGGTGCTACCCATGACGTTCGTGGGTCGTACGGCCTTGTCGGTTGAAATGAGCACAAAGTTTTCAACTCCGGCCTGCAGAGCTGCCTGCGCGGTGTTGAGAGTACCAATCACATTGTTGAGAATACCTTCAGCAATGTTGTGCTCAACCATGGGCACATGCTTATAGGCTGCCGCGTGGTAAACCGTATCGACAGACCATGTGTTCATGACGTCCAGCAGTTTTTCCGGGTGCCGTACCGATCCAAGGATGGGCAGCAACGTGACGTTCAATGCCTCTGACTGAACGCGCTCTTCAAGTTCGGACAGAATGCAATAGAGGTTGTACTCGCTATGATCGAACAACAGCAGACTGGTGGGCTCCAGCGAAAGAATCTGACGGCAGAGCTCCGATCCAATTGAACCGCCCGCACCAGAAACCAGCACCACGCGGTGCTTGATGCACCTCTCCAGCAATTCAGGCTGCGCAGGTACGGGATCTCGGCCTAACAGGTCGGCGATGTCCACTTCCTGGATATCATCGACCTTGACTCGGCCGCTGGCCAAGTCCATGAAACCGGGCACACTACGGACATGCAGCGGGTAACCCTCTAGATATCCCAGTATTTCTCTACGACGAGCGCGCGTAGATGAAGGTATCGCCAACAACAATTCTTCGGCGCCGGTCTCATCGATCATTTGCTGTATACGCTTGGGCTTGTACACCTGCAGTCCCGAGATAATACGGTCCGAGATACCGCTATCATCATCGATAAAAGCCACCGGCCGCATTACCCGCCCCATACGCAAGGCAGCGACCAATTGATTACCCGCCGCCCCGGCCCCGTAGATCGCGACCTTTGTGAGTCCGTTATCCCGACTGGTAAAAGGCACATGCTGCGCCGCAGTGAACCAGTCTCCCTGAAAGTATTGGCGCATGGCCAGCCGCAAGCCACCAATGATGACCATGCTCAACCACCAATAGTTGAATACGATAGAACGTGGCACCACGGTCTGGTGATTGCTGTACAAGTACACCACCAGAGCCAACAACAGTGCAGAGAGGCTGACCGCCTTGATGATCGCGATCAGCGCGTCATTGCCGAAATAACGCATGACCGCCCGGTACATGCCAAAATGGATAAAAAGCGGAATGGCAATAACCGGCGCACTGAGAAACAGCCACAGGTGGACAACAAAGGGGTTGTTGAGATCGTCGAAGCCCAAACGAACGACAAATGCCAGCCACAACGCCCCCCAGACCAGAACGATGTCAGTCGCCACCTGCAAGATGCGTTTTTGCCTGCGCGGCAAGCCCAACAATCGGGCACGTAAACTTTCCATAAACCCTTTTATACCTCAGTCCCTAGTACTGCCGGAAAATGGCAGTTGCGTAAGTGTGCAGAGAACCCTTCAAGCTCCTGCGCCTATCGATTATCACGCGTATTCCAACTCCCCCGCGTGAAATTTGATAGCCAGCACTACCAGTGGAACGTACGCCACTATCAGCCCAAGCACGCCATCAAGCCCCAAGCCGATGCAAACGGCGATAGGCAGTAGCCAAAACAGATTAATGGCCATTACTGCCAGGGTGACCGGCAAATGGCGCCCTACCCGACGCGATGCGTACTGATAGGCGTGACTGCGATGGGCTTCGTAGACTTTGTCGCCCCGCAACAGGCGTCGCACTAAAGTGAAGGTCGCATCTACAATGAACACACCCAGCAAAACCAGCCAAACCCACAACATCTGAGGGGCGACCCAGGCCGCTTGTAACGACAACACAGCGATGACAATGCCGAGGAAACCACTCCCTGCATCGCCCATGAAGATGCGGGCAGGAGGGAAATTCCAGTATAGAAAACCGAGCACGGCGACGGCCAGCAACATCGGCGCAAGCATGAGATCTTGATGCCCTGTCAGCCAGTACACCAAGCATGCTCCTGAACAGGCACAGACGGCCTCGACACTGGCAATTCCGTCAATGCCGTCCATGAAGTTATACAAGTTCAGCATCCACACCAGGTATAAGGCTGCCAGCACATGGCCGAACCACCCCAAGTCCAGCTCAACCCCTATCACGCTGACCGTAGGAAGCCCCCCCATCCAGGACAACGCCCATATTGCGGCACCGAAGTGGGCCAGTAAACGCCAACGGGCTGCGATATGACCATGATCATCGAGAAAGCCAACTATCGCAATGAGTGCTCCGGCCCCCAACAATGGCCAGGCGGCACTCCAACTGACCCAGCCACAAAGTGCCACCAGCACTAAAGCCACTAGATACGTCAACACGATTGCAACGCCACCTCCTCGTGGCGTTGGGACAGAGTGCGAACTGCGACCATTGGGAATATCCATCAAACTACGCGACAACGCGTAACGACGTAGCACCCAAGTCAATAGAAGCGATGCGACAAGCACCACGGAAAACACTAACCAGATGGTCATGTAAGAAGCAGTTCCTGGAACAGATAGAGGCAAAAGGGTTCAGGGCTCATCAATGCCCGGCACTCACAAGCGTTTCACACCAAACAGGTCGTACCTGACCAATGGCGCCAGCAAGCAGTGATTTTTCGGTCATTTTTTGTTCCGCCTCAGGGTGGCTTTTCTGAACAGCTCCTCCAAACGATCGAACAATGTGTCTTTGGAAAAATGCTCAAGGTAATAACGTCTGCCCGACGAGCCCATATTCTCGAGCTCGGTCTTAGGCATAGCACCCATGGTACGCACGATATCCGCCAACCCTGCCGCATCGCCCGAGGCACACGTCATGCCGGCACCTGAGCCAACAACGACTTTGGCCGCTTCACCATCAATCATGGCAATGATGGGCTTGCCTGACGCCAGGTAAGCCTGAACCTTGGCAGGGATGGTTTTCTCAAAGACCTCATTGGTCCGCAACGAAACCAGTAAAGCATCCGCAGCAGCGAACAGCGCCGGCATTTTTTCCAGGGGGTGTCTTCCTAGCAACAGGACGTTATCCAGTCGAGTTTCCGCCACATGTTCGGCTAGCCATTGGCTGGCCCGACCATCCCCCACAATCACCCAGCGTACAGGCAGGTCCGCCTTGACAGCCTTGACTGCGGCCATGATTGCAGGAAAATCCTGAGCATCGCCTATGTTTCCAGCAAAAACGATCGTAAAAAGAGAATCGTCGCGCTGTAGCAGATCAGAAGGCGCCTGAACCTCCGCGGAAAAGTCATCCTCGGCCCAACTGGGAAAGTAAACCAGCCGGTCTTCATCAATCGCACGCGTGCAGTATTGCTTGATGTTCTCGTCGAACGAACGCGACTGCAACAACAAGTAATCAGTACGGTTATAAATCCAAGACACAACTTTACCGACCACCCCCAGCAGCCTTGGGCTATTGACGACCCCAACCGCCCTGAGGCTTTCCGGCCACAGGTCCAACACCCAAACCAGCACCGGAGCTTTTTTCAACCGCCCCAGCAAAAGCGCCGGGATAGCGCCCATGATGGGCGACACGCCGTACACAAAGATCGAATCAAATGGCTGACCGCGCAGCTTGTAACTGCCAATGAGTGAGGCGCTGCTGAAAAACGAAAGGTAATTCAAGGCTAGCGTAACGCTCCACTTACCGCGCGCCAACATTGGAACCCGAATTATGCGAGCTCCGTGATAGCTGGAAAACTGGGCGGGATCGCGTCGAAAATCGGCATAGACCTGCCCTTCCGGATAGTTGGGCAACCCGGTAAGCACCGTTACCTCATGACCTTTGGCGACAAAACCTTCGACCATATTGTTGATGCGCATGTTTTCGGGCCAGAAATACTGGGTCACCACCAGAATCTTAAGCGGTGTTTCCTGGGCAAGTTTGTCCAATCAATATTGCTTCCATACAGTGCGCATAACGTAGTCGCGGTAGCTGTGAACAATCCGCACGACCTTTTCGGCAACATTCGGCATGCTGTAATCCGTGACCAGCCTGAGCGTGCGCTCCTCCCCGGCTGCCTGGCTCTCGAGAAGCTGCAAACCTTGCATGGTACGCTCGACTTCCAGGCCGACCATCATGACCGAAGCCTCTTCCATCCCTTCCGGCCGCTCATGTGCCTCGCGCAGGTTCAAGGCCGGGAAGTTGAGGATCGACGACTCTTCATTAATGGTCCCACTGTCCGACAACACTGCCTTGGCCGTCAGTTGCAGCTTGTTGTAATCCTTGAAACCCAGCGGCTTGAGTAATTGCACATTCTTGTGAAACGCCACGCCCATGGCATCTACACGCTTCTGTGTACGAGGGTGCGTGGTCACAATCACCGGCAGCTCATAATGTGCAGCAACTGTATTTAACACATCGACCAACTTGAGAAAGTTCTTATCGGAATCAATGTTTTCTTCGCGGTGAGCACTGACCACAAAGAATTTGCCAGCCTCCAGGCCGAGGCGCGCCAGAACGTCCGAAGCTTCGATCCCGTCGCGGTAGTAATTGAGCACTTCAAACATTGGGCTGCCGGTCTTAATCACCCTATCTGGAGGAAGCCCCTCGCGAAGCAGGTAGTCACGCGCAATGCTGCTATAGGTCAAATTTATGTCTGCAGTGTGATCGACAATCCGGCGATTGATCTCTTCAGGCACGCGCATATCAAAACAGCGATTACCAGCTTCCATATGAAACGTAGGAATTTTGCGACGCTTGGCCGGGATCACCGCCATACAGCTGTTGGTATCGCCAAGAACCAACAAAGCTTCTGGCTTCACGTCTTCCAGTACTTGGTCGACCGCGATGATTACGTTGCCTATCGTTTGGGCACCTGTCGCACCCGCGGCGTTGAGAAAATGGTCCGGCTTACGGATACCAAGATCCTGGAAAAAAATTTCGTTTAATTCGTAATCGTAGTTTTGCCCGGTATGTACCAGGACATGTTCACAATGCTCGTCCAGTTTGGCTATCACCCGAGACAAGCGGATGATTTCGGGGCGTGTCCCCACAACCGTGACAACTTTCAGCTTTTTCATCTCAACACTCTTCAAGAATCATTGGACCCATGCATTGCCTGATGCACGCCTACGCTCAGGCTTGAGTACCTACCGGCATCGCAAAGGTGTCGGGTCGCTCACGGTCAAAAATCTCGTTAGCCCAGAGCATGACAATCATCTCTTCTTCGCCGACATTGGTAATGTCGTGGGTCCAGCCGGGAACCGTTTCCACGATCTGAGGCTGTTCGCCTTGAGTGAGCAACTCATAAAACTCACCGGATACAATGTGACGGAAACGGAAGCAGGCTTTGCCTTTGATTACGAGGAACTTTTCAGTTTTGCTATGGTGATAGTGACCACCCCGTGTCACGCCAGGGTGTGCGGTGAAGTAGGAAAATTGCCCACTGTCCCGGGTCTTCAGCATTTCAACGAAAACGCCGCGCGGATCACCGTACTTCGGAACGTCATAAGTGAATTGCTCGACGGGGAGATAGCTGACGTAGGTCGAGTAAAGCGCCCGAACCAGGCCGTTGCCAACGGCTTCGCTGATCAACGTGTCGCGACTGTCACGAAATGCGTGCAACTGATCGGCCAGTTCGCCCACGGAAATGCTGTATACCGGCTCAACCTGAGCAACTGAGTCGCGAGACAGGTTCGAGTCCATGACTCGAACGAAGCAGTCAATCACATCGTCGATGTACACCAGGTTGACCATCGCTTGTCGGTCATTGATCTGGATTGGGAGACCTCGGGTGATGTTGTGGCAAAAAGTCGCCACCGCCGAGTTGTAATCTGGCCGGGCCCACTTGCCAAACACATTCGGCAGGCGCAAAACATGAACCCTGGAGCCGTGACTGACTTGCAGATCGTGTAATGCCTGTTCAGCAGCCAGCTTGCTGAGCCCGTAGGGATTGTCCCGATCAGCCTGGGTCGATGAGGTGTAAAGCACTGGCGTTGGTTTACCACTTGCCTTGATGGCCTCACATAGGGCCAAGGTCAAGTCAGTGTTACCCGCCTTGAATTCATCGGACGACTGCGGCCTATTAACGCCAGCGAGGTGGAAAACAAAGTCGACACCGGCAACCAAAGCGGGCAATTGGGCAGTGCTGTTATCGCGAGTAAAGACGGTAACCTTGACATCACTGCGCTCACTTAAATGCGCGATCAGGTTCTTGCCTACAAAACCGTTGGCGCCCGTGATCAGTACCTTCATCGATTACTCCTCCGGCGTAGCAAGTTCGCCACGCTGGATCGCTTGCATGAATTCAAGCTTGAGCAGAAGCCGTTGCATGCCGGCCACATCCAACCTTTCAGTGTTATGGGAATTGTAATCTTCCGTGCGGGAGATCTTTTCTTCGCCTTGCTCTACAAATTTTGAGTAGTTCAAGTCACGTAAATCAGGAGGAATGCGGTAGTAATCGCCCTTGTCTTCAGCGCAGGCCATTTCTTCACGACTCAACAAAGCTTCAAATAGCTTTTCGCCATGGCGCGTACCAATCACCTGAATCGGGTGTTCAGGCTTACCAACCATTGCAGTCAAGGCTTTGGCCAGTGTTTCGACGGTCGCAGCAGGCGCCTTCTGAACAAAAAGATCACCATTGCGACCGTGCTCGAAGGCGTACAACACCAAGTCTACAGCGTCAGCCAACGTCATCATGAAGCGGGTCATACTCGGGTCGGTCAACGTCAAAGCGTTACCCGCACGAATCTGCTCAATGAACAGAGGAATTACAGAACCTCGTGACGCCATGACGTTGCCGTAACGGGTCCCACAGATAACCGTCTTTGCATCATCTACATTGCGGGATTTAGCGACCATTACTTTTTCCATCATAGCCTTGGAGATACCCATGGCATTGATAGGATAAACAGCTTTGTCGGTGCTAAGACAAACCACACGTTTGACCATGTTCTGGATAGCAGCTTCCAGGACATTTTCGGTGCCAATTACGTTGGTCTTGACCGCTTCCATGGGATGGAACTCGCAGGAAGGCACCTGTTTCAGCGCGGCCGCGTGAAAGATGTAGTCCACACCACGAGTGGCGTTGAGAACACTTTGATAGTCGCGTACGTCGCCAATATAGAATTTCAGCTTGGGGTTGGCGTAGCGCTTTCGCATGTCATCCTGCTTCTTCTCGTCGCGGCTGAAGATGCGGATTTCTGCAATGTTACTGTCGAGGAAGCGCTTGAGAACGGCGTTGCCGAATGAACCGGTACCACCGGTGATAAGAAGCGTTTTTCCGCTGAACATAGTAAGTCCTAAAGCAACGCGCACAGCACGACAAGCTTCTAGTCGGCCACTCACCTCAATGCCTGCTGACTAACAAAGCCAATATGCCGCCCCGGAATGCTCAACGGTAAAGAGGTTCAAGGAAAACGTCGAAGCTCGCTAGCAAACAGCCCGAAAAATAAGCGTTGTGTGGTGCAATTAAAAATGAAGGGCATGGAAAGTGGTGACTATTTTAAGGCCTGCATCCTTAAAGTCAAAAGCCAACACAGATACACGATGCGTAAAAACAGGCCTTAGCGATAATTAAGAGGGTGGGATCAAGGCGAGACCATGCAGAGAAATATCGGCGACCGACCTTGCCCCGACATATCGAATTTTTAGCACGAATAAATGCACGCAGGACTCACAAGGCCAATAAAGGTGGAATCCTAAGCTGGGTACACACCTCGAGCAGTAATTCAGCCTGCCTTTACAACGAAGACAGAAAAGACATCAAACGTAAAACGACCATGCTGCGCGGCGCTCAATCAAAATATTCGCCCTGCGCAGAAGGATCAGGCTTTCTCGCGTCGCCTCTTAAAGCCCACCACCACACCCAACACAGGACCAATGATCATCCCCACGAACAACGCCAAAATCGTAAAAACCGATACAGGCAATTCGGCGGTGGACCAACTGAAAAATGACAAGGTCGTACGCTGCTGGTTCTCCAGCACAAAGAACACCACAACGAGTACGCAGAACAAAACAGATACAACCGACGCAAAGCGCATGGCTCTAGACATAACGTTCTCCAGAAGGTCAGTCAGACCCCCTCTTCTTCATCTTCATTTACGCGATCCCGCAGTTCCTTGCCCGGTTTGAAATGAGGCACAAATTTTCCGTCAAGGCTAACCGACTGGCCGGTTTTTGGATTACGACCTACTCGCGGTGCGCGGTAGTGCAACGAAAAACTTCCAAACCCGCGGATCTCGATCCGATCACCAGTCGCCAGGCACTGGGACATTTGCTCAAGCATAGTCTTGATAGCCAGCTCCACATCTTTGGATGAGAGCAGCCCTTGATGGGTGACAATTCGTTCGATCAACTCCGACTTCGTCATATTTTTCCCTTCTTTTTCAAGCAGCTAGGAAAAGCGCTTCGAAGGTTTTAGCATGACTTGATGAATTTGAACAGCCCATACGCCAACTTATCTGCATGATCAATTCATACCAATAAAACGCGCCTTCCATGCTCAATTACACATCACCAGCATCGTCCGAGTCACCGCACCCGCAGGATTCCAGCCAAACAGGTAGTCACCCTCTTCATCCTTGGCATCACTGGACCTGGTAATGACCTTGTAGCCCTGCTGCTTGCACTCACGGGCCGCACGCTTTTCGCACTTGTCCCAGCCGGAACCCAGCCCCGAACAGTCGATCTCGATACCGCTGACGCCGTGCCTGGCGTGAGTCTTGGCACTGGTGGCCGAACACCCTGCCAGCATTACCACGGCGAATACAACTATAAGCCTATTCATTCAAATCCTTATTGAATCAGCGACACAAGAGCGGTTTCTTCAAAGACTATAGTTAGATCTGACCCCGCTCGATAGCCCAAGGTTCTCGGGCGATGATTCAACAAATTTCAGGCATAAAAAAGGGCGACCGAAGTCGCCCTTTTTTACAGCTTTACAGAACTTAGTTCTGCTTAGCCATTGCTTCGCGCAGCAGGGAGGCCATGGTGGTCTCGCCTTGTGCAGCTTCCGGAGCCGATTTCAGGCTCTGGATAGCTTCTTTCTCTTCAACTTCGTCTTTCGACTTGATGGAGAGTTGGATTACGCGGCTCTTACGATCAACGCTGATGATCTTGGCTTCTACTTCCTGGCCTTCTTTCAGAACGTTGCGCGCGTCTTCAACGCGGTCACGGCTGATTTCGGAGGCTTTCAGAGTCGCTTCGATATCGTCGGCCAGAACGATGATGGCGCCTTTGGCGTCAACTTCTTTCACAGTGCCTTTAACGATTGCGCCTTTGTCGTTCTCTTGAACGTACTCGGAGAACGGATCGCTTTCCAGTTGCTTGATACCCAGGGAGATGCGCTCGCGCTCTGGGTCAACCGACAGGATAACGGTGTCCAGCTCGTCGCCCTTCTTGAAACGACGAACAGCTTCTTCGCCCACTTCGTTCCAGGAGATGTCGGACAGGTGAACCAGGCCGTCGATGCCGCCGTCCAGACCAATGAAGATACCGAAATCGGTGATCGACTTGATGGTGCCGGAGATTTTATCGCCCTTGTTGAACTGGCCAGAGAAATCTTCCCATGGGTTAGATTTGCACTGCTTGATGCCCAGGGAGATACGACGACGCTCTTCGTCGATGTCCAGAACCATAACTTCCACTTCGTCGCCGACTTGTACGACTTTCGAAGGGTGGATGTTCTTGTTGGTCCAGTCCATTTCGGAAACGTGTACCAGGCCTTCAACGCCTTCTTCCAGCTCAGCGAAGCAGCCGTAGTCGGTCAGGTTGGTAACACGCGCGGTTACGCGAGTGCTTTCTGGGTAACGGGCTTTGATAGCAACCCATGGATCTTCACCCAGTTGCTTCAGGCCCAGGGAAACACGGTTGCGCTCGCGATCGTATTTCAGAACCTTGACATCGATCTCGTCGCCAACATTGACGATTTCGGAAGGATGCTTGATGCGCTTCCAAGCCATGTCGGTAATGTGCAGCAAGCCATCCACGCCACCCAGGTCGACGAATGCGCCGTAGTCGGTGAGGTTTTTGACGATACCTTTGACTTGCTGACCTTCCTGCAGGGATTCCAGCAGAGCTTCACGCTCGGCGGAGTTCTCTGCTTCCAGGACGCTGCGACGGGAAACGACAACGTTGTTGCGTTTCTGGTCGAGTTTGATGACCTTGAATTCGAGTTCTTTGCCTTCCAGGTGCGTGGTGTCGCGCACAGGACGAACGTCGACCAAAGAACCTGGCAGGAACGCACGGATGCCGTTAACGTCGACAGTGAAGCCGCCTTTAACCTTACCGTTGATAACGCCCTTGACCACTTCTTCAGCTGCGAAGGCTGCTTCGAGAACAATCCAGCATTCAGCGCGCTTGGCTTTTTCACGGGACAGCTTGGTTTCACCGAAACCGTCTTCAACCGAGTCCAGAGCAACGTGAACTTCGTCACCGACATTGATTGTCAGATCACCAGCATCGTTGTAGAACTGTTCCAGCGGGATCAGAGCTTCAGACTTCAGACCAGCGTGAACGGTTACCCAGCGAGCTTGGTAATCGATATCAACGATAACACCGGTGATGATGGAGCCTGCCTGAAGGTTCAGGGTTTTTAGGCTTTCTTCAAAGAGTTCCGCAAAGCTTTCGCTCATTTTAATTCCTGTTGATAAGGGCGAAGAATACGCCCATCTCCACACCCCAGACGGTGTGGGTCAGTTTCAGTTAAAAGAAGCCACCGCAGGACTATGACTGGTCCCCTGCGGCCTTCTTGATCACCCGGCGATATCGCGAATGGCGATTTCGCTCAAGATGCGTTCCAGCACCTGCTCGATGGACAGCTCCGTGGAATCCAGCTGTATGGCATCAGCCGCCGGCTTGAGCGGGGCTACTGCGCGCTGGGTATCACGCTCATCGCGTGCACGGATCTCATCTAGCAGACTCGACAGACTAACACCATCGACTTTGCCCTTCAACTGCAAGTAGCGGCGGCGGGCCCGCTCCTCGGCGCTGGCAGTCAGGAAAATCTTCAGCGGGGCCTCCGGAAACACCACGGTCCCCATATCACGCCCGTCGGCCACCAGCCCTGGCGGCTCCTGGAACGCCCGCTGACGCTGCAGCAGCGCATCGCGTACGGCCGGCAGTGCGGCAACCTGGGAGGCCCAGGAGCCGACTTGCTCATTGCGCAGGTCGTCGGTCACGTCATCCCCTTCCAGGATGATGCGCTGCGGATGACCTTCCGTCGCGCCGACGAACTGCACATCAAGGTGCGCCGCCAGCAGCTTCAGGGATTCTTCGTTGGTCAGGTCGACGCCATGGTTGCGCGCAGCAAACGCCAGCAGGCGATACAGCGCGCCGGAATCCAGCAGGCACCAGCCCAGGCGCTTGGCCAGGATGCCGGCGATCGTGCCTTTGCCCGAGCCGCTTGGCCCGTCGATGGTAATCACCGGTGCTTTGATATTCACAATTGAGCCTCTTGGGCAACACGGATGCCGACTTGGGCACACAGTGTAAGAAAGTTCGGAAAAGACGTAGCAACATTGGCGCAGTCACGGATACGAATCGGCGCCTCTGCCCGCAGGGAAGCCACACTGAATGCCATGGCAATCCGATGATCGCCATGGGCATGGACTTCACCACCGCCCATCAGGCCACCGTCAATGATAATCCCATCAGGGGTCGGTTCACACTTGACCCCTAGCGCCAACAGACCGTCGGCCATCACCTGGATACGATCGGACTCCTTGACGCGCAACTCCTCGGCACCGCGCAGCACGGTGCGCCCTTCTGCACAGGCCGCCGCCACAAACAGCACCGGGAATTCATCGATCGCCAGCGGCACCAGCGCTTCGGGAATCTCGATCCCCTTCAACGCAGCGGCGCGCACGCGCAGGTCAGCTACAGGCTCGCCACCCACTTCACGCGGGTTCTCCAGAGTGATATCCGCGCCCATCAGGCGCAGGATGTCGATCACCCCGGTACGCGTCGGGTTGATGCCGACATGCTCCAGCAACAGCTCGGAGCCCTCGGCAATCGAAGCCGCCACCAGGAAAAACGCCGAAGAGGAAATATCCCCCGGCACTTCGATATGGGTAGCGGTCAGCGCGTGGCCGGACTCTACGGACGCAGTAGCGCCATCCACTGCCACCGGATAACCAAAGCCACGCAACATACGCTCGGTGTGATCACGGGTCGGCGCTGGCTCTGTCACCGAGGTCTTGCCCTCAGCGTACAGCCCTGCCAGCAACACGCAGGATTTGACCTGCGCACTGGCCATCGGCAACGCGTAATTCAGCCCCTTCAGCGCCTGCCCACCTCGAATGGTCAGCGGCGGGCGCCCTTCCGGCCCGGTTTCGATCACTGCACCCATTTCCCGCAGTGGCTTGGCCACGCGACTCATCGGACGCTTGGACAACGACGCGTCGCCGGTCAGCACGCTGTCGAAGCTCTGCGCCGCCAACAAACCGGACAGCAAACGCATGGACGTACCGGAGTTACCGAGATAGATCGGCCCCGGTGCCGCCTTCAACCCATGCAGGCCCACCCCATGAATAGTCACGCGCCCATGGTGCGGCCCCTCAATCACCACGCCCATGTCGCGAAACGCCTGCAGGGTCGCCAGGGCATCTTCGCCCTCCAGGAAACCTTCGACCTCGGTCACACCCTCAGCCAACGACCCCAGCATGATCGACCGATGGGAGATCGACTTGTCGCCCGGCACCCGGATGCGCCCGCTCAAGCGGCCACCCGGCTCAGCGAGAAAGGTCAACTCATCGGCGTTCACTGCAGTTTCCATGTAGGCCCGGCGTGCCAGGATCTTGCTGAAATGCTCACGCGCCACCCGCGCACGGGTGAACACGCCCAACAACTGATGACCATCCCCGGCATCCACCGCGTCGCGCAAGGCGTCGAGGTCACTGCGGAAGGTGTCCAGGGTGCGCAACACCGCCTCACGATTGGCAAGGAAGATGTCGTGCCACATCACCGGATCGCTGCCGGCAATCCGCGTGAAATCGCGAAAGCCACCGGCGGCGTAACGGAAAATCTCCAGGTTTTCGTTGCGCTTGGCCAACGAGTCCACCAAGCCAAATGCCAGCAGGTGCGGCAGATGACTGGTCGCCGCCAGCACTTCGTCGTGACGCTCGACCTGCATGTGCTCGACATCCGCGCCCAACTCACGCCACAGGCGATCCACCACCGCCAGCGCAGCCGGATCGGTCTGTTCCAGCGGTGTCAGGATCACTTTGTGACGGCGGAACAGCTGCGCATTGGACGCCTCCACCCCACTTTGCTCGGAACCGGCAATCGGATGCCCCGGCACGAAACGCGTCGGCATACCGCCAAAGGCCAGCTGCGCGGCGCGCACCACATTGCCCTTGGCACTCCCGACATCCGTGAGGATCGCCTGGCCGAGGTCCATGCCTGCCAACAACGCCAGCAACTTCTCCATGGCCAGGATCGGCACAGCGAGCTGGATCACATCAGCGCCCTGGCACGCGAGCGCCAGGTCTGCCTCACAGCGATCCACCACGCCCAACTCAACCGCCAATTTGCGCGATTGCGGGTCCAGGTCCACACCGACCACTTCGCGGCACAGCCCGCTTTCACGCAGGCCCTTGGCGAAGGAGCCGCCGATCAACCCCAGGCCGACCACCACCAGGCGACCGATCATAGGCACAGCAGGTTGCAATGCAGTGACATCAACCACGAGCCAGAACCTTGGCCAGCGCCTCCAGGAAGCGGGCATTTTCCGCCGGCAGACCGATGGTGATACGCAGGTGGTTCGGCATGCCATAGTTGGCGGTCGGGCGCACGATCACGCCTTCACGCAGCAAGCCCTGGAATACCGGAGCCGCCACTTGGCCGAGGTCGACGCAGATGAAGTTGCCTTTGGACGGAATCCAGCCCAGGCCCAACTCACGGAAGCCGTCCTGCAACTGCAGCATGCCGGTTTCGTTGAGGCGACGCCCCTCTTCCAGGTACTCGGCATCCTTCACCGCCGCACAGGCCGCCGCCAGGGCGAGGCTGTTGACGTTGAACGGTTGGCGCACACGATTCAGCACATCGGCAACCACGGCCGTGGACAGGCCGTAGCCCACCCGCAGCGATGCCAGGCCGTAAGCCTTGGAGAACGTGCGCGACACCAGCAGGTTCGGGTAGGACGCCAGGAAGTCCAGGCCGTCCGGCAGGTCGCTGCCTTCGGCGTACTCGATGTAAGCCTCGTCCAGCACCACCAGCACGTGCTCAGGCACGTCCTGCAGGAAGTCGTCCAATGCCTGGACGTCGAACCAGGTGCCGGTCGGGTTGTTCGGGTTGGCGATGAACACCACGCGGGTTTTCGCGTCTATCGCCGCCAGCATGGCCGGCAGGTCATGCCCCCAATCCTTGGCTGGAACTACCTTTGCGTCGGCACCCACGGCTTGGGTCACGATCGGATAAACCGCGAACGCGTGCTCGCTGAACACCGCATTCAAGCCCGGGGCCAGGTAAGCACGGCCGACCAGCTCAAGAATGTCGTTTGAACCGTTACCCAGGGTGACCTGGTTCAGCTCGACCCGGCACTTTTCAGCCAGCAGGGTCTTGAGCGCAAAGCCATTGCCATCCGGATAACGGGTCAGCTCGGCCAGCTCTTCACGGATCGCTGCCAGCACTTTGGGGCTTGGACCCAGCGGGTTTTCATTACTGGCCAGCTTGACGATATTCGCCGGATCCAGGTTCAACTCACGCGCCAACTCGTCCACAGGCTTGCCCGGGACGTAAGGCGACAGTTGTTGCACGCCCGGCTGAGCCAGGGCGAGGAAGTTGCCACTCATGTTAAAGCCTCACAAAACCGCTTTCGGGTAAGAGCCCAGCACCTTGAGTGCCACGGCTTCCTGACTGATTTTCTCCAGCACACCCTTGACCAGTGGGTCGCGGTGATGGCCGATGAAGTCGATAAAGAACACGTAAGTCCATTTACCGCTGCGCGAAGGACGAGTCTCGATGCGCGTCAGGTCAATCCCGTTATCGTGGAACGGCACCAGCAGCTCATGCAGCGCGCCGGGCTTGTTGCTCATGGAGACGATGATGGAGGTCTTGTCGTCGCCGGTCGGCGGCACTTCCTGGCTGCCGATCATCAGGAAGCGCGTGGAGTTGTCCGGGCGGTCCTCGATCTTTTCAGCCAGGCGCGTCAGGCCGTACAGGCCCGCCGCCATATCACCGGCGATCGCCGCCGAATTCCACTCACCCTTGACCCGCTTGGCCGCTTCGGCGTTGCTGGACACCGCCACGCGCTCGACATTCGGGTAATGCGCATCCAGCCACTTGCGGCACTGGGCCAGGGACTGGGCGTGGGAGTAGATGCGGCTGATGCTGTCGGTCTTGGTGTTCTCGCCCACCAGCAGGTGGTGGTGGATACGCAGCTCAACCTCACCGCAGATCACCATGTCGTGCTCAAGGAAGCTGTCGAGGGTGTGGTTCACCGCGCCTTCGGTGGAGTTCTCCACCGGCACCACGCCAAAGTTCACCGCACCGGCCGCCACTTCGCGGAACACTTCATCAATCGCCGCCATTGGCTTGCTGATCACCGCGTGACCGAAGTGCTTCATGGCCGCCGCTTGAGTGAAGGTGCCTTCCGGGCCCAGGTAAGCCACTTTCAGCGGCTGCTCCAGGGCCAGGCACGAGGACATGATTTCGCGGAACAACCGCGCCATCTCTTCGTTACCCAGCGGGCCTTTGTTGCGCTCCATCACACGCTTGAGCACCTGCGCTTCACGCTCGGGACGGTAGAACACCGGCACCTCGCCTTCGGCCAGGGACGCCATCTTCACCCGCGCCACTTCCTGGGCACACCGCGCGCGCTCACTGATCAGTTCCAGGACTTTCTCGTCCAGGCTGTCAATGCGTACGCGCAGGGCCTTGAGTTCTTGCTCAGACATTAGCCGTGTTCCTTTTCGAACTCTGCCATATAGGCAACCAGCGCATTGATGGCGTGGATGTCGACGGCGTTGTAGATAGAGGCGCGCATGCCACCGACCGAACGGTGACCCTTCAGGTTCAGCAGGCCGCGCGCGTCGGCACCGGCCAGGAATGGCTTGTCCAGGCGGTCGTCAGCCAGGCGGAACGGCACGTTCATCCACGAGCGATCAGTCAGGTTGATCGGGTTGCTGTACAGGCCGCTGGCGTCGATGAAGTCGTACAGGACGCGCTTCTTCTCTTCGTTCAACTTGCCCATGGCAGCGACACCGCCCTGCTCTTTCAGCCACTCGAACACCAGGCCGGACAGGTACCAGGCGAAGGCCGGCGGAGTGTTGTACATCGAGCCGTTATCGGCGGCGACCTTGTAGTTGAGCATGGTCGGGCACAGCGAGCGCGCGCGACCCAGCAGGTCTTCACGGATGATGTTGACCAGGATACCGCTCGGGCCGATGTTCTTCTGGGCTCCGGCGTAGATCATGCCGTACTTCGACACGTCGATCGGGCGCGAAAGGATGTCCGAAGACATGTCGCACACCAGCGGCACGTCGCCGACTTCCGGCACCCAGTCGAACTCCAGGCCGCCGATGGTTTCGTTCGCCACATAGTGAACATAGGAAGCGTTTTTCGACAGCTTCCACTCGTTCTGGCCCGGGATCGCGAAGTAGTCGTAAGGCTTGGCGGTGCCTGCCACGTTGACGTTGCCGTAGCGGGAGGCCTCTTCAATGGCCTTCTGGCCCCAGATACCGGTGTCGATGTAGTCAGCAGTGCCGTCTTCCGGCAGCAGGTTCAGCGGGATCTGGGCGAACTGCTGGCTGGCGCCGCCTTGCAGGAACAGCACTTTGTAGTTCGATGGAATGTCCAGCAAGTCGCGCAGATCCTGCTCGGCCTTGGTGGCGATTGATACAAACTCATCGCTGCGATGGCTCATTTCCATCACGGAGAGGCCTTTTCCATGCCAGTCGAGGAGTTCACCCTGCGCACGCTGCAGGACTGCTTCAGGAAGCGCCGCGGGACCGGCACAGAAGTTATAGGCTCTCTTGCTCACATCCAATCTCACTCTGATCTGGTGGGGCTGCAATCATGTTCGGCAACACGCTCTTATTGGAGCGGACCGTTGTGGGAGCTGGCTTGCCTGCGATGCAGGCACCTCGGTATTTCAGTGATACCGCGGTGATGCCATCGCAGGCAAGCCAGCTCCCACATGTTTCAAAGGGGACAAACAACAAGGGGGCGAATCTTCATCCGCCCCCTGTGTGTCCGCTTATTCCTGCGGTTCTTCTTCGTCTGCGGCAGCATCGAGGGTTGGCTCGTCGACGTTGTCATCGCCTGCTGCGATCACCTCGCCATCGAATACCGCACCTTCTTCCCCTTCCAGCTCCTCGCCTTCGACTTCCGATGGCTCCTGGACACGCTCCAGGCCTACCAACGTCTCGTCGCTGGCCAGCTTGATCAGCGTCACGCCCTGGGTGTTACGGCCCAGGCTCGACACTTCAGCCACACGGGTACGCACCAAGGTGCCCTGGTCGGAAATCAGCATGATCTCCTCGCCATCGAGCACCTGCACTGCGCCGACCAGACGGCCGTTGCGGTCGTTGCTGACCATGGCGATCACGCCCTGGCCGCCACGCTTGTACTCCGGGAACTCACTGATGGCGGTACGCTTGCCATAACCACGCGCCGAAGCGGTGAGGATCTGGCTGCCTTCTTCCGGGATCAACATCGAAATCAGCTTCTGCCCTTCTGGCAGGCGCATGCCGCGCACACCGCGGGCGGTACGGCCCATGGCGCGAACGTCGGATTCCTTGAAGCGTGTCACCTTGCCACCGTCGGAGAACAGCATGACTTCACGCTCGCCATCGGTGATGGCAGCCGAAATCAACACGTCGCCTTCGTCCAGCTCCAGGGCGATCAGGCCCACGCTGCGTTGACGGCTGAAGGATTCCAGCGGGGTCTTCTTCACGGTGCCTTTGGCGGTGGCCATGAAGATGAAGTGACCTTCGGTGTATTCCTCGACCGGCAGCATGGTGGTGATGTACTCATCACTGTCCAGCGGCAGCAGGTTGACCAGCGGGCGACCACGGGCGGCACGGGAGGCTTCCGGGATTTCGTAGGTTTTGAGCCAGTACACCTTGCCCTTGCTGGAGAACAGCAGCAGCGTGGTGTGGCTGTTGGCAACCAGCAGGTGAGCGATGTAGTCCTCATCCTTGACGCCAGTAGCCGACTTGCCTTTACCACCACGACGCTGGGCCTGGTACGCCGCCAGCGGCTGGGTCTTGGCGTAACCACCGTGGGAGATGGTCACCACACGCTCTTCTTCCGGGATCATGTCGCCCAGGGTCAGGTCGAGGCGCGCATCGAGGATTTCGGTACGGCGCACGTCGCCGTATTCGGCGCGGATCACTTCCAGTTCTTCGCGGATCACTTCCATCAGGCGCACGGCGCTGCTGAGGATGCGGATCAACTCGCCGATCTGGTTGAGGATCTCCTGGTACTCGGCCAGCAGCTTCTCGTGCTCCAGGCCGGTCAGGCGGTGCAGGCGCAGTTCCAGGATGGCCTGGGCCTGTTCTGGCGACAGGAAGTATTTGCCTTCACGCAGGCCGTATTGCGGGTCCAGGGTCTCCGGACGGCACGAGTCGGCGCCGGCACGTTCAACCATGGCCACCACGGCGCTGGACTCCCAAGGGGTGCTGATCAGCGCTTCCTTGGCTTCCGACGGGGTTGGCGAGGCCTTGATCAGCGCGATCACCGGATCAATGTTCGACAGCGCAACCGCCTGGCCTTCCAGGATATGGCCGCGCTCGCGAGCCTTGCGCAGCTCGAACACGGTACGGCGGGTGACCACTTCGCGACGGTGACGCACGAAGGCTTCCAGCAGATCCTTGAGGTTCAGGATGCGCGGGCGGCCGTCGATCAGGGCAACCACGTTGATACCAAACACGCTTTGCAGCTGGGTCTGGGCGTAGAGGTTGTTGAGGATCACCTCAGGCACTTCGCCACGACGCAGCTCGATCACCACGCGCATACCGTCTTTGTCAGACTCGTCGCGCAGTTCGGTGATGCCTTCGAGCTTCTTCTCTTTAACCAGCTCGGCGATCTTCTCGATCAGGCGCGCCTTGTTCAGCTGGTAAGGGAGTTCGGTGATGACGATCTGCTGGCGGCCACCGACCTTGTCGATGTCTTCGATGATCGAGCGGGCGCGCATGTAAATGCGACCGCGACCGGTGCGGTAGGCTTCGATGATGCCGGCACGACCGTTGATGATCGCGGCGGTCGGGAAGTCCGGACCGGGGATGTATTGCATCAGCTCATCGACGGTCAGCTCGGGGTTGTCGATGAGGGCCAGGCAACCGTCGATGACTTCACCGAGGTTGTGTGGCGGGATGTTGGTGGCCATGCCCACGGCAATACCGCTGGAGCCGTTGACCAGCAGGTTGGGAATCTTGGTTGGCATGACGGCCGGGATCATTTCGGTGCCGTCGTAGTTCGGCACCCAGTCCACGGTTTCTTTGTGCAGGTCGGCCAGCAGCTCGTGCGCCAGCTTGGTCATGCGCACTTCGGTGTATCGCATGGCCGCGGCGTTGTCGCCGTCGACCGAACCGAAGTTGCCCTGGCCGTCTACCAGCAGGTAGCGCAGGGAAAACGGCTGGGCCATCCGAACGATGGTGTCGTACACCGCAGTGTCGCCGTGAGGGTGATACTTACCGATCACGTCACCGACAACACGGGCAGATTTCTTGTACGGCTTGTTCCAGTCGTTACCCAGCTCGCTCATCGCGAACAGCACACGCCGGTGCACGGGCTTCAAGCCATCGCGCGCATCAGGCAGTGCCCGACCGACAATTACGCTCATCGCGTAGTCGAGGTAGGACTGTTTCAGCTCGTCTTCGATATTGACCGGGAGGATTTCTTTGGCCAGTTCGCCCATGAGAAGCCTGATTCCTTTTTCGGGTGAAACCTCGTCACATCCATATGGGACGAACGAAGCTCGCCGCTGCCGGCAAGTGCCTGACAACGACTTACGACAAATCAACGAGTTATGACACGGATCTGCACGTTATAGGCAGCCCCTCGGGGCAACCCTGGAAACCGCCGGATGTTATCACAATCGCCGCCACGCACCTATCCCCCTGATGCGCATGGAGCATAGTTAGTTGACGGATGACAGGCTTGAGGGGGACGAGAGGGGCTCAGAGCTGGATGGGTGGTGTTTTTTAGGGTTGGATCCAGGGGTTTTGTTGAGTGAAAGGGCCATTCGCGAGCAAGCCCGCTCCCACATTTTGAAAGTGTTCACAAATCAAATGTGGGAGCGGGCTTGCTCGCGAATGCAATCCAACAGGCACCAATGCCCTCAATGCAACCGCTTACGGCACATCAACTTCGCCAGTTTGGCCGTATCCGGCCGCTCAACAATGCCCTTTTCCGTCACGATCACATCAATCAAGTCAGCCGGCGTCACATCAAACACCGGATTGAATGCCTCACCCCCCAGTCGCTGCCCGATAATGTCCAGCAACTCCCCCGAATCCCGCTCTTCCAGCGCAACGTCATCGCCAGTGGCGATCATCAGGTCCAGCGTGGAGCTCGGCGCCACCACCATGAAGCGCACGCCGTGGTGCATGGCGCACACCGCCAGCTGGTAGGTGCCGATCTTGCTGATCACATCACCATTGGCCGCGATGCAATCAGCGCCGACGATCACCCAGGTCACGCCCTTGGTCTTGAGGATATGCGCGCCGGCCGAGTCAGCGTTCACCGTCACCGGGATGCCCTCGCCCGCCAGCTCCCACGCCGTCAGCCGCGAACCTTGCAGCCACGGACGGGTCTCGTTGGCGTACACCTGTTCGACCATGCCTTCCAGGTAAGCCGCGCGAATCACCCCGAGCGCCGTCCCCACACCACCGGTCGCCAGGGCACCGGCGTTGCCGTGGGTGAGGATCGCCTGGGCATTGCCCTGGTGCTTGCGGATCAACTCGACGCCCAATTGAGCCATGGTCAGGTTGGCTTCCCGATCACTTTCATGAATCGCGATGGCCTCGGCTTCCAACACCGCCAGCGGGTCGGCGTGCTTTTTGACCCGGTCCAGGCGGTCGCGCATGCGCTTCAACGCCCAGAACAGGTTCGATGCGGTCGGCCGGGCATCAGCCAACAGTGCGTAGTCTTCTTCCCAGGCAGCCTGCCAGTCGCCGCCCTCGGCGATCCGCTCGCGGGCAGCGAGCACCAGGCCATAGGCGGCGCTGATGCCGATAGCCGGTGCACCACGCACCACCATCGTGCGAATGGCCGCCGCCACCTCGTCGGCCGAGATGCAGATCACCCAGCGCTCAACGGCCGGCAAGGCACGCTGATCGAGCAGGTGCAGTGCGCCATCACGCCAATCGATGGCCTTCACCCTCTCCGCAGCCAACAGTCGATCGCGCATCCCTTACCCCGCACTCATGAACAAAGCCGCCGATTATAGCGATCCGCCAGCGGAGACGCTCGGGTATACTTCGCCCTTCTTTTATAGCTGCCTGGGAAGAAGCCTGCGATGACCGCCACTGCTGCCCCGCTTGACTTGGTATTGCTGCCGACCTGGCTGGTGCCCGTCGAACCTGCCGGCGTGGTGCTCAAGGAGCATGCCCTCGGCATCCGGGACGGGCGCATTGCCTTTATCGGGCCACGGGCCGCAGCGTTGAAGCTTAAAGCCACGGAGGTGCGCGAACTGCCGGGCATGCTGCTCAGCCCGGGCCTGGTCAACGCCCACGGCCACGCGGCGATGAGCCTGTTTCGCGGCCTGGCCGATGACCTGCCACTGATGACCTGGCTCGAAAAGCACATCTGGCCCGCCGAGGCCAAATGGGTCGACGAAGCCTTCGTGCGCGACGGCACCGACCTGGCCATCGCCGAACAGCTCAAGGGCGGCATCACCTGCTTCTCCGACATGTACTTCTTCCCCAAGGTTGCCAGCGACTGCGTGCACAACAGCGGCATCCGTGCACAGATTGCATTCCCGATCCTCGATTTCCCGATCCCGGGCGCCAGCACCGCCGATGAGGCCATTCGCCAGGGTGTCGAGCTGTTCGGCGACCTCAAGCATCACCCGCGCATCAAAATCGTGTTCGGCCCCCATGCCCCGTACACCGTGTGCGATGAGAACCTGGAAAAAATCCGGGTCATGGCCGAAGAGCTGGACGCGTCGATCCATATGCACGTTCACGAAACCGCCTTCGAAGTGCAGCAAGCTGTCGAACAGACCGGCGAGCGCCCACTGGCACGCCTGGGTCGGCTCGGCCTGCTCGGCCCACGCTTCCAGGCCGTTCACATGACCCAAATCAGCGAGGACGACCTGGCTTTGCTGGTAGAAAGCAACACCAGCATCATCCATTGCCCGGAATCGAACCTGAAACTGGCCAGCGGCTTTTGCCCGGTGGAGCGTCTGTGGCAGGCTGGCGTCAATGTGGCCATCGGCACGGACGGCGCAGCCAGCAACAATGACCTGGACTTGCTGGGCGAAACCCGTACAGCCGCGATGCTGGCCAAGGCCGTCGCCGGTTCGGCCACCGCCCTGGATGCCCATCGCGCCCTGCGCATGGCTACCCTCAACGGCGCCCGGGCCATGGGCCTGGAAAGCGAGATCGGTTCGCTGGAAGTGGGCAAGGCCGCCGACATCGTCGCCTTCGACCTGTCGGGGCTGGCGCAACAACCGATCTACGATCCGGTCTCACAGCTTATATATGCCACCGGACGCGATTGCGTGAAACACCTTTGGGTCGCCGGCAAGCAGTTGCTCGACGACCGGCAATTGACCCGCATGGATGAACAACAGTTGACCGCCACGGCCATCGCCTGGGGCCAACGCATCAGCGGGCACACCGAATAACGAAGGTTTTGAACCCACGGGTTCAGGACTGACCAAACGATTTATCAGGTTTAGAGGATTCACCATGAGCAACGTCGACCACGCCGAAATCGCCAAATTCGAAGCCCTGGCCCACCGCTGGTGGGACCGCGAGAGCGAGTTCAAGCCGCTGCACGACATCAACCCGCTGCGGGTCAACTGGATTGACGAACGCGTCAACCTGGCCGGCAAGAAGGTACTGGACGTCGGTTGCGGCGGCGGCATCCTCAGCGAAGCCATGGCCCAGCGCGGCGCCACCGTCATGGGCATCGACATGGGCGAAGCGCCGCTGGCCGTGGCCCAGCTGCACCAGCTGGAATCCGGCGTGAGCGTCGAATACCGCCAGATCACCGCCGAAGCCCTGGCCGAAGAAATGCCCGAGCAGTTCGACGTGGTCACCTGCCTGGAGATGCTCGAACACGTACCGGACCCGTCCTCGGTGATCCGCGCCTGCTTCCGCATGGTCAAGCCAGGTGGCCAGGTGTTCTTCTCCACCATCAACCGCAACCCCAAGGCCTACCTGTTCGCGATCATCGGCGCCGAATACATCATGAAGCTGCTGCCGCGCGGCACCCATGACTTCAAGAAATTCATCCGCCCTTCCGAGCTGGGAGCCTGGAGCCGCCAGGCCGGCCTGACCGTCAAGGACATCATCGGCCTGACCTACAACCCGCTGACCAAGCACTACAAGCTGGCCAACGATGTGGACGTCAACTACATGATCCAGACCCTGCGCGAGGAGTGAGCCTGTGAAGTTGCGAGCCGTACTCTTCGACATGGATGGCACCCTGCTGGACACCGCGCCGGACTTTATCGCCATCTGCCAGGCCATGCGCACCGACCGTGGCCTTGAGCCGATCAACCCGCAGCATATCCGCGATGAAATTTCCGGTGGTGCACGGGCGATGGTTGCCGTGACCTTCTCGATGGACCCCGAATCCCCAGGCTTTGAAGACCTGCGCCAGGAGTTCCTGGAGCGCTACCTCAAGGGCTGCGCGATCCACAGCAAGCTGTTCGACGGCATGGCCGAGCTGCTGGAAGACATCGAGAAGTCCAAGCTGGTGTGGGGCGTGGTCACCAACAAGCCGCTGCGTTTTGCCGAACCGATCATGCAGCAACTGGGCCTGGCCGAGCGCTCGGCGCTGCTGATCTGCCCGGACCATGTGAAAAACAGCAAGCCGGACCCGGAGCCGCTGATTTTGGCGTGCAAGATGCTCGACCTGGACCCGGCCAGCGTGCTGTTCGTGGGCGACGACCTGCGCGATATCGAATCCGGCCGCGACGCTGGCACGCGCACCGCTGCGGTCACCTTTGGCTACATCCACCCGGACGACAACCCGCGCAACTGGGGTGCTGACGTGGTGGTGGACCACCCGCTGGAACTGCGCAAGGTGCTGGATAACGCACTGTGCAGTTGCTGATTGTTAACCGAATCTACTGACCAATGAAGTTCCAAATGTGGGAGCGGGCTTGCTCGCGAATGCGGTCTACCAGGAGCAAATTTTCTGCCTGATACTCCGCATTCGCGAGCAAGCCCGCTCCCACAGGGGATCACGTTGCTTTCAAGTTTGGTGTCTGCAACCTGCTGAACTTTTGCCGAGGATGCTTATGTTTGATTACTCCGCACGCCCAGAACTGCTCAAAGGCCGGGTGATCCTGGTGACCGGTGCCGGTCGCGGGATCGGCGCGGCCGCCGCGAAAACCTACGCCGCCCACGGCGCCACCGTGCTGCTGCTGGGCAAGACCGAAGCCAACCTGGCCCAGGTGTACGACGAAATCGAAGCCGCAGGCCAGCCTCAGCCGGTGGTGATCCCGTTCAACCTGGAAACCGCCCTGCCCCATCAATACGATGAGCTGGCCGCGATGATCGAAAAGGAGTTCGGCCACCTCGACGGCCTGCTGCATAACGCCTCGATCATCGGCCCGCGCACGCCGATCGAGCAGTTGTCCGGTGAGAATTTCATGCGGGTGATGCAGGTGAACGTCAACGCGATGTTCATGCTGACCAGCACCTTGCTGCCGCTGCTCAAGCTGTCCCAGGATGCTTCGGTGGTGTTCACTTCCAGCAGCGTCGGGCGTAAGGGTCGGGCGTATTGGGGGGCTTACGGGGTGTCGAAGTTTGCCACCGAAGGCCTGATGCAAACCCTGGCAGATGAGCTGGACAAGGTCGCACCGGTACGGGCCAACAGCATCAACCCGGGCGCCACGCGCACCAGCATGCGGGCCCTGGCCTACCCTGGGGAAAACCCAACGGACAACCCGACACCGGAAGAGATCATGCCGGTGTACCTGTACCTGATGGGGCCGGACAGTACCGGCATCAATGGGCAGGCGTTCGACGCGCAATAACAGGTATGCAAGAGAACTAGATGTGGGAGCGGGCTTGCTCGCGAAAGCGGAGTATCAGTCAAAAAATTACTGACTGATGTACCGCTTTCGCGAGCAAGCCCGCTCCCACAGTTGTATGCAGTGCTCTCTGGATCTTAGTTTTTCACCACTTCTTCGAGGGTGAAGCGGCCCAGTGGGTTTTGCAGGAAGTTGCTCACGTTCTTGCGAGAGATGTTGATGTACGGGCTGTAGTACAAGTCGATCCAGTTCACGTCCTGTTTAGCCAACTTCTGCAGTTCGACATACATCTGCTCGCGCTTGGCCGGGTCCGCCTCGATCCGCGCCTGCGCCACCAGTGCCTTGACCTTGTCGTTCTTGTAGCGGGTCATGTAGTTCTGGTTGGTGTCGTGGCCCAGCACGAAGGTGGTCTTCTGGTCCGGGTCGAGGATGTCGTTGGTCCAGTACATCACCGAAATATCGTACTCACCGTCCACCAGCATCTGCCAGCTCTGGGTCGGGTCGACCTTTTGCAGGTTGGCTGTCACGCCGACCTTGGCCAGTTGGTCCTTGATGATCACCGCAATCTGCTCGTCGGCTTCGTTACCGGCGTTGACCACGTAGTTGAGCTTCAAGTCCTTGGCACCGGCCTGCTCCAGCAGCTTCTTGGCGGCGGTCGGGTCGTACGGACGCTGCAGGTTGTTGGCGTAGTGGTACAGCGAGCCCTTTGGAATGTAGGAATACGCCACGGTGCCCTGACCGTAGGTGGCGGTCTTGACCAGCGACTGCTTGTCGATGGCCATGTCCAGCGCTTCACGCACTTCCTGCTTGGCCAGTAGACCGTGGGCATGGTTGATCAGCAGGTGATCCTCGCGGGTGGACGGGTCGGCGTGGATGACCACGTTCTTGTCTTTCTTCAGCTCTTCAACGCGGGAGAACGGTACGAAGATCGCCGTGTCCAGCTCGTTGTTCTGCACCATGCGCATGCGCGTGTTGTCGTCGGTGACGGACACCCACTCCACGCCATCCAGGCTCACGTTCTTGGCTTGCCAGAAGTTCGGGTTCTTCTTCAGGATCACACGATCCCCCTTGCGCCATTCATCCACGGTAAACGCGCCGGAGGTCACCGGGTTTTCCGAGTAGGCGTCTTCGCCCATTTTTGTCATGGCTTTTTCCGACAGGATCGACACCGTCGGCGACGCCAGTTGCGAGAGGAAGGCCACAGCCGGAGTCTTCAGCGTAACCACCAGGGTTTTCGGGTCTGACGCCTTGGCCGTATTGATCAGGTTGAACGGATCGGCCCACAGCGACGCCTTGTTGTCGCGGATGCGCAGCAGGCTGAACGCTGCGTCATCGGCGGTGATCGCCGAGCCATCCGAGAACTTCGCATCGCGCAGCTTGAAGGTGTAGGTCAGGCCGTCCTTGGAGATCTCCCAGCTTTCGGCCAGGCCCGGTTCCATCTTCGTGCCCAGGTTGTCGACGCGCACCAAGGTGTCATAGACGTTGGCAAATACCCAGGTGTCGCGGTTTTGCGCGCTTTTGATCGGGTCGAACGTGGTGCTGTCTTCACGGCAACCAATGGTCAGTACGCCAGCGGCTTGCGCCAGCCCGGCAGTGAGGGACCATGCAGTCAATGTAGCGGCGGCGAGCAATTTCAAATGGCGCGATTGCATATCACAACTCCTTGTTAATGAATGGCAGAGGGTTAGAGCAACGGTTCTTCAAGCACGCAACTGTACCGATGCTCGTGCAGGAAATGGGTAGGCGGCAACACGACGGAACACATGGCCCGGGCATGCCGGCAACGGGGGTGGAAGGCGCAGCCTGTGGGCAAATTCAGCGGGCTGGGTGGCTCACCTGGCAAGGGTTCGGCAGGCAACGGCCGATGCGGATCGATCTCGGGAATCGCCTCGATCAACGCGGCGGTATACGGATGACGCGGCGCCGTGAACACCGCCTCCACCGGCCCTTCCTCGACGATCTTGCCCAGATACATCACCGCCACGCGGTCGCACAAACGCCGCACGATGGCCAGGTCGTGGGCGATGAACAGGATCGCCAGGTTCATGCGCTGTTGCAGTTCCAGCAACAGGTTGATGATCTGGCCCTGGATCGACACATCCAGCGCCGCCACGCATTCGTCGGCAATGATCAGGCGCGGCTCCACCGCCAGCGCCCGGGCGATACCCACGCGCTGGCACTGGCCACCACTGAGGGAGCCGGGTTTGCGGCTGGCCAGTTCGGGGCGTAGGCCAACCAGATCAAGCAACTCATTCACGCGTGCGGGGATCTGCTCTGACGCGACCTTGCGTTGCACCCGAAGCACCTCGGCAATGGTTTCACCGATGGTGTGGCGCGGGTTCAGCGCGGCGTACGGGTCCTGGAAGATCATTGCGGTTTCATGGCGCAGGCGGGTGATGTCGATGGCGCTGCCATGGGCCATGTCGATGCCATCAAACAAGACCTGGCCGGCGCTGATGGGGTTGAGGTGCAGGATCGCCCGGCCCAGAGTGCTTTTACCGCTACCGGATTCGCCCACCAGCCCCAGGGTTTCACCCGCCGCCAGGTTCAGCGACACGCCATTGACCGCCCTCACCCACTGCTTGTTCAGGCCGAACACGCCCGTGCCGGACGCGGCAAACTTCACCTCAAGGTCCTTGATCTGCAACAAGCTCATGGCTGGCCTCCGAGGGGATAGTGGCACGCCACTCGCGCACCTTCAGGCAACACGCGGGTACACAACGCGCCGACCTGCGGGCAACGCGGGTTGAACCGACAACCGGCGGGCAATGCGTCCAGCAAGGGGGGCTGTCCGGGGATCGTGCGCAGCAAGGCGTGACCGCTGCTATGGGCAGGCTGGCAGTCGATCAAACCCGCTGTGTACGGATGTTGCGGATGGGCCAGCACCTCGTATTTGCTGCCGTGCTCGCACAGGCGCCCGGCGTACATCACCGCGATGGCGTCACAGGTTTGTGCCACCACGCCCAGGTCATGGGTGATCATGATGATCGACAAGCCGCGCTCGTCACGCAGCGCCAGCAGCAGCCGCAAAATCTGCGCCTGCACGGTGACGTCCAGGGCGGTGGTCGGTTCATCGGCGATCAGCACTTTCGGGTTGCAGCCCAACGCCACTGCGATCATCGCGCGCTGGCGCATGCCGCCGGAAAACTCGTGGGGGTAGTTGTCGACGCGGGCCTGGGGGTCGGGAATACCGACCTGGCGCAGCACCTCGATGGCCTGCCGGCGTGCGTCTTTTTTCGAGGCACCTTGATGCAGCCGGATGCCCTCGGCGATCTGCTCGCCGATGCGCATCAACGGGTCCAGGTGGCTGCTGGGGTTCTGGAAAATCATGCCCAATTGCCCACCGCGTACGGCGCGCATACTGGCATCGTCCAGTTGCAGCAGGTCCTGGCCGGCCAGCCGCACCGCACCGCCTTGCACACGCAGGTTGGGCGACGGCAGCAGGCGCATCAGCCCACGGCAGGCCATGGTCTTGCCCGAGCCGCTCTCGCCCACCAGGCCGAGGATTTCACCTTCGGCCAGGTCGAACGACACGCGCTCCACCAAGGTGACATCACGACCGGCGTTACTGGCGATCACACTGAGGTCGCGCACTTGCAACAGGCTCATGAGCGATCTCCCAACACTTGCGCCACACCGTCGGCCAGCAGGCTGAAACCCATGGCCAGGGTCACGATGGCCACGCCGGGAAAGGTGCAGATCCACCACGCGGTGGTGATGAACGCTTGCCCTTCGGCCACCATGGTGCCCCACTCCGCTGTCGGTGGTTGCACACCCAGGCCCAGGTAGCTGACGGCCGCGCCATTGAGCAGCACCAGCACGGCGTCCGACATGGAAAACACGATCGAGCCAAACATCGCATTGGGCAGCAAATGCCCAAACAGAATGCGCCCATGGCCAAAGCCCAGGCTCTTGGCCGCCAGGGCGAAGTCGCTTTCCTTGAGCACCAGGATCTGCGAGCGAATCAGCCGCGCGTAAGACACCCAGCCCACCAGCGCCATGGCGATGTAGAAGCTCTTCAAGCCCGGCCCGAGGATCGCCATGATCGCCAGCATCAGCACCAGGAAGGGAAAGGCCAGGATCACGTCGATCACGCGCATGCAAAAGCTGTCGAAGCGCCCGCCGATATAACCGGACACCGCGCCGACGAAGGTGCCGATCATGAACGGGAAGATCACGCCGACGATGGCCAATTGCAGGTCGATGCGCGCGCCCCAGATCACCCTCGACAGAATGTCGCGACCGTAGTTATCCGTACCAAATGGATGGGCCAGGCTCGGCCCGAGCAAACTGATGTCCGTGTTCTGTGCTATCGGGTCATAAGGCGCAATCCACGGGGCGAACAGCGCAAGCCCCAGCCACGCCAGCAGAATCAGCAAACCCCACGCGGCCGTCAGGCGGCCATTGCGAAAACCGAAACGCAAGCGCAGGCGCCAGGGCGCAATCAACGGACGGCTGCTCATTGCATTTTCACCCGTGGGTCGAGGGCCACAGTGACCACGTCAGCGATGAAGTTGATCAGCACCGTGGCGCAGGCCAGCACCATGGCCACGCCCTGCACCACCATGTAGTCGCGGGTAAAGATGCCGCGCACCAGCAATTGGCCGATGCCGGGAATGGCGAACAGGCTTTCGATCACCACGGTGCCGCTGATCAGCCAGCCGATATTCACCGCCAGCAGGTTGACCGCGGGCACCAGGGAATTGGGCAGCACATGCCGACGAAACACCGCGGCTTCCGACAACCCACGGGCCCGGGCCGCCGTGACATGGTCGGCCTGCAGCTCCATCAGCATGCTTGCGCGCAAGTTGCGCACCAGCACCGCCGACAGCGCCAGGGCGATGGTCAAGCATGGCAGCACCATGTGGTGGGCCTTGTCGAGCCAGGTGCGACCGTAGCCAGACACCGGAAACAAGCCCCACTGCACACTCAGCAACAAAATCAGCATCAAGCCCAGCCAGAACGCCGGCATGCCCAGGCCGACCGTGGTGAACACGCGGATCAAGTTATCCGCCCAGCCACCTTTATTACGTGCCGCCCAGGTTGCCAGCGGCACTGCGATCAACAGCGCCAGCACCACACTGCCGAGCACCAGCACCAGGGTGGGTTCGATGCGTGTGACGATCAGCTTCAGGGCATCGACCTTGTACAGCAGGGATTGGCCGAGGTCGCCCTTGAGCAGGTTCTTGAGGAAGTAGAAATATTGCAGCCACAACGGCTGATCCAGGCCGTACTGGGCGCGGATCTTCAGCAAGGCGTCCGGCGTGCTGCGCGAGCCCAGCAACGCGCGTGCCGGGTCCCCGGGGATCGAGCGCACCAGCACAAAGGTGATCAGGCTGATGCCAAACAGCACCGGCAGCAATTGCAGCGGTCGGGACAACACAAAACGGTAACGCGCCAGGTTCATCCGTCAGCCCCGGTGACGAGCGAGAAAGTCCAGCAGCACCGGAAAGTACGCCTGGGGCTCTTCATAAAAAGGCATGTGGCTGCTGTTGGGGAACACGTGCAACTGCGCGTGTCTGGCCGCGAGCTTCATGCGGTGGGCGCAGGCCGGGGTGAGTTCGTCGTGCTGCCCGGTGGTGATCAGGATCGGCATCGTGAACTCGCCCATCTCCTTGATGCGGTTCCAGTCCTTGAGGTTGCCGATGTAGAGGAATTCGTTGGGGCCTTGCATGGTTTCGTACGGGCCCATGTTCCAGTCGCCCAGAGAGCGTTTGACCGGCTCCGGCCATTCGTCCAGGCGGCACACGTGGCGATAGTTGAGCAAGGTGATCGCGGCCTGGTACTGCGGATGATCCAGGGTGCCCATGGCTTCGTGGCGCTGCATCATGGCCACGGTTTCGCTGCCGAGGGCGCCGCGCAGGCGTTCAAGTTCCTGGGACAGGTGCGGAATGTCGCCGACCGTGTTTTCGAGGATCAGGCTTTTCAGCGCGTCGGGGTAATAAATGGCGTACTCGATGCCGAGCCAGCCGCCCCAGGAATGCCCGAGCAGGTGCACGCGGCCCAGGCCCAGGGCCTGGCGCACGGTTTCGACTTCTTCGACATAACGGCGGATATCCCACAACGAAACGTCGGTCGGTCTGGCTGAAGCGCCCGTGCCAAGCTGGTCGAATGCAACCACTCGCAGGGTATGGTCCTTGAGCCAGCCATGGGCGTCGCGCAAGTAGTCACACGGCAGGCCCGGGCCGCCGTTGAGACACAAGAGCACCTCATCGCCTTCGCCAAAGCTGTAGACCACGAGGTTATGGCCGTCGACTTGCACGTTGTACTGCTGGTCGGGGGCAATTTCACGCCACATGCATACATTCCTTGTGTTGTATCGGCCTGGCAGGTAGCGGCCGTTTATCAGGCCAACACTACCGAGGATGCCGTGCGTCCATAACCTAGTATTTCTTATAGGTTTGGCCTGGCAGTCCTTCGCCGGGGCGTGGCATTCTACTTGCCGCAAGTCGAGATTCAAATGAATTCGGGAGCAGAACGGATGCTGGCCAAGCTTACTGCCTTCAACAATCGTCTGATGCCGGGCAGGAGCCTGGATGAGCAGATGGACAATACGTTTATTCTCGCCCAGCAGTTGGGCTTCGATGCGCTGGTGTACGACTACACCCCGGTGCCCATCGACCAGGATGGCTCGCTCATCACCCCTTCGGTGCTGGAGCTGCGCAACACCCCGTCCGACTGGCACGCCTTGTGGTGCAGTGAAGGGTTCTATCAGATCGACCCGGTTCAGCACCTGGCCCTGAGCACGGTGTCGCCGTTTGTCTGGTCCTATGAGGCCAAGGCCGAGACCGCGCTGCAAAAGATCATCGACCCTTGCCATGCCCCGGTGTCTTCCTACCTGCATGAGCGGCAACTCACCTGCGGCGTGAGCGTGCCCATCCACCTGCCCCGTGGCGGCTTCGCCTCGCTGACCGGCCTGCGCACCGGCAAGGCGCGCACCGTATTACGCGACGCCCAGCAGACCCTGGCGGACTTCAGCCTGATTACCCATGCATTGCAGGAAGCAGCCTACCCACTGTTCAGCAAGGCGCTACGCAGCTACCCCCATATTCACCTGACCAAGCGCGAACGCGAATGCCTGAAATGGGCCGCCGACGGCCTGACCGCCGCCGAAATCGCCACGCAACTGAGCCGGTCACTGGCGGTGGTCACCCTGCACCTGGCCTCGGCGATGCACAAGCTGGGCGCCAAGAACCGCGTGCAAGCGGTGGTACGCGCCACCCATTACCGCCTGCTGGAGGACTGACCCTTCGGCAAAACCTAGCTGTTTTGCTAGTTACCTAAAGCTGCCCTGCCGACTATGGTGTCCCTGATCCTTTTTTTAAGAGCAGGGTACGAAATGGAATTCATCGAGAAAATCCGCGAAGGCTTTGCGGCCTTCGGCGCCTACCAGACCTGGTATCGCGTTACCGGCGACCTGACCACCGGCCGTACACCGTTGGTGATCATTCACGGCGGCCCCGGCTGCACCCATGACTATGTCGATGCGTTCAAGGACGTCGCGGCCAGCGGCCATGCGGTGATTCACTACGACCAAATCGGCAATGGCCGTTCCACCCACTTGCCCGACAAAGACCCGTCTTTCTGGACCATCGGCCTGTTCCTCGAAGAACTGAACAACCTGCTGGACCACCTGCAAATCAGCGACAACTACGCGATCCTCGGGCAATCCTGGGGCGGCATGCTCGGCAGCGAACACGCCATCCTGCAACCCAAGGGCCTGCGCGCATTCATCCCGGCCAACTCGCCGACCTGCATGCGTACTTGGGTCAGCGAAGCCAACCGCCTGCGCCAGTTGCTGCCCGAAGGCGTGCATGAAACCCTGCTCAAGCACGAAGCGGCCGGCACCTACAGCGACCCCGAGTACCAGGCTGCCTCACGGATTTTCTACGACCAGCACGTGTGCCGGGTCAACCCGTGGCCAGAAGAAGTGGCACGCACATTCGCCCAGGTCGATGCCGACCCGACGGTGTACCACGCCATGAGCGGCCCCACCGAGTTCCACGTGATCGGCAGCTTGAAGGACTGGAATGTGATTGGCCGGCTGTCGGCGATCAAGGTGCCGACCCTGGTGATCTCCGGCCGCCACGACGAAGCCACACCGCTGGTGGTCAAACCGTTCCTGGATGAGATCGAGGATGTGCGCTGGGCACTGTTCGAAGACTCGAGCCACATGCCTCACGTGGAAGAACGTCAGGCGTGCATGGGCACGGTGGTGAAGTTTCTGGATGAGGCGTGCTCGTTGCCGCACCGCGCACTCAAGGCCGGCTAAACACCCCTGTTGCTACACCGACTGGCTGAAACCCTGTAGGAGCTGGCTTGCCAGCGATAGCGATCCAACCGTCACCGCTGTGGTGACTGGCTGGCCGTCATCGCTGGCAAGCCAGCTCCTACAGGTATATCGGGGAGGTTTTAGACTTCGCTGGTCTCGGGCTTGGCGGACTTCTTGGGCACCTCGGCCACCAACGGAATCTCCTTGCCCTCGGCATCAAACAACTTGCCGCCACTGAAGTAGTCGCCATCGCGCAGTTCCGACACATCGCGGAAGCACAAGCTGCGCTCGGTCCCCGCCACGAACACTGACTGCTGGTCCGAGTTGCCGGCCGTGAAGTGGTTGAACGCCAGGTTCAGCAGGATCGCCATGATCGCCGACGAGCTGATACCCGAATGGAAAATCGTCGCGAACCAGCTCGGAAAGTGGTCATAGAAGCTCGGCGCAGCGATGGGGATCATGCCGAAACCGATGGAAGTGGCCACGATGATCAGGTTCATGTTGTTGCGATAATCCACCTTGGACAAGGTGCGGATACCGCTGGCCGCCACGGTGCCGAACAACACGATCCCGGCACCGCCCAACACCGACGTCGGCACCGCCGCAATCACCCGCCCCATGAAGGGCAGCAAGCCGAGCACTACCAGAAACACCCCGCCGGTGGCCACCACAAAACGGCTCTTCACGCCGGTCACCGCCACCAGGCCGACGTTCTGGGCAAATGCGCTTTGGGTGAAGGAACCGAAGATTGGCGCGAACATGCTCGACAGCATATCGGCGCGCAAGCCATTGCCCAGGCGTTTGGAGTCGACCTTGGTGTCGATGATTTCACCGACGGCCAGGATGTCTGCCGAGGTTTCCACCAGGGTCACCATCACCACGATGCACATGGAAATGATCGCGGCCACGTGGAAGGTTGGCATGCCGAAATGGAATGGCGTAGGGAAACCGAACATCGGCCCTTGGGCCACGCCGGAGAAGTCCGCCATGCCCAGGAATACCGCAATCACCGTACCGATCACCATTGCCAGCAGAATCGACAACCGCGAGATCGTCGCGCTGCCGATCTTGCTCAGCAGCAGCACCAACACCAGGGTCAACGCGGCCAGGCCGATGTTGGACATGCTGCCAAAATCCGCCGCGCGGCTGTTGCCGCCCATGGCCCAGCGGGCCGCGACGGGCATGAGGGTCAAGCCGATGGTGGTGATCACGATGCCGGTCACCAGCGGTGGGAAAAACTTGGTGATCCGCGAGAACACCGGCGTGATCAGCAAGCCGATGAACGACGCGGCCATCACCGCCCCGAGTATCGCCGGCACACCGCCCGCCCCATCACTGCCGACAATCGCCACCATCGTGGCCACACCGGCAAAGGACACGCCTTGCACCAGCGGCAACTGACAACCAAAAAACGGCAAGCCAAGGGTTTGCAGCAGCGTGGCCAGGCCACCGGCAAACAGTGACGCAGCGATCAGCAGGCCGATATCGGCGGGCGACAACCCCGCTGCCTGACCGACGATCAACGGAACGGCAACGATGCCGCCGTACATGGTAAGCACATGCTGCAGGCCGTAAGCCATATTGGCCGCGACGCCAAGATTCTCATCTTCTGGCCGCTGCGGTGACGCCTTCGGGATAGTCATGGTGGGGGGGTCTCTGTTTTTGTTGTGTATTCACTGTATGCAAAGGAAAGACGGGATGTCCATAGAGTTGTATACAATCAATTTCACAATAATCCAGATGACGGCGATACAAAAATCCATTCAGCCGCCCTGCCCTGTGGCTTGAAGCCGTGCGCAAAAGGACCTGAAAAAAAATGCTCAACCGCAAGCTGCGTATTCATGCTCCGGCCATCTACTACTTCGACATGGTGCGGCGCTGCCATTCGATCCGCGAAGCCGCGCGGCGCCTGAACGTGGCGTCGTCGGCCGTGAACCGGCAGATCCTCAAGCTGGAAGACGAGATGGGCGCACCACTGTTCGAGCGGTTGCCGGGCGGCCTGCGCGTGACGGCCGCCGGTGAGATCCTTACGCGCCACATCAGCCTGCTGCTGCAGGATGTAGAACGGGTGCGCGGTGAACTGGATGGCTTGCACGGCGTGCAGACCGGGCATGTGGAAATCGCCACGGTGGAAGGGGCCGCCGTCGAACTGCTGCCTGCCGCACTCCGGCGTATGCGTGAGCGCTACCCGAAGGTGACAATTGGCGTCACGGTGCAGGGTTCGCAGTCGATTCCCGGCGCGGTGGTCAATGGCCAGGCGGACCTCGGCCTGGCGTTTGCCCTGCCGCGCAGCAACGAAATCACCCAGCTGTGCGTCGGCCATTTCCGCTTGGGCGCATTGATGACGCCGGAGCATCCGCTGGCCGGTGAAACGCGGGTGAGCTATGGGCAATGCTGCGAATACGGGGTGATCCAGGCCAAAAGCGAACTGTCGGTGCATCACCTCATCGCCCCGTTGCACACATCCACAGCGGCAGCGAGCAAGCCCCTGCTGCACAGCAACTCCATGGAACTGGCGCGACAGTTGGCGCGCCAGCAATTGGGCATCGCCTTCCAGACTCGCATCGGTATCGAGGCCGACCTGCAGCGCGGCGAACTGCTGCACATTCCGCTGAGCGACCAGGGTGGCATCTTCAGCGACCTGGGCGTGTATGCCCGCAAGGACCGTGACTTGCCCGTGGCGGTGCAAGCCCTGACCCACCTGTTGGGCGAAGAGATCGCCTTGCGCGAACGCGAGGAAATGCCTGCGGCGCCGCGTATTTCCTGACTTTCAGGGCAAATACCGTGCTGCCGTTTCGGCATCGCCCCAGGCGAGATTCTGTTCTTTGGCGCACGCCCGCCCTGTGCTGATACTGCGCCCGGCGGTCCCTGCAAGGCCGCCATGAGCCAAACGCCAAAGGAATAAAAACAATGAAAAAGGCACTGCACGGCGCAACCGTCTTACTGTCCCTCCTCGGCGGCGGGGAGGCTGTCGCGGTGGAATGGATGAACAACAGCGTAGGTTTCCGCTACGGCCAGCACTTCACCAATCCGAACAACCCCGACGATTTCAGCAAGCGCATCTACAGTTTTACCCACGCCAGCGGTTACCAATACGGCAGCAACTACTTCAACCTCGATGTGTTCCTGTCCGACAGCAGCGACCCGCGCAAAGGCACGGACCATGGCGGCAGCGAGGTGTACGGCGTGTACCGGCACCAGTTGTACGCATCGCGGGTATTCGATGTGCCGCTGGGCACCGGCCTGATCAAGGATTACGCCCTGACGGCGGGGTTTGACGCCAACCGCAACAACAACTTCGCGTCAGCCAAAAAGCGCGCCCTGGTGATCGGTCCTACCTTGAAATTCAACACCGTCGGTGTGCTCGACCTGAGCCTGATGTACTACAAGGAAAAGAACCACACCGGCATCCCCGGCGCGCAAGAGTCGAACCACACGTTCGATGACACCTACATGCTCAACCTGACGTGGATGCGCCCGTTCGAGGTCGCCAGCCACGCGGTCAAGTTCCAGGGGTTCATCAATTACGTCGGGGAAAAAGGCAAGGACTACCACGGCCGCGACACCGCGCCGGAAGCGCTGATGCGTACCGCGCTGATGGTGGCGGTGCGGCCGGGCAAAAGCGTGAAACCGAACCTGTACCTGGGGGTGGGTTACGAGTATTGGCACAACAAGTTCGGCGTCGACGGTGGCCTGGGTACTCGCACCTCAACCCCGACGCTGAACATGGAAGTCACCTTCTGACACCCGCCAACCTGTAGGAGCCGGCTTGCCGGGGATAGCGGTGGGTCAGCGACGAATGGGCTAACTGATAGACCGCGATCGCCGGCAAGCCGGCTCCTACAGGGGTCAGGCCTGGGCCAGTTTGGCAGGGTTGTTTTTTGGCCGCGCCAGCCAGTAACCCAATACCGCCAACGGCGCAGTCGCCAGCATCACGATCACGGTGATCAACAACGGTTGGTCGATCATCGACGACACCAACAGGCTGCTGAGGAAACACAGCCCCAATTGCAGAGTGTTTTGCAGGGCCGCGGCCTTGCCGGAATTTTCTGCAAACGGCATCAGTGCATTCGCCACCACGATGGGATAGCTCGCGCCATTGACCAGGGCCATCAGGCAGAACGGAATCAGCAAGGTGGTGAGGGTCGGCACGGTCAAGGTGGCAACCAGGTACAACGCCAGCATGCTGATGCAATACGCCACCAGCAACCACGGCAGCAGGGTTTTGCCCTGATAACGCTGCAAGGCGCTGCGGCAACTGTAGCCGCCCACCAGGAATGCCAAGGTCGGCAACACGTAGCTCAAGCCAATGTCATTCGGGCTGTAGCCCATATCGCCCAGAATGAACGGTGAGGCGGTCAGCCAGGCGAAGAAGCTGGCGGAGCACGCGGCAAAGATCATCACGTTGCCGGTAAACACGCGGGATGTCAGCAGTTGCCCGTAACCCAGGCGCGAAGGTTCGCCCGTCTGCGCCTGACGTTTCGGTACAGTGCGCAGGAACAAAGTGGGCAACAGCAGCAGCAACGACACGCCCAGCAACACGCCGAATATCGCTTGCCAGCCGAAGTGGTTTAACACCATCGCCCCCAGCAACGGCGCCAGGGCCGGCGACAGTGACATCAGCGGCATGATGCTGGCGAACACGCGATGGGCCTTGTCGGCCGGGTAACGGTCGATCACCAGCGCCTGCCAACTCACGGCGGCGGAACACACGCCAATCGCTTGGACAAAGCGCAACGCCAGCAGTTGCGGCGCGGTCTCGACCCAGAACATGCCCAAGCAACCCAGCACAAACAGGCTCAGGCCGGTGAGCAAGATCGGCTTGCGCCCCAAGCGGTCAGACAGCGGCCCCCACAGCAACTGCCCCACCGCAAAGCCCGCAAGGAAAATACTCAAGCTGGCGCCCACGGCACCCGCGCCGATCTGCAACTGTTCGCCCATGGCGCCGAAGGCCGGCAAGTACATGTCCATGGCCAGATAACCGAGCATGCTCAGCCCCGCCAGATACCCCGTGAAACCCAAAGAATTTTTCATTGAAGCCTTGAAGATCCTGCCATCAAACTATTTGCTGACTGGCGCCCATTATGAAGCTGACAGTTTTTGTGTGAAGCGATAATAATTGGACACTCTGATCAAATATTTTGAAGGCAACCATCATGTGGTCTGAATACTCTCTGGATGTGGTCGATGCGGTAGCGCGCCATGGCAGCTTCAGTGCGGCCGCCCAGGAGTTGCACCGTGTGCCGTCGGCCATCAGCTACACGGTGCGTCAGATCGAAGAGTGGCTGGCCGTACCACTGTTCGTGCGCAGGCACCGGGACGTGGAGCTGACACCCGCCGGCCGCCTCTTTATAGAAGAAGCCCGTGGCGTGATGAAAAAGATGCTCGGCACGCGCCGGCTATGCCAGCAGGTGGCCAATGGCTGGAGCGGCCAATTGAAGGTGGCCGTGGACTCAATCGTCAAACCCCAGCGCTGCCGGCAACTGGTGCTGGATTTTTACCGGCAGTTTCCCGAAGTGGAGTTGCTGCTGGAATACGAGGTGTACAACGGTGTGTGGGATGCGCTGGCCGATGAGCGCACCGACATTGTGATCGGCGCCACCAGCGCAGTGCCGGTGGCCAGCCACTTCACGTTTCGTGACATGGGCCTGTTGAACTGGCTGTGCGTGGTCAGTGCCAAGCACCCGCTGGCGACAGTCGAGGGGTTGCTCAATGACGATCAGCTGCGTCCCTTCGCCTCCCTGTGCATGACCGACACGTCGCGCAACCTGCCCAAGCGCGACACCTGGACCCTGGATAACCAACGGCGGCTGGTGGTGCCCAACTGGGCCTCGGCCATCGATTGCCTGCGCGACGGCCTGTGCGTCGGCATGGCGCCGGCGCATCAGGTGTTGCCGTGGATCGAGCGCGGTGAGTTGGTGGCGTTGCAACTGAGCCGGCCGTTTCCGGCCAGCCCGTCGTGTGTGGCCTGGGCACAGAACAAATTGTCGCCGGCCATGGCGTGGTTGCTGGAGTACCTGGGGGATACCGAGACGATGAATCAGGAGTGGTTGAATGGGCCTGATCTCTGAAAATCACACCGCCTGACTGTAGGAGCTGGCTTGCCGGCGATAGCGGACTATCTGTGCCAACTGTGTTGGCTGGCACACTGCAATCGCAGGCAAGCCAGCTCCCACATTTTGATCGCATTTCAATTAAGCAGACGGGTAATGGCCCGCACGATCATCTCGGCTTCCTTGGCATCCAGGGTCAACGGCGGCAACAGCCGGATGATCTTGCCCCGCGTCACGTTGATCAGCAGCCCATGCTCCTGGGCCGCCCGCAGGGCCAGGTCACGCAATGGCTCGGCCAGTTCAATACCAATCATCAAACCCTGCCCACGGATCGCCAGCACAATCGGGTATTCGCTCAACGCTACCCGCAACCGCGCCAGCAGGCGTTCGCCCTGTTGCGCGGCGTTTTGCAGCAAGCCTTGTTCCTCGATGATATCCAGCACGGTGCAGCCCACACGGCAGGCCAGTGGATTGCCGCCAAACGTGCTGCCGTGGCTGCCGGGGGTGAACAGTTTGGCCACCGAAGCACGCGCCAGGCAGGCGCCGATGGGCACACCGTTGCCGAGGCCTTTGGCCAGGGTCATGACGTCCGGGACAATGCCCTCGTGCTGGAACGCGAACCAGGCGCCGGTACGGCCGATACCGGTCTGGATCTCGTCGAGCATCATCAACCAGCCGTGGCGCGTGCAGTGATCACGCAAGGCCTTGAGATAGCCCGGTGGCGCAGGCAGGACGCCGCTTTCGCCCTGGATCGGCTCCAGCAGCACTGCCGCAATGCGCGCACCGTACTGCTGGGTGATTGCCTCCAGCGCAGCCAGGTCGCCAAAGCCGATCTTGAGGAAATCCCCCGGCAGGCGCTGAAAACCCAGGCGCACCGAGGGACCATCGCTGGCGGCCATGGTGCCGAGGGTGCGCCCATGAAAGGCGTTCTCCATCACCACCACCAACGGTGCTTCGATGTCCTTTTTCCAGCCGTGCAGCCGAGCGAGTTTCAATGCCGTCTCATTCGCCTCGGCGCCGGAGTTGTTGAAAAACGCCTGGTCCAGGCCTGACAAGCCGGTCAGACGCTCGGCCAGCCGTTGCTGCCAGTCGATGCTGTAGAGGTTGGAGGTGTGCAAGAGCAAGCCGGCCTGCTCACTGATTGCTGCCACCAGCTTGGGGTGGGAATGCCCGACGTTGGTCACGGCCACACCGGCCACGGCATCCAGGTATTCGCGGCCCTGCTGGTCCCACAGACGCGTGCCCAGGCCACGGGTGAAGCTCAAAGGCGAAGGTTGATAGGTGGTCATCAGGCAGGCGGCGGTCATGGCGTCGAACTCCAAGGCAGTGTGTCAGTGCACCCAGTATCGTTAGCCACCCGAGCTGGATAAACTGCGCAAACCTGCAATGACTTTAAACCTGGGCTTGATAATGGATTTGTTCCAAGCGATGACGGTGTACGTAAAGGTGGTGGAGACCGGCAGCATGACCGCCGCGGCGCAGGAGTGCGGGATGTCGACCACCATGGTCAGCAACCACCTGCGCGCGCTGGAACAACGGCTGGGGGTCAGCCTGCTCAAGCGCACCACCCGCAAACAAAGCCTTACCGAATTTGGCGGGGAGTACTATCAGCGCTGCCTGGAAGTACTGGGGCTGGTGGCCGACTCTGAGCTGCTGGCCGAACAGATCCACAGCGAAACCCCCAAGGGCGACCTGCGTATCACCGCGCCCCCGGTATTCGGCACTGAGCGCCTTGTGCCGGCCTTGAGCGAGTTTTCCCGGCGCTACCCGCTGATCAACCTGTACGTCGTGCTGAGCAACGAGCGAATGGACCTGGTCGACAGCGGCTTCGACGTGGCGATCCGATTGGGCGAACTGGAGACCTCCAGCCTGATCGCCCGGCCCATGCAGGACTACACCCTCACCCTCTGCGCATCACCTGACTACCTGGCGCGACGCGGCACGCCGCAGACGCCCGATGACCTGCAACAGCACGACTGCCTGGCGTTCGCCTACCCGGCCAATGACAACTGGCGCGACACCGGCAAACTGTGGCGCATGAGCAATGACGGCGGCGAGGTGGAGGTTCCGGTGTCCGGCTCATTGACCATCAACAGCTCACAAGGCTTGCGCCAGGCGGCCGTGAACGGCATGGGCATCATCATGCTGGCCGATGCCCTGGTACACCCGGACCTGGAAAGCGGCAAACTGGTGGCCTTGTTGACCACCTACAAATTGCCCAGCCGCCCCATGCACCTGCTGTATCGCCAGGACCGTCATCGCCTACCCAAGCTGCGGGCGTTCGTGGACTTCGCGATGGAGCAGTGGGCGCGCTAGAAGCCTACGCCCAACTCACGCAAGCGTGCCGCTGTGCGCTCGGCCGACACGTGATGAACGCCCTGCCAACCGAGTGCGACGGCGGCCTCGATATTGCCGGCCACATCGTCGATAAACACCACCTCACTGGCCTGGATATCCGGCAGATGGGCGCGCACCTGGGCGAGGCTGGCGTGATAGATCGCCGGATCCGGCTTGATCAACTTCAATTCGCCGGACACGACGATGTCGCGAAAACGCTGCAGGAACGGGTAGTTGGCCCGGGCATACGGAAAGGTTTCGGCTGACCAATTGGTGAGCCCGAACAATGGCATGTCGGCCTCGTGGAGCGCCTCGAGGATTGCCACACCGTCCGGCAAAGGCCCGCGCAGCATTTCGTGCCAGCGGTCGTAGTAGGACTGGATCAGCGTTCGGTGTTGGGGGTATTGCTCGATCAGGCTGCGAGTGCCTTCTGCCAAGGTGCGGCCGGCATCCTGCTCGGTGTTCCAGGCCTGGGTGCAGATGGTGTCGAGAAACCATTGCCGTTCATGGTCGTCGGCAATCAGCTTGCGGTAGAGGTGCTGCGGGCTCCAGTCGAACAGGACACCGCCGAAATCAAAAACTACTGCACGAATCGTCATCAGATTCTCCGTTAGCGTGGCTTGATAGCCAGAGGAGTCTGCCAGATTGTGAGGGAGGATAGGAGCGCAATGGCGCGCAGGAAGGTTCTTGGGCGTTACACAAAACAAATGTGGGAGCGGCGGTGCGACGATTCGACTTGCTCGCGAAAGCGGTGCATCAGTCGCCATATTCAGTGACTGACACTCCGTATTTGCGAGCAAGCCCGCTCCCACATTTTTTCGACCGTGTTTAAGCTTGGATCAAGCCATTAATTTTCACGGTCGGGTTTACGTCGGCGTCGTAGTCCACGCCGTCGATTTCAAAGCCGAACAGGCGCAGGAATTCTGCCTTGTAGCCGGCAAAATCGCTGATCTCGTTGACGTTGTCGTCGGTCACCTGGTTCCACAGTGCAGCCACGGCGTCCTGGACTTTCGGCTCAAGCTCAGCCAGGTCGGCACGCAGGCGGCCGTCGGCGTCAAGTTTCGGCTCTTTGCCGTACAGGCTGTCCTTGAACAGGCCGTAGACCTGCTCGATGCAACCTTCGTGGGTGCCCTGCTCTTTCATCACTTTGAACAGCAGCGACAGGTACAGCGGCATGATCGGGATCGCCGAGCTGGCCTGGGTCACCACCGCCTTGAGCACCGACACACGGGCGTCGCCTTTGAGGGCGGCGAGGTTGTCGCGCAGGGTCAGGACTTTCTTGTCCAGGTCTTTCTTGGCCTCGCCGATGGAGCCGTTCCAGTAGATGTCCTGGGTCAGCTTCTCGCCGAGGTAGGTGAACGCGGTAGTCTTGGCGCCTTCGGCCAACACGTCGGCATCACGCAGGGCGTCGATCCACAGCTGCCAGTCTTCGCCGCCCATCACTTTGACGGTGCCGTCGATTTCTTCCTGGGTCGCAGGCTCCAGGGTGGTGTCGACCACAACGCCCTTGTCGGTGTTGATACCGCGCAGGGTCACGGCCTTGCCGATCGGCTTGAGGGTGGAGTTGTGCACCACGCCTTGCGGGTCGGTACGGCGTGGCGCGGCCAGGCTGTAGACCACCAGGTCGATCTTGCCCAGGTCTTTCTTGATGGTTTCGATGGTCAGGCGCTTGATCTCGTCGGAGAACGCGTCGCCATTGATGCTCTTGGCGTACAGGCCTTTTTCAACGGCAAACTTCTCGAATGCGGCGCTGTTGTACCAGCCGGCGGAGCTCAGCTTGCCCTCTTCGCCTTCTTTCTCAAAAAACACGCCCAGGGTATCGGCGCCGCAGCCAAACGCAGCACTGATGCGCGCGGCCAGGCCGTAGCCGGTGGAAGCGCCCAGGACCAGCACCTTCTTCGGGCCGCCTTCGATGGCGCCGTGTTGGGTCACGTAGTCGATCTGTTCCTTGACGTTCGCTTCACAGCCAACAGGGTGAGCGGTCACACAGATAAAGCCACGAACCCGCGGTTTGATGATCATAAAATTTCTGCCTCTTCCAAGGGGTCGACGGCCAGTGGTGGCCATTCAACTTCATTCGTACGGGTCTATGACGTCCGAAAAACCGAAGCGTCACGATAGTCGCAAATCTTCTGTTTACAAAATCCAATCCCAAAAACGCAGGATCGGCCGTCGCAAGGGTTAAAAACTGTGTCGGGCCTTCACAATTTCGCAATATTTAAAACGCCCACCGGGGTCATAACCCCCTATCATGACTACATTGTTTCGTTATGTTTCATGTCCGGAGCCACGTTTCATGAGTAAAAGTGCTGTTCGCAAGAAGCTGATCTCCGTCGCCTGGGCGCTCGGTGTTCTGCTGTTCATCTACTGCTTCCCACGGACCACCCTGGTGTTTGCGCTGCTGGTAGTGTTCTGCGGCGTTTACGATTTCCTGCGCAATGGTCTGTATGACACTGACACGATCAAGAAATATTTCATCGGCAGTGGCCGCAACACCTGGCTGCTGGCACCGTTCAACACCCTGTTCGACCTGGTGAGCCAACGCAATCGCCATGTCTACACGATGCGTGACCTGCCACCCGCCTGGCGCGAAGACCTGCAGCAAGTGATCGACGACGCCATGACCCGCAAGGATGAAATCATCGGCTACCTGGACGAGCGCATGGCCGAGAAAAAACGCGGCATGCTGTTTTTCCAATGGTACGGTCGCCCGATCGAAACCAGCCTGGATATCCCGCAACTGCGCAAGAAACTGCCGTTCGTGAAGACCATCGGCGTCTCGGTGTTCAACGAAAACCGTTCGACGTCGTTTCACTTCGGCCCGCTGCGCATGATGTTCCGCGTGCTCTACAACATGGCGCCGGCCCCTCACCACGAGGGTGTGTACATCCAGGTGGGCAAGCACAAGCATTACTGGCACGACGACCCGCTGTTTATCTTCGATGACACGCTGATGCACGCGTCCTTCAACAAGAACGACGCAAAACGTTACTGCTTGTTCATTGATATTGTGCGACCGACCTTGCTGCCGTCGGTGCTCAACGCCGTGATCGCGGGCTTTGCCGGGCTGGTCTTTACCCTGCGTCGGGTTTTCTACAAAAACTGGAAGCTGATTCAGTAAGTTCTGCGGCATGATGGTGCTGGACGGTATTTGCACCCGGCATTGCGACTGGGGTAAAAAATCGTCTCGTGCGTCCGTATTCGGCGCCCACCATTTTCGAGCCATCGCGTTTCAACAGGGCGCGGTGGCTGTGCTTTCAAGGAATCAGAATGCCCCAACGTCAAGTCATCAATGCCTCCGTCAGCCCCAAGGGCAGCCTCGAAACCCTGTCTCAACGTGAAGTGCAGCAACTGAGTGAAGCCGGCACCGGCAGTATCTACACCCTCTTCCGCCAGTGCGCCCTGGCCATCCTCAACACCGGCGCACATATCGATAACGCCAAGACTATTCTCGACGCCTATAAAGACTTTGAAGTGCGCATCCACCAGCAGGATCGCGGCGTGCGCCTGGAACTGCTGAACGCCCCGGCCGATGCGTTCGTCGATGGCGAAATGATCGCCAGCACCCGTGAGATGTTGTTCAGTGCACTGCGCGACATCGTCTACACCGAGAACGAACTCGACAGCCAGCGCATCGACCTGAGCAACTCCCAGGGAATCACCGACTACGTGTTCCACCTGCTGCGCAACGCCCGCACGCTACGCCCGGGTGTCGAGCCGAAGATCGTGGTGTGCTGGGGCGGGCACTCGATCAATACCGAAGAATACAAATACACCAAGAAAGTCGGGCATGAACTGGGCCTGCGCAGCCTCGACGTGTGCACCGGCTGTGGCCCTGGTGTAATGAAAGGTCCGATGAAAGGCGCGACCATTTCCCACGCCAAGCAACGCATTACCGGCGGGCGTTACCTCGGCCTGACCGAGCCTGGCATCATCGCGGCCGAAGCGCCGAACCCGATCGTCAACGAGCTGGTGATTTTGCCGGATATCGAAAAACGCCTGGAAGCCTTCGTGCGCGTCGGTCACGGCATCATCATCTTCCCAGGTGGCGCAGGCACGGCGGAAGAGTTCCTGTACCTGCTGGGCATCCTGATGCACCCGGACAACAAGGGCCTGCCGTTCCCGGTCATCCTCACCGGGCCAAAACACGCCGCGCCTTACCTGCAACAACTGCACGCATTCGTCGGCGCCACCCTGGGCGATGCGGCGCAGGCCCACTACCAGATCATCATCGACGACCCGGCCGAAGTGGCTCGCCAGATGACGGCCGGCCTCAAGGCCGTGAAGCAGTTCCGCCGCGAGCGCAACGACGCGTTCCACTTCAACTGGCTGCTGAAGATCGACGAGGGCTTCCAACGCCCGTTCGACCCGACCCACGCCAACATGGCCAGCCTGCAACTGAGCCATGCGCTGCCACCCCACGAACTGGCGGCCAACCTGCGCCGCGCCTTCTCGGGGATTGTGGCGGGCAACGTCAAGGACAAGGGCATTCGCCTGATCGAACAGCACGGCCCTTATGAAATCCACGGCGACCCGGCCATCATGAAACCGCTGGACGAACTGCTGCAGGCGTTCGTCGCCCAGCACCGCATGAAGTTGCCGGGCGGCGCGGCGTATGTGCCGTGCTATCGCGTGGTGCAGTAACTAGCGCTGCACCGCCACACATTTGATTTCCACTAGCAGGCCGGGGTGTGCGAGTTCTGACACCCCGATTGTGGTCCAGGCGCAATGCCCGCGTGGGAACAGGCGGTTTTTCACCTCACGAAAAACCGCCATGTGCTGGCTCATGTTCACGTGGTAGGTGGTCATGTCCACCACGTCATCGAAACTGCATCCTCCCTCCTCCAAAACTTGACGCAGATTCTCCCAGGCGGCGACGAATTGCGCCTCGGGGTCCTCAATCACGGCCAATTGGGAGGTACGGCCGACCTGCCCGGCGCAGTAGAGCGTTTTGCCGACTTTGACAGCGGGCACGTAGCCGGCGCGTTCGACGATGGGTTGCATGGCGGTGGGAATGATGAGCTGGCGATCGGTCATATGTTGTATCTCTTTACAGTCGTTTTCAGGCGTGCCGATGGGATGAGTCGGGCTAACGTTTTACCTGTTCCCACTCACCCACACCAGAAGAGCGACCTATGGACCAACGGATCTTGTCCTTCACTATTCCTTACCCTAAGGTAAGGAGCATTGCGATGGAGATTTTTAATATGGCAACCGCCACACTGACTTCAAAAGGGCAAATCACTATTCCGGTCCAGGTGAGGACCGCCCTGGGCCTGGAAACAGGCGACCGCGTCGAGTTCGTCGAAATGGAGGACGGCAAGTTCTCGATCATCTCGGCGAGTAAAACCGTGCAAGACCTCAAGGGCCTGATCCGCAAACCCGCCAAGGCCGTCTCGGTCGAGGACATGAATCGCGCTATCGCAACGCAAGGAGCCAAAGCGGGATGATCGGCCTGGATACCAACGTGCTGGTGCGCTATGTCACCCAGGATGACCCCGTTCAATCGCCCAAGGCCTCCGAGCTGATCGAATCGCTCTCCACACTGTCGCCAGGTTTTGTCAGCCTGGTGTCGGTGGTTGAGTTGGTGTGGGTTTTACAAAGCTGCTACCAGTCGACCAAAAGTGAAGTGGTGGCGGTGCTGGAAACGCTGCTGCGCACCCGCGAGCTGACCATCGAACATGCCGAGATCATCTGGCAGGCCCTGCGGCGCTTTTCAGCCAACAAGGCTGATTTTGCCGATTGTCTGATCGAGCGGTGCGCTCATTCGGCCGGCTGCAAGTACACGGCCACGTTCGACCTCAATGCCGCCAAGACTGCAGGAATGAAACCACTGAACTGAGCCACGGCATTGCTACGCTATTCAGCCTTTGGTAAAAATCGCGTTCAACCGTGATCAAGAGACATACTCACCGTGCGCATGCTCCTTCTCGCTACCTTGAGCATGGCTTCGACCTTTGCCAACGCCGAAGCCATCACTTGGCCCGACTTGCCGAAAACCTGCTTCGTCAGCGGGCGCTCTGCCACCAGCCAGGATGTCGACACCGGCTGTGCGGCATTCTTGATCAACGTGAAAGGCCAGGCAGCAGGCACGCCGATCAAGGTGGATATTCCGCAGTACGCCCTGCATGTGGATGAAGCCACCGGCAAAGAGACGCCGGTGATCATCATCCAGGCAGAAGAAAACGGTGACATCAAGGCCGTGGGCTACAAGGAGCTGGGCACCGATCAACTCGGTGCCGCGCTGTTGCGTGAGGTGCGATTGCTCGGTACCCAGAAGCCGATCTAGGCCTCAACGTACCCAACCACCGCCCTGCCAGTGGTAGCCATCGTTACGTTGCACCCAGTGCGGGTGCACATAGCGATAACCCTCGCGCACGGCCTCCCAATGGCCGTGCACCGCCACATAACGCCCGCCTTCCCAGCGCCAGTAGCCACGGGACCACACGTAGCCGTAACGGGCTGCGGGCTCAACTTCGATCACCTGCACCGGTGGCGGCTGCGGCGCGACGACTTCGACATATTCACGCTGAACCGGCCCACGCTCGTGCACGACCCGTTCCTGCACACACCCGGACGCTGCGACGACGACCGCTGCCATTGCTGCATAACGTAGCAACATACAAAAACCCTCGGGCGTACTCGCCCAACAAACCCACTGAAAATGCCCCCTTTGCTGCAGCCTCGCTCCTGCTCGGCTCTGGATTCTTTTTAACAGGTAGTGTCTGTCGGCGGGCTGAACGGCAGATGCCTCCCCCGGATGCTTGTAGTGAGCGGGCTTGCCCCGCGCCGCGGTGTGTCAGGCGCATCGTGGCTCGCTGACACTCCGCCGCGCGGGGCAAGCCCGCTCACTACAAATAAAAAGCCCGCTGACCGTTACCGGTTCAGCGGGCTTTGTTGCATCGGGCTTGGCTTACAGCGCCAGGTCAGACGCCGGCTTGCTTGGCTCTGCCGCAGGCTTGGCAGCCTCGGTGGCCTTGGGTGCAGCCAGTTGCGGGATCGCAGGCGGTGGAGTCAGTTGCAGGACGCCAGCCGTGTAGGCCCATTCCTTGGCAACTGCTTCAGGGCTGTCGTTCAGCTTGGTGCCGTAGCTCGGTACGATCTGGTGCAGCTTGGCCTGCCACTCAGGGGTCGCGACCTTGTCCTTGAAGACCTTTTGCAGCACGGTCAGCATGATCGGAGCCGCGGTGGACGCGCCTGGCGATGCACCCAACAGACCAGCGATGGTGTTGTCGGCGGAGCTGACCACTTCGGTACCGAGTTTCAGGACGCCGCCCTGCTCTTCGTCACGCTTGATGATCTGCACGCGCTGACCGGCTTGCCACAGACGCCAGTCTTCTTTCTTGGCGTTCGGGAAGTACTCTTTCAGGGCGTTGTAGCGGTCGTCATCCGACAGCATCAACTGGCCTGCCAGGTACTCGACCAGTGGGTATTCACGAATACCGACTTTGGTCATTGGCCAGATGTTGTGGGTGGTGGTGCTGGTCAGCAGGTCCAGGTACGAGCCTTCTTTCAGGAACTTGGTCGAGAAGGTCGCGAATGGGCCAAACAGGATCACGCGCTTGCCATCCAGCACGCGGGTGTCCAGGTGCGGAACCGACATCGGTGGCGCGCCAACCGAAGCTTTACCGTAGGCCTTGGCCAGGTGCTGCTCGGCGATGGCTGGGTTATCGGTGACCAGGAACGAGCCGCCTACCGGGAAGCCAGCGTATTCACGAGCTTCAGGGATGCCGGATTTTTGCAGCAGGTGCAGTGCACCGCCGCCCGCGCCGATGAACACGAACTTGGCGTCGGTTTCGGTCTTGGTGCCGTCTTTCAGGTTTTTGTAGCTCACACGCCACGAACCGTCGGCGTTCTTGGTGATGTCCTGCACTTCGCTCGACAGTTTCAGGTCAAACTTCGGCGTGGTTTGCAGGTGGGCGACGAACTGGCGGGTGATCTCGCCGAAGTTCACATCGGTGCCGATCGGGGTCCAGGTGGCCGCGATTTTCTGGTTCGGGTCACGCCCTTCCATCATCAGCGGGACCCACTTCTTGATCACAGCCGGGTCTTCGGAGTACTGCATGCCAGCGAACAGCGGGCTCGCTTGCAGGGCTTCGTAGCGCTTTTTCAGGAACTTGATGTTGTCATCGCCCCACACAAAGCTCATGTGCGGAGTGGAGTTGATGAACGAACGCGGGTTCTTCAGCACGCCCTGCTGGACCTGCCAGGACCAGAACTGACGGGAGATCTGGAACGCTTCGTTGATCTCGACCGCTTTGGGGATCTCAACGTTGCCGTTCTTGTCTTCCGGGGTGTAGTTCAGCTCAGCCAGGGCCGAGTGACCGGTACCGGCGTTGTTCCAACCGTTGGAGCTTTCTTCGGCCACGCCATCGAGGCGCTCGACCATTTCCATCGACCAGTCCGGCTGCAGCTCGTTGAGCCATACACCCAGGGTTGCACTCATGATGCCGCCGCCGATCAGCAGCACATCGACTTTCTTTGCCTCTTCCGCGTGAACGGACGTGATCCCCACCGACAAAGCCAGCCCCAGCAGGGCAGTGTTCAGTTTTTTAAACATCTGTAGCACCTATGATAAAACGCCATCCGCCCCACCGCCCCTGATCATGGGCAGCCCTCCATCACGGTGCGCCAGGCAACGCACCGCGGGGTTTGCACATTCACGAGGAGACCGCAGGGTGGGCACACAAGGCCGACGTGTCGACCTCACTTTTATGTCCCTTCTGCGCTGACTTCTTATCATTATTGGCTTCAGCTACCTGGGCGACAGCCAATCGCTGGGACGTATACGGATGTACGCACCAAGGAAAGACTAGACCAAGACGGCGCGCAGAATATCACGGCAGATGGCCTTTATGCGCCGTTTGGCCAATTGACAGCTCTAAATCGAGGGTTTTAACGCGCCAGTGTCAAGCCCGACAGGCGCGACCTGGGGTCACAGGCCTGGAACTCTCACGCAAAAGGCTGTTCTAGACACCTTCGCCGCCTGTTGCGTAGCATCGGCGGCTCTCCTTCGTGCGTTCCATCCAAATAGAGTTACCCATGACTATCCAGCAAACACCCGGGCACGTGCTGCCCGCGCGCAGCGCCGCCAAAATGGAAGCTGCCATGGCCGTGGGCGCCTTTGCGATCGGCACCGGCGAATTCGCCATCATGGGCTTGATGCCCGATATCGCGCAAAACCTGGGGCTCAGCGAACCGCAAGTCGGCCACGCCATCAGCGCCTACGCGCTGGGGGTGATGGTCGGCGCGCCGCTGCTGGCCATCCTCGGTGCCAAGCTGCTGCGCAAACATATGCTGTTGTTGCTGATGGGCCTGTATGCCCTGGGCAACCTGGCCACGGCGTTTACCCCGACCTTCGGCTCACTGGTGGCCTTCCGTTTCATCAGCGGCCTGCCCCACGGCGCCTATTTCGGGATTGCTGCGGTGGTGGCCTCGAGCATGGTGCCCAACGACAAACGCGCTGGCGCCGTCGCCCGCGTGATGATGGGCCTGACCCTGGCCATGCTGCTCGGCAACCCCATCGCCACCTTCCTCGGCCAACACCTGGGCTGGCGCTCGGCGTTCGCGCTGGTCAGCGTGATTGCCCTGTGCACCCTCTTACTGGTCTGGCAGTTCGTGCCACACCGTCACGACGAACAACGCAGCGACCCGCGCAAGGAGCTGCGCGCTTTCACCAAACCCCAGGTGTGGATGGCGCTGTCCATCGGCGCGATCGGGTTTGCCGGGATGTTCTGCGTGTTCAGCTACCTGGCGCCGACCATGCTTGAAGTGACCAAAGTCTCGCCGCAGTGGATTCCCTTCGGCCTCGCCGCGTTTGGCGTGGGCGGCATCATCGGCAACATCGCCGGCGGCAAGCTGTTTGATCGCCTGCAATTTCGCGCGGTGGGCTGGATCATGGTGTGGTCGATGGCCGTGCTGATTTTCTTCACCTTCGCCGCCAGCTCGCTGTGGAGCGTGCTGCTGGGTATCGGCCTGGTCGGCACCATGATCGCCATGGCGGCGCCGTTGCAAATCCGCTTGATGGACATTGCCCATGAAGCGCCAAGCTTGGCGGCAGCGTCCAACCATGCGGCGTTCAACCTGGCGAACGCGCTGGGGCCGTGGCTGGGCGGGATGGCGATTACGGCGGGGTATGGATGGACGAGCACGGGTTACATTGGTGCGGTGACTGCGCTGATCGGGCTCGGCCTCTACCTGATCGCAAGGCGCATGAAAGGCGGGCACTGAACGGAATAAACGCGGGCCCTGAATTGTTATGTTGATTCGAACAACCCCAACATAAAACGAAGGGCCCCATGGACATCACTCTCCCCTTGCTAAGCATCCTCGGCGCCATTGCCATCGGCGCTGCCAGCCCCGGCCCCAGCTTCGTCTTCGTCACCCGCACCGCCATCGCCCTTTCGCGGCGCGACGCACTCGCGGCGGCCATGGGCATGGGCGTCGGCGGCGTGGTGTACGGCGGGCTCGGCCTGTTCGGCCTGCAAACGCTGCTGGCCAAAGTGGAATGGCTGTACGTGATTTTGAAAATACTCGGCGGCGCCTACCTGATCTGGCTGGCCGTACAGCTGTGGCGCTCGGCAAAAAGCCCGATCGTCGTACCCACCACCGCCGATGGCCGCCCACAAAGCGCACGCAAATCCTTCACCCTCGCGGCGGTTACACAACTGAGCAATCCGAAAGCGGCGATTGTGTACGGCAGTATCTTTGCAGCGTTCTTGCCAGCGCACGCCCCGGCCTGGACCTTTGCCGTGCTGTTGCCGGCAATCTTTGCGATTGAGGCTGGTTGGTACACCGTCGTCGCGCTGGCGTTCTCGTCGGAACGCCCCCGCGCAGCGTACCTGCGCTCAAAACACTGGTTTGACCGCACCGCCGGCCTGGTCATGGGCGCGCTGGGCCTGCGCCTGATCCTGGGCTCAGCTCACGCCCAAGCCTAAACGGAACACCCATCCCTGTAGTGAGCGGGCTCGCCCCGCGCTGGGCTGCGCAGCGGCCCCAAAATCTTGGGAGCGCTACGCACTCCAGCGCGGGGCAAGCCCGCTCACTACAATGATCGCCTTTCCTTGATCAGCTCCCAGCCCAGGCCTACTCTGTTTGCCTGCCCGCGCCGAGCCGCCCACAAGGAAGGCCCCATGTTCGACTACCACGCCACACTCAAGCAGCACTTCAGTGCCCTGCGCACCCGCGCCGAATTCTTCTCGCTGCGTTACGTGCGCGAATCCGGCCAATACCTGTCGGTCCGCAAGAACGTCGCCGAGCCGCCCCACCTGAGCCACGACGAAGGCGCGATGCTCACCGTGCGCCTCAACGGCGTCGAAGCCTACGCCGCCACTAACGATATTTCCCTCGCGGGCCTGCAAGCCGCCCTCGAACGCGCCGAACAGCAAGCGCGGCAGATCAAGCCCCACGCCCTGCTCGACCTGCGCGATCAACACGTCTCCAGCGACGTCGCCGACTACCTGTCGCCCGAGCTTCAACAGCCCTTCCCTTCCTTGAGCGACTGCTACGCATTGCTCGGCAGCGAGTCGGCCGCCGTGCCGAAGGATGAGCGCCTGGTGAACTGGGAAGTCAGCCTCGGCCTGACCCACGTCGAACAGATCTACCTCAACAACGCCGGCGCCGAACTGCGCCAGGCCCAGCGTTTTGTGTTCCCTGGCGTCAACGTCACCGCCTACGACGGCAACGACAGCCAGACCCGCACCCTGGGCGGCAGCAACTTCGGCCAGCAAGGCGGCTTTGATGTGATCAGCCGTTTCGGCCTGGTGGGCGCCGCGCCGCGCATCGCCGACGAAGCCCTGCAATTGCTGCTCGCGCCCAACACGCCCAACGGCCCGCGCGACCTGTTGCTGATGCCCGACCAGATGATCCTGCAGATCCACGAGTCCATCGGCCACCCGCTGGAGCTCGACCGCATCCTCGGTGATGAACGCAACTACGCCGGCACCAGCTTTGTGAAGGCCAGCGATTTCGGCCACCTGCAATACGGCTCCAAACTACTCAACGTGACCTTCGACCCGGACATCCCGGAGCAACTCGCCAGCTACGGCCATGACGACGACGGCACCGCCGCCAGCAAGCAGTTCCTGATCCGCGAAGGGCTGCTGCTCAAGCCGCTGGGCGGCGCATTGTCGCAATTTCGTTCGGGCATGAGCGGCGTGGCCAACAGCCGTGCCAGCAGTTGGAACCGCGCGCCCATCGACCGCATGGCCAACCTGAATATCGAAGCCGGCGATCAGAGCCTTGCGCAACTGATTGGCGGTGTGGAAAACGGCATCCTGATGTCGACCAACCGTTCGTGGTCCATCGACGATGCCCGCAACAAGTTCCAGTTCGGCTGCGAGTGGGGCCAGTTGATCGAGAACGGCGAGCTCAAAGGCGTGGTGAAGAACCCCAACTACCGCGCCATTTCCGCGCACTTCTGGCGCAACCTCAGCGCGGTCGGCGACGCCACCACCTTCAAGGTACTGGGCACGCCCAACTGCGGCAAAGGCGAACCCAACCAGGTGATCCGCGTCGGCCATGCCTCGCCCGCCTGCGTATTCAGTGATGTCGATGTATTTGGGGGAGACGCCTGATGAACAACTTCAAGGCATTGGTGGAATGGCTCAAGCACGCCATCACCGACAACGAGCAATTCCACCTGGGTTATGCCGATGAAGCGTCCGAGTTCGTGCGCTTCAACCACGCCAAGGTGCGCCAGGCGGGCCAGGTGCAACAGGCCAGCCTCAACCTGAAACTGATCAATGACGGCCGCCACGCCGACCTGGGCATTACCCTGTCCGGCGAGCCGGAGCTGGACCGTCAGCGCCTCGCCGATGGCCTGCAACAGCTGCGCGAAACGCTGCCGCTGCTGCCAGAGGACCCGTACCTGCTGCTCAATCACAACGCCTGGCAAAGTAACAAAGAACAAACGCGACCGCTGCCTGACCTGGCCCGGGTGTTGGAGGAAATCAGCCAGGCTGCTGAAGGTGTTGACCTGGTCGGGTTCTACGCCGCTGGCCCCATCAGCCGTGGCTTCGCCAGCTCCGACGGTGCGTTCGGCTGGCATCGCGCCAATAGCTTCAACTTTGATTTCAGCCTGTTCCACGCCAATGGCGAAGCGGTAAAAGCCAGCTACGCCGGGCACACCTGGGACAGCGCCGAGTTCGCCGAACGCTTCCAGCAGGCCCGCGAGAAACTTGAGTTCCTTGGCCGACCGCTGCACACCCTCGCACCCGGGCAATACCGCGCCTACCTGGCCCCGGCGGCGATTGAAGAAATCATCAGCATCATCACCTGGGGTGGTTTTTCTGCCCAGGCCATCGCCAGCAAAGGCAGTTCGTTGCAGAAGCTGTACGCCGGCGAGCAATCCCTGAGCCCGCTGGTGACGGTGGATGAACAGATCAGTGGTTCCCTGAGCCAGGCGTTTTCCACCGAAGGCTACCCGCGTGGCGATGTCACGCTGATCAATGCAGGCAAGGCGCGAGGTCAGTTGATCAACTCGCGCAGTGCTGCCGAATATGGCTTGAGCACTAACGGCGCCAGCAGCGATGAATCCCCCAGCGCCTTGCAGATGGCGGCAGGCGACTTGGCCCAGGCCGATATCCTCAAGCAGTTGGGCACCGGGTTGTACATCAGCAACCTGTGGTACCTGAACTACTCCGACCTGCCCGCCGCCCGCCTGACCGGCATGACGCGTTTCGCCACGTTCTGGGTGGAAGACGGCGAGATAAAGGCGCCGGTCAGCACCATGCGTTTTGATGACAGCGTGTACAGCCTGCTCGGCTCGCAACTCGAAGCCCTGACCGCTGATCGGGAACTGCTGTTGTCGGCCAGCACCTACGGCCAGCGCAACACCGCGTCCAATCTATTGCCCGGCGCCCTGGTCAAACGCCTGACCCTAACCCTGTAACCCACCCCTTGTAGGAGCCGGCTTGCCGGCGATTGGGCCCGTAAGCCAAGCACCACGCTTAAGGACGCCATCGCCGGCAAGCCGGCTCCTACAGGGGAATTACCGTCACGGCGACGACGCTTCCCTTCTCCATACTTTGGCCATTCGGCCTGTTGTTCCCCTCCAGATTCCCCGTTATAACGGTTAGTGGCACCTAGCCACGTCCGTGCGGTAACAATAATTCCAACCCCGCCGCCCTTAAACCACTTGAGACCAAGTGATGCACGACCTTGCCCGGGAAAGGGCAAGCTGGAGCGTTGACATGAACCATGGAAGTTTTGTCATTGAAAGGCTGTTCAAGCACTACAACGTTCACATAGAGCAACTGGGTAACGACCCGCAAAAGAAAACCGTGCTGATGGTCAACGGCGCGCTGTCCACCACCCGCTCGTTTGCGCGCACCAGCAAATGCCTGGCGGAACACTTCAACGTGTTGCTGTTCGACCTGCCCTTTTCGGGCTACTCGCGCGAATACAACACCGACCTCGACCTGGTGACCAAGGACGACGAGGTGCAAATGCTCCGCGCCCTGGTGGAGCGCTTTGAGGTCAACCACCTGGTGTCGGCCTCCTGGGGCGGCATCTCCACGCTGCTGACCCTGGCCCACAACCCGCCCTCCATCGAAAGCTCGGTGGTGATGGCCCTGGCGCCCAACCTCAACCAGGCCATGCTCGACTACGTGGAGCGTGTGCGCGTGCTGATCGAGGCCGATGACAAGTCGGCCGTGGGTCATTTGCTCAACGAGACCGTCGGCAAATACCTGTCACCCCGGCTCAAGCGCAACAACCATCGCCACCTGTCGAGCATGGCCACCACGGAGTACCGTCAGGCGCGCTTTCATATCCACCAGGTGCTGGCCTTGGGTGATGGCAACTACCTGCCGGCCCTCAAGCAGATTGAAACGCCGGTGCATTTCCTCAACGGCACGCTGGACGAATACACCCCGGCCGCCGAGGCGCAGTTGTTCAAGCAATACGTAGGGCGCAGCAGTTTTGCCGTGGCCGAGCACACCGGCCATTTGCTCGACCTGGAGTCCCGCGAGTCCGCCTTGGCGGTGCACCGTGCGCTGTTGGACTTCTTGGTAGGCAAGGACGCCGCGTTGTCAGATATAGACGAACCGCCAGTGGGAAAAGGAGCGACGGATGGCGCATAATCGCCGACACATAGCCTGCTAACAAAAGGGTTTTCCATGCCGAATCGCGTCCCGCTCGATGCCAAGACCGCCCGCTGGCTACCCTGGGTGGTCGCGATTGCCTTCTTCATGCAGTCGCTGGACGGGACGATCCTCAACACGGCACTGCCGGCCATGGCCCGGGACCTCGCGGAAAACCCGCTGCGCATGCAAGGCGTGGTGATCGCCTACATGCTCACCGTCGCCTTGCTGATCCCGGCCTCAGGCTGGGTCGCCGACCGTTTCGGCACCAAGAAGATCTTCTTTGGCGCCATCATGCTGTTCACCCTTGGCTCGCTGCTGTGCGCACTGTCCAGCAGCCTGACCATGCTGGTGGGTGCGCGGGTCATCCAGGGCTTGGGCGGTGCCTTGATGCTGCCGGTCGGCAGGCTCGTGGTGCTGCGTGCCTACCCCCGTTCCGAGCTCGTGCGGATCATGGGCTTCATTACCATCCCCGGCCTGCTCGGCCCATTGCTCGGCCCGACCATGGGCGGCTGGATGGTGCAATACCTGACCTGGCACTGGATCTTCCTGATCAACCTGCCGGTGGGCATGGTCGGTTGCTACGCCGTGTGGAAACTGATCCCCGACCTGCGCGGCAGCGAACGCACGCGTTTTGATAGCGTGGGCTTCCTGCTGTTCGGCGCAGCGATGGTGCTGATCACCATTGCCATGGAAGGCCTGGGCGAACTGCACCTGCCGCACCTGCGGGTGATGTTGCTGCTGTTCGGCGGGCTGGCGTGCCTGGCGGCCTATTGGTTGCGGGCCGGGCATATCGATAACCCGCTGTTCTCACCGGTGCTGTTCAAGACCCGCACCTTTGCCGTGGGCATCCTCGGCAACCTGTTCGCGCGGCTGGGCAGCGGCGCCCTGCCGTTCCTGGTGCCGTTGCTGCTGCAAGTGGCGCTGGGCTACTCGCCGTCGGAAGCGGGCATGAGCATGTTGCCCCTGGCGGCGGCGGCGATGTTCGCCAAGTCCATCGCCCGCACCCTGATCGAGCGGCTCGGCTACCGCATCGTGCTGACCGGCAACACCTTGTTCCTCGGCATCATGCTGGCCAGCATGGGCCTGGTCAGCGAGCACACGCCTTACCCGCTGCTGCTGTGCATGCTGGCGATCCTGGGGGCGATCAACTCCCTGCAATTCACGGCGATGAACACCGTCACCCTGATCGACCTGGACGACGCCCAGGCCAGCAGCGGCAACAGCTTGCTGTCGGTGGTGGCGCAATTGTCCCTGAGCCTCGGCGTGGCCTGCGCCGGTGCGCTGCTCGGCGGTTTTACTGCCGAGGCTGGCAACGATGGCGTGGAAAGCGTGCTCGGCGCGTTCCAATTGACCTTCCTCACCGTGGGCATCATGGCGATGCTGGCGGCGGCGATCTTCCTGCAACTGTCGCCCACCGATGGCAAACGGGTGGTCAGCCGCGAGCACGACATCGAGCATTAACAGGCTTCTCGTCTAGAACTTGCGGGGAAATTCCGTTGAGACTGGTACACTGCGCGACATTTTGTTTTGCAGAGCCAGTCCCGTGACTACCATCGCCACCGCTTTTAATACTTTGCCCCTGTCCGCCGCCATGCTGGCTAACCTCGACTCGCTGGGTTATGTCGAGATGACGCAGATCCAGGCGCAAAGCTTGCCGGTGATCCTCAAGGGGCTGGACCTGATCGCCCAGGCCAAGACCGGCAGCGGCAAGACCGCCGCCTTCGGCATCGGCCTGCTGAACCCGATCAACCCGCGCTACTTCGGCTGCCAGGCCCTGGTGATGTGCCCGACCCGTGAGCTGGCCGACCAGGTTGCCAAGGAAATCCGCCGCCTGGCCCGTGCCGAAGACAACATCAAGGTACTGACCCTGTGCGGCGGCGTGTCCCTGGGCCCGCAGATCGCCTCCCTGGAGCACGGCGCCCACGTCATCGTCGGCACCCCGGGCCGCATCCAGCAGCACCTGCGCAAGGGCTCGCTGGTACTGGACGGCTTGAACACGCTGATCCTCGACGAAGCCGACCGCATGCTCGACATGGGCTTTGCCGATGACGTGCAGCGCCTGGTGGGCGAATGTGTCAACCGCCAGCAGACCATGCTGTTCTCCGCCACCACCGGTGGCTCGACCCTGCGCGACATGGTCGCCAAGGTGCTAAACAACCCTGAGCACTTGCAGGTCAACAACGTCAGCGACCTGAATGAGACCACGCGTCAGCAGATCGTGACCGCCGACCACAACGTGCACAAAGAGCAGATCCTCAACTGGCTGTTGGCCAACGAGACCTATCAGAAGGCCATCGTGTTCACCAACACCCGCGCTGCCGCCGACCGCATCTACGGCCGCCTGGTGGCCCAGGAATACAAGGCGTTCGTGCTGCACGGCGAAAAAGACCAAAAGGATCGCAAGCTGGCCATCGACCGCCTGAAGGCCGGTGGCGTGAAGATCCTGGTGGCCACCGACGTGGCTGCGCGTGGCCTGGACGTTGATGGCCTGGACCTGGTGATCAACTTCGACATGCCCCGCAGCGGCGACGAATACGTGCACCGTATCGGTCGTACCGGGCGTGCTGGCAACGATGGCCTGGCCATCTCGCTGATCTGCCACGGCGACTGGAACTTGATGTCGAGCATCGAGCGCTACCTCAAGCAGTCGTTCGAGCGCCGCACCATCAAGGAAGTCAAAGGCACCTACACCGGGCCGAAGAAGGTCAAGGCATCGGGCAAGGCCGTCGGGGTGAAGAAGAAAAAGACCGACGCCAAGGGTGACAAGAAGAAAACCGGCGCTAAGTCGCCGACCAAGCGCAAGATCGCCAACCGTCCGAAGACCGACAACCTGTCGCTCGTCAGCAAGGACGGCATGGCCCCGCTCAAGCGCCGCAAGCCAGAGGCACCCGCTGCCGAGTAAGGCAGGGGTGAAATAAAAAACCGGACGATTGTCCGGTTTTTTTATGGCCTCAGCTTTTGGCCTTGGCTGCGGCTTCCTTGAGTTCTTTCAGGCGTGCGTCGATCAGCTGGCACTTGTCGGGGAAGTCCGCGCTTTCGGTGTCCAGGTCCATCTTCTGCAGTTCGTCGTTCATCTCCTTGGCCTTGGTCGGGTTCTGTTCGGTCAGCTTGGCCACTGCCTGGGCCAGTTCCTCGCGCTTGGCCGTCGCCTCATCGGGCGTGCAGGCCCAGGCGGGCAGTGCGGCGGTTAACGTGGCGACGATGGCCAGGTTCATCAGGGTTTTCATGGGCAGACCTCCTTGGCGGTTATGTGCTGTTGAGGCCGCGAACGTCTGGAAAGTTCAGAGAAATGACGTCCGTCTATTCGGCTGAACGGCCAGCGACGTAGCCTGTCCACCCTTTGACAGGCCACTTTTCCACCGGCCTGCAGGAGGAATCAGGATGACGACTTACAACTGGGATCTGATTGAACGACTGTTGCATGAAGTGCAGAACGGCGAAGGCAGCTTTGCGCCGCGCAAATACGCCGAGCAGGAAGCGGCCGAGAAGGCCACGGCGGGAGAGTCCACCGGTAACCTGGACGCGCTCAAGAAGACCGCTGCGGATTATGAAGCGCTGCTATTCAAGCGCGGCTTCATCGAGTCGCGGCCCGAGGAAGAGGGCGGCAATGGCGAGAATTTCATCCTGACGGCACTCGGTGCGCAGTTGCTGGCGCTGATCGACAGCTCGATTCCCGGCAATGATCACCCGCGTCAGGTGCTGGACGAACAGGCCGATGCGCTGGACCCGGCGACCTTTGCCGAGGTGGCTTCAAAGGCCCAGATTGCCTGAGCATCCTCTGTGGGAGCTGGCTTGCCTGCGAAGGCGGTGGGATGGGCGATAGAGATATTGACTGACCTACCGCTTTCGCGAGCAAGCCCGCTCCCACATAAGCCTGTTCCCACACCCACCCGTGTTCACTTTAGCTCGAAGCGTTCTTGAGGCATTTAAGTGCCTTGAAGTCGCTGCGCACGCCGTCGATTTTCTGCGTCAGTTTCACGCGCTGTTGTGCGGTGCTTTCGGCCATCAGGTCCACGATCAGGCTGCGCGCCGCCGCCTCGGTCTGTGCATACGCAATTTTGTATTGCGGCGTCCAGAGGCTTTCCCGATCCACCAGCAATTGCTGCATTTTCTGCGGGAAGTCGGCGCTTTGCCGTTGTTTCACCGCGTCGATAAATTGCGCCTGCCAGCGGGCGCGGTTGCCGATCCATTGCTGGTTTTGCTCTCCCAGGCTGATGGACCAGGCCGTGACCCGGTTTTTCTGGCTGTCGCTCAACGGCCCCATCCAGGCGTCCAAGCGTTTATTCATGCGTTCGGCGCGGTCCTGGATTTGCTTGGCCAGCGGAGGCTTGAGGTATTCGTCCTGGCGCTTACGCAGGTCCTTGGCCAGCGCGTCGTTCATTTCCTTGACCTGCTGATCGTCCAATCCCTGCAACAACTCAATAGCCGACGGGGTAATTTCACGGGCGACGTCGGCAATGGCTTGTTTGGCTTCGGCCGTGCGGGTCTGCAAGGCGGCGTCGGTGACCTGGTTGTCGTCGACCATGTGTTGCAGGCGATCGAGCCAGTCCAGGTAGCCCGGCAGTTGGGTCGTGCAATGCCAGGCCAGGTGTTCCTTGAGTTTGTCGTTGAACCAGCTCTTCTGCCCGGCATGCATGTCCAGGTAGTCGCTGAGGGTCCAGGGGATGATCACATCGAGGTTGCGATAGGCCAGGCCCACGCGGCTGCAGGCGGTGAGCGCCAGGCTCAGGGTCAGCAAGATCACCAGTAGTTTGAGCCGACGCAGCATGGGCGGGTCCTTGCGCAGAGGAAGTTAATGCATGTGAACCCGCGTCGGGCGCGACAGTTCAGATCCTCAATAAAACGACCGTGCAGCCTTCAGGGTCAACAGCCCATCGCATTGCGAATTGTGTCCGGAGTAGGCCGAGCAGTCGCCGCCGCTGAGGCTGGAGTCGCTGTAGATCAGGTTCAGGTCCACGCCCATCCACTCTCGGGAGAACTGCACCGACCAGTCGCTGAAGCTGCGGATGGAGCCGCCGTCCACCGAGACCGGGGTGCCCAACTGATGGGTGGTGTACTTCATGCTGACGCCGATGCCGAATGGCTGAGTACCACCCAAGTCGGCAAACAGGGTGCTGTCTTGGCGGTCCGGGTCGTTGCTGAACGAGGCGCCGAAACGATTGCCCAGCAGGTTGAGGCCACCGTAGAACTCCTGGCTGTCGAGGGGACTGAGCTTGGGGTAGCTGTAGTGGATCAACCCGACTTCATAGCCCAGGGTCTGGTCGAAGGGGTGCTTGAAGCCCATGTACGAGTCGACCTCCAGGTTGCTGGTGGAGGACAACCCCATATTTGGCGAAAACTGGCCGATGTACAGGCCGCTGTCGTGGCTCAGGTCCAGCCCGCCATGGAACGAGTCGCTGCCTGGCGAGGTGGGCTTGACCAGGCCCTGGGCCATGCTGCGGCTGGGGGTAGTGCCCAGTTTCAGGTCGAAGTCACCCAGTTCGCGCTGGAAGATCTGTGCTTCGGCGAGGGGGCTGGCTGCCAGGGCAGTGACCAGGAAAATGCAGGGTTTGAACATGCTTCACTCCATGAAAAGCGAGGAGCAGTGACGGAAAAAATCGAGCAGATGCCCGTGCTAGACGTGTGCAAGCATACCGGCGAATGCGGGGTGTTGAAGCCCGTTCGTCGATTGGTGCATCAGGGGATTAAGCAGGAGGGTGTTTCGGGCTCTAGTCCTAGCGCCTTGAAGGCAAGGCGCTTAGGGACCAGGTGCAATGCGCAGGTATTACTTTTTGCCCAGGCTGATCTGCTTGGACGGGCCGAAAGTCTGGCCGCTCACGCCCTTGGCAATTTGCTGGATTTCGCCGCCGGACTTGAGGAAAGCCGCGATCTGGCTGTTGATCGATTCGCTGGTTTCAACGGCGGGAGCTGGCTTTGCTTTGCTGTTGGATGCTTTTACGCGCATGGCGGCCACTAACCTGTAGAAAATTAACTTGGCCAGGCATCGTACAGGAAATACTTGACAATTGCTTGGCAAATATCCCTCTGGAATAACGTGCGGCGTTGGAAATAACCCAAGTTCATCTTTGAAATAAACCCCTAACTTACTGTTTTAACTCGAAACCACGGGGGAATAAGGCGATTTTTCGATCACGCAATCGAGCCCGATGATCGGACGAGCGGGGCGGTGCCAGTGAAAGGCCACGCCAGCCCGCGATTTTTCAGGCGCACGCGCGTGTCGGGCGCAACTCGGGTAGAATGCCGCCCACGTAACGAGGGTATCTGGAAATGGCTTTAGTCGGTCGCTACAACAGCTTGCAAGTGGTTAAACACACTAACTTTGGTTTGTACCTGGACGGTGCGCAAGACGGTGAAATCCTCTTGCCCAATCGGTATATCCCCAAAGATATTCCCAGTGAAGATGAAGACTGGCTTAACGTTTTCATTTATTTGGACAGCGATGACAAACTTATCGCCACCACTGAAAAGCCAAAAGTTCAAGTGGGCGAATTTGCCAGTTTGAAAGTAGTGGAAGTCAACAGTATTGGTGTATTCCTCGATTGGGGCCTGCCCAAAGACTTGCTGCTGCCGTACTCGGAAGAGAAGCGCCAGTTGAGTGCCGGTGAATATTGCGTGGTGCACGTCTACCTCGACAAGCACACCAAGCGCATCACCGCCACCGCGCGCCTGGACCGCTACCTGGACAAGACCCCGGCCAATTACCAGGTGGGCCAGGAAGTCGACCTGCTGGTGGCCGAGGCCACGGACATGGGCTTCAAGGCGATCATCAACAACAAGCACTGGGGCCTGATCCACAAGAACGAAGTGTTCAAGTTCCTGCGCCCGGGCAAGGAAGAGAAAGGCTTTATCAAGGAGATCCGCGCCGATGGCAACATCAGCCTGAGCCTGCAGCCGGTCGGCCAGGAAGCGGCCTCAAGCCTCAACTCGAAGATCCTTGCCAAGTTGCGCGAAAACAACGGCACCCTGCCGGTGAGCGACAAGAGCGACCCGGCCGTGATCAGCAACTTGTTCGGCGTGAGCAAAGGCAACTTCAAGAAGGCCATTGGTGCGCTCTACAAGCAGGGCCAGATTGTGATCCATGCCGATCGCATTGAACTAAGCTGACCACGCGCGCCTCTTTGTAGAAACGGGCTTGCTGTGGCGAGGGAGCTTGCTCCCGCTGGAGTGCGAAGCGCTCCCAAATCGTGGGGCCGCTTCGCCGCCCAGCGGGAGCAAGCTCCCTCGCCACAAAAGGCCGGCTCCTACAGAGGGTGTGCAATGTCCAGGAAAGTTATTTACGCCTACCTAGGCACATTGCTCGCCTTCCTGGTACTTGACGGGCTCTGGCTGGGCGTCCTCATGGGGCCGACCTACAAAAGCTTTCTCGGGCCGTTGATGCTGGATCAGCCTCGCTTGCTGCCCGCCGTTCTGTTTTATCTCCTGTATGCCCTCGGTTGCGTGGCGTTCGTGGTGCTGCCCAGCGTCAGCTGGCAGCGCGCGGCGCGCCTGGGGGCCTTGCTGGGCCTGGTGGCCTATGGCACCTACGATCTGAGCAACTGGGCCACCCTGCGCGGTTGGTCCAGCGGGCTGGCCGTCATGGACATGGCCTGGGGCACATTCCTCACCGCGGTCTGCTGCACCGTGGGCTACCTGTGTGCACAACGAGTGCAGAGGTGATTGTGTACAGGATTTGTATGCACCGTTGCTGAGCACCTCTCCCGTGTTTAAAGCGCTATAACCGCCTTTGGAGCGCCGTACCACGGGGATTGTGTGCTATTGGCACGCAATCTGCTGAATGCCTCGTATACAAACTCTGCCGCCTCCCGTATGCACACTGCTACGGTGGGGCAGGCCGGTATTTCGAGGAGCCCAGCGATGACCGAACAATTGCCCAACGGCTACAGCCCGCGCCTGTACAACAAGGACCTGGGGCCACTGCCGCAGAAATGGACCTGGTACAACATCTTCGCTTTCTGGATGAGCGACGTGCACAGCGTCGGCGGCTATGTATTCGCCGCCAGCCTGTTTGCCCTTGGGCTGGCCAGCTGGCAGGTGCTGATCGCCTTGCTCGCCGGCATCTGCATCGTGCAATTGATCGCCAATCTGGTAGCCAAGCCGAGCCAGCAGGCCGCGGTGCCGTACCCGGTGATTTGCCGGCTGGCCTTCGGGGTGTTCGGTGCAAATATTCCAGCAGTGATCCGGGGACTCATCGCGGTGGCCTGGTATGGGATTCAGACGTACCTGGCGTCGAGTGCCTTGATCATTGTGGTGCTGCGGTTTTTCCCGCAGATGGCGGTGTATGCCGAGCCGCACTTCGCAGGCCTTTCCTATTTGGGTTGGTTTGGTTTCCTCAGCCTGTGGGTGTTGCAGGCGGCGGTGTTCTGGGCGGGCATGGAGTCCATCCGCCGCTTTATCGATTGGGCAGGGCCGGTGGTCTACGCGGTGATGTTCGCCTTGGCGGGCTGGATCGTGTGGAAGGCGGGTTGGGCGAACATCAGCTTCACCCTGGCGGAAAAATCCTTGTCGGGTTGGCAAGCATTCGGCCAGGTGATCGTGGCGACTGCGTTGGTGGTGTCGTACTTCTCGGGCCCGACGCTGAATTTCGGTGATTTCAGCCGGTACTGCCGCAGTATGCATGACGTACGACGCGGCAATTTCTGGGGGCTGCCAGTGAATTTCCTGGCGTTCTCGCTGGTCACTGTGGTGATCGTCTCGGGCACCTTGCCGGTGTTCGGTGAAATGCTCCACGACCCGATCGCCACCGTGTCGCGCATCGACAACAGCATGGCCGTATTGCTCGGCGCCTTTGCCTTCGTGACCGCCACCATCGGCATCAATATCGTGGCCAACTTCGTTTCACCCGCCTTTGACTTCGCCAACGTCGCGCCGAGCAAGATCAGCTGGCGCGCCGGCGGGATGATCGCTGCCGTGGCCTCCATCTTCATCACCCCATGGAACCTGTTCAACAACCCACTGATGATCCACTACACCCTGGATATTCTCGCCGCCTTCATCGGGCCGCTGTTCGGGATCCTGCTGGTGGACTTCTACCTGATCAAAAAGCAGAAGATCGACGTGGATGCCTTGTTCGATGACCGCCCAAGTGGGCGTTACTACTTCGACGGCGGCGTGAACTGGACAGCAGTCAAGGCGCTGGTGCCAGCGACGCTGGTGGGCGTCGCCATCACCTTCACCCCGGCGTTGCAGGGCATGGCCAACTTTGCCTGGTTTACCGGGTGTTTCCTGGGAGGGCTGTTTTTCCTGGTGCTCGCTCGGCGCGAGCAGGTGCGTCTGCCCGCGCCGCTGGTTGCCGGTTGACCAGCACCGCACCCGCCAACACCAGCCCGCAGCCGGCCACTATCAACGCTGGCTGCAGCCCACCGCTCAGGTGGCTGCTCGCCGAGGCCAGCAACGGCCCGCTCAATTGGCCGATGGCAAAGCTGGCGGTGAGCAGGCCGGTGCTGCGCTGGTAGCCGTGAGGCGCCACGTCACGCAAGCGCGCCATCACCAGTTGCATGCACGCCAGGAAAGGCGCGCCACACAGCAACACGCCCAGTGCCAGGCCCCAGCCATTGCCCAGCAGGCAAGCGAATACCCCGACCGCTTGCAGCCACAGTGTGGTCATCAGCCAGCGGCGGGTGGTGTGCGGGTCCTTGCGGCGCAGGCTCGCCACCACCACGCCCAGCGCTGCCGCCAGGCCGAAGCACGGCCAGAACAGATCGGCTTGCCAGGCGCCCTTGAACTGCGCGCTGGCCATCTGCGAGAGAAAGGTGGCCGGAATGATGTAACCCAGGCCGTACAGGAAGTAGATCCAGCACAGGTGCGCGATGCTCTCGTTGCTGCCGGCCTGGGAGGCGTGGGGCACCGTGAGGGTCGGCTGTGGCAGGAACGGCAGGACCATCAGCAGCATCACCAGCGCCACAATCCCGTACACCAGCCACAGTGTCGCCGAGTTCTGCCCCAGCAAGTTGGAGCCCAGGGCCAGCAGCCCGGTCAGCAGGATCCCCAGCCCAGGCCCTGCAAACACCAAGGCACCCAGGCGCGGGCGGCCGATGCTGACCGCCAGCGGCTGGCTCAGGCTGGTGATCATCACCAACGCCCAGGCACTGGCGACGCCGGTGCCAAAGCGCAGCAATAAATGTGGCCAGAACCCGTGGGCCCAGTACGAAGCCAGGGTCAGCAGCACACACAGCCACAGCCCACCGTACAGGCGGCCGCGTACGTGGTGATGGCTGCGGGCGAAGATCGAATCCACCGCCCCCACGAAGTAGCCCAGGTAGTTGGCGGCCGCAATCAAGCCGGCGCCGGTCAGGTCGATCTGCCCTTCACTGAGCAGATGGGGCATTTGCGGGGTGAGGGCGAAGCGGCCAATGCCCATGGCCATCATCAGGGCGATAAAGCTGGCGAGTAAGCGAATGCGGGGTGACATGGTCAAGTTCCTGCTGGTAAGCGAATGACCTTCAGGCTAAAGCCGATTGACTTTCTGTAAAAATGAATAATAGTGAGTAACTTGTTCAGTTTTGGAGAAAGGTATGGAGTTCAGTCAATTGCGCATTTTCCAGGCCGTGGCGGAAGAGGGCTCCATTACTCGCGCGGCCGATCGCCTGCATCGTGTGCCTTCGAACCTGTCGACACGGCTCAAGCAAATGGAAGAGCAGCTCGGCGTCGAACTGTTTGTACGTGAGCGCCAGCGCCTGCAGCTTTCTCCCGCCGGCAAAGTACTGCTGGACTACAGCACGCGCCTGCTGGCCCTGCACGACGAAGCCCATGGCGCGGTTCAAGGCGGGCAGCCGGCCGGTGAATTTGTGCTGGGCAGCATGTACAGCACGGCGGCCGTCCATCTGCCGAAGTTGCTGGCGCGTTATCACAAGGCTTACCCGATGGTGAACTTGCAGGTGCAATCGGCCCCCAGTGGCGAATTGCTCGAAGGCCTGATTACCGGTCGTCTCGACGCGGCCTTCGTGGATGGCCCGATCACCATTGCCTCCCTGGACGGCGTGCCGTTATGCGAAGAGCGGCTGGTGCTGATTTGCGAGGCTGATCACCCACCGGTGCGGGGCCCTCAGGATGTTGCCGGGCGTTCGGTGTTCACCTTCCGCCGCAGTTGCGCCTACCGCACGCGGCTGGAGACCTGGTTTTCCCATGAGCACGTGGCGATGGGGCGGGCGATCGAGATCGAGTCCTACCAGGGCATGCTCGCCTGTGTGATCGCCGGTTCCGGGGTGGCGTTGATGTCCGAGTCGATGCTCGACAGCCTGCCAGGCAAGGACAGCGTGTCCGTTCATCCCCTGACAGGGCCATTTGCCATTGCTACCACCTGGTTGATGTGGCGAAAGGGTATGCTCGGCGCTAACCTCAACGCATGGATCGACTTGCAGCAAGAAGGCAAGGCCGAATTCGTGCAAGACACCCGTGCGATTGCTTGAGCGATCCGTCAGGATTCACATCAATCTGGTAACAGTTCGTTGTGGTTTCGTTCAAGCATTACGTAGGACTTAGGGCTACTATCAGTGTAGGAAAAGTCGACAGGTATCTCGCCGGCTCGCATCACCCTCAAAGGGGGCAAACCATGAAAGAGAAAATTCAAAACTGGCTCCATGACCTTGGCGTTGCGCTGGGCTTGATCGAGCCGCCGTTGCAGCCGGTGCCAATCCGCACGGATGACGAGCAACGCCGACCACGGCGCAGGTAAGCGTAAGGCGCTCATACGATCAGCTATTGAACGTGCGGGCGCTGATGCTACAGGTATTGTTTCAGGGCAGCTCCGGTTCCCTGTGATCTGAGCGCACCTCCCTTTTCGTAACGCCTCCCCCGTTTATCGTCTGACGATGCACGTGCCATCGTCAGACCCTTCTGCTTATCCCGTCATCCACGCCTTTTCCCAGTTTCAGCCTCTATATTTTTGTCTTCCCAAGGATGAAAAGGCATCGGAATGTCGAGCATTGATAACGAAGGCATGTTGATTTCCAGCAAGGTCGAACTCCGCCGTTTCCCAGCGATCGAGCAGGGGGATTTGCGTAGCGTGCGCGCCCTGGTGGTCCACCAGACTGACGCCCCGACGGCGCAGCACACCTTCAATAGTTACCGAAATAAGGGCAACGGCGCGCACTTTCTTATCGAAAAGGATGGTGCGATCTACCAGACGGCCAGCATGAAAAAACGCTGTTATCACGTCGGGAGATTACTGCGCTCCAAGTGCGAGGCGGTGGATAAGTCAACGTGTGACGCCGCTCAGATGAAGGTTATTGAATCACTCACGTGGAAGTTGCAGTTCCGCGCGTTGGATCGGTATGAACGCACCAAGAACTACCCTGAGCGTTACCCCATGAATGCCGATTCTTTAGGCATCGAGCTGGTCGGAAAACACTTGGATGAAACGCATTATGAGAAGGTGACGGCGATGCAAAATCAATCGTTGCAATGGTTGGTCGCTGAGCTATACGGTCATTTCAGCCTGACTTCCAAGGACGTCTACACCCACCCGCAAATTTCGTATAAACATCTGGGTGAAGCCGGCAGCGCGGTGTGGCAATGAGGTTTTGGCCAGCGGTGGTTGCGGTGTTACTTGTGGGGTGCTCGCCTGTCAGCGACGTGTCGATTACACGTTTTGAATCTGTGGAGCCTGAGTCGTGCCGAGCATCGGACGTTGCACTTGATGAGCGGCAAATCGCCTCTTTCTTCAAGCGTGCCGAGCGCATTGATGGGCGCACGCTGCATGACGAATACAATTGGGCACCTTGTCACCTTGAGGGCACCCTGACGTATCAGGGAAAGGCCTGCACTTGGCACGTACGCGCAGGACACACGGGCGAAATCGTCTGCCCGGGGGTACAGCAGTATTTTGGCTGCAAGACCTGCTACGACTTGTTTGGAGGGGGCGAGCCCTAGAAGTAATCAGAACAAAAAAAACGGGCACGACATCCGACGTCGTGCCCGCTGAAGAAACTGCTCTAAATCCTGTTACACATCAAACCGCTCGCGCCGCCATCGCCTCCGGTTTGCGCGACAACAGGCTTACCAGCACGAAGCTCACCAACCCGACCGCCAGGCTGTAGTAGATCGGCGTGTTGGCATCCTGGCCATCCTTGAACATGAACACCAGTGCGGTCACAAAGCCCAGGGTCATGGAGGTGATTGCGCCGGAGGTGGTCGCCCGCTTCCAGAAGATCGCGCCGATCAGTGGGATCAGCATGCCGCCCACCAGCAGGTTGTAGGCCAGGGTCAGTGCGCTGATCACGTCGTTCACCACCAGCGCGATACCCAGTACGGCAATACCGGTGAGCATCGTGAACAGGCGGTTGATCGCCAGGCTCGACTGCTTGCCGCCGCGCAGGCGTGGCAGCAGGTCTTCGGTCAATACAGTGGAGGCTGCCAACAGGCCAGCGCTGGCGGTGGACATCATCGCGGCCAGGGCCGCCGCAATCACCAGGCCACGGATGCCGTCCGGCAGCGACAGTTTGACGATGGCGGCGAAGGCGTTGTTGACGTTGTCCAGGTTCGGGATCAACACATGCGCAGCCATGCCGATCAATGCGCAGGCCAGGCCGTAGAGAATGCAGTAGAAACCGGCGAAGGTGCCCGCGTACTTGGCGACCTTTTCATCACGGGCAGTGAACACACGCTGCCAGATGTCCTGGCCGATCAGGATGCCGAAGAAGTAGATCATGAAGTAGGTGATGATCGTGTCCCAGCCGATTTCGGTGAAGCTGAAATTCGACGCCGGCAGCTTGGCCACCAGCTCATCCCAGCCGCCGACGCGGTACAGGCAGATCGGCAGCAGGATAAACATCAGGCCGACGGTCTTGATCACGAACTGCACGATGTCGGTGAGGGTCAGCGACCACATGCCGCCGATGGTCGAATACACCACCACCACGCCACCGCCCAGCAGCACCGAGATCCAGAACGGCAGGCCGAACAGCACTTGCAGCACGGTGCCAATGGCCAGGATCGAGGTCACGCCGATCATCAAGGCGTAGGCCAGCATGATCACCGCGCTCGCTTGGCGGGCCATGGGGTTGTAACGTTTTTCCAGCACCTGGGTCACGGTGAAGATCTTCAGCTTCAACAGCGGCTTGGCCAGGAACAGGTTCAGCGCAATGATCCCCATGCCCAGCGCGGCGCACAGCCAGAAGCCGGAGATGCCGTGCACATAACCCAGGCGCACGGTGCCGACGGTGGACGCACCGCCCAATACCGTGGCGGCCATGGTGCCCATGTACAGTGAAGGGCCCAGGTTGCGACCGGCCACCAGGTAGTCTTCGTGGGTCTTGGCGCGGCGCATGCCGTAATAGCCGAGCACGAGCATGCCGGCGGCGTAGATGAGTACGACGAATAAATCCAAAGCCATGACGGCGGGTCTCCGATTATCTTTTTTATGAGCGATCAGGCGGCTTGTTGCAGCGCCGGTTTAACGCGCGCATCCGTGCGCTTGCTGCGAGGGTCCGCCGGGCCGTAGACAGCGGCCGGTTCCGGAAACACGCGAAGCAAGGTCAGGTACACCACCGACGCCAGTCCCAGCGTCACCGGCAGGCTGATGTCGATGCCATCGGCCAGGTTGCCCAGTGGCCCGACAAACTGCCCCGGCAGGTTGACGAAGCACAGCCCCACCAGTGCGCTCGGGATCCAGGCCCCCAGCCCGCGCCAGTTCCAGCCATGGCTGAACCAGTAGCGACCACCGGTTTCACCGCGGGTGAACACCTGCAGGTCATCCGGGCAGTAGTAACCACGGCGCACGATCAGGCCGATGATCATCATTACCATCCACGGTGTGGTGCAGGTGATGATCAGCACGGCGAAGGTCGACACGCTCTGCACCAGGTTGGCGGCGAAACGTCCGATGAAGATGAAGGCAATCGACATCACCCCAATCAGCAACGTGGCCTTGACCCGCGACAGCAGACGCGGGAACACGCTGGACATGTCCAACCCCGTGCCATACAGCGAGGTGGTGCCGGTGGACATGCCGCCGATCACTGCGATCAGGCACACCGGCAGGAAGAACCAGCTCGGTGCCACGGCCAGCAAACCGCCGACGTAGTTGTTGGCCGCGATGTAGTCCGGTGCATTAATTGCCACGATGGTCGCGGTGGCCAGGCCGAACAGGAACGGGATCAGGGTGGCGATCTGCGCCAGCACCACCGCCAGCATGATGCGCATTTTCGGCGTTTCACGAGGGATGTAGCGCGACCAGTCACCGAGGAACGCCCCGAAGGAAATCGGGTTGCTCATGGCCACCAGCGCGGCACCGATAAACGCCGCCCAGAAGCCAGTCTGGCCCAGTGCGACGGTGCCGGCGAAGTGGCTGTCGAACGCCGGTGCGAAGGCAAAGATGCCCAGCAGGAACAGCAGGCTCGCCGCCCACACCGCAATGCGGTTGACCCACAGCATGAAGCGGAAGCCGTAGATGCACACCGTGAGCACGAGCAGGGCGAACAAACCATAGGCCAGGCCCAGGGTCAGGTCAGTTTCCGGCAAGCCCACCAGGCGTTTCGCACCGCCTACCAGCGCGTCGCCTGAACTCCACACCGACAGTGAGAAGAAGGCAATCGCCGTCAGCAATGACAGGAACGAGCCGACAATCCGCCCGTGCACGCCGAAGTGCGCACCGGAAGACACGGCATTATTGGTCCCATTGATCGGCCCGAACAGGCCCATGGGCGCCAGGATCAGCGCACCCACCAACACGCCCAGCACAATCGCCCAGACACCGGCCTGGAACGACAAGCCGAACAACACCGGGAAGGAACCCAGCACGGCGGTGGCAAAGGTATTGGCACCGCCGAAGATCAGTCGGAACAGATCCTTGGGGCCGGCAGTGCGTTCGTGGTCCGGGATCTGTTCGACCCCGTTGGTTTCTATTTTGCGAATACTGTTTTCGTTGTTTTTATTATTCATGATCAGCTCCGATCACATTGGCTAAGGGGGCGGCAGCCCTTCCGGCATTGCGGACAAATGTTCGTGACAGGCCAGCCACAGGCCTTGTTCTTGTTGTTCGCTCGCCCCTTGTCGCTTGAAGACAATGGTCTCGCGTTCCTGGCTAAAAAATTGCTCCCCGTTCATGCGCAGCTCGGTGGCCACGTCATGAATAAAAATCGCCACGTCGCCTTGCAGGCTGACAACGGCGTTGCTCGACGTGCAGGACAGCACCTCGAACCCCTCGTCCTGGCGCCAGCTGTCCCACAACGCCTGGTAGGCGTCGCGGCTGAGCAGCGGCTGGGGGAGGGTGTAGAACACAAAGCTGGCATCGGCCGTGAACGCGCCGAAGTAGGCGGCGCGGTCATTGCGGGCGAAGGCCGACACCAGGTCGGCCGCGGCTTTCAGTACGTCTTGGGTGCTCATCAGCGGTGGGCCACGCCGGGCAGTACGCAGAGCATCTCGTACAGCAGGTTGGCGCCGAGCAGCGAGGTGTTGCCGGTGGTGTCGTACGGCGGCGAAACTTCTACCAGATCACAACCAATCAGGTCGAGGCCCTGGCAGCCCCGGATGATCTCGATGGCCTGGATGGTGGTCAGCCCGCCGATTTCCGGAGTGCCGGTGCCAGGCGCCCAGGCCGGGTCGATACCGTCGATATCAAAGCTCAGGTACACCGGACCGCCGCCGACTTTTTCACGCACCTCGGCCATCAGCGGGGCCAACGACTGGTGCCAGCACTCTTCGGCCTGCACCACACGGAAGCCCTGTTTACGGCTCCAGTTGAAGTCTTCGGCGGTGTAGCCCTGGGCACGCAGGCCGATCTGTACCACGCGGTCGCAGTCCAGCAAGCCTTCTTCCACCGCACGGCGGAAGGTGGTGCCGTGGGCGATTTTCTCGCCGAACATGTGGTCGTTGACGTCGGCGTGGGCATCGATGTGCACCAGCCCGACCTTGCCGTGTTTCTTGTGGATCGCCCGCAGGATCGGCAGGGTGATGGTGTGGTCGCCACCCAGGGTCAGGGGGATCACATCGTGCTCGAGGATCTCGTCGTAGGCTTCTTCGATGATGCGCACGGCGTCAAGCAGGTTGAAGGTGTTGATCGCCACGTCGCCGATGTCGGCCACCGACAGCGAGTCGAACGGTGCAGCGCCGGTGGCCATGTTGTACGGGCGGATCATCACGGATTCGGCGCGGATCTCGCGGGGCCCGAAGCGGGTGCCGGCGCGCAGGGAGGTGCCGATGTCCAGGGGCACGCCGATAAAGGCGGCGTCCAGGCCCTTGGCCGTTTGCAGGTGGGGCAGGCGCATCATGGTGGCGATGCCGGCGAAGCGCGGCATTTCGTTGCCGCCCAGTGGTTGGTGGAAAATCTTGTCCACGGGAGTGCCTCATCGTTGTTTTGTTTATTAGGGGCCGATAATGCGAAATACCTGGAAACGAAAGAATCGGCAGGGGCAAATACTTAGTTCAGATTTTTCTAAACTAATGCCAGCAGGTAGACTGTCTGAAAAGGTTCTGTGGTGATTGGACTCTGTAGTGAGCGGGCTTGCCCCGCGCGGCGATGTATCAGCCGCCACGAGCCAACCTGATATACCGCCGCGCGGGGCAAGCCCGCTCACTACACCCCAACCCTTGCGGAGATCCGATGGCCAACGCCTTGCCCGACTTGAAACTCCTGCGCATCTTCGTCAGCGTCGTGCGGCACCAGGGGTTCGCCAACGCCCAGCACGAACTCAACCTGTCCACGTCGGCTATCAGCACCTACATGAGCCAACTGGAATCGGCGTTGGGCCTGGTGCTGTGCCATCGCGGCCGGGGTGGATTCAGCCTGACCAGTAAAGGCGAGCTGTTCCATCAGGAAACCCTGCGGTTGCTGGGTGAGCTCGAAGGTTTCGAGCAATACGCCGCCGCTCTCAAAGGCGAGTTGCGCGGCACCCTCAAGCTCGGTGTGCTCGACTCCACCGTCAGCGACAAAGCCTTGCCGTTCGCTGAAGTGATCGGTGCTTACAGTCTTGAACACCCGGCCGTTCACCTGCACTTATCGGTGATGAGCCCGTACGAACTGCAGCTGGGCGTACAGGACAATCGCCTGGACCTGGCCATCGGTGCCTTTTCCAACCGCATGAGCGGCCTGATCTACATGCCGCTGTACCGTGAGCAGCACTGGCTGTATTGCAGCACGCGCCATCCTTTATTCAACGAGCGGCGTATCCCCGAGCAAGTGATCACCCAGCAACGCATGGTCGGGCGCGGTTACTGGAGCCAGGCGGAACTCGCCCGCCACGGCTTCAAGCACAGCGCCGCCACGGTGGAAAGTATGGAGGCGCAGCTGATCCTGGTGCTCTCCGGCGCCTATATCGGCTACCTGCCCGAACATTACGCCCAGGCCTGGGCCGACAAGGGCGACCTGCGCGTGTTGCTGCCGGCGACCTTCGGCTACCAGGCGCCGTTCTCCATGATCATGCGCCGTGGCCGCAGCCGTGAACCGCTGATCCAGACCTTCCGCGATTTGCTCAAAGCCCAGCTCAACCAGGCCTGAAAAACCATGTCCAGACCCCGATGCTCCCGTTGCCTCAGGCCCGTTGCCCGTTGCCTGTGCCCCTTGATCCCAAGCCTCGACAGCCGTACCCGGGTGCTGCTGTTGCAACATCCGAGCGAGGTCAACCATGCGCTCAATACCGCGCGGTTGGCGGCGCTGGGGCTGAACAACGCGCAGTTGGTGGTGGGGGAGGTGTTTGAGGATTTGGCATCGTTACTGAGCCCGCCGGGTTATCAGGCGCGGTTGCTGTTTCCGGCTGACGACGCCCAGCCGTTGCAGGCCTATGCACCGGGCGATCAAGCGCTGTTGCTGGTGGTGCCCGATGGCACCTGGCGCAAGGCGCGCAAACTGCTGCACCTCAATCCGCTGTTGGCGGCGTTGCCACGGGTAACGCTGGCTGAAGGCTCCGTGTCCCGTTATCGGTTGCGCAAGGCACCCGGCCCGGGCGCGTTGTCGACAGTGGAAGCGATCGTGCAGGCATTACAGGTGTTAGAGGCGCCGGCTTCATTCGAACCGTTGCTCAAACCTTTCGAAGCCCTGATCGAGGGACAGATTGCGGCGATGGGGGAGGAGGTGTTTCGCAAGAATCATGGCGACGGGCGGATGGGGTAGCAGGGGCACCCTCCCAGCCAACACATCACCTACTTATTCCTTTAAGCCATAAGCACCGCACTTTGCGTGATATGGCCCGCGGGCCTTTCCCGGTATGATGTGCGCCCCGCAGTCTGGATTGCGAATACGCCATGACCTTGCAGTACCCTACAATCGCCGATTGCGTCGGCAACACGCCCCTGGTCCGCTTGCAACGCATGGCGGGTGAAACCAGCAACACCCTGTTGCTCAAGCTCGAAGGGAACAACCCGGCCGGTTCCGTGAAGGACCGCCCGGCGCTGTCGATGATCACCCGCGCCGAATTGCGCGGGCAGATCAAGCCCGGCGACACCCTGATCGAAGCCACCTCGGGTAATACCGGGATCGCCCTGGCCATGGCCGCGGCGATCAAGGGTTACAAGATGATCCTGATCATGCCCGACAACGGCAGCGCCGAACGCAAGGCGGCGATGACCGCCTACGGCGCCCAGTTGATCCTGGTTACCCAGGAAGAAGGCATGGAAGGCGCGCGCGACCTGGCCGAGCGCCTGGCCGCCGAAGGCCGTGGCTTGGTGCTGGACCAGTTTGCCAACGGTGATAACCCCGAGGCGCACTACACCACCACCGGCCCGGAAATCTGGCGCCAGACCGGGGGCACCATCACCCATTTTGTCAGTTCCATGGGCACCACCGGTACCATCATGGGCAACTCGCGCTACCTCAAGGAGCAGAACCCGGCGATCCAGATCGTTGGCCTGCAACCGATGGAAGGCGCGGCCATCCCCGGTATCCGCCGCTGGCCCGAGGAGTATCTGCCCAAGATCTACAACGCGACCCGCGTGGACCGCATCATCGACATGGCCCAGCGTGAAGCCGAAGACACCACTCGCCGCCTGGCCCGTGAAGAAGGCATCTTCTGCGGCGTGTCCTCGGGCGGCGCCGTGGCCGGCATGTTGCGCTTGTCCAAAGAAGTGGAAAACGCGGTGATCGTCGCGATCATCTGTGACCGAGGCGACCGCTACCTGTCGACCGGCATCTTCGACGAACCCAACTGATGGCCAAGCACGAGAGAGGCCTGCGCTTCCAACCGACGGGCGGCAGCCGGGCCCCACAGATTCCTGTAGGCAAGAAGCAAAAACTGACCATCGAGCGCCTGGCCAATGATGGCCGGGGCATTGTGTTCTTTGAAGGTCGTACCTGGTTTGTGAATGGCGCGCTGGCCGGCGAAGAAGTCGAGGCGCGGGTGCTGGGCGCTCACGGCAAAATCGTCGAGGCGCGTACCGAGCGGGTGTTCAAGGCCAGTGAACTGCGCCGGCCGGCGCCGTGTGCCCACGTTGGCCGTTGTGGCGGCTGCAGCGTGCAGCATTTGCCCCATGCCGAACAACTTGCCCTGAAACAGCGCATGCTCGCCGAACAATTGTCCCGTGTGGCGGGTGTCGAGCCGCAAGAGTGGGCGGCGCCTTTAAGTGGGCCGGAATTCGGCTACCGTCGCCGCGCCCGTGTAGCGGTGCGTTGGGACGCCAAGGCCAAACATCTCGAAGTAGGTTTCCGCGCCGTGGCCAGCCAGGACATCGTTGCCATCGACGATTGCCCGGTGCTGGTACAGGCCTTGCAACCGATCATGCAGCGCCTGCCGAACATGTTGCGACGCCTGAGCAAACCACAGGCCTTGGGGCATGTGGAGTTGTTCAGTGGCACGTCCATCGCCGTGTTGTTGCGGCATATGGCGCCGTTGTCCGACGCGGACCTGGCGGTGTTGAAAGAATTCTGTGCCTTCCATGACGCCCAGCTGTGGCTGCAGGGCGAAGGCCAACCGGAGCCTGTCGAATCCGACGCGGTGTTGGGCTTTCGGTTGGAGCAGTGGAATCTGGCGTTGGCTTACCGCCCGGGCGACTTCGTGCAAGTCAACGCTGGCGTCAACGAGGCAATGGTCACCCAGGCCCTGGAATGGCTGGCGCCACAGCCCGATGAGCGCGTGCTGGACCTGTTCTGCGGCCTGGGTAACTTTGCCCTGCCACTGGCCCAACAGGTGCGCGAAGTCGTGGCGGTGGAGGGCGTACAGACCATGGTCGACCGGGCGGCGCTCAATGCCGTCAGCAACAATTTGCATAATGCGCAGTTTTTTCAGGCCGATTTGTCCCAGCCTTTGACCGACGCAGAATGGGCCAAACAGGGCTTTTCTGCGGTACTCTTGGACCCACCCCGCGATGGTGCCCTGGAGGTCGTGCGCAAGCTGGCGACCCTCAAGGCCAAGCGCCTGGTGTATGTGTCCTGCAACCCGGCCACGCTGGCGCGGGACACGGTTGAGTTGGTCAAGCAAGGCTACCGGCTAAAGCGTGCCGGGATCCTCGACATGTTTCCGCAGACAGCGCATGTCGAGGCCATGGCGTTATTTGAAGCGGGCTAGGATGCCCGTTTAATCCGACTGGCCTGCATTCTCCAAGGCCGTGACCTGCCAGGGAGCGTGTGTAAGCTTTAATAGTTAAAGCAGGTCAGCGATGATTTTTGGCGCATCGAAGGTGCGTCGTAGGGAAGGTAAGCAAGATGGTACAGGTGAGAGCACACCAGCCGATCAACACCGACGGCAGTATCAATCTCGAGGCATGGCTGGATCATGCCGTCAGTGTCGACCCGGCACTGGACCGTGAAGCCTTGAAGGCCGCTTGCGAGTTCGCTCGTGAGTCGGAGCAGCAAAACAATGCGGCCAAGAACCTGTGGGCCGAAGGCACTTCAAGCTTTCGCACCGGGTTGGAAATCGCCGAGATCCTCGCCGATCTCAAGTTGGACCAGGACTCGCTGATCGCCGCCGTGCTCTATCGCGGCGTGCGTGAAGGGCATATCGCGTTGCCGCTGGTCAGCCAGCGTTTCGGCGCCGTGGTCGCCAAGCTGATCGACGGCGTGCTGCGCATGGCGGCCATCAGCGCCAGCCTCAGCCCGCGCCAATCCATGGTGCTGGGCACCCAGGGTCAGGTCGAGAACCTGCGCAAGATGCTCGTGGCCATGGTCGATGACGTGCGTGTTGCACTGATCAAGCTGGCCGAGCGCACCTGCGCGATCCGCGCGGTGAAGACCGCCGACGACGAAAAACGCAATCGCGTTGCCCGCGAAGTCTTCGATATCTACGCGCCGCTGGCGCACCGCCTGGGCATCGGCCACATCAAGTGGGAGCTGGAGGACCTGTCCTTCCGCTACCTCGAGCCCGACCAATACAAACAGATCGCCACGCTGCTGCACGAGCGGCGCCTGGACCGTGAGCGCTTTATCACCGACGTGATGAACCAATTGCGCTCCGAGTTGCAGGCCACCGGCGTTGAAGCCGACATCAGCGGCCGTGCCAAACACATCTATTCCATCTGGCGCAAAATGCAGCGCAAGGGCCTGGCCTTCAGCCAGATCTACGACGTGCGTGCGGTGCGCGTGCTGGTGCCGGAAATGCGCGACTGCTACACCGCGCTGGGCATCGTCCACACCCTGTGGCGGCACATTCCCAAGGAATTCGACGACTACATCGCCAACCCCAAGGAGAACGGCTATCGCTCGCTGCACACGGCGGTGATCGGCCCCGAGGGCAAGGTGCTGGAAGTGCAGATCCGCACCCACGCCATGCACGAAGAGGCGGAGCTGGGGGTGTGCGCGCATTGGCGCTACAAGGGCACCGACGTCAAGGCCGGGTCCAACCAGTACGAAGAGAAAATCTCCTGGCTGCGCCAAGTACTGGAATGGCACGAAGAGCTGGGCGACATCGGCGGCCTGGCCGAACAGTTGCGCGTGGATATCGAGCCGGACCGGGTCTACATCTTCACCCCTGACGGCCATGCCATCGACTTGCCGAAGGGCGCCACGCCGCTGGACTTTGCCTACCGCGTGCACACCGAGATCGGCCACAACTGCCGGGGCGCCAAGATCAACGGGCGCATCGTGCCGCTCAACTACAGCCTGCAAACCGGTGAACAGGTCGAGATCATCACCAGCAAGCACGGCACGCCGAGCCGCGACTGGTTGAACCCGAACCTGGGCTACATCACCACGTCGCGGGCACGGGCGAAGATCGTCCACTGGTTCAAATTGCAGGCCCGCGACCAGAACGTCGCGGCCGGCAAGACCCTGCTCGAACGCGAATTGGCGCGTCTGGGCCTGCCGCAGGTGGACTTCGACAAGCTGGCCGAAAAGGCCAACATGAAGATCGCCGAAGACATGTTCGCGGCGCTGGGTGCCGGCGACCTGCGCCTGGCGCAACTGGTCAACCTGGCCCAGCAACTGGTCGAGCCGGAGCGCGGCAGCGAACAGCTGGAATTGATCCCACGCAAGGCCACGGGCTACAAGCCGGGCAAGCGCGGCGACATCCAGATCCAGGGCGTGGGCAACCTGATGACGCAAATGGCCGGTTGCTGCCAGCCGTTGCCGGGCGACGCCATCGTCGGCTACATCACCCAGGGCAGGGGCGTGAGCATTCACCGCCAGGACTGCGCCTCGGTGCTGCAGCTGGGCGGGCGCGAGCCGGAGCGAATCATCCAGGTCAGCTGGGGGCCGGTGCCGGTGCTCACCTATCCGGTGGACATCGTTATTCGTGCCTACGACCGTTCCGGTTTGCTGCGTGACGTCTCGCAAGTGCTGCTTAACGAGCGGATCAACGTGCTGGCGGTCAACACCCGCTCGAACAAAGAGGACAACACCGCGTTGATGTCCCTGACCATCGAGATTCCGGGGCTGGACGCGTTGGGGCGGTTGCTGGGGCGCATTTCCCAGTTGCCGAACATCATCGAGACGCGGCGTAACCGCACCCCTTGATTAGCTGGATGAGCGAGGTCTGAAATGTGGGAGCGGGCTTGCTCGCGAATGCGGTCTATCAGTCAAAAGTTTGTGGCTGACACATCGCATTCGCGAGCAAGCCCGCTCCCACATTTGATTTTCAGCGGATAGAGATCAATGTATTCACTAGATGACTTGCTGTACTTGATGAACCGCCTGCGCGACCCGCAATACGGTTGCCCGTGGGACATCAAGCAAACCTACGCCACTATCGTTCCACATACTCTGGAAGAAGCCTACGAGGTTGCCGATGCCATCGAGCGTGGTGACTTCGATCACCTGCAAGGCGAGTTGGGCGACCTGCTGTTCCAAGTGGTGTATTACAGCCAGCTGGCGCGGGAAGAGGGACGTTTCGAGTTCGCCGGGGTGATCGACAGCATCACCCGCAAGCTCATTCGCCGCCATCCCCACGTGTTCCCCACCGGTGATCTGTACGCGCCCTTGGATATCCCGCAGTTGAGCGAGGAGCAGGTCAAGGAACGCTGGGAGCAGATCAAGGCCGAGGAGCGTGCGGAAAAAACCGACGCGCCGGAGCAATTGTCCCTGCTTGATGATGTGCCCACCGCCTTGCCGTCATTGTCCCGTGCCGCCAAATTGCAGAAACGCGCCAGCCAGGTCGGTTTTGACTGGCCATCCGCACTGCCGGTGGTGGACAACGTGCGCGAAGAGCTGGATGAAGTGCTCGAAGCCATGGCTGATAACGATTCTGTGGCCATCGCTGATGAAGTGGGCGACCTGCTGTTTGCCGCCGTCAATTTGGCCCGCCACCTCAAGGTCGACCCGGAAACCGCGCTGCGTGGCGCCAATGCCAAGTTCGAACGACGTTTCCGATTTATCGAACAGGCATTGCGCGATACGCACAAACCCATAGAAGATTGCACCCTCGAAGAGTTGGACGCCCTGTGGGGTGAAGCCAAACGTCAGGAAAAGAATGTGTCCAGCTGCGGTTGAGCAGTTGCCTAAGTGAGTAAGCACCATGAGCCTTTCCCTTCGCGACCAGTTGCTCAAAGCAGGTCTGGTCAACCAAAAGCAGGCCAAGCAGGTCGGCAAAGAGAAACAGAAGCAGCAACGCCTGGTCCATAAAGGCCAGATCGAAGCCGATGACACCCAGGCGCGCCTGGCCCAGGAAGCGCAGGCCGAGAAGGTCAAGCGCGACCAGGAGCTGAACCGCCAGCAGCAGGAAAAAGCCGAGGCCAAGGCCCGCACCGCGCAGGTCAAGCAACTGATCGAGACCTCGCGCCTGCCCAAGTTGACCACCGAGGACTACTACAACTTCGTGGACGACAAGAAGGTCAAGCGCCTGTCGGTCAACACCTTGATGCGCAACAAGCTGAGCAACGGCTCCCTGGCGATCGTGCATCACGGTGGCGGCTACGAGGTCATCCCGCGTGAAGCAGCGCTGAAGATCCAGGAGCGTGCACCGGAGCGTATCGTGCAGCTCAATGTCCTCACTGAAAGCCAGGTGCCCGATGAGGACGATCCATACGCCGCCTACCAGATCCCGGACGATCTGATGTGGTAAGCCCGTAAACACAACAAACCCCGCCGTTGGCGGGGTTTGTTGTGAGCGGGCTTGTCCCGCGCCGGCTGCCTAGCGCCCCCCTTCAATACAAAACCCGCTCAAAAGGCGGGTTTTGTGTTTTCAGGCATCAAGGCTGCGTGGGCCAGGGACCCGAACCGTGCGAATACTCAGGAGCTTTGCGCCTGGCGTTTCAGTTCGAGAGATTCGAGCTCGTTTTTATAATTGTGGGCTTCGTTCTCGTTGTGAAACATGCCGACCAGCTGATCTTGCTGATGTACATCCCAGATATGAATCCCGTGGGCTACTGCTTCGTGGGACATATGTTCGTCGTCGCGTTCAGTTACTTTTACAGTCATCTGCTTGCTCCAATCTCTGGTTGATCTGCGGCAAGTCGTCGCAGGCCTCTTTTATATGTTTTGTTAGCTTGCTAAGTAAACCGATTTTCTGCGCAACAATTCATTGCATAAAACGCAACTATCCTGCAGGCCGCGTAAACCGTGGGATTGCGTCGCAGGTCGTTGAGTTTTATGACAGAAGTTTCATGTTCGGGTCAGGCTTTTGGGGCTGTGTTGGCCATGCCGGCGATAGCGGTAGAAGCTTCAACGCAAAACCAACAGGCAAAAAAAAGCCCCGCATTCCGCGAGGCTCTTCTTTGGCTCACCCGCCCATCAGCTGCCTTTGACAGCCTTGCCGTCAACGGTACCGTCGAGCAGCATGATGTTGTATTCCTTGCCGTCGGTTTCAACCTGGCGCAGGGCAACCAGGATGCCGCCCCAGTCCTTGGCAAACCACATCTGGGTGATGCGTTTGCTCTGCGACGGGTCGCGTACACGCTCGACCTTGATCGCATCGATGGAGCCGGCCTTGGTCTGGACCTTTTCCGGGCCGATCACACGGAAGTCGTAGGTGTCGACGTCAGTGCCTTCGACCACGCGGTAGCTCATGCTTTTCTTGCCGGCGGCCACGTCACGTTGCAGGGCCAACTGGTAGGTCGACTTGTCGAGCATGCCACTTTCGAGGGTGACGTTGACCGGGTCCTTGTTTTCGAAACCGGTGACCTTGTTGGTCGTGCGGTCGAAGTCCAGGTTGATCTTCTTCGCCTTGCCCAGGCCGCCGCGTTCGAAGGTGTAGCTCTTCGGTTGCAGGGCGTCCTTGTCGAACTGGATCACGCTGGTTTCGGTGAGGCTGGCAATCATCATGGAAGCCTTGAAGTTCAAGGTCCAGGAGCCATTGTCGTTCTTGGTCAGGCTGCGTTCAGCCGAACCACTCATGGGCAACTGTTTCCAGTCGGCGGTGTAGCTGGCGGAGAAAGGGTGAAGGTCTGCTGCTTGCACGGCAGGCAAGGCGAACAGCGCAAAAGCGAAGAGCAAGGCGCGACGCATAAAATCTCCTAGGTTCGAATCAAGTGGCCGCTGGCCGCGAGTAACTGACCGTCCAATAATGCACCCTGTTCACCAAGAATCAACCGCCCCTCGGCAAACCAGCGAACAGCCAGCGGGTAAATCCTGTGTTCCTGGGTGTGAACCCGTTGCGCAAGCGTCTGCGCCGAGTCTGCAGACTCTACCGGAACCACTGCCTGTACGACCAGAGGCCCGCCATCGAGTTCCTCGGTGACAAAGTGCACGCTGCAGCCATGCTCGCTGTCGCCGGCGTCGAGCGCGCGCTGGTGCGTGTGCATGCCTTTGTACTTGGGGAGCAGGGAAGGGTGGATGTTCAGCAGGCGCCCTTCATAGTGGCGCACGAAGTCAGCGCTGAGGATGCGCATGAAGCCGGCGAGTACCACGAGTTTGGGGTTGAAGGCGTCGATCAGTTCGACCAGGGCGGCATCGAAGGCTTCGCGGCCTTCGAAGGCCTTGTGATCCAGCGAGCGGGTTTCGATACCCGCGTCCCTGGCGCGTTGCAGGCCGTAGGCGTCGCTGCGGTTGGAGATCACCGCAGCGATGCGCACCGGGCTGTCGCCGGTGCGCGTGCTGTCGATCAGGGCCTGCAAGTTACTGCCGGTGCCGGAGAGCAGCACCACGACATCACAGGTCTGAGACATTAATGAGCCTTGAGGTTCTTCAGTTCAACCTGGGCTGCGCCTTCCGGGGCAGTGGCGATCTGACCGATGACCCAAGGCTGCTCGCCGGCTTCACGCAGCACGTTCAGCGCGGTTTCAACGTGCTCTTGTGCCACGCAGATCACCATGCCCACGCCGCAGTTCAGCACGCGGTGCATCTCGGTTTCGTTGACGTTGCCTTTCTCTTGCAGCCAGTCGAAGACCGCAGGACGCTGCCAGCTGGCCACGTCGACAATGGCCTGGGCGCCTTTAGGCAGGACGCGCGGGATGTTGTCCAGCAGGCCGCCACCGGTGATGTGGGCCATGGCCTTGACGGCGCCGGTGTCCTTGATCAGCTTGAGCAGTGGCTTGACGTAGATGCGGGTCGGAGCCATCAGCAGGTCGGTCAGCGGCTTGCCGTCGAGCTGGGTGTTCTCGATGTCGGCGCCGGACACTTCGATGATCTTGCGGATCAGCGAGTAACCGTTGGAGTGCGGGCCGGAGGACGGCAGGGCCAGCAGGGCGTCGCCCGCGGCGACTTTGGAACCGTCGATGATTTCAGCTTTTTCTACAACGCCAACGCAGAAGCCGGCCAGGTCGTAGTCTTCGCCTTCGTACATGCCTGGCATTTCAGCGGTTTCGCCGCCCACCAGGGAGCAACCCGACAGTTCGCAGCCAGCGCCGATACCGGTGACCACTTGTGCTGCGGTGTCCACGTTCAGCTTGCCGGTGGCGTAGTAGTCCAGGAAGAACAGCGGCTCGGCGCCGCACACCACCAGGTCGTTGACGCACATGGCAACCAGGTCGATGCCGATGCTGTCGTGTTTGTTCAGGTTCAGTGCCAGGCGCAGCTTGGTGCCCACGCCGTCGGTGCCGGAGACCAGTACGGGCTGCTTGTAGCCGGCCGGGATTTCGCAGAGGGCGCCAAAACCGCCCAGGCCGCCCATGACTTCGGGGCGCGCAGTGCGCTTGGCGACGCTCTTGATGCGTTCGACCAATGCTTCACCGGCGTCGATGTCTACACCGGCGTCCTTGTAGCTCAGGGAGGGTTGCTTGCTCATGATCCAGGCCTTTAGGGGGGATTTCTGGGTAACGACCGAGCGGGCAGGCGCTTTTTGTAAAAGGCCCAGCCGTTGACGGTCTGCGAAGGCGCGCGATTTTATCAGGCTTGAGGGGCAGCGGCCATCCTCGGGCCGACGGGCAGGGCCATATCCGTGAAAAAAGCCGGTTAAAAATTGCTGACCGAGTCTGCCAAGGCGCGTATTAAGGTATAGCCTTGAACCCGCTATCGTTATGACAGTACGAAAACTTACCAAGACCCTGTGAATGTTTTACCAGTCGCTGTGGTCACAGCCTTGGCAAACCGAGTTCACACGGTCTGTTCCAGCCGCTAATTTTGTCGTTCGGGAATCTTTCATGCGTCTGTGCAAATTCTTCTTTGTAGGCTGCTTGTCGTTGGTCAGCCTGGCGAGTCATGCCGAAACCCTCAATGGTCTTTACCAAGTACTTGAACCGGTCAGCAGCCAGTCGCCCCAGGAGCGCGACCAGGCCACCCAGCGCGCCGTGCAGACCCTGGTAATCCGCCTGACCGGCGACGCCAAGGCTGCCGATGGCCCGGGCCTGGCAGCCGTCCGTAAGGATCCGCAACAAATCATCAGTCAGTACGGCTACGACGCCGGCCCTCCGGAAAGCCTGCAAGTGGATTTCGACCCGGTGAGCACCGACCGCGCCTTGCGTGAGGCGGGCCTGTCGATCTGGGGCAGCAATCGGCCGTCGATCCTCGGTTGGTGGCTGAACGATTCCACCGAAGGCAGCAGCCTGGTCGGTGATGGCCAGGCAGTTGCCCAGGCATTGCGCCGAGCCGCACAGCACCGTGGCTTGCCACTGCGCCTGCCGTTGGGTGACCTGGACGAGCAGGTGGTCGCCACCGCGCCGAACCTGGAAAGCGCTGACGCCACACCCCTGCGCGCCGCGTCCGAGCGTTACGGCGCCGATGCGTTGCTGGCGGTGCATGCGCGCCAGGAAGGCAATCAATGGCAAGCCAAGTGGCGCTTGTGGCTGGGTGACAAGAGCGAGCAGGGCACCGCCCAAGGCGCTGATACCGGCGCCGTCGCCGATGCGGTGATGCTGGCGGTCAGCCAGAAGCTCGCGCCACGCTTCGCGGTCAAGCCGGGCGTGAGTACGGAACAATTGCTGGAAGTGCAGGGCATGACCCTTGAGCGTTATGCCGCATTGGGCCATCTGCTTGAGCCGTTTGGCGGGCAGCCCCTGTTGGTCGATGGCAATCGCATCGTGTATCGCGTCAATGGCAGTGCCGATCAGTTGCGTACTCAGTTGAGTCTGGCCAAGTTGCAGGAGGTGCCAGCGGGTGAGGCACCTGCACAGCAGCCGGCAGTGGACGGCACTCAACCGGCCCCTGCTCCCGAGCCTCAGGCGCAACTGCGTTTTCGTTGGTAAATGTTCTTCCTTATATAGAAGCAGCTAGAGATGGAGTGGTTTATGGCGGATACGCGTCGTTGGGTGTGGCTTGGCGGGATTGTCCTGCTGTGCGGTTTTGTGTTTTTGCTGCATTCGATCCTGACGCCATTCCTGGTTGCGTTGCTGCTGGCTTATCTGTTCGATCCGGTGGTGGATCGCCTGGAAAAAGTCGGCCTGTCGCGCACCTGGGGTGTGGTGGCGGTGTTCGCCTTGTTCACCTTGATCATCACGGCGTTGGTGCTGGTGCTGGTGCCGATGTTGGCCAAGCAGCTGTTTCGTCTCTATGAGCTGGCGCCGCAGATGCTCGACTGGCTGCAGCACACGGCCATGCCGTGGGCCCAGGCCAAGCTGGGGTTGTCGGATGGGTTCTGGAAGTTCGACAAGGTCAAGGCGGCCATCAGTGAGCACATGGGCCAGACCACCGATATCGTTGGCGTGGTGCTCAGCCAGGCCACGGCGTCCAGCCTGGCGTTGATTGGCTGGCTGACCAACCTGGTGCTGATCCCGGTGGTGGCGTTCTACCTGCTGCGTGACTGGGACATCATGATGGCCAAGATCCGCAGCCTGCTGCCGCGCAATCGTGAGGAGCGCATCGTCTCCCTCGCCGAAGAGTGTCATGAGGTGCTGGGGGCGTTTGTACGTGGCCAGTTACTGGTGATGCTGGCGCTGGGGATCATTTACGCAGCGGGCCTGATGGCGATCGGCCTGGAATTGGGCCTGTTGATCGGCCTGATCGCCGGCCTGGCCGCTATCGTGCCTTATATGGGGTTTGTGATCGGTATCGGCGCGGCGCTGGTGGCGGGGTTGTTCCAGTTTGGTGGCGACCTGTATCCGATGCTGGGTATCGTTGCGGTGTTCATGGTGGGTCAGGCGTTGGAGGGGATGGTGCTGACGCCGCTGCTGGTGGGGGATCGGATCGGCCTGCACCCGGTGGCCGTGATCTTCGCGATCCTGGCGGGCGGTGAGCTGTTCGGCTTTACCGGCATCCTGCTGGCGCTGCCGGTGGCGGCGGTGATCATGGTGCTGGTGCGCCATGTGCATGATCTGTACAAGGATTCGGATGTGTACACGGGGGTGGAAGACCCCGACCTGTAACCCCTTCGTCACAAACCCGGCCCAGGCCGGGTTTGTGGTTTATGGCACCGGGGTGTCAAACAATTTGCGCAAATCGCCCAAGTTAACGCAAACCTTTGATTTTGCTTGTGGTCTGCTGCATTGTGCGCCCGGCGTCACGGGTATAAACTTTGCAAACTTTACACAGAGGCCACTAACGGTTCGTTTGGAGCCGTTCAGTCAGCATGAAACCGATTCAGCTGCCCTTGGGTGTGCGTCTGCGTGACGACGCCACCTTCATCAACTACTACCCAGGCGCCAATGCCGCTGCACTCGGCTATGTCGAGCGGCTTTGCGAAGCCGACGCCGGGTGGACTGAAAGCCTGATCTATCTGTGGGGCAAACACGGCGTGGGGCGTACCCACCTGCTGCAGGCCGCGTGCCTGCGTTTCGAGCAGATGGGCGAGCCGGCGGTTTACCTGCCCCTGGCGGAGTTGATGGATCGTGGGATTGGTATCTTCGACCATCTCGAACAATACGAGCTGGTGTGCCTGGACGATCTGCAAGCGATCGCCGGCAAGGCCGAGTGGGAAGAGGCGTTGTTTCACCTGTTCAACCGCCTGCGTGACAGTGGGCGGCGCCTGTTGATCGCGGCATCCACCTCGCCACGCGAATTGCCGATCAAGCTGGCCGACCTCAAGTCGCGCATGACCCTGGCGTTGATCTTCCAGATGCGCCCGTTGTCCGACGAAGACAAACTGCGCGCCTTGCAGCTGCGCGCTTCCCGTCGCGGCCTGCACCTCACTGACGAAGTGGGGCACTTTATCCTCACGCGCGGCACTCGAAGCATGAGTGCGTTGTTCGACTTGCTCGAACAACTCGACCAGGCCTCCTTGCAGGCCCAGCGCAAGCTCACCATTCCCTTCCTCAAGGAAACCCTCGGCTGGTAGCCAACCCTTGTGTTTCGGGGCTTCTGGCAAATTACAGGCGCCAGAAAACCTGCGTTTGGGCCGGTTTGGCCACGCAAAAGGCACGTATAGGGTGTTAAGGGCTTAGATGTCATAGTCCAAACAAGAAGTCACATAGATCACGATTGAATTTGCAAATCGATCTGATAGCGGGCATAGTCTCGACTTCTTTACATATCAGCCACGGTCGTGCCCATGCTAAATCGCTTCGCACCCCTCGTGCCCCTCGCACTCGTTACCCTGTTGTTTGGTTGCGCCTCCCACCCTCAGCAAGTGGCAGAGCAGCAGAAAACCCAACAGCAGTCCCAGGCAAAATTCGTTGCATCGCAGTCTTCCACTGTCTATGAGGAAGAAGTTGCAACCGAGAAGGAACTGGCCGACTTCGCCGGCAACAAGCCTTATCAGCTTCCAGTTCTGGCCGACAGCATTCTTGAACGCGGCATGTCCCTGATCGGTACCCGTTACCGTTTCGGCGGTACCTCTGAAGCCGGTTTCGACTGCAGCGGCTTCATCGGCTACCTGTTCCGCGAAGAAGCGGGCATGAACCTGCCACGCTCCACCCGCGAAATGATCAACGTGGATGCACCGTTGGTCGCGCGCAACAACCTCAAGCCGGGTGATCTGCTTTTCTTCAGTACGGCGGGTCGTGGTCGCGTAAGCCATGCAGGTATCTACCTGGGCGACAACCAGTTTATCCACTCCAGCAGCCGTCGCAGTGGCGGTGTTCGAGTCGACAACCTGGGTGACAGCTACTGGAGCAAAACCTTCATCGAAGCCAAGCGCGCACTCGCCATGGCCCCGACGACGGTTACCGCTAGCAAGTAAACTTAAAGTGATACTTGAAGTTTGACGTGTAAGCGCTAGAATCCCTGGATATTGTTGTAATCCGTTCGCGCGAGCTTTGCTTGCGCGTTCTGGTTTTCAGCGTTCGGCAGCGAAAAGCCGCATCCAGACCAGGATTGTTCTGCCCATGTCGACCTCAGCCCGCCTCATTCTTCTCGTTTGCGCCGCGCTCCTCAGCGCCTGCGCAAGCCGTCCACCGCCCCCTGCGTTCGTGGCGGCCAAGCCCAAGCCCGTGTTCAACTATTCCAGTCAGAGCTTCTCGCCTGCTGCCGAAGACGTGCTCTTCCGTGCGCTGGGCCTGGTTGGCACGCCTTACCGCTGGGGCGGCAACACACCGGACTCCGGTTTCGACTGCAGTGGCTTGATCGGCTTTGTCTACCGTGACGCGGCGGGTATCTCGTTGCCGCGCACCACCCGCGAGCTGATCGTGATGCGTGCTCAGGACGTCAGCGAAGAGAACCTGCAGACCGGCGACTTGCTGTTCTTCGCCACCGGTGGCGGTTCACAGGTCAGCCATGCCGGGATCTACGTGGGGGAGGGGCGTTTCGTACACGCGCCGCAAACCGGCGGTACGGTCAAGCTGGATACCTTGTCCAAGGCGTATTGGCAGAATGCTTACCTGAGCGCCAAGCGCGTGTTGCCAACAAACCTGGCTCGCAACCCATAACACCCGTAGGAGCCGGCAAGCCGGCTCCTACGGGTTTTGTATTTATTTGACTGGCGACACCCGCCACACCTTGTTCCCCACATCATCGGCCACCAGCAAATCCCCCTGCTGATCAACCACCACACCCACCGGCCGCCCCATGGCCTTCTCATCTTTATCGAGAAACCCCGTCAGCACGTCCACCGGTTGCCCCTTAGGCTGGCCACCCTCGAACGGCACAAAGATCACCTTGTAGCCACTGTGTGGCTTGCGGTTCCACGATCCATGCTGGCCGATAAATGCCCCGTTGCTGAACTGCGCCGGCAGTTTGTTGCCCTCTGCGAAGGTCAGCCCCAACGATGCCGTATGCGGGCCCACGGCATAGTCCGGCGCGATGGCCTTGGCCACCAGCTCCAGGTTCTGCGGCGAAACGCGCACATCCACGTGCTGGCCGTAATAACTGAAAGGCCAGCCGTAGAAGCCGCCATCCTTGACCGACGTGATGTAGTCCGGCACCAAGTCGCTGCCGATCTCGTCACGCTCATTTACCGCCGTCCACAACTTGCCCGTCTGCGGCTCCCAAGCCATGCCATTCGGGTTGCGCAGGCCTGAGGCGAAGATGCGGTGCTGGCCCGTGGCGCGATCCACTTCCCAGATCGCCGCCCGACCTTCTTCCGCTTCCAGGCCGTTTTCGCCGACGTTGCTGTTGGAGCCGACGCTCACATACAGTTTGCTGCCGTCTTTGCTCGCTACTACGTTCTTGGTCCAGTGGTGGTTGATGCTGCCGCCTGGCAGGTCGACCACTTTGGTGCCGGCTTCCTTGATCGTGGTTTCGCCCGGTTGATAGGGGAAGCGCAGCAGTTGGTCCGAGTCCGCCACGTACAGATCGTTGCCGACCAGGGTCATGCCGAACGGTGAGTTCAGGTTCTCCAGGAACACTGTGCGCGTCTCGGCAACGCCGTCGTGGTCGGCATCGCGCAGCAGTGTGATGCGGTTCGGGCTCGGCACACCCGCGCCGGCGCGGCCCATGACCTTCTCCATGACCCAGCCGCGAATCCCCTTGGCATCATCCGGTTTGGGCGGCGCATTGGTTTCGGCCACCAGCACATCGCCGTTGGGCAGCACATACAGCCAGCGCGGGTGGTCCAGCCCTTCGGCGAACGCGGCCACCTGGGTGCCAGCGGCCGCCGTGGGTTTTGCGCCATCAGGCCAGCCGATCGCCGGGGCGATGTTGACGGTGGGGATCAGTGTCTTGTTCGGTTCGGGCAACTTGGGCGAAGGGCCGGTGCCGTCCGACACCTGCAACGTTGAGCTTTCACCGCAGGCGGCGAGGGTGCCTGCGAGCATGATCAGTAAGGCGAGTCTGGTTTTATGCATGGTGTTCTCCTGAATACCTGTAAGGGTAGAGGAGTACGGCGGTCCGATGGTTCAAGTGCGAGGCCGGCTTTAATTGACGCTCCACCCCCAACCCACTAACCTTCGCGGCTTGTTCCAGGTGCTCTGTGGCGTATGCGTCGACAGGGTGAAACAGGGAAGCCGGTGAGTGAGCGCACTTGTACACAGTGCTGCCGCGATTCCGGCGCTGCCCCCGCAACGGTAAATGAGTCAAGACGCTGCCTTTTGCCACTGTATCGCGCGCGATATGGGAAGGCGCAACGTCGGCCTGCTCGCTCTTTTCACAAGGGCAGGGCGCCACTCATGAGCCCGGAGACCGGCCCGGAGCATCCAACAGCATCACGGTGGGCGATGCTTGGCTGTCTGTATTTTCTTTTTCCTGCCCGCCGTTTTTGTCCAGCCCCAACGGAGAGCTGCCATGACCGATTCCCCCGACCGCGACGAACGCCACCTGGCGCGCATGCTGCGCAAAAAAGCCGTGATCGACGAGCGCATCGCCAACTCCCCCAATGAATGCGGTTTGCTGCTGGTATTGACCGGCAACGGCAAAGGCAAGAGCAGTTCCGCATTCGGCATGCTGGCCCGGGCCATGGGCCACGGCATGCAGTGCGGTGTGGTGCAGTTCATCAAGGGGCGTAACAGCACCGGTGAAGAGTTGTTCTTCCGCCGCTTCCCCGAGCAAGTGCGTTTCCACGTCATGGGCGAAGGCTTCACCTGGGAAACCCAGGACCGCCAGCGCGACATCGCCGCCGCCGAAGCCGCCTGGGCGGTGTCCCGCGAACTGCTGCAAGACCCGGCCATCGGCCTGGTGGTGCTGGATGAGCTGAATATCGCCCTCAAGCACGGTTACCTCGACCTGGACCAGGTGCTCAGCGACCTGCAAGCCCGACCTCCGATGCAACACGTGGTGGTCACTGGCCGTGGCGCCAAACCCGAATTGATCGAAATGGGCGACACCGTCACCGAAATGGGCATGCTCAAGCACGCGTTCCAGGCCGGTATCAAGGCACAGAAGGGCGTCGAACTTTGAATCAGCCCCGTCATTGCCCGGCCGTCTTGATCGCCGCACCGGCGTCCGGCCAGGGCAAAACCACCGTCACCGCCGCGCTGGCGCGTTTGCACCGCAACCTGGGGCGCAAGGTGCGTGTGTTCAAATGCGGTCCGGACTTCCTCGACCCCATGATCCACGAGCGTGCCAGCGGTGCGCCGGTGTACCAGCTGGACATGTGGATGGTGGGCGAGCAGGAAAGTCGCCGCCTGTTGTGGGAGGCGGCCGGTGAGGCCGACCTGATCCTTATCGAAGGCGTGATGGGCCTGTTCGACGGTACGCCCTCCAGCGCCGACCTGGCGCGGCACTTCGGTGTGCCGGTGCTGGGCGTGATCGACGGCACCGCCATGGCCCAGACCTTCGGTGCCCTGGCCCTGGGCCTGGCGCGTTATCAGCCGGACCTGCCGTTTGCCGGCGTGCTGGCCAACCGCGTCGGCACCTTGCGTCACGCGCAGTTGCTGGAAGGCAGCCTCACTGAAGGCTTGCGCTGGTATGGCGCATTGTCCCGCGAAACCGGGATCGAACTGCCCAGCCGACACCTGGGGCTGGTGCAAGCCAGCGAATTGAATGATCTCGATGTGCGCCTGGATGCCGCCGCTCAAGCACTGGGCAGCAGCTGCGAAGTCGCCTTACCGCCTCCGGTCACCTTTGCCGCGCCCGAAGTGATCGTGGCCGAGCCGTTGCTCGAAGGCGTGCGTATTGCTGTGGCCCGCGACGAAGCCTTCGCCTTTACCTACGGCGCCAGTCTCGACCTGCTACGCGCGATGGGTGCCGAGTTGCACTTCTTCTCGCCGATCCATGACCGCCAATTGCCTGATGCCGACAGCCTCTACCTGCCGGGTGGCTATCCGGAGTTGCACCACCAGGCACTGTCGCAAAACACGCCGATGCTCGAAGCCATCCGCGCTCACCATGCCGCCGGGAAACCCTTGCTCGCTGAATGCGGCGGCATGCTGTACCTGCTCGATTCGCTGACTGATGTCGATGGCGTCCGCGCCGAACTGGTGGGCCTGCTGCAAGGCGATGCCGTGATGCAAAAGAAACTGGCGGCCTTGGCGCTGCAAAATGTCGAGCTGCCCGAAGGCACGCTGCGCGGCCATACCTATCACCACTCCCTCACGACCACCGAGTGGCAGCCGATTGCCCGTGGCCTTAGCCCCAACGGTGGGCGTGGTGCCGAGGCGGTCTACCGGCAAGGCCGCATGACCGCGTCCTACGTACATTTCTATTTTCCATCCAATCCCGTGGCAGTGGCCGCCTTGTTTGCGCCAGACCGGGAGGCCGTCATCGCAGGCAAGCCAGCTCCCACAATGTACCGAGTTGAAACCCCATCCAATGTGGGAGCGGGCTTGCCCGCGAAGAGGCCATGACTGACAACGCCTTCCCCGAAGCCGACCGCCAGGCCATCTATCGCGCCATCGCCGAACGCCGCGACATGCGCCACTTCAGCGGCGGCACCGTTGCCCCTGAGTTGCTGCACCGTTTGCTCCAGGCTGCCCATCAGGCCCCCAGCGTCGGCCTGATGCAACCCTGGCGCTTTATCCGTATCAGCGACCGCCAACTGCGTGGGCAGATTCAACAACTGGTGGAAGAAGAGCGCGTACGCACCGCCGAGGCGTTGGGCGAACGCTCCGATGAGTTCATGAAGCTCAAGGTCGAAGGCATTCACGACTGCGCCGAAGTATTGGTCGCGGCGTTGATGGATGACCGCGAGCGCCATATCTTCGGCCGTCGCACCTTGCCGGAAATGGACATGGCTTCGCTGTCCTGTGCCATCCAGAACCTGTGGCTGGCGGCCCGCGCCGAAGGCTTGGGCATGGGCTGGGTCTCGCTGTTCGAGCCCCAGGCCCTGGCCGATCTGCTGGGCTTGCCGCCTGGCGCAAAACCCCTGGCGGTGCTGTGCCTGGGGCCGGTGGCCGAGTTCTATCCGGCACCGATGTTGCAGCTCGAAGGCTGGACCGAGCCTCGGCCGCTGAGTGACATGTTGTATGAGAATGCGTGGGGAGTGAGTCAATGAGTGTGGCCTTGCTGTGTGTCGCTGCGGTGGCGCTGGATGCGCTATTGGGCGAGCCCAGGCGCTGGCATCCGCTGGTGGCGTTCGGCAATTTCGCCGGGCGCATCGAGCAACGTTTCAACACCGGTGGGCGCGGTTGGCGCAGCCATGGCGTGACCGCGTGGTTTATCGCGGTGGTGCCGCTGACCCTGCTGGCCACGGCGCTGTCGTGGGCGCCGTATATCGGTTGGGTACTGGAAATTCTCGCGTTGTACTGCGCCCTCGGCATGCGCAGCCTCGGCGAGCATGTGATTCCGGTGGCGCAGGCCTTGCGCAGCGATGACCTGGACGAAGCGCGCAAACGCGTCAGCTACCTGGTGAGCCGCCAGACCAGCGAATTGGACAGCACCGAAGTCGCCCGCGCCGCCACCGAATCGGTGCTGGAGAACGGCAGCGACGCGGTGTTTGCCGCGCTGTTCTGGTTTGTAGTCGCCGGCGTGCCGGGCGTGGTGCTCTACCGCTTGAGCAACACCCTCGACGCCATGTGGGGCTATCGCAACGAACGCTTCGAGCGTTTCGGTTGGGCTGCGGCCAAGATCGACGACGTGCTCAACTACATTCCCGCACGCCTGGTGGCGTTGACTTACGCCGTGCTCGGCAAGACCCGCCTGGCGCTCAAATGCTGGCGCACCCAGGGCCCGACCTGGGACAGCCCCAACGCCGGCCCGGTCATGGCGGCGGGTGCCGGCGCCTTGGGTGTGGAGTTGGGCGGTGCCGCGATCTATCACGGTGAAGTGCACCATCGCCCGCAATTGGGCGAAGGCCCGGCGGCGGATGCCGATTCCATCGACCGGGGCTGGCAACTGGTGCAGCGCGGCGTATGGTTGTGGCTGCTGATCCTGTGCGCGGGGGCGCAATTCTATGCTTGAACACGGTGGCCGGCTGCGCAAGGCAGCGATTCAGTACGGGATTGCCGAGGCCGATTGGCTCGACCTGTCGAGTGGCCTCGCGCCCTGGCCGTGGCCGATCCCGGAGATCCCGTTGCGCGCCTGGGCCCGCTTGCCCGAAACCGATGACGGCCTGGAGCAGGCCGCCAGCGAATACTACGGCGCTGCGCACCTGTTGCCGGTGCCCGGTTCCCAGGCGGCCATCCAGTTGCTGCCACGCCTGCGTCGTGCCGGCAAAGTCGGCGTGTTGTCGCCGTGCTATGCCGAACACGCCGAAGCCTGGCGTCGCGCCGGCTATGTGGTGCGCGAGGTGCAGGAGCAGGAAGTCGACTTCTTTCTTGATGGCCTCGATGTACTGGTGGTGGTCAACCCCAACAATCCCACCGGCCTGAGCCTGACCCCACGACGCCTGCTCGACTGGCACTCACGCCTGGCCCAGCGCGGCGGTTGGCTGGTGGTGGACGAAGCCTTCATGGACGTCACCCCTCAATTGAGCCTGGCGGGCCAGGCCCACCAGGTTGGCCTGATCGTGTTGCGCTCGTTTGGCAAGTTCTTCGGCCTGGCCGGGGTGCGGTTGGGGTTTGTGCTGGCTGAACGCAAGCTGCTCAAGTTGCTGGCTGAACAGGTCGGCCCCTGGGCAGTCAGCGGGCCGACGCGCGTGATGGGTCAGGTGTGCCTGCGCGACACTGCCGGTCAGGCGCGCCAACGCACACGTTGCATCGAGGCGGGCCAGCGTCTGTTTGCCTTGCTGGAACGCCACGGCTTCCAGCCCCAGGGCGGCTGTGCGTTGTTTCAATGGCTGATCACGCCCCACGCTGAACGCATGCACGAATTCATGGCTCAGCGCGGGATCCTGCTGCGGCTGTTTGTCCATGACAGCAGCCTGCGCTTCGGCTTGCCCGACACCGAGGCCGACTGGTTGCGCCTCGATGAGGCCCTGGCCGCCTACAAGGAAGCTTCATGAGTACATTGATGGTGCAAGGCACCACGTCCGACGCCGGTAAAAGCACCCTGGTGACCGCCCTGTGCCGCTGGCTGGTCCGCCAAGGGGTGGCGGTCGCGCCGTTCAAACCGCAGAACATGGCGCTCAACAGTGCCGTGACCGCCGAGGGCGGTGAAATCGGCCGCGCCCAGGCCGTGCAGGCCCAGGCCGCCAACCTGGCACCCCACACCGACATGAACCCGGTGTTGCTCAAGCCCAACAGCGACACCGGCTCCCAGGTCATCATCCATGGCCGCGCGGTCACCAGCATGAACGCGGTCGCCTATCACGACTACAAAGCCATCGCGATGCAGGCGGTGCTGGCCTCGCACGCGCGGTTGAGCCAAGCCTACCCGGTGGTGATGGTGGAAGGCGCCGGCTCCCCGGCAGAGATCAACCTGCGTGCCAATGACATCGCCAACATGGGCTTCGCCGAAGCAGTGGACTGCCCGGTGCTGCTCATCGCCGACATCAATCGCGGCGGCGTGTTTGCCCATTTGGTCGGCACGTTGGAGTTGTTGTCGCCCACCGAGCAAGCGCGGGTCAAGGGCTTCATCATCAACCGTTTTCGTGGCGATATCGCCTTGTTGCAGCCGGGCCTGGATTGGCTCGAAGCCCGCACCGGCAAACCGGTGGTGGGCGTGTTGCCCTATGTGATGGACCTGCACCTGGAAGCCGAAGACGGTATCGACCGGCGCCAGATCGACAAGGCTGCGCAGGTGCTCAAGGTGGTGGTGCCGGTGTTGCCGCGTATCAGCAACCACACGGATTTCGACCCGCTGCGCCTGCATCCCCAAGTGGACTTGCAGTTCGTCGGCCCGGGCCAGCCGATTCCGGCTGCCGACCTGATTATTTTGCCGGGCTCCAAAAGCGTGCGCGCCGACTTGGCGTATCTGCGTGCCAATGGCTGGGACAACGCCGTGGCGCGGCATCTGCGCTACGGCGGCAAGGTGCTCGGCATCTGCGGCGGCTTGCAGATGCTCGGTGAGCAGGTGCACGACCCGCTGGGCCTGGAAGGGCCTGCCGGTTCCAGCGAAGGGCTGGGGCTGCTGGCGTTCAGCACGACCCTCGAAGCAGAAAAACAGCTGCGCAACGTTCGTGGCCGTTTGCTGCTCGAAGACGCCGAAGTCAGCGGCTATGAGATTCACGCCGGCGTCACGACGGGCGATGCCCTGTTGCACGCCGCCGTGCAACTGGACGATGGCCGCAGCGACGGCGCCAGGAGCGCGGACGGGCAAATCCTCGGCACTTACCTGCACGGGCTGTTTGAAACGCCCGCGGCGTGCAGCGCCTTGCTGCGCTGGGCCGGGCTGGTGGATGTGCAGGAGGTGGATTACCACGCGCTGCGCGAACGTGATATCGAGCGCCTGGCGGACCTGGTGGAAAACCATCTGGATACCGAGTTGCTGCGCACGCTATGTGGGATTTGACGGTGCGCACACGACCCAAATGTGGGAGCGGCGGTGCGACGATTCGACTTGCTCGCGAATGCGGTCTCTCAGTTACAGATGCTTTGACTGGACCAGCGCGTTCGCGAGCAAGCCCGCTCCCACATAGGAATGGGGCAGTTTCGAAAATCCAATCGGCGAAACAAGGGCTAACTCCATGCACCAACTGATTTTGGGTGGCGCCCGCTCCGGCAAAAGCCGTCTGGCCGAAAAACTCGCCAGCGACAGTGGCCTGCCGGTCACCTATATCGCCACCAGCCAACCCCTGGACGGCGAAATGAATGAACGTGTCGCCCTGCATCGCCAGCGCCGCCCCGACCACTGGGGGCTGATCGAAGAACCGCTTGAACTGGCGCGCGCACTGCGCGAACACGCGGCCGCTGGGCAGTGCCTGCTGGTGGATTGCCTGACCCTGTGGCTGACCAACCTGCTGATGCTCGAAGACGCCGGGCGCCTGGCGGTCGAACGCGATCACCTGCTGGACACCCTGGCTGCGCTGCCGGGGGAAATCATTTTTGTCAGCAACGAGACCGGTCTGGGTGTCGTGCCGCTGGGCGAATTGACTCGCCGCTATGTGGATGAAGCCGGTTGGCTGCATCAAGCCTTGGCCGAGCGGTGTCAGCGCGTTGTCCTGACGGTCGCCGGCCTGCCCCTGACTTTGAAAGGTACTGCGTTATGACTGACTCCTGGTGGCTCAACCCCTGCAAAACCCTCGACGCCTCGGCGCACGCCCAAGCGCTGGCGCGCCAGCAGCAATTGACCAAACCGCCCGGTTCCCTCGGCCAGCTGGAAGCCTTGGCGGTGCAATTGGCCGGCTTGCAGGGCAGGGTCAAGCCGTCGGTGGATTCACTGTGGATCGCGATCTTTGCCGGTGACCATGGGGTGGTGGCGGAGGGTGTGTCGGCTTTCCCGCAGGAAGTCACCGGGCAGATGCTGCACAACTTTGTCAGCGGCGGTGCGGCCATCAGCGTATTGGCGCGGCAACTGGATGCGCAGTTGGAAGTGGTCGACCTGGGCACGGTAACGCCTGCGCTGAACCTGCCGGGCGTGCGCCACCTGAACATCGGTGCGGGCACTGCCAATTTCGTCAACGGCCCGGCAATGTCCGAGGCTCAGGGACGGCTCGCCCTGCAAGCCGGCCGCGACAGCGCACACCGTGCGCTGGAAAGCGGTGCCCAGCTGTTTATCGGCGGTGAGATGGGGATCGGCAACACCACGGCGGCAAGCGCGCTGGCGTGTGCGTTGCTGGCGTGCCAGGTCAGCGACCTGACAGGCCCGGGCACCGGCTTGAACGCCCAAGGCGTGAGCCACAAGGTGGCGGTGATCGAGCGTGCATTGGCCCTGCATGCGGGGCAGCGCGGCGATGCGTTGCAGACCCTCTTCAACCTGGGTGGTTTTGAAATCGCCGCGTTGGTTGGCGCTTACCTGGCCTGTGCCCAGGAAGGCATCGTGGTGCTGGTGGACGGGTTTATCTGCAGCGTGGCGGCGCTGGTCGCGACTCGCCTGAACCCCGCATGTCGCGAGTGGCTGGTGTTTGGCCATCGGGGTGCCGAACCGGGCCATCGTCATGTGCTGCAAAGCCTTGAGGCGCAGCCGTTGCTGGAATTGGGCCTGCGTCTGGGCGAGGGCAGCGGCGCGGCGCTGGCGGTGCCGTTGTTGCGCCTGGCGTGTGCGTTGCACGGGCAGATGGCGACCTTCGCCGAAGCCGCCGTGGCAGACCGCCCGGCATGATCTTGCACCTGGACCTGCTGCGTCACGGCGAAACCGAACTGGGCGGCGGCCTGCGCGGCAGCCTGGACGATGCGTTGACGGCGACCGGTTGGACGCAGATGCGTGCCGCCGTGTTGCAGCAAGGGCCGTGGGACCGTTTGGTCAGTTCGCCGCTGCAACGCTGTGCGCGTTTCGCCGAGGAATTGGGCGAACGCCTGAACCTGCCGGTGAGCCTGGAGAAGGACCTGCAAGAGCTGCACTTCGGCGCCTGGGAAGGGCAGAGTGCTGCGGCGCTGATGGACACCGATGCTGAAGGGCTTGGGCTGTTCTGGGCGGATCCTTATGGCTTCACGCCGCCTGATGGGGAACCGGTGAGTGACTTTTCCCGCCGGGTCCTGGGCGCCGTCGCACGCTTGCATCAGGCCTATGCCGGGCAGCGGGTGTTGTTGATCAGCCACGGCGGGGTGATGCGTTTACTCCTGGCGCAAGCGCGGGGTTTGCCTCGTGAACAGTTGCTGAATGTCGAAGTCGGCCATGGCGGATTGTTCCGCCTGCAGGTCGCGGCAGGCGGCCAGCTCAAGGAAGTGGAGTAGACATGCTGCCGTTCTGGATCGCCTTGCAATTTCTCAGCAGCCTGCCGATTCGTCTGCCGGGCATGCCGCAGCCTCAGGAAATGGGGCGTTCGCTGCTGTTTTATCCGGTGGTCGGCTTGCTGTTCGGCGTGCTGCTGTGGGGGCTGAATGCGGCGCTGATGGGCGCGCCACTGTTGTTGCACGCCGCGTTGTTGCTGACCGCCTGGGTCCTGCTCAGCGGCGGCCTGCACCTGGACGGTCTGGCCGATAGCGCCGACGCCTGGCTCGGCGGCTTTGGTGACCGCGAGCGCACGCTCACCATCATGAAAGACCCGCGCAGTGGCCCGATTGCCGTGGTCACCCTGGGGTTGGTGTTGCTGCTCAAGTTCACTGCGTTGGTGGCGTTGATCGAGCAGCATAACGGCGCGGCGTTGATCCTGGCTCCGCTGATCGGGCGTGCATCGCTGTTGGCGTTGTTCCTCACCACGCGCTACGTGCGGGCCGGCGGATTGGGTCAGGCGCTGTCGGATCATTTACCCAGGCTGGTCGGTCAGCAGGTGCTGATTCTCAGCGGCCTGGCGTGCATCCTGATCGGTGGTTTCAGCGGCGGGATTGCCGTGCTGCTCGCTGCCCTCTGCTTCGTGGGGCTGCGCCAATTGATGGTCAATCGCCTCGGTGGCACTACCGGCGACACAGCCGGCGCGCTGCTGGAGCTACTGGAAGTGGCGGTGCTGGTCGGCTTGGCCCTGTAACACTTTCTTGCATTTCCTTAATCCCGGGTATATACACGCTCCATGCTTGCCTCCCAATGTTTATGCACAAACCTGCGTCGCGCCGCCCGTGGCGTCAGCAGGTATTACGACGGCGCTCTCGACGGCTTCGGGATCAACGTTGCCCAGTATTCTTTGCTGTGTAACTTGCAACGTCTCGACCAGCCGAGTATTTCCAGCCTGGCCGAAGCCATGGGCCTGGACCGCAGCACCCTGGGTCGAAACCTGCGGGTGCTGGAAGGTGAGGGCCTGGTGCAGCTGGTTGAAGGCGATGACTTGCGCAATCGCCTGGTGCTGTTGACGGACGCCGGCATCGAACGGCTGGCGGCGGCATTGCCGGCGTGGGAAGCGGCGCAGCAGAAATTGATCGATCAACTGGGCGCGGAAAAACGCGAAACCCTGTTGGCCTTGCTGGACGAACTCGCTTGAAGGCGGGTTTGTTCGAACACAAGCGGGTATATACCCGCGGCGGAGAATAAGAAATGACCTCGATGTGGCGCACCAGTGGCTGGGTTCTTTTGGGGAGTGCGCTGATCCTGGCGTTGTCCTTGGGCGTGCGGCACGGCTTCGGCCTGTTCCTGGCACCGATGAGCAGCGAATTTGGCTGGGGTCGCGAAACCTTTGCTTTCGCCATCGCCTTGCAGAACCTGATCTGGGGCCTGGCGCAGCCGTTCACCGGTGCCCTGGCCGACCGATTCGGTGCGACCAAGGCGGTGTTTGTCGGGGGCGTGCTGTACGCCGCAGGCCTGGTGTTGATGGGCATGTCCGACTCGGCGTGGTCGTTGTCTTTGAGTGCTGGTTTGTTGATCGGTATCGGCCTTTCCGGCACATCGTTCTCGGTCATTCTGGGCGTGGTGGGGCGTGCCGTGCCACCGGAGAAACGCAGCATGGCCATGGGCATTGCAAGCGCGGCCGGTTCTTTCGGCCAGTTCGCCATGGTGCCGGGCACCCTCGGTTTGATCGGCTGGCTGGGCTGGTCGGCGGCGCTGTTGGCGCTGGGCATGATGGTCGCGCTGATCCTGCCGCTGGTGGCCATGCTCAAGGACCGGCCGCTGCCCGTGGTGGTCGGTCAGCAGACGATGCGCGAAGCCTTGAAAGAGGCCTGCTCCCATTCCGGGTTCTGGCTGCTGGCCTTCGGCTTTTTCGTGTGTGGTTTCCAGGTGGTGTTTATCGGCGTGCACCTGCCGGCTTACCTGGTGGACCAGCACCTGCCGGCGACCGTCGGCACCACAGTGTTGGCGTTGATCGGCCTGTTCAACGTGTTTGGCACCTACACCGCGGGTTGGCTGGGCGGGCGCATGTCCAAGCCGCGCTTGCTGACCGCGTTGTACCTGCTGCGCGCGGTGGTGATCGTGTTGTTCCTGTGGGCGCCGGTGACCGAAGTCACGGCCTACCTGTTTGGTATGGCCATGGGCTTCTTGTGGCTGTCCACCGTGCCGCTGACCAACGGCACGGTTGCGACGTTGTTTGGTGTGCGAAACCTCTCGATGCTCGGTGGGATCGTGTTCCTGTTCCACCAGTTGGGTTCGTTTCTCGGCGGCTGGTTGGGCGGGGTGGTCTATGATCGAACCGGCAACTACGATTTGATCTGGCAGGTGGCGATCCTGCTGAGCCTGCTCGCTGCCGCGTTGAACTGGCCAGTGCGTGAGCGGCCAGTGGCGCGCTTGCAAACCCAACTGGAGGCGGCATGAGTGTAGCGTTGCGGTTTCTGCTGCCTGTGGCGGCCGTGCTGTTGCTGCTCCTCGCTTGGTGGGGTTGGCAGCACGGCGGGCTGGCGTTGATGCAACTGGGTATGTCGATCTGTTAAGTTCATTGCCTGAACTCTTGCAAGGACACTCCACATGCTGAAGCGTTGGCTCGCTGTACCCGTCCTGATGGCTGCGTTTGGCGGCGTGGCCATGGCCGCCGATTGCCCGCCGTTGCTGGAAGGCCAACTGCCCAAGTTGCGCGCCAAGGAATCCATCGACCTGTGCCAGCGCTTCGCCGGCAAGCCGCTGGTGATCGTCAATACCGCTAGCTTCTGTGGTTTTGCGCCGCAGTTCAAAGGCCTCGAAGCCCTGTACCAACGCTACAAGGGCCAGGGGCTGGAAGTGATTGGCGTGCCGTCCGATGACTTCAAGCAGGAAGCCAAGACCGGCGAAGAGACGGCCAAGGTGTGTTACGTGAACTACGGCGTGACCTTCACCATGACGGAGCCGCAGAAGGTCAAGGGGCCGAATGCGGTGCACCTGTTCAAGATTCTGGCGCAGCAGACCAGTGCGCCGAAGTGGAATTTCTATAAGTACGTGGTGGATCGCCAGGGTAAGGTGATTGCCAATTTCTCCAGCCTGACCAAGCCGGACAGTCCGGACCTGATACAGGCGGTGGAGCAGGCGTTGTCTTCAAAACCCTGATCACCGGCCACTAAAAAGCCCCGCCTCCTTTGCAGGAGAGCGGGGCTTTTTTACACCGGTCTGAATCAGAAGGTGTAGGTCATGCCCAGGCCGAAACCGTTGGCACTGTTTTCGTATTTGGCGCGGTAGCTGGCCGTCGACGGAGCAGCAGCAGTCTGATTGACCTTGACGTCTTCTTCTTTCAGGTAGGAGTAGGCGAGGTCGATGGTCATGTTATCCATGACTTTGTAGCCCAGGCCCACGCTGAAGATTGTACGGTCACCGGTAGGAATGCGCGGCGAACGATCAGTGTTGTTGGTCGGCGATTGGTCGAAAGTCAGACCCGTACGCAGCACCACCTGTTTGGTCAACTGGTACGAAGTACCCACGGCGTAGGCCCAGGTGTCGTGCCAGTCCTGTTTCTCGGTGATCGCCGTCAGCTGGCTTGGTGCCAGGCCACCGCCTGCAGCAGCGGTCACACCTTCGTTATTGACGGTGATTTCCTTCAGGCGGCTCCAGCGTGTCCAAGTGGCACCACCGTACAGTTTCCAGGCGTCGGTCAGGTCTTGAGTGACCGACAGATCGTAGGATTCAGGCGTTTCGATTTTCAGCGAAGCGTCGTAACGGTTATTGCGCAGGAACGGCTGTGTAGCGGCCGGACCGCTGACGGTGGTGTGACCGTCCAGCTTGTAGTTGACCTTCGAGTGGTAGGTCAAGCCCACGCGTGTGGTATCGGTTGCTTGAACCAGCACGCCGACGTTGAAGCCCAGGGCGGTATCGTCACCCTTGATTTTGACATTGGTGTCGCTGAAGGCCGGGTTGAGGGTCTTGTCCGACTCCAGCACGCCGGAAATCCGGTTGATGGTTGGGCCAAAGCCGATGGAAACCCGGTCGTTGAATGCATAGCTGACAGTCGGCTGGAAGGTGATGACCTTCACTTCGCTCTTGCTGCCGAAGCCACGGCCCTGGAAGCCGCTTTCATAGTCGGTCACCAGGCCGAACGGTGCGTAGACACCGAAGCCGATGGCCCACTGATCATTGAGTTTGTTGGTGTAGAAGCCAAATGGCACCGCGGTGAACGGAACCATGTCACCTTTGTTGGAACCGCGAGAGTTGCCGCCGGTGTCGCTGATGTCAGTCGAGGCATCGATGGCCGCTACACCGCCCGTGATCTGCTGGCCATTCAGGCGAGCCATACCGGCAGGGTTACCGTAAACAGTGCTTGCATCATCGGCAGAAGAAGAGCGACCTGCGAAACCTGTACCCATCCCGCTGACGCTCTGTTCGTTCAGTGCGAAACCGCTTGCGAACAGGTGGGAGGATGCCATGGCAACGGCGAGGCTAAGTGTGGTCTTGAGCATTACTTTTTTCATTATTAGAACTCCGTGGTGATCACCGCTGCGGAAAGTAACAATAAATTTAAGTTCGCGCTATAGGCTGTAATGCAGGAGATAGAGCGGTTTTGTAGGACAATCCGACCAAAATCAACGTTTTTAGCCGAATCTTGCAAAACGCCTGATCAACAAGTGACCTGATTCATGGGTGAAACACAGGTTTGCCAGGCTTGAGTGAAATCGCGCAGCCTTCCTTGTGGATGAAAAATTTCTTTCCAGATACGCGCCATCGCCAATACATCACCAGGCAGTGGAAGGGCGGGACTATGTTGTTCGACCAGCAGCCAGGCGATGGCGGTGGCGTAACGCAGGTTGACGGTGAGCTCAAGTTGGGGTGCGCTGAGAAATGCATGCTGGCTGGCCAGCCCCCGCACCAGGCTGGCGCGTTCGGGGTCCAGGGCCAGGTAGTCGTCCCAGAGTGCGCGGTGACGAGGTTCGGTGATGCTGTACAGGCCATGGCCACGCCGATCGTGCAGGGCGGAACCCAATTCCGATTGGCTGGCGGCAATGCCCAGCAGCAAGGATTCGGCCGCTTGATCATCCCGGCCCAGGTACTTCAGCGTGGGCCTGATCACATAACGACACAATTCACTGGCAGCGATACCCATACAAGCCTCAATCCGTGAAAGTGGTCGACGAAGCCTGAGAGGGGGCTTGGCAGCAGGGGATCGGATCTCAGGCTCGTCGCAAGCGGATCATGCCGCTTGAGTTGAAGTGTAGTGTCATATTTGTGATGTAAAGGACTGTTTTTAAAACATCTTCTTCATTTAGTTATAACGTTTATATCAATTTGGCCTTAGTACAAATGCTCAAACCTTGAATTCCGGGCAATAAAAAACCCTGCTTTTCAGGCAGGGTTTTGTGTTTCAGCAACTCGGGTCGGTCAGGCAGTCAGGGCCTGACGGGTACGCTCGATCACGGCCTGCAGCGGTTCTGCGCTGGAGTATTGATCGGGGTACAGGCGTTCGCTGTGACGAGCGATGCCGTGTTCGTTGACCAGGGTGAAGCTGAAGCAGCCTTTGCGAGCGGCCATGATCAGGCAGTTCATTGGGGCAAAAGCGTTGGTGAGGGTGCGAATGGCATCCTGAGTGTGGATTTGAGCGTTCATGTTATGGGTGTTCCTACAAATGACACGGATTAAGAACCGTGCAACGTTAAAACGTTCCAGTAACGTTGATCACCATTGATCAAACGAAGAACCCGACTGGAACAAAGCAGCCAGTTTGAAGCGCTGATAAGTTAGGCGCGCTTGGGCTGGCAGGTAGGTACTTAGGAGGGCAGGCAACACAACAGGGGCAAAGGTTCTGGGCCCGGGGTGAAGATCCTGATCAATTTGCAGGTTGGTTCGGTCAGAGTATTGAGACTTCGCGACACCCTTTGCTTGTTCAAAGGCTGTGTCGTCGCAAGGAATACCTGGAAACCATCGAGGTGGTCGATCCCGTGTTGTTCAGGGGACTTATTCGACCAGAATTGACTTTCAGCTTGGTACTAACGCGGCGGATAGTAACGGATTGAAACAAGGAAAGAAAGTGTGCTAGTCAAAATAATTTAATCAGGCGCCCAGTAACCCGCGATAGACCAGTACCGTGATCGCCGCTGCCAGCGAGCAGCCCAGCCCGTAGGCGGCCAGGGTCAGGCGCAAGGATTGGCCGGTCTCGACCACCTTCATCACGTCGCGCATGTCGTTGATTCGGCCGTCACCCAACTCGATGCACAGGCTCGCGGCGGTAAATGCGGCTGACAGCAGGATGGCAATCGCGAACAAGGCGCCATCGGGGGAGGGCAGCACGGCATTGATGCCCAGCGATATCGCGCAGACCGCCAGCAGCAACAGGGCGAATAACAGAATTCCTTTCATCGAGTCGCACAGGGTTGTGTGGGTGAAGCAGTGTGGCGAGCCGGCGCGGATTTGAAAAGCACCTCGGTTTGGCCCGCCGGTAACATTTTCCACCGTGTCGGATCAAAAAACGCCGACGATATAACCATCAGGTGGGTACTTGTGCACATTAGTTGCGGCGTGTGTAACCACGCTGTCAAGTACGATGAAGGGCCGCCAATTGCCTGCAAAGGAAATTTAAGTCAATGAAAAATCTCGCTTTTTTTTATTGGTGAAAAAATCGTCAGTTTGACTGCGGCCCCCATTCCATGGGCCTTTGCGAGAGTTAAAGGGGGGTTGTCCACTGAGTTATCCACAGCTTCTGTGGATTGTCCCGAGCGCTTGCTCTAGAACGGGCGTGCAGGGTTTTTTCAGCTTTACCTGTACGAAAAAAAGAGTAGAGTGGCGCGCCTTCCGTTCTGTCCCGCAGTGCTTTATGAAGTTTCGCTCAGTATCACCTTCTGTTACCGACACTCCTCAAACTGTTACCGCACCCAAGCGTTTCTCCTTGAAAGTTGCCTTGTGGTTGCTCGACAGCCCGCGCCTGGGCCATAACACCAACGTCAAACACTTCGCCGGGCGCTTGCTCAAGCAGCCGGCCCGTGAAGGTGTGGTAGCTGCCCAAAGCCGCCTGGGCCAGTTGATGTGCCGTGAATGCGGCAACGCCCGCGACCGCCGCATCGGTCACGACCTGCTGCGCCTGGCCGCCCGCGCCGGTGATCGCCGTGCCCAACGCGAGCTGGGCCAGGTCGAAGACTGAGCTGTCCTCTCGCCCCGCGCTTGGTTAACCTTGCACTTTTTCGGTAATGGCAGAAATGGCTATGGCTTTTGACTGGACCAGTATTGCCTTGGGTCTTGCTGGCGCAGCGGTGCCGTTGTTGGCCCTGTGCTGGCAGCTCCAGCAACGCCTGAGCGCGCGCATGAGCGGTTGGGAGTTGCTCGAAGAGCGCCTGGCCATGGCGCAAATGGCCCAGGAAGGGCTGGCGGCCCAGTTGGATGCCAGTCGTGACGAGATCAGTGACCTGAGCCAGGCCAACGCGGCCAAGCAGGCGGACCTGGCCGCTGTGCGCCGCGAGGTCGAGCTGTTGCAGATCGACCGCGACAACGCCCGCGACGCGGCGCATGCCTGGAACCTCGACCGCAGCGCCAAGGACACCGAACTGCGCCGCCTCGACGCGCTGGCCGCGGCCCTGAGCGCGGAGCTGCGTGAACAGCAGGAAAGCCATCAACAACGCCTCACCGACCTGCAAGGTTCACGGGACGAGCTGCGCGCGCAGTTCGCTGAACTGGCCGGCAAGATCTTCGATGAGCGCGAGCAGCGCTTCGCCGAAACCAGCCAGGAACGCCTCGGGCAGCTGTTGGACCCTCTGAAGGAGCGCATTCAATCCTTTGAAAAGCGCGTCGAAGAGAGCTACCAGAACGAAGCCCGCGAGCGCTTCTCCCTGGCCAAGGAACTCGAACGTCTGCAGCAACTGAACCTGCGCCTGTCGGACGAAGCCACCAACCTCACCCGTGCCCTCAAGGGCCAGAAAACCCAGGGCAACTGGGGCGAGCTGATCCTTGAGCGCGTGCTGGAACACGCCGGCCTGGAGAAGGGCCGCGAGTACCAGACCCAGGTCAGCCTCAAGGGCCCGGACGGCGAGCGTTTCCAACCGGACGTGCTGATCATGTTGCCGGGTGACAAGCAGGTGGTGGTCGACTCCAAGGTCAGCCTCACCGCCTATCAACAGTATGTGGGCGCGGATGATGAGGTGATTGGCCAGGCGGCGCTCAAGCAGCACGTCCTGTCCCTGCGCAATCACGTCAAAGGCCTGGCCGGCAAGGATTACAAACGCCTGGAAGGCCTGCACAGCCTGGATTTCGTGTTGCTGTTCGTCCCTATCGAGGCTGCGTTCTCCGCTGCCTTGCAAGCCGAACCCAACCTGTTCCAGGAAGCGTTTGACCGCCATATCGTGATCGTCAGCCCTACCACCTTGCTCGCCACGCTGCGGGTGATCGACAGCCTGTGGAAGCAGGAGCGCCAGAGCCAGAACGCCCGGGAAATCGCCGAGCGTGCCGGCTGGCTGTATGACAAGTTCGTCCTGTTTATCCAGGACCTGGATGAAGTGGGCAACCGCTTGCAGCAGTTGGACAAGGCCTACAGCGCTGCGCGAAACAAGCTGACCGATGGGCGAGGAAACCTGGTCAGCCGTACCGAGCAACTGCGGCTGCTGGGTGCCCGCGCGAGCAAAAGCCTTCCTGCCGATCTGCTGGAGCGTGCCATGACCGACGCCGACGGCGTCGCCCATCTCCCCGAATAAACAATGCGGTCGATGTGGGAGCTGGCTTGCCTGCGATAGCGGTGGATCTGTCACGACCGCTATCGCAGGCGAGCCAGCTCCCACATTTGACCGAGTCGGACCGGTCTATAGGGGTAAATGCCGACTCAACAACGCACGCAACGCCGCGGGTTTGACGGGTTTGGCGAGGTAATCCAAACCTGCGGCGTGCACTTCAGCGACCATTTCCGGGCGGCCGTCAGCACTGATCACCACGCCCGGAATCGGCTCCGCCAGTTGCGCGCGCAGCCACCCCATCAGTTCAGTGCCGGTTTCACCCTGGTCCAGGTGGTAATCCACCAGCGCCAGTTGTGGGCGCATCCCCTCGGCCAACAGCGCAGCGCATTGCGCCTGGTCGGTGGCGGTCCAGACCTCGCAGCCCCAGCGGGTGAGCAGGCTGCGCATGCCAATCAGGATACTTTCTTCGTTATCCACGCACAGCACCTGTGCGCCGCTCAATGGCAGGCCGTTTTCCTGCGCCGCCTTGACCTGCAGATTCGCCTGGTTGCGCGCCAACGGTACGCGCACGCTGAACACGCTGCCTTTGCCCGGCCACGAACGTACGCTCAAGCGATGGCCGAGCACCCGGCACAGGCCGTCGGCAATCGCCAAACCCAGCCCCAGGCCTTTCTCGGCACGGGTCTGGTGGCTGTCCAGGCGCTTGAATTCTTCGAAGATCACCTTCTGTTTATCCAGCGGGATGCCAGGGCCACGGTCCCACACTTCCAGGCACAGTTCGCCCTTGCGTCGACGTACGCCGAGCAGTACCGGGCCGTCGGCATAGCGGAAGGCATTGGTGAGAAAATTCTGCAGGATCCGGCGCAACAACTTGATGTCACTGTCCACCCGCAAACGGCTGCCACGCAGGCGGAAGCGCAAGCCTTGCTCCTGGGCCAAGGCCTTGAACTCCGCGCCCAGGGTGTCGAACAGCTCGTTGAGCACAAAGGGCTGACGCTGCGGATTGATCTTGCCGTTCTCCAGGCGTGAAATGTCCAGCAGGTCGCTGATCAGGTCCTCGGCCGAGCGCAGCGAGCTGTCCAGGTGCTGTACCAGTTGCCGGGCCTCGCTGGACATCCCGTCGTTCTGGTGGGAGAGGGCGGCGGAGAACAACCGGGCCGCGTTCAACGGCTGCATTAAGTCATGGCTGACGGCGGCCAGAAAACGGGTCTTGGATTGGCTGGCGGACTCGGCCACGCCCTTGGCGTCAGTGAGTGCCACATTGAGCTGCGAAAGCTCGTGCGTGCGCTCGGTCACCCGTTGCTCAAGGCCTTCGTTGGCCTCGGTGAGTGCCTGCTCGGCTTCACGGAACGCGGTGATGTCGGTGAAGCTCATGACAAACCCGCCGCCCGGCATCGGGTTGCCAATCAGCTCGATCACCCGGCCATTGGGAAACAGACGCTCGGACGTATGCGCACGGCCCTGGCGCATCCAATGCAGGCGCCGCGCCACATGCACTTCGGCTTCGCCCGGCCCGCACAGGCCACGCTCAGCGTTGTAGCGAATGATGTCGGCAATCGGCCGGCCCACGCTGATCAGGCCTTCGGGGTAGTTGAACAGCTCCAGGTAACGGCGGTTCCACGCCACCAGCTTGAGCGACTGGTCGACCACGCTGATGCCCTGGGTGATGTTCTCGATGGCGCCTTGTAGCAGCGCCCGATTGAACTGCAGTACTTCCGACGCTTCGTCGGCAATGCGTACTACGTCTTCGAGCTGCATTTCCCGCCCTTCAATGGCGGCTTTCACCACTGCGCGGGTCGAGGACGCACCGAGCACACCTGCCAATAAGCGTTCGGTGTGGGCGATCCAATCGTTATCGGCATTCTGGTTGGGGTTGAAACCTTTGCCTTGGCGATAGGCGAACCGGATAAAGCTCTGTTGGGCGCGCTCCTCGCCAACGAACCGTGCAGCCAAACTGAGCAGGTCGCTGATTTGCACCGACAGCATCGAGCGGGCACTGGCACGCTGGCTGATTTCCTGGCCGATGAAGCGCCCGGCCTGCCAGTGTTCGGATACCCGCGTGCGCGACAGCATCGACACCCATACGAACAGTGTGAAGTTGCCTGCCAGGGAGAACACCGTGCCGAGGGTCAGTGAGGTGACGGACAAGCCCAGCGGGTGTGAGTGCATCCACGTCAGCCCTGGGAAAAGGCTCAGAGACCATCCCAGGCTTTTCGCCGTCACCGGTAGGACCAATGTGTAGAACCACAGGAATGTTCCCGCAGCCAACCCGGCAAACACACCGCGCCGGTTGGCCTGTTTCCAGTACAGTGCGCCGAGCATGGCCGGTGCCAGCTGGGTCACGGCGGCGAAGGCGATCTGGCCGATGGTTGCCAGGCTCGCGCTGGAGCCGAGCAAGCGGTAACTCACATAGGCCAGCAGCAGGATGATCACGATGCTGACCCGGCGTACCGACAGCATCCAGTGGCGGAACACCTCGAACGGCCGCTCGGCGCTGGAACGGCGCAGCAGCCACGGCAGCAGCATGTCGTTGGACACCATGGTGGACAAGGCGATGCTTGCCACGATCACCATGCCGGTGGCCGCCGAGGCGCCGCCGATAAACGCCAGCACCGCCAGTGCCGGGTGCGCTTCGGCCATGGGCAGGCTGATCACGTAGGAGTCCGGCAACACCGAGCCCGGCAGCATCATCTTGCCGCCGAGGGCGATGGGGATCACAAAGAGTGCGGCGAGGATCAGGTACGCCGGGAACACCCATTTGGCCAGGCGCAGGTCCTGCGGGTCGATGTTCTCGACCACCGTCACATGGAACTGCCGGGGCAGGCAGATGATCGCCATCATCGCCACGCCGGTCTGTACCACCATCGAGGGCCAGTTGATGGTTTCTTTCCAGTACTCCTCCAGCCGAGGCGCGAGCATGGCCTGGCTGAACAGATCACCGAAACCGTCGTAGAGGCCGTAGGTCACAAACGCGCCGACGGCGAGAAACGCGAACAGCTTGACCAGGGATTCAAATGCGATGGCCAGTACCATGCCGCGGTGGTGTTCCGTGGCGTCGAGGTTGCGTGTACCGAACACAATGGTGAACAGCGCCAGCACCAGCGACACGATCAGCGCGGTGTCCTGGGCGCGGGTGCCGGTGGTGTCGGGGCCGGAGCCGATCAGCAGGTTCACGCCCAGCACGATGCCTTTGAGCTGCAAGGCGATATAAGGGAGCACGCCGACCAGGCAGATCAGCGCCACCACCACAGCCAAGGATTGGGACTTGCCGTAGCGCGCGGCGATAAAGTCGGCGATGGAGGTGATGTTTTCCTGCTTGCTGATCAGAATCATCTTCTGCAGCACCCAGGGCGCCAACACCAGCAACAGCACGGGGCCGAGGTAGATCGGTAAAAACGCCCACAGCTGTTCGGCGGCCTGGCCTACGGCGCCGAAGAAGGTCCAGCTGGTGCAGTAGACCGCCAGCGACAGGCTGTACACCCAGGCACGCATACGCGGTGGCAGCGGCGCACGGCGGCGGTCACCGTAGAAGGCGATGGCAAACATAATGGCCATATAGGCCAGGGCAACGGCGGCGATCAGCCCGCTGGACAGCGTCATGGTAACTCCGAGCATAAAAACACCCAGGCATTCCAGGCCCGGTTGCACAGTCTCGCATGATGCTTGGGGTTAGTCAGTGTCGACCAAGGTCGTGTGCAGGGCTTGTGTGGGGGCTGGTTCCTGCAAAAGCCGGTGTCTACCGTGGGCGGGGTGGCAGGGTTTTCTGGCGCAGGATGTAGATCGTCACCAGCACCGCACTGGTCAGCATGAAGCCCCGGGCCCAGGGCAGTGGCACCAGGTAGCAGGACAGGCCGATGCTCAACCACATCAAGCCGATGGCGTAGACCTTGCCTTTGAGCGGGATGCCGTTGCCGTCCAGGTAATCACGGATCCACGGCCCCAGGCGTGGGTGTTCCACCAGCCAGTGGTAGAAGCGCGGAGAGCTTCGGGCGAAGCAGGCGGCGGCAAGCAGCAGGAAGGGCGTGGTCGGCAATACCGGCAGGAAAATGCCGATCACTCCCAGCGCCACGCTCAGCCAGCCGATGGCCAGCAGGGCGTAACGCAGGAGCAGAGGACGGTTGCCCATGGGTGTCACGGGCAAGCGACTCAGTGGTGACGGGGCTTGAGGATCGCCGGTTTTTCGTCAGGGGCGTTGCACAGCAGGTACAGGGCGGTCAGGGCTTCCGGGATCTGAACGATCATGTCGTCCATCAGATTGGCGTCGGCCGCGATGTCGGAGAACTCCGGCTGGTCGTCGAACAGGCCCGAACCCACCATGATCGGCAGCAGCATTTCGCTGACTTCTTCCTCGGCGGTTTCGAACCAGGCGGCTTCGCGCAGGAACACACCTTCCATGAAGCCGATGCACCAGCCGCGCAGGTCGGAATCATCGGGCTCGTCACCCAGGTCCAGCTCGCATGGCAGCTCGAACTCCTCGTCGGAAGCCAGCTGGCGACCGATGTGGGCCTTGAGGGCCAGCAGGGTGGATTCGATTTCTTCACGCTGGGCAGCGTCGGTGTAGTGCGGTTCTTCGGCGAACAGCGCGTCGATCCATTCGCGGTCGGGCACGACTTCGGAGCAGATCGACAGGGCGGTCAGGTAGCCATGGGCGGCCACGTAGTCCAGCGCCTCGTCATGCAGCTCATCGGCGTCGAGGAAGGCTTGCAGGCGGGTTAGTTGCTCAGCGAAGGACATTGAAGGACTACCTTGGGAATAAACGATGCTGAATTCTAGGCCTTCTTGAGCGCCCAGGCCAGCCGCACTGCATATTTGCCAGGTTTTAGAGAGTGGTCGCTATTCGTCAGCGGCGCCCTTTGCCGGGTGTCGCTCGGGTATACTGCCACGTTTTGTGATGTCCCGGCAGGCCAAGGCCAATCCGAGAAAACTTCGCTTACGGATTATTTGCCGTGCAGACGCGTTTTCTCAGCCAGCCTGTACAGTGGGATTTCGGCACCATTTTGGAGTTTTACATGCTCGAGCAGGCTCAACGCGTCCTCAAGGACATCTTCGGCTACGACAGTTTTCGTGGCCGCCAGGGTGCGATCATTGAGCGCGTGGCCAGTGGCGGCGATGCCCTGGTACTGATGCCTACCGGTGGCGGCAAGTCCTTGTGTTTCCAGGTGCCGGCCCTGCTGCGCAACGGCCTGGCCGTGGTGGTGTCGCCGCTGATCGCGTTGATGGACGACCAGGTGGCCACCCTTGAAGAACTCGGCGTCGCTGCGGCCTCGCTGAACTCCACCCTCAGCCCCGAACAACAGCGCGACCTGGCCGCGCGGATCAAGCGCGGTGAAGTGAAGATGTTGTACCTGGCTCCCGAACGCCTGGTGCAGCCGCGCATGCTGGCGTTCCTGCAGAGCCTGGAAATCGCCCTGTTCGCCATCGACGAGGCTCACTGTGTCTCGCAATGGGGTCATGACTTCCGTCGCGAATACCTGCAACTGGGGCAGTTGGCGGAGCTGTTTCCCGATGTGCCACGCATCGCCCTGACCGCCACCGCCGACAAGCGTACCCGCGAAGAAATCGTCGAGCGCCTGCATTTGCAGAATGCCGAGCGCTTCCTGTCGAGCTTCGACCGGCCGAACATCTTCTACCGCATCGTGCCCAAGGAGCAGCCACGCAAGCAGTTGCTGGCGTTCCTGTCCGAACGGCGCAGCGATGCAGGTATCGTCTACTGCCTGTCACGCAAAAAGGTCGATGAAGTGGCAGCCTTCCTCTGCGAGCAGGGCTACCCGGCGTTGCCGTATCACGCGGGGTTGCCGAATGACCTGCGGGCCTACCATCAGAAGCGTTTCCTCAACGAGGAAGGCCTGATCATGGTTGCCACCATTGCGTTTGGCATGGGGATCGACAAGTCCAACGTGCGTTTTGTGGCCCACATGGACCTGCCCAAGTCCCTTGAGGCCTACTACCAGGAAACCGGTCGCGCCGGCCGTGACGGCCTGCCGGCCGATGCCTGGATGGTCTACGGCCTGCAGGACGTGGTGATGCTCAAGCAGATGCTGCAGAACTCCGAAGGCGACGAGCGCCACAAGCGCCTGGAGCAGCACAAGCTCGATGCCATGCTGTCGTTGTGTGAAGAGACCCGCTGCCGTCGCCAGACCTTGCTGGCGTATTTCGACGAAGACATGCCCGAGCCCTGTGGGCATTGCGACAACTGCATCGATGGCGTGCAGACCTGGGACGCCACCGAACCGGCGCGCCAGGCGTTGTCGACCATTCACCGCACCGGCCAACGCTATGGGGTGGGCCATCTGGTGGATGTGTTGCTGGGCAAGGACAACGAAAAAATTCGCAGTTTTGGCCACGAAAAACTTTCGGTCTATGGCATTGGCAAAGCCCGTGCGGAAGGCGAGTGGCGTTCGTTGTTCCGGCAGATGGTTGCACGCAATCTGGTCGACATTGACATCGAAGGTTATGGCGGGCTGCGCTTGAACGACAATTGCCGGCCGTTGCTCAAGGGTGAAGTGAGTCTTGAACTGCGCCGCGACCTCAAGCCGCAAACCACCGTCAAGAGCAGCACCAGCCAGGCTAGCCAGTTGGTACGAGGCGAAGAGCGCGAACAGTGGGAAGCCTTGCGTACCCTGCGGCGCAAACTGGCGCAGGAACACAGCGTGCCGCCCTACGTTATTTTCCCGGACTCCACCTTGCTCGAAATGCTGCGCGAACAGCCCACCACCATGGCCGAGATGGCCCGGGTCAGCGGCGTGGGTGCACGCAAGCTGGAGCGCTACGGCCAGGCGTTCCTGGAAGTGCTCGGCGGGCAGGCCGAAGCACCGAAGGAAGTCGCCGATATCCGCCACGAGCTGATCAGCCTGGCACGCGCCGGCATGACCCCGATCCAGATCGCCGGCCAGTTGCAATGCTCGGAAAAAAACGTCTACACCCTGTTGGCCGAATCCATCGGCAAGCAGCAGCTCTCCCTGGAGCAGGCCCTTGATTTGCCAGAGGATTTGCTCGGTGAAATCCAGGACGCTTTCCTTGACGGAGAAGGCGAATTGCCACCTGTCGCGGAGGTTGCGCCACTGTTTACGGGTCGTGTTCCTGAGGGCGTTTTGTACTGTGTACGGGCGGCTTTACAGTCTGAATTCGAAATTTAGTGCGCCAATTACGACAATGTAACGAATCAGTACATAGCAACTCTTGCCTACTGGCATGGCTCATGCTTAGCTGACTAATAATTAGCCACACTTTATTTTCAGTCTAAACCATGAGTTTTTTATGCCGTTAACCGATCAACACCGCTTTGGCATGCAGTTGGCGCAAATGTCCCGAGGTTGGCGTGCCGAACTGGACCGCCGTTTGGCGGGGCTGGGTTTGTCCCAGGCACGTTGGCTGGTGCTGTTGCACCTGGCCCGTTTCGAAGATGCCCCCACCCAGCGGGAACTGGCACAGAGTGTCGGTGTAGAAGGGCCGACCTTGGCGCGGCTGCTCGACAGCCTCGAAGGCCAGGGCCTGGTGCAACGCCAGGCGGTGTTGGAAGACCGCCGTGCCAAGCGCATCCTGCTGTGTGACACAGCCCGTCCGTTGATTGAGCAGATCGAAACCATCGCCACGGCCCTGCGCCATGAGCTGTTCGTAGGGGTGGACGAAGCCGATTTGAGCGTGTGCATGCGCGTGCATGCGCATATCCTGGCGAACCTGGAAAAGTCCTGACCCCTGATTCAGTGAAGATCAAAATGTGTGGGAGCGGGCTTGATCGCGAATGCGGTGTGTCAGCGACTGAAAAGGTAACTGATACACCGCATTCGCGAGCAAGCCCGCTCCCACATTTGGTTTGGTGTTCGGCTTTTCTAGAACGTCTGGCCCAGGTTCAGGTACACCGCCTGCTGGTTGTCATCGTTGAAGCCATAGCTGAAGTTCAGCGGCCCCAGCGGCGTATCGAACCCCAGGAAAATACTCGCGGCGTTGATATACCCGCTGTCGAACTCATTGTCGTTGTTCCACGCCCGGCCCCGTTCCAGCGATGCCCCGAGGTACAGCGGGAAGTCCAGCGGTAAATAAGAACGCGGCGTGAGGCGACGGTAGTACACCGCGCGCATCAGGCTGATGTTCTGGCCCGAGATCGCATCCTCGCGAAAGCCTGACAACTGCCGCGCCCCGCCGAGCAGGAAGCTGGAAATCACCACGTCGGATTTATCCAGCGTGCGCCCGTAGCGCCCGCCCAGCACCAGGGTGTCCGGGCCATTGCTCATGGCCTTGTCCAGCTTGAACTCCCACTGGCGGTAGCGTTGGTCCGAACCCAGCCCCGGTTCGAACTCCCGGTAGGCCAGGCCAATGTCTTCGCCGGCATGGGGGAAGTACACGTTGTCCAGGGAGTCGAACGAGTACTTCAGCTCATAGAAGCCCTCACTGAAGCTCACGCTTGGCGAGTCGCGGTCGCCAATACGCACGTCGGCCTTGCCCCAGGCCTCGCCGACGCCGAAGCGGATCTCGCCGCTGTTGCCGATCTGGCGCCCCACGTTCAGGCCGAAGCCGTAGCGTTCCAGGCGGTATTCGGAGATGGGGTCGTTGTCCAGAATCAGTTCAACGTTCTGCGCCTGGGCACTGATATAGGGCGCGACGAAGTAGCGTGAGCCGGTGTCCATCGGCTGGTAGAACTCGCTGTACAGTTCTTGGCGATCACCGATCTGCACCCGCGTCAGCCATTCCGCGCCAAGGCGGTTGATACCGTTGATGCGGTAGCTGGCACCGAGGTTGAAGGCGCTGTCGCCGCGCATGTCATCCGACAGGTTCAGGCCCAGGCGCAGGTAATCGGTGCCGGCGCGTTTGCCGCGTGCGCTGATCACCAGGGTGTTGTCCTGGCCCTTCTTCACCACGCGGTATTGCACCTGCTCGAAGTAGTCCAGGCCGTACAACGTGCCCATGTCGGTTTGCAGGCGCCCCAGGTTCAGCGGTTCACCCAAGGGTTGGCGGATGTAGTAGCGGATCACGTCTTCGCTGACTTTCGAATCGTTCTCCACCTTGATCGCGGTGATCACCGGGGTGCGTTCACCTGCAGTGCGCGCGGCCACCAGTTGAGGGTCTACAGGCTCGGTGGGGCGTAAATGGGCCAGGCGCACGTCGAGGGCGCGGGTGGCGCGGTAGCCGGCGTCGATCATGTCTTTGGCGCGGCCGAAATCCGTCACGCCGTAGGCGGCCAGGGGCGGTTGGATCAGCACGTCCTTGGGGTGCAGGGCCTTGAGTTGTTCCTCGGAATTGCGTCGGGTCATCAGGGTGATGGACTGGTTGAGCACATCGACCACCGTGGCCAGTTGCTTGCGCGAGCGCAGCGGGGTGCCAATGTCGACCACAATGGCAATATCCACGCCCATCTCCCGCGCCACATCCAACGGGATGTTGTCGGTCATGCCGCCGTCCACCAGCAGGCGGCCATCGATCTCCACCGGCGCGAAGACGGCCGGGATCGACATGCTGGCACGAATCACCTGAGGCAGGTGCCCCTTGCTGAACACCACTTTCTCACCGGTGGTGATGTCGGTGGCCACGGCCCGAAACGGGATGGGCAACTTGTCGAAATTACGCGTGTTGCTGTTGTGGGCGAACATGCTTTCCAGCAACAGCGCGAGGTTCTGGCCCTGGATCACGCCCAGTGGCAGGCCCAGGCTGCCGTCGTCGCGGAAGCTGAGTTTCTGTTTGACCAGGAAGTCCCGGTCATCCTGCTTGCGTCGAAACGGCACGTCCTCCCGGGGCGGCGCATCGGACAGGGCCTGTTGCCAGTCGATATTCAGCGCCAGCTTTTCCAGTTCATCGATCCTGTAGCCCGAGGCATACAGCCCGCCGATCACCGCGCCCATGCTGGTGCCGGCGATGGCGTCGATGTGGATGCCTTGTTCTTCCAGCGCCTTGAGCACGCCGATATGGGCCAAACCCCGGGCGGCACCGCCGGAGAGTACCAGGCCGACTTTGGGCCGTGGAGGCTCGACGGCGTCGGCAAGCAGGGGGACAAGGCACAGGAACAGGCAGGACAGCAGGCGGCGCATCATCAATCTCGAGGCTGGGCGGTAAAGGCCGGTATTATAGCCACCCGATCCTCCGAGCCCGTTACGCCAGGAACCTCTCAAATTATGTCCACGAACAAACCCGAGATCGTCATTACCTATTGCACCCAGTGCCAATGGTTGCTGCGTGCCGCGTGGCTGGCCCAGGAGTTGTTGAGTACGTTCTGCGACGACCTGGGGCGCGTGGCATTGGAACCGGCTACCGGCGGGGCGTTTCGCATCACCTGCGATGGCGTGCAGATCTGGGAGCGCAAGGCCGATGGCGGTTTTCCGGAAGCCAAGGTGCTCAAGCAACGTGTGCGCGACCAGATCGACCCAGCACGCGACCTGGGCCACAACGATCGTACGCAATGACGGTCACCGCCGCAGAGCAGCGGTGACCGTTAAGGCTATTTGGCCGCCAGCTTTTGTTTGATGAACCCGACCACCCAAGTCAGCACCAGGCCGCCAGCGCCGCCGCCCACGATATTGCTGCCGACTGCCGCCACATCCAGCGCTTCACCGCCGGACGTTCCAGTGAGCTGCGAGACAACCTGGCCCAGGACCAGGCCACCAATACCGCCGAGAAGCGTATTGAGCCCAGTCCCCAGGCTCTGCTTGGTCATGCCGGCGACGTTTCCGCCGACGGCACCGCTGATGATTTGAACCAGCAAGCTGATGAGCATTTCCATGATGAAACCCCTGCATAGCGTTATGGGAGTGACCACTCGCTTGCAGCAACATCAAAGGGCAGGGCTGTCGTCGAGAGGCCTTATCCGTTGAACGACGACAGACTGTTGCGGATGCGCAAAGTATAGATCAAGCCGCCGCCGCAGGCTGTTTGGCCTGGCTGGCGCTGCCCATCAGGCCGGACAGCACGATGGCGATGATGATCAAGACGCCGCCCAGCAACATACGCAAGGTCGGGGTTTCGGCAAACAACAGCCAGGCCACGGTGATGCCGTAGACCGGCTCCATGGCAAATACCACTGAGGCGGTGCGCGCCTTGATCACCGCCAGGCTGGCCACGAACAGGCTGTGGGCCAGTCCAGTGCAGAACACGCCGAGCAGGCCAATCCACAGCCAGTCAATGGCACGCACATCGGCCAAACCAGGCGCCGCCACCGGCAGCAGGCATGCCGCAACCACGACGTTCTGGCACAGCGCCGCCTGCACGGCCGGGATGCGCCCGGAGCTGGCGCGGTTGTTCAGGGACAACAACGAAAACAGCAGCCCTGAGGCGATGCCCCACAGCAAGCCGCCCGTGGCTTCGCTCGCCAAATTGAAATCGGGTGTCACCAGCACCAGGCCGACACTGACCAGCGCCACCAGCACCACTTCATTGGCGCGGATACGCTCGCGGAAGATCAACCCTTCAAGGATCACCGTAAAGGCCGGGAACGCTGTGAACCCCAGGGTCGCCACGGCCACGCCGGCCACTTTGACCGCAATGAAGAAGGTCACCCAGTGCGCAGCGAGCAGCACGCCGCTGATGAGCAGCCGGCGCCAGTCACGCAGTTCAAGGGTTTTCCAGGTGGTGTTGCTGGCAAAGCGCGCGAACACCGCGAGGGCCAGTACAGCGAAGGCGGCGCGGCCAAACACGATGATGGCGGGCGAGGCGGCTGCCAGCTTGCCGAACACGCCGGTGAGGCCAAACATCAATGCGCCGATATGCAGGGCGCCGAGGGCTGAGCGGGGAGTCATTGCGATCCTTGAACCATCAGGTTTATCGAGGCGCAGTGTAGAGGGTTGCAAACGAGCGTGTCTGTCGTCCGACTCGCGCCCGTTGTCGCGAGACTCTTCCTACAGTGAGCGGCGCAACGCCCCCGGTGATGCGCCGAACTCCCGCAGCATCGCCGCTGCGAACGCACTCTGTGAGCTGTACCCGACGCGGTCGGCGACTTCACCGATGGGCAACGGCGTCTCGCGCAGCAGCTTCAAGGCCATCTGCAGCCGACGGCTGCGGATATAGTCCATCGGCGTCTGCCCGCATTCGACGATAAAACGTGCGTGCAGGCGTGCGACCGACAGGTCGGCGATGCGCGCCAAGTCAGCCACTTGCAGCGGGTGCGCGACATGCCGCTCGATGTGGGCGTTGAACGCGGTGTAGGGCAAGCGTTTGCCAGGCACGGGTTGGGCCTGGGGGTGATTGAGGCTGGCGAGCAGCAGCACCGCACCTTGCTGGACGATCAGCGGGTCATCCACCGGGCTGTGGGCCAGCCATTGCACCAGTTGGCTTTGCCGGGTGTCGAGGGTTAGGCGCGCGGGTTCGTCGAGCAGGCGGCGGCTGGCATCGGCGTGTTCGCCCAGCGATTGCACTACCCAGTGTTCGGTGGGCACATCCAGCACCAGGCAACGGCTGCCATCGCGGCTGCCGCAGGCATGGTGGGCCGAGAACGGCAGCACCATCACGCTGCTTTCGTGCACCTGGCTGCCTCGGCCATCCACTTCAAGGTCCAGGTGGCCGGACAGGCCGAACACCAGCTGCGCATGGTCATGGCTGTGGGCGAGGGGGGCTTCGATGTAGTGGCGTAGTGTGAGCGTCGGTCCCATCACGGTCTCCTGGGCAGCATCTGCGCAGTCTACAACGCTTCGCGGGCACCGGGCGCTGTCATCAGACTGACGCACAGTTGTCATGGGCTATTAATCGCCGTGGCGCAAGCTCGCGAAAACACCGTCGAGGGATGCCCATGACCAGTGCCGAGTTCGCCAAGCCCAGCCGCAAGCAACGGGTTCGTACCCTGTGGATTTCCGACGTGCACCTGGGCACCCGGGATTGCCAGGCCGAACATCTGTCGCATTTCCTCAAGGGCTACCACGCCGATAAGGTCTACCTGGTGGGCGACATCATCGACGGCTGGAAAATGCGCGGCGGCATGTATTGGCCCCAGGCCCATACCAACGTGATCCGGCGCCTGCTGACCATGGCCAAGCGCGGTACCGAAGTGATCTACGTCACTGGCAACCATGACGAATTCCTGCGCCGTTACTCCAAGCTGATCCTGGGCAATATCCAGTTGGTGGACGAAGCGGTGCATGTAACTGCCGATGGCCGGCATCTGTTGGTGATCCACGGTGACCAGTTTGATGTCATCACGCGCTACCACCGTTGGCTCGCGTTCCTCGGTGACTCGGCCTACGAATTCACCCTCACGCTCAATCGCTGGCTCAATCACTGGCGCGCACGCTATGGCTACGGTTACTGGTCGCTGTCGGCTTACCTCAAGCACAAGGTCAAGACGGCGGTGAGTTTTATCAGCGACTTCGAAGAAGCCATCGCCCACGAAGTGACCAAGCGTGAACTGCATGGCGTGGTGTGCGGGCATATTCACCATGCGGAGATTCGCAAGGTGGGCGAGGTGGATTACCTCAATTGCGGGGATTGGGTGGAGTCGTGCACGGCGTTGATCGAACACTGGGATGGCAGCATCGAGTTGTATCGGTTGGCGGATGCCCAGGCGAAAGAAGCACAGCTCAAAGCCGAGATGGTGGCGGGTTGAAGGATTCACACGGACAAAAATGTGGGAGCTGGCTTGCCTGCGATAGCGATGTTTCAGTCGACATCTCTATTGGATGTGACACCGTTATCGCAGGCAAGCCAGCTCCCACATTTAGATTGAGTTTCGTCAGTTGCAGACGTCAGCAATGGCCTCGGCCAGCAACGCCAGCCGAGTGGCATCAGCCCCCGCCACGTTGGCCCGGCCCGAACTCACCATGTACACGCTGTGCTTCTCGCGCAGTTGCTTGACCTGTTCGGCGCTCAGGCCGGTATAGGAAAACATCCCGCGTTGCGCGCCAATGTGTGCGAACTGCTCGGCCAGCCCGTGTGGTGCCAGCGCCTCCACCAGCCCGGAACGCAACTGCGCGATCCGCGAACGCATGGCTTCGACTTCACCGCTCCACAACGCCTTGAGCTCGGCATCGCCGAGGATGGTCGCGACCACAGCTGCGCCATGGTCCGGCGGCGTCGACCACAGGTTGCGTGCGATATTCGCCAGTTGGCTGCGCACATCCGTCAGTTTCTCGCCATCCGCCGCGCACACGATCAACGCGCCGACACGGTCGCTGTAAAGCCCGAAATTCTTCGAGCACGAACTGGTGACCAGCAGTTCCGGCAACTCAGCCGCGAACAGACGCACCGCCCAGGCATCCTGCTCGAGGCCGTCGCCAAAGCCTTGGTAGGCAAAGTCGATCAGCGGCAGCAGCCGGCGCTCGCGCACGATCTGCAGCACCTGGCGCCAGTCGTCCTGGGACAGGTCGAAACCGGTTGGGTTGTGGCAGCAGGCGTGCAGCAGCACCACATCGCCCTCTGGCACCTTGGACAGCGTGGCCAGCATCGCCTGCACATCCAGGCGGTTGTCAGTGCCCACGTAGGGGTAATGGCTGACCTTGAGCCCGGCCTTGGCAAAGATGGTTTCGTGGATCGGCCAGGTCGGGTTGCTCAACCACACGCCACGGCCCGGCAGGTGCTGGGCGATGAAGTCGGCGCTCAGGCGCAGAGCCCCGGTGCCGCCCGGGGTCTGGCTGGCGCCGGCACGGCGTTCGCGAATCAGCGGCGAGTCGGCGCCCAGCACCAATTGGCTGATCAGTGTGCCGAAGGCGGCATTGCCGTGGCCGCCGATGTAGGTCTTGGTGGTTTGCGTGTCCACCAGGCGCTGCTCGGCGAGCTTCACCGAGTGGGGGATAGGTGTCAGGCCCTGGTCGTCCTTGTAGACGCCCACGCCCAGGTCGAACTTGTTCGGGTTGCTGTCCTGGGCATACAGGTCCATCAAACCCAGGATCGGGTCGCCGGGCACACGGCCAATGGCATCAAAATGCATTACTTGCGGCCCTCGGCGTCCTTGGCCACGTCGTCGGTGCGCGCGGCCATGATGAAGTCATTGCGGTGCAGGCCCTTGATGGAGTGGCTCCACCAGGTCACGGTGACTTTGCCCCATTCGGTGAGCAGGCCTGGGTGATGGCCTTCGGCTTCGGAGATCTCGCCCATGGCGTTGGTGAAGGCCAGGGCAAACTTGAAGTTCTTGAACAGGAAAACCTTTTCCAGCTGCATCACGCCATCGCGTACTTCGATGTTCCAGTCGGGGATCTGCTTGATCAGTACCGGCAACTCTTCATCGCTGACTTGAGGGGCGTCGGCGCGGCAGGCTTCGCAGTGGGCTTGGTTCAAGGTGGTCATGTAGGTGTCCTGAATTCGAATGTATGAAGATCAGTAGCGTCACCCTAAAGCAACGCGCGGCCAGGGAACAGGTTCACCTGGCTTCAAAACGTAAGGTTCACGCAGCTTTGGGCTTGGGTGGGAATTTTGGCGCGTGCAAACCGAGCTGCATGCCGCGCTCCACCATGCCCATGATGTCTTCCTGCGCCACGTCGAACAGGCGCTTGAGTTCAGGCAGGACAAAGTACAGCGGTTGCAGGATGTCGATGCGATACGGTGTGCGCATCGCTTCCAGCGGGTCGAAGGTTTGGTGCTCGGGCTCGGACGACAGGCTGTACACCGTCTCCTTGGGCGACGACAGAATACCGCCCCCATAGATGCGCCGGCCCTGCGGTGTGTCCACCAGGCCAAACTCGATGGTCATCCAGTACAGGCGCGCCAGGTACACCCGTTGCTCCTTGGTGGCCGCCAGGCCGAGCTTGCCGTAGGTGTGGGTGAATTCGGCGAACCAGGGGTTGGTCAGCAGCGGGCAGTGACCAAAGATCTCGTGGAAAATGTCCGGCTCTTGCAGGTAGTCCAATTCTTCGCGGGTGCGAATAAAGGTCGCGACCGGAAACTGCTTGCTGGCGAGCAATTCGAAGAAGGTCTGGAAGGGGATCAGTGCCGGCACGCGGGCCACTTGCCAACCGGTGGTCTCGGCCAGCACTTTGTTGATTTCACCCAGTTGCGGGATACGATCCAGGGGCAGGCCGAGCTTGTCGATGCCGTCCAGGTATTCCTGGCAGGCGCGCCCCTCGATCACTTTCAACTGGCGAGTGATCAGGGTGTTCCACACCGCATGTTCTTCCGGCGGGTAGTGGATAAAACCTTGCGCATCGGGCTCGCGGGCCACGTACTGCGTCTGCTTCATACGGCTCTCCTGCTAGGCATTCGTTCTTGTTATGTCCTGCTATGAGCCTATTGATACCCCTTGGTGGGAGAGATTCCATCTACCTGCCGCGTGTATTCGTAGGAAAAGTTACCGATATTCGTAAAGTTTTCGTTACGTTTGTGGCGCTCGTCGTTGGATTGGGCTGGGAAAAGCACACAAGCTGTCACATAATCTTGACGACTATCTGCGCCCAGCGGCAAAAAGACGCGGCGCCTTCCCACTTTTCAGGCCTTTTCATGCGTATCAAAGTGCACTGCCAGAACCGCATCGGCATCCTGCGGGACATCCTCAACCTGTTGGTGGAGTACGGCGTCAACGTCGCCAAGGGGGAGGTCGGTGGCGAACACGGCAATGCCATCTACCTGTTCTGCCCGAACCTGGTGAACATGCAATTCCAGGCGTTGCGCCCGCAATTCGAAGCGATCGCCGGGGTGTTCGGCGTCAAGCGGGTAGGGCTGATGCCCAGCGAGCGGCGCCACATGGAACTCAATGCGTTGCTCGGTGCCCTGGAGTTTCCGGTGCTGTCCATCGACATGGGTGGCTCCATCGTCGCCGCCAACCGTGCAGCGGCACAGTTGCTCGGCGTGCGGGTTGATGAGGTGCCGGGCATTCCATTGTCGCGCTATGCCGAGGATTTCGACCTGCCCGAGTTGGTACGCGCAAGCAAATCACGCATCAATGGTCTGCGAGTCAAGGTCAAGGGTGACGTCTTCCTGGCGGATATCGCGCCGCTGCAATCCTCCGAACACGATGACAGTGAAGCCATGGCGGGCGCCGTGCTGACCCTGCACCGTGCCGACCGCGTGGGGGAGCGTATCTACAATGTGCGCAAGCAGGAACTGCGCGGCTTCGACAGTATTTTCCAGAGCTCCAAGGTCATGGCGGCCGTGGTGCGCGAAGCGCGGCGCATGGCACCGCTGGACGCGCCTCTATTAATAGAAGGCGAGACGGGCACCGGCAAGGAACTGCTGGCGCGGGCGTGCCACCTGGCCAGCCCGCGCGGACAGTCACCGCTGATGGCCCTCAACTGCGCAGGCCTGCCGGAGTCGATGGCCGAGACCGAGCTGTTCGGCTACGGCCCGGGTGCGTTTGAAGGTGCGCGGGCCGAAGGCAAGCTCGGGCTGTTGGAGCTGACGGCGGGCGGTACGTTGTTTCTCGATGGCGTTGGGGAAATGAGCGCGCGTTTGCAGGTGAAGTTGCTGCGTTTTCTGCAGGACGGTTGCTTCAGGCGCGTCGGCAGTGATGAAGAGGTGTACCTGGATGTGCGGGTGATCTGTGCGACCCAGGTGGATTTGTCTGAGCTATGCGCGCGTGGTGAGTTTCGCCAGGATCTGTATCACCGCCTGAATGTGCTGTCGTTGCACATCCCGCCGCTGCGCGAGTGCCTTGATGGCCTGGCGCCGCTGGTTGAGCACTTCCTCGATCAGGCCAGCCGCCAGATCGGCTGCCCGTTGCCCAAGCTAGCCCCGGCGGCGATGGAACGTCTCAGTCACTACCATTGGCCGGGCAACGTGCGGCAGTTGGAAAACGTGCTGTTCCAGGCGGTGTCGTTGTGTGACGGCGGTACGGTCAAAGCTGAGCACATTCGCCTGCCGGATTATGGCGTGCGTCAACCGCTTGGCGATTTTTCCCTGGAGGGTGGTTTGGAAGAGATTGTCGGGCGGTTTGAGAAGGCGGTGCTGGAAGTGCTGTACGCAGAACACCCCAGCAGTCGGCAACTGGGTAAGCGGCTAGGGGTTTCGCATACTACGATTGCCAACAAGTTGCGGGACCACCATGTGACCAAGTAATTGCTCCATAGGGTTGCGCGCTGAACACTGCGCAGGGGGGGCGCAGTGTTCAAATTAGCGTGCGTGGGCGGTATCAGTGCGGGCGGTCTTCTACAAGACCAATAGGCACATAGTTGTGTCGATTGTCTTTGTCTTCCCATATGAGCAGGGGAATGCCATTCCCCATGTAATCAGGGAGTGAGACCAGTGAATAGTTTTTATCGTGCGGCAGCTGGTCAAGGCTCTTCTTTATTTCTGGAGAAAGTGCGCCGTGTGCGCCTTTTTTTAAGTCATCTGAAGTAACGCCAAGGTTGATGGAGTTTGCTTGGGTTTTAATTATTTCTGGTAAGCCCCATATGGGGTGGTGGTTGTTTTTCGTTAAAACTGGATCGTCGTTCAGCGGTTGGGTCAAGGTAGGTTTGTTTCCGTCAGTGGGTATCCAGGCAGACTCCCAACTTTTTTCGCTACTTAGAATGACCAGCCGGTAGTTTTGGTCTTTGTCCAGCTTTTCAAGCTCCTTCATTGTCTTTGGTGGGAGCGCTCCATACTTGCCAGCCCGGATGTCATCGGACGTAATGCCGTGGTCGATCTCTGCTTTTCGATTGGGTATACGGTCGAGTAATTGATCTATTGCCTCAATGGTCCGGCTGGTTTGAGACGTGTCGAGCCTAGGGCGCACGTCCCAGTCGCGACCAGAGTCGGACAGTCGACGGTCGGGGCGGTAGTCCCGGTCATGAAGGGTTTCGGGCAGTCGCCGGTCAGGGCGGTAGTCCCGGTCATGACGGGTTTCGGGCAGTCGCCGGTCGGGGCGGTAGTCCCGGTCATGACGGGTTTCGGGCAGGTGACGGTCGAAGCGGTGATCTCGGTCACGATAGGGGGCGGGGCGTTCACGGTCGTGGCGGTACCCGCGATCCGGTCCGAACTCCGGACGATCCCAGTTTGCATTGTGGTCGCGATCGCGGCGGTGGTAATGGGGTTCGGCAAGCGGGCGGTGAGTATCGTGCCGGCCGTAGTGCTGGTCGCGGTTGTTTGGGAAGTAAGGCTCCCTGAAATAGGTTGAGGGGGTGTCGTTGACTCTAAACATATTGTGGGCCTTGTGTAAGAGGATAAGTGTGTGTTGCGAAGTGAGCGGGTTGTTATTGGGTGCCGCCGGTTAGGTGGCGAGCAAAAGTTACGCCGGGCGAGTAAGTGCAACAAGGGAGCTTTTTTGTGGAATTGTAAGTGTGTGTCGGGTGCGCCTGGGAAGTGTTGAACTTTATAAGTGATTTGCGGATTGCAAGTTAAAACACATGCTTTAACTATTTGCGCGAGTGTGGGTTGAGGGTAGTTTTAGCCGGGCGTGTAGTTTTTGAAATGATAAATACAGCGTGCTTGAAATTTATATCAATAAGTCTCGCTTGCGTTGAGTCAATCAAGCCAATTTTTTGCGGGGCGGGCTTGATGTGTGCTGGGGCGGCGAACTCTTTTTTGCGGGGATGGTCCTTGGCGCCGGTTTTTGCCGTTAGCGGCATAACTCCGCCGTTTTTTCGACTCGCCTGGCGGGCACGATCCTTGAGCAAAATCCGGAAACCCCTGTGTTCATTGGGTTTTTACGCCGTTTTGAAAGTTGGTTCGCAAATTGCTTAAGCCTCCTCAGTACAGCGGTGGGCGGCAAGCGTCCGTCAGAAAGAGGAAAGAGCGTGGACAAGTACCTTTATGTGGCAATGACCGGCGCCAGCCAGAATGCTCTGGCGCAAAAGGCCCATGCCAACAACCTGGCGAACATTTCCACCAACGGTTTTCAACGTGACCTGGAACAGGCGCGTTCGATGCCGGTGTTCGGTGACAGCTTTCCGGCGCGGGCGTTTGCCATGACCGAACGGCCGGCCACCGACTTTGCTCCTGGCGCGATGATCGAGACCGGCCGCGACCTGGATGTGGCGGTCAACGGCGATGGCTGGATGGCGGTACAAACCCCCGACGGCGGCGAAGCCTACGTGCGCAGTGCCAGCATGAACGTGGATGCGTTGGGTGTGCTGCGGGCCGGCAACGGCATGCCGGTCATGGGCAACGGTGGCCCGATTGCCGTGCCGCCCCAGCAGAAAATCGAAGTGGGCGCCGACGGTACCGTCAGCATTCGCGCCATGGGTGAAGGCCCGCGGGTGATGGCTGAGGTTGACCGCATCAAGCTGGTCCAGCCCGACCCCAAGAATCTGAACAAGGGCCTGGACGGCACCATCCACACCAAGGATGGCCAGCCTGCCCAAGCCGACGCGAACGTGCGGTTGACCTCGGGTTTCCTGCAGGCGAGCAACGTGAACGCGGTTGAAGAAATGACGGCGGTACTGGCGCTTTCCAAGCAATTCGAGCTGCACATCAAGATGATGAACAGCGCTAAAGAAGACGACCAGGCCATGACCCGCGTTCTGTCGATGAGCTGATTGCGGCCTCGTTGAACCACTAATTTTGCAGCGCAGCGCCAACAAACAGGCGCACGAAGGAGAACAGCATGCTTCCGGCTCTATGGGTTGCCAAAACCGGTCTGTCCGCCCAGGACACCAACCTGACCACCATTTCCAACAACTTGGCGAACGTGTCCACCACGGGCTTCAAACGTGACCGTGCCGAGTTCCAGGACTTGCTTTATCAGATCAAGAAGCAGCCGGGCGCCCAGTCGACCCAGGACAGCGAGCTGCCGTCGGGCCTGCAATTGGGTACCGGTGTGCAGATCGTCGGCACCCAGAAGAACTTCAGCGCCGGTAACCTGCAACAGACCGGCCAGCCGCTGGACATGGCCATCAACGGCAAGGGCTTCTTCCAGATCCTTCAGCCAGACGGCACCACCACTTACACCCGTGACGGCACCTTCCACCTGGACGCCAACGGCCAGGTCGTGACCGCCAACGGTTTTGCCCTGGAGCCGGCCATCGTCGTGCCGAACAACGCCCAGACTTTCACCGTCGGCAACGACGGCACCGTGTCCATCACCGTTGCTGGCAACCCGGCCTCGCAAGTGATCGGCAACCTGCAGACCGCCGACTTCATCAACCCGGCCGGCCTGCAAGCTATCGGTAACAACCTGTTCCTCGAAACCGCTTCCAGCGGCGCGCCGCAAATCGGCACCCCGGGCCTGAACGGTTTCGGCACCACCCTGCAAAGCACCCTGGAAACCTCCAACGTGAGCACGGTTGAGGAGATGGTCAACATGATCACCACCCAGCGCGCCTACGAGATGAACTCCAAGGTGATTTCCACCGCCGACCAGATGCTTTCGTTCGTAACGCAGAATCTGTAATCAAGTCTATGGGGCGCCTTTTCTGGCGCCTGCAACACCGTGAGGTAAGGGTCATGAATCGCTATGTTTCTGTTCTGGCATTGAGTGGGATCGCCGTGCTCGCGGGCTGTGTCGCCCCGACGCCGAAACCCAATGACCCGTACTACGCACCGGTGTTGCCACGCACGCCGTTGCCGGCAGCGGCCAACAATGGCTCGATCTACCAGGCCGGTTTCGAACAGAACCTGTACAGCGACCGCAAGGCATTCCGGGTGGGTGACATCATCACCATCACCCTGAACGAGAAGACCCAGGCCAGCAAGAACGCCAACTCGCAGATCGACAAGACCAGCAAGACCGGCATTGGCCTGACCTCGCTGTTTGGCGCCGTGCCCAATACCAACAACCCGTTGGGCAGCGGTGACCTGAGCCTGAGCGCCGGCTACAGCGGCGACCGTGCCACCAACGGCAAGAGCGCGGCGGCGCAGGGCAACACCTTGACCGGTTCGATCACCGTGACCGTGGCCGATGTATTGCCCAACGGCATCATCGCGGTGCGCGGGGAAAAGTGGATGACCCTCAACACCGGCGACGAGCTGGTGCGCATCGCCGGCATGGTCCGCGCCGATGACATCGCCACCGACAACACCGTGCCGTCCACGCGGATTGCCGATGCGCGCATTACCTACTCGGGTACGGGTTCGTTTGCAGATGCGAGTCAGCCGGGCTGGTTCGACCGTTTCTTCCTTAGCCCGCTGTTCCCTTTCTAGGTGATCATCTTGAACCTCAAACAGCTGATGGCAGCGGCATTGCTGTTGTCCCTGAGCGCAGTCGCCCAGGCCGAGCGCCTGAAAGACATCGCCAGCATCTCGGGCGTGCGCTCCAACCAGTTGATCGGCTACGGCCTGGTGGTGGGGCTCAACGGTACGGGTGACCAAACCACCCAGACCCCGTTCACCTTGCAGACCTTCAACAACATGTTGTCGCAGTTCGGTATCAAGGTGCCGCCAGGTTCGGGCAACGTGCAGTTGAAAAACGTCGCCGCCGTGTCGATCAGTGCCGACCTGCCTGCGTTCTCCAAACCGGGGCAGGTGGTGGACATTACCGTGTCGTCCATCGGTAACTCCAAGAGCCTGCGTGGCGGCACCTTGCTGATGACGCCGCTCAAGGGTATCGACGGCAACGTCTACGCCATTGCCCAGGGCAACCTGGTGGTGGGGGGCTTTGACGCCGAGGGCCGTGACGGCTCGAAGATCACCGTCAACGTGCCGTCGGCCGGTCGTATTCCGGGCGGCGCCACCGTTGAGCGCACCGTGCCGAGCGGATTCAACCAGGGCAACAGCCTGACCCTGAACCTCAACCGTTCGGACTTCACCACCGCCAAGCGTGTGGTCGACAAGATCAACGACATGCTCGGCCCTGGCGTGGCGCAAGCCATCGACGGCGGTTCGATCCGCGTGACAGCGCCGTTGGACCCAAGCCAGCGTGTCGACTACCTGTCGATCCTGGAAAACCTTGAGGTCGACCCGGGCCAGGCAGTGGCCAAGGTCATTATCAACTCGCGTACCGGCACCATCGTGATCGGCCAGAACGTCAAGGTTTCGCCAGCGGCGGTGACCCACGGCAGCCTGACGGTGACCATCACCGAAGACCCGATCGTCAGCCAGCCTGGCCCATTGTCCAACGGCCAGACTGCCGTGGTACCGCGTTCGCGGGTCAATGCCCAGCAAGAAGCCAAGCCGATGTTCAAGTTCGGCCCCGGCACCACCCTGGATGAGATTGTCCGTGCGGTGAACCAGGTGGGCGCAGCGCCCGGCGACTTGATGGCGATCCTTGAAGCCTTGAAACAGGCCGGCGCCCTGCAAGCCGACCTGATCGTGATCTAAGGCCATGGCTATGGATATGCGCAAAAGCGGGCTGACCAGCACGGCGGACTCGGGGTCTTACTCCGACCTGAACCGGTTGAACCAGCTCAAGGTCGGCGCCGACAAGAACAGCGATGCGAACATGCGCAAGGTGGCGCAGGAGTTCGAATCGTTGTTCTTGAGCGAGATGCTCAAGTCAGCGCGCTCGGCCACCGAAGCGCTGGGCAAGGACAACCCGCTGAACACCCCGGCGGCCAAGCAGTACCAGGAAATGTACGACCAGCAACTGGCGGTCTCGATGTCACGCGAAGGCGGCGGCATCGGCCTGGCTGACGTGCTGATGCGCCAGATGCAGAAGAACAAGCCGGTGGACCCTCAAGCGGCCACCTTGCAGGGCCCCGCAGCGGCGGAGCCGGCGAAGAAAGTCGATGTGCCGACCGCGATTGCGGCGGGCACCCAAGCCGAGGGTCCACTGGGTCGCTCCAACGGCCAGCGCCCGCTGTGGGCTTACCGCGTGGCGGTGCCCGAGGGTGGCGTGTCCCATTCCAACGATGTGGCGCTGATGAACCAGCGGCGTATCTCCTTGCCGAGCAAGCTGACCGATCGGCTGTTGGCCGGCATCGTGCCGAACACTGACGCCACCACGGTCAACAACGCCGCGCCGCTGCGTAACAGTGCGGCAGCCGACAACGTGATCAACAGTGCCGCGCGCGGGTTTGCCGTCGCGCCAAAAGGCCAGATGCAGGTCTACGGCCGCGCCATTGCCCAGCCACCGCTGGCGCCGGCGAAGAAGGCGTTCAGTTCGCAGGACGAGTTCGTCGCCACCATGTTGCCGATGGCCAAGGCCGCGGCGGCGCGTATCGGCGTCGATCCGAAGTACCTGGTGGCCCAGGCGGCCCTGGAAACCGGTTGGGGTAAATCGGTGATGCGTGCCGAAGATGGCAGCAGCAGCCACAACCTGTTCGGTATCAAGGCCGGGCAGAGCTGGCAGGGCGGTCAGGCGCGTGCGATCACCAGCGAGTTTCGCGATGGGGCGATGGTCAAGGAGACGGCGCAGTTCCGTTCCTACAACTCCTATCAGGACAGCTTCCACGACTTGGTGACGTTGCTGCAAAGCAATGATCGCTATAAAGAAGTTGTGAAATCGGCCGACAACCCGGAACAGTTTGTACGCGAGTTGCAAAAAGCCGGTTATGCAACCGACCCGGACTACGCCAGCAAGATTTCGCAGATCGCAAAAACGATGAACAGCTACCAGAACTACGCTGCCGCGGGCGCATCCACTCATTTATAAGGTCTGAATCATGAGTTTGCTCAATATCGGGATGTCGGGGCTCAACGCCGCTCAAGGATCGCTGTCGGTCCTGAGTAACAACATTGCCAACGTCAACACCCCGGGATACTCGCGTCAGCAGACCACCCAGAACACCAGTGCGTCGAACCAGTACGGCGGTGTCTACATCGGCAGCGGTACGACCCTGGCGGACGTGCGCCGCATTTATAACGATTTCCTCGGCGCTGCCTACCAGAGCAGCACCGCGCTCAACAGCGACGCCACCGCTTATGCGGGCCAGGCCGCTGCGGTCGACAAGACCCTGTCGGACAAGTCCACCGGCATGTCCCCGGCCCTCAGTGCGTTTTTCTCGGCGCTGCAAACGTCCGCCGCCAACCCTTCGGACATTTCCGCCCGGCAATTGCTGTTGACCAGCGCGCAGACCTTGAGCAACCGTTTTAACTCGATTTCCACGCAGTTGACCCAGCAGAAAGAAACGATCAACAGCCAACTCAAGACCATGAGCGATCAGGTCAACTCGCTGACGTCGTCGATTGCCTCGCTGAACAACCAGATCGCTCAGGCGAGCGGCACCTCCAACAGTGCGCCGAACAACTTGCTGGATGCGCGCAACGAAGCGGTGCGCTCGCTCAATGAGTTGATCGGCGTGACAGCCACCGAGAAAAACGGCCAACTGAGCATCACCACCGGTACCGGTCAGTCGCTGGTCGAGGGTGGTATTTCCAACCCGATTTCGGCGGTTCCGAGCAAGACCGACAACAGCCAGTACACCATTCAGCTGAACATGGGCGACACCGCAATGGACATCGGTTCGGTGGTCACCGGTGGCAGCATTGGCGGCCTGTTGCGTTATCGCAGTGACGTGCTGATGCCGGCGATCAACGACTTGGGCCGCATCGCCATTGCCACTGCTGACACCGTCAACCGCCAACTGGGCCAGGGCCTGGACCTGAACAGTGACTTCGGCAGTTCGCTGTTCGGTGATATCAACAGTGCGGCAGCGATCTCCCAGCGCAGCCAGGCGGCCGCGGGTAACAGCGCAGGCTCCGGCAACCTGAATGTGACGATTGCCGACAGCAGCAAGCTGTCGACCTTTGACTACAAGGTCACCTTCACCAGCGCCAACCAGTACAACGTCGTGCGTTCCGACGGCAAGGCCATGGGCTCGTTCGACACCACCACCACGCCGCCACCGGTGATTGACGGTTTCACCCTGGCGCTCAACAGCGGCGGGCCTGTGGCGGCCGGTGACAGCTTCAAGGTCAGTCCGACGGCCACCGGGGCCAGCAATATCAGCGTTGAGCTCAAGGACCCGAACAAAATCGCGTACGCCGGGGCACTGGCCGGCAACGCCAGCAAGACCAACACCGGCACGGGCACGTTCACGCCGCCGACCTTGACGCTGCCGATCGATATCAACGGTGGCGCTGATACCGCGCAGTTGCGCACCGGGATCGAAAACTCGATGCCGGTGAAGATGGTCTACGGCGACGTGGCTGCCGATGGTACGCAGTCGTACAAGATCAGCGACGCCCAGGGCAACCCGATCGGTACCGGCAGCATCATCCCGGGGCAGGCCAACAAGATCACCATCAACGTGCCGATGCGTGATGCGTCCGGCGCGCTGATCCCGGGCAAGAGCTTCAGTTTCGATACCTCGGTGGGCGGTTCGCCGGCCAAGGACGACAGCACCACCTTCTCGTTCAACAGCGGCGCCACGTCCGATGGCCGTAACGCCCAGGAGTTGCTGGGGCTGCAGACCAAGGCGACCGTGGGCGCAGTGGATGGCAATGCGGGCATGAGCCTCGTCAGCGCCAACAGCCGACTGGTGTCGCAGGTGGGCTCCAAGGCGGCCCAGGCCAACACCGACAGCACGGCCACCGGCGCGTTGCTGGCGGCGAACAAGGCGGCCAGCAACTCCGTATCCCAGGTGAACCTGGATGAGGAGGCGGGCGACATGATCAAGTTCCAGCAGTACTACACCGCGTCGTCGCAGATCATCAAAGCCGCGCAAGAAACCTTCAGCACACTGATCAACGCCCTTTAAAGGAGTCTGGAACGATGCGTATCTCTACAGAGCAATATTTCAGCACCAGCTCCAGCGATTATCAGAAGAACTATTCTGGCGTGGTCGCGGCCCAGAACCAGGCGACGACCGGCGTGCGTGTACAGACCGCCGCGGACGATCCTGTGGCGGCCGCTCAGTTGCTGTTGCTGCAGCAGCAAAAAGACATGTTGGGCCAGTACACCGGCAACATCACCAGCCTGCAAAACTCTCTGACCAACGAAGAGAGCGTGCTGCAGAGCATCAATACCGCCATGCAGACTGCGCAGGGCCTGGCGTTGCAAGCCGGTAACATGCAGCTCAGTAATGATGACCGCAAGGCAATCGCCGCCCAGGTCGGCGCGATTGAGGATCAGGTGTTGGGCTTGCTCAACTCCAAGGATTCCAACGGCAACTACATGTTCTCGGGCACGAAGACCGATACGCCGCCGTATACCCGCAACAATGACGGCACCTACAGCTATCAGGGTGATGAGACGCCGCTGAGCCTGCAAGTGGGCAGCAACCTGTCGATCACCGCAGGCGACACCGGCAAGACGTTGCTGGAGAGTTCTACCAACGCCGGTCGCACCCAGGCGACGGTGATTCCGCCCACGGTCAATGACGGCAAGGTCTCGATCTCGGCGGGCCTGGTCACCTCCGGCACGGCCTACACCAAGAATTTTGCCGATGGCCAGCCTTACAAGCTGACCTTCGCCAGCAGCACCCAATACAGCGTCACCGACAAAGACGGCAACGACGTGACCTCCGAGATCACCGGCAACGGTACGTTCGATGCCACCAAAGAGGGCGCTTCCAGCGTCAACCTGCGTGGGGTCAAGTTCGATATCACCCTGAACCTGGGGTCGAATGTCTCGACGGGCGCGCCTTCCGATGCCTTGGTGGCGGGCAGGGAATTCACGCTGGAAAGCAAGCCGGACAGCTTCAGCGTCTCGCGCACGGCCAGCAATGCGTCGACGGCGCAGTTGACCGGTGGCAGCGTCACGGACCAGGCGGCGTACTCCAGCACCTTCCCGAACTCGGGCGCGGTCATCAAGTTCACCAGCGGCACCGATTACCAGGTGTTCGCCCAGCCCTACAGCGCCAACAGCAAAGCGATTGCCAGCGGCACCATCGCGGCGGGCGCGACGTCGATCACCACGGCCGGCGTCACCTTCGGCATCAGCGGCACGCCGGGGGCGGGCGACCAATTCTCGGTCAGCGCCACCAGCAACAAGAACATGAATGCCCTGGATACCCTGGGCAATTTGCGCAAAGCGCTGCTGACACCGGCCGATGGCGATCAGGTTGCCAAGAACAACCTCAAGGATGTGTTGAACACCTCCGTCGCCAACCTGGGTAACGCCACGGCGCAGATCGACCAGGTACGCGGCTCGATCGGGGCGCGGCAGAACGCCCTGGATGTCCAAAGCCAGGAGAACACCAGCCTGGGTCTGGCCAACACCTCCACCATGTCGTCACTGGCGAACGTGGACATGGGGCAGGCGGCTATCGATCTGACCTTGCAGCAAACCATGCTGCAAGCCTCGCAACTGGCCTTTGTGAAAATCTCCCAGCTGAGCCTGTTCAGCCGCATGTAAAGGGCGCAAAACCAAACGGCCCACCCTGGCGACAGGGTGGGCCGTTGTCGTTTCTGGCGCCAGGAATGTTGCAGGGTTTTGCATAAAGCGCACAAAATTGAGTGACCTGTGAGTCATAAAGCGCATCTTCACTGTATCGTGTGAAAAGGATAAGTCGTCACAGGGTCCTTGCGGGGCGGCTTTCAGCGAGATTTTTACGGGGTTATCCCCTTTATTGTCAGCATCCCCGGCGTAGCCCGAGGGGTGTTCTCCAGCTATTTAGTATTGGGAAGCCACAATGATTGGCATAAAAAGCATCGCCAGTTACGTGCCGGCAGACGGGGTCGACAACTACGCCCAGGGTGCCAAATTCGCCAAGGATGAAGAATTCATCATCGGCAAGATCGGTTCGGCGTTCCTGCCGCGCAAGGATGCTGCGCAGGAAACCTCCGATCTGTGCGTCGAGGCGGTCAACGCCTTGTTTGCCAACAACCCGGAGTTGAAGCGCGAGTCCATCGACGCCGTGATCGTCGTGACCCAGAACGGTGATGAAGAAGGCTTGCCGCATACCGCTGCCATCGTTCAGGACAAGCTGGGCCTGCCGACCCACGTGGCCGCGTTCGACATCTCCCTGGGCTGCTCCGGCTACGTCTACGGGATCTACGCGATGAAGGGCTTCATGGAAGCCACCGGCCTGAAAAACGGCCTGCTGATCACCGCAGACCCGTATTCCAAGATCGTCGATCCGGAAGACCGCAACACCACCATGCTCTTTGGCGATGCCGCCACCGCCACCTGGATGGGCGAAGACGCGCCGTGGTTGCTCGGCAAATCGAAGTTTGGCACCGACGGTTCCGGCGCGCCGCACTTGAAGGTCAGTGATGGCGTGTTTTTCATGAACGGCCGCCAGGTGTTCAACTTTGCCTTGCTCAAGGTGCCGGCACATTTGCACGAGCTGCTCAATGAGTCGGACCTCAAGGCTGATGAGATCGACGCGTTCTGCATCCACCAGGGCAGTGCGGCGATTGTCGACGCCGTGGCCCGACGTTTTGAAGAAGCGCCGGTGGAGAAGTTCATCAAGGACATGGTCGAGACCGGCAACACCGTGTCGTCGAGCATTCCACTGCTGCTGGAAAAGCACATGATGGACGCCGACTGGAAGCGCGTGGCAATCAGCGGATTTGGCGTGGGCCTGTCGTGGGGTTCGGCGATTCTCTATCGCCCGTGATGCCCAAAGCGTGCCGCATACAAAAACGCCCATGATTGAAAAATCATGGGCGTTTTTTATTTGGCGCCAGAAAACCCAGCAATTGCGGGGGTTTGGGCTATCGTAAATGCTTGAATTACAAGGGGTGGCACGGTGCTAGTAAAAATATTCAAAAAAGTCCTCAAGCAACGTGCATTCACGACGATAACTATTACGAAGGTTCTCTAGGCCACACCCGGCGGTTGCCAGGGCCGGAAGCCGCAGTACACCACCCACGAGGATTTCGTCATGGCATTAACAGTAAACACTAACCTTGCTTCGTTGACCGTTCAGAACAACCTGAACAAGGCCTCCGGCGCACTGCAAACTTCCATGCAGCGTCTGTCTTCCGGCCTGCGTATCAACAGCGCCAAAGACGATGCGGCCGGCCTGCAAATCTCCAACCGTCTGACCAGCCAGATCAACGGCCTGGGCGTTGCGATCAAGAACGCCAACGACGGTAGCTCGATTGCTCAGACCGCTGAAGGCGCCATGCAGCAGTCCACCAACATCCTGCAAAGCATGCGTACCCTGGCTCTGCAATCGGCCAACGGCTCGCCAAGCGCTGAAGACCGTAAGTCGAACCAAGCTCAATACGCCGCACTGACTGCGGAATTGACTCGTATCGCTACCACCACCACCTTCGGTGGCAAGAACCTGCTGGACGGTTCTTTCGGTACTACTTCCTTCCAGGTCGGCGCCAACGCCAACCAGACTATCGACATGAGCATCGGTAACGTTGCAGCCAACAACATTGGTTCGCAGCAACTGAAGAGCCAAGGCCTTACTCCAAGCGCAACGGGCGTTGCTGGCGGCGCGATCGCTGTTACCGGCGGTGGCCAATCGAAGAGCGTGACCATCGCTGCTGGCGCTTCGGCCAAGCAGATCGCTGCTCAGATGAACGGCGCTGTAGGCGGCCTGGCTGCTACTGCCAGCACCACTGCTCAGTTCACCGTTGACTCGGCTGCCATCGCTGCTGCAACCCCAGCAAGCGCCAACTTCACCCTGCAAGTCGGCAGCGGTACCGCAGTGCAGTTCACCGGCGTGACCAGCACTTCGGACCTGGCTGACCAGCTGAAGTCCAACGCTGCCAAACTGGGCATCAGCGTTAACTACGATTCGACCACTCAAGCGCTGTCGGTCAAGTCCGACACCGGTGAGAACCTGACCTTCAACGCTGGCGACGCCGGTGCTATCGCAGGCGTCAAGGTTGCTACTCTGGACGGTACAGGTACCGCGGGTACTGCTGTTGCTCTGGCTGCTACTGCCATCATCGCTACCGGTGCAGTTTCCCTGAACTCCTCCAGCAGCTACTCCCTGAGCGGCGCCGGTGTGACGGGCCTGTTCGCAGCAACTGGTACTGCTGCCAACTCCACCAAAACCACCGTTAACAACACCGACATCACCACTGCTGCCAACGCACAGAACTCGATCGACGTGATCACTCAAGCGATCTCCGACATCGACTCCCAGCGTGCTGGCCTGGGTGCTGTTCAAAACCGTTTCGACAACACCGTTGCCAACCTGCAGAGCATTGCAGACAACTCCAGCGCCGCTCGCGGTCAGATCCAGGACGTTGACTACGCTGCTGAAACTGCTCAGTTGACCAAGCAACAAACCCTGCAACAGGCTTCCACTGCGATCCTGTCCCAGGCCAACCAACTGCCGTCCGCTGTACTGAAGCTGCTTCAGTAATAGCCATCGGTAGATGAATGACGGAAGGGCGCGTTTACGTGCCCTTTTGTCTTTTGCGTGATGAGGAGATTGGACATGGACATGAGTGTGAAGTTGAACCTGTCTTATCCTGCAGTGGCGCCGCAGAGCGCACCTGCTCCCGTGAGCAATGACCCGCAGAAGGCCAAGGTCGATCCTGTGCCTGTGGCGGCTCAAACCCAGCAAGACTCGAAACCGTCCGACCTTGAACAGGCGGTCACGGATATTCGCAAATTCGTCCAGGCTGCCCAGCGCAACCTGGATTTTTCGATTGATGACTCCACCCATCAGGTGGTGGTCAAGGTGATTGCGACCGAAAGCGGCGAGGTGATCCGCCAGATCCCTTCGGAAACCGCCTTGAAACTTGCGCAAAGCCTTCATGATGCCAGCAGCTTGTTATTTGACGCCAAAGTCTGAGCTGGCATGAATTTTGTTGCTGTAGCTGCTTTAGGCGTCGTTCGTCAATAAAGCGCCAGCCCCGGATCAGGAGAAAACATCATGGGTGACATATCCATCAGCGGCCCGGTAACGGGCATTGATACCCAGTCGATCGTGACCGCCTTGGTGAACGCTGAGCAGGCGCCGAAGCAATCGCAGATCAACAAGCAGACGCAGACGCAGACCGCCCAGCTATCCTCGATCGGAAAGATTCAAGCGGCACTCGATGCGTTCCGCGGCGCCATGGACAACATGGCCAAGGACGCCAGTATTGGCGGCCTGACGGCGACGACTTCGGATAACAACGTTTCCACTGTCACCCTGGGCGCTGGCGCTTCGGCCGGTAGCTATCAGTTGATCGTGACTCAGCTGGCGACAGCTTCGAAGATCTCCACGCAGAACTATGCCGCTGGGGCCAAGAGTGTGGTCAACAGCGGTACTACCGCAACGACCCTGGAAATTTCCCAGTCGGGTAAAAGCTACGGGGTCAGTGTTGCGCCGGGTGCCACGCTGCAACAGGTGCGTGACTCGATCAACGCGCAGTACAGCAGCGCAGGCCTGAGTGCCAACATCCTGACTGACTCCAACGGTTCACGTCTGGTTGTGACGTCGACCAACACCGGTGCCGGTACAGACATTACCCTGGGCGGCAACAGCGGCCTTCAAGCCAATACCTCGGTCGTCGGCGGCCCGCCGGTCAATGCCAAGTACACCATTGACGGTGCGGCGCAGGAATCCAAGAGCAATACCCTGAGCGACGCGATCTCCGGCGTGAGTATCAAGCTGACGGCGTTGTCGCCGTTGCCGTCGGGCGTTAATGACCCAAGTGCTGCTCGTACGGCCTCAACCATCACCGTCACCCGCAGTAACGACACGCTCAAAAGCTCGGTAAAAGGTTTTGTCGACACCTATAACGCCTTGATGACGGCGATCGGGACCGAGACCAAAGTCACCACAAACGCGGACGGCAGCACGACGCCCTCTGCACTGACCGGCGACGCCACCATGCGCTCGTTGCAGCAGGCGCTGCGCAGTGAGCTGAACGCAATGGGTGGTTCGGGCACGTTGAAGTCCCTGGCTCAATTTGGTGTGAACACCGACTCGACCACCGGCAAGCTGAGCATCGACGACAAAATATTTGGTGCCGCCATTCTCACCAACCCCACCGACATCGGCGGGATCTTCAACGGTGACACGGGCCTGTTGGCGCGCATGAAGTCGGCTACCGACAGCTACGCGTTGAGCAACACCGGCGTGCTGGCTTCGCGCTCGACGACGCTGACCAACAACCTCAAGGATCTGCAAACCCAGCAGGACGACCTGACCGCGCGCATGGCTGCTCTGAAAACCAGCCTGACCGCCAAATACACCACGATGAACAACCTGGTGGCTCAGCTCACCAACCAGCGCTCCAGCGTCATGACCACGCTCAACGCGCTGAACAAGAGCAATTCGGACAGTTGATCCGCCATGAAGCCGCCCGGTGATCCTGCGCCGGGCGCGGCCTTCAGCAGATCGACGGGTTAAAGTTTTTTGTGAGCCCGTCGACATATTAGTCAGAGCCCATCCAATTTTGCTGTTGCCTGTCACGAGGTAGAAACATGAATCCCATGCGAGCCCTTCGCCAATACCAGAAGGTCAATTCCCACGCCCAGGTCTCCGAGGCGAGCCCGCACCGTCTGGTCCAGATGTTGATGGAAGGTGCACTGGATCGCATGGCGCAGGCCAAGGGTGCCATGGCTCGTGGTGATATCGCGCAAAAGGGTCTGCTGCTGGGCAAGGCGATCGACATCCTGATCGGCCTGCGTGACGGCCTCAACCCGGAAAAGACCGATGATCCGGCGGCGTTGCAGCAGTTGGATAACCTGTATGCCTACATGACCACGCGCCTGCTGGAAGCCAACAGCAAAAGCGATGTTGCCATGATTGACGAAGTTGCCGGCCTGATGATTACGCTCAAGGAAGGCTGGGACGGTATTGCACCACTGTAGGCCTGTCGGCCTGAGGATCATGTTATGAGCCACGCCCTGCAACGGATTGACGAGACCCGCGAAGCGTTGGTCGACGCCTTGGCCCAACGTAACTGGGATGCGATCGGCGAACTGGATATGGGCTGTCGTGCAGTGATCGACGAAGCACTGGCCAATGCGCCGGTGGACGAGGATGCCCTGCGGGAAAAGCTGGAAAGCCTGCTGGCGGTTTATCAGCAGTTGCTTGAAGTGACGACCGGCGAGCGCCAGGCGATTTTCGAAGAGATGTCGCAGATCAATCGAGCGGAAAGTGCGTCAAAGGTTTACCATCTGTTCGGCTGAACTGGCTCAGTTAATCCGAATGCGCGTCATAAATTTGACTGCGAGCGATTTTTTGACTTAACTAGTGCTGTTTTCAGATTTCAGACGGTTGTAACGCAGAAAATGCCTACGGCCATCTAGATTGCCCCTACTCGAGGGCATTTGAGTTAACTAGGGAAGTTGCTATTGCATGTGGCGTGAAACCAAAATTCTGCTGATTGATGACGATAGCGTCCGCCGCCGCGATTTAGCGGTGATTTTAAATTTTCTCGGTGAAGAAAATTTACCCTGCGGTAGCCATGATTGGCAGCAGGCGGTCAGCTCATTGTCGTCGAGCCGTGAAATCATTTGTGTGCTGATCGGGACGGTAAACGCTCCTGGCGCAGTTCTGGGCCTGTTAAAGACACTGTCGACCTGGGATGAGTTCCTTCCGGTGTTGCTGATGGGCGATATTTCTTCCATCGACCTGCCGGAAGACCAGCGCCGCCGCGTGCTTTCCACCCTGGAAATGCCGCCCAGCTACAGCAAATTGCTCGACTCCCTGCACCGTGCCCAGGTCTATCGCGAGATGTACGACCAGGCCCGCGAGCGTGGACGTCACCGCGAACCCAACCTGTTCCGCAGCCTTGTCGGCACCAGCCGTGCGATCCAGCACGTGCGCCAGATGATGCAGCAAGTGGCCGACACCGACGCCAGCGTGCTGATCCTCGGCGAGTCTGGCACCGGCAAGGAAGTGGTTGCGCGCAACCTGCACTACCACTCCAAGCGTCGCGACGGGCCTTTTGTGCCGGTCAACTGCGGCGCGATCCCGGCAGAGCTGCTCGAAAGCGAACTGTTCGGCCACGAGAAGGGCGCCTTCACCGGGGCGATCACCAGCCGTGCCGGGCGTTTCGAGCTGGCCAACGGCGGCACGCTGTTCCTTGATGAAATCGGCGACATGCCGCTGCCGATGCAGGTCAAGCTGTTGCGCGTGCTGCAAGAGCGTACCTTCGAGCGCGTGGGCAGCAACAAGACCCAGAGCGTCGACGTGCGCATCATCGCGGCCACCCACAAGAACCTCGAAAGCATGATCGAGGTGGGCAGTTTCCGCGAAGACCTGTACTACCGCCTCAACGTGTTCCCGATCGAAATGGCGCCGCTGCGTGAACGTGTCGAAGACATCCCGCTGCTGATGAACGAACTGATCTCGCGCATGGAACACGAAAAGCGCGGTTCGATCCGTTTCAACTCCGCCGCCATCATGTCCCTGTGCCGTCACGGCTGGCCGGGCAACGTCCGCGAGCTGGCCAACCTGGTGGAGCGCATGGCGATCATGCACCCCTACGGTGTGATCGGCGTGGTCGAGTTGCCGAAGAAATTCCGTTACGTCGACGACGAAGACGAGCAACTGGTCGACAGCCTGCGCAGCGACATGGAAGAGCGCGTGGCCATCAACGGCCATACGCCGGACTTCGGTTCCACCGCCATGCTGCCGCCCGAAGGCCTGGACCTGAAGGACTACCTCGGCAACCTGGAACAAGGCCTGATTCAACAGGCCCTGGACGACGCCAACGGCATTGTCGCCCGTGCCGCCGAGCGCCTGCGCATCCGTCGAACCACCTTGGTGGAGAAGATGCGCAAGTACGGCATGAGCCGCAAAGAAGGTGATGAACAGGCGGATGATTGACGCCTGTTTTCCAAACCGCTGATTCGTCAGCGGTTTTTTTTCGGCACAAGTATTGCTACAGCCCTCGCAACGTTCCGTTTAACTGACGGTCAGCCAAGCGAGAGAGCATGATGCCCCACGCCGCCCAACACTCTTCCAGCCCTGCTATCGCGGGGCTCGTTCCGTCCGTAGAGCAGCAAAGCCGGCAAGGCCTGGAACAGGCCTTTTCGCTGTTCAACCAGATGTCGAGCCAATTGACTGACTCCTACAGCCTGTTGGAAGCCCGGGTTTCCGAGCTCAAGGGTGAACTGGCGGTGGTCAGCGCCCAGCGCATGGAAGAGCTGGCCGAGAAAGAGCGCCTGGCCAACCGTCTGCAGAACCTGTTGTCGTTGTTGCCCGGTGGCGTGATTGTCATCGACGACCAAGGCCGTGTACGCGAAGCCAACCCGGCCGCCTGCGACATGCTTGGCCTGCCGCTGGAAGGCGAGCTGTGGCGCCACGTGATCGCACGCTGCTTTGCGCCGCGCGAAGACGACGGCCATGAAATCTCCCTCAAGGACGGGCGCCGTCTGTCTATAGCCACCCGTTCCCTGGACGCCGAGCCCGGCCAACTGGTGTTGCTCAACGACCTGACTGAAACCCGTCACCTCCAGGACCAGCTGGCGCGCCATGAGCGCTTGTCGTCGCTGGGCCGGATGGTCGCTTCTTTGGCGCATCAGATCCGCACGCCGCTGTCGGCCGCGTTGATCTACGCCAGTCATTTGACTGATGAGCAACTGCCGCCCGCCACCCACCAGCGCTTTGCCGGCCGCCTCAAGGAACGCCTGCATGAGTTGGAGCATCAGGTGCGCGACATGCTGGTGTTTGCCCGAGGCGAATTGCCGCTGACCGATCGTGTCACCCCGGCCGAACTGATGCAGTCGTTGCAGGCCGCCGCCGCCACCCACATCCAGGAGGTCAGCGTGCGTTGGCAGTGCGACAGCCACCTCGGCGAACTGCTGTGCAATCGCGACACGTTGGTCGGCGCGCTGCTCAACCTGATCGAAAACGCCACCCAGGCCAGCGGCCCGGGCGCGCGCCTCAAGGTGCACCTGTATACCCGCGAGCAAACGCTGCGCCTGTGCATCAGTGACAGCGGCAGCGGCATCGACCCGGTGGTCCTGCAGCGCTTGGGCGAACCGTTTTTCACCACCAAGACCAACGGCACCGGCCTCGGCCTGACCGTGGTCAAGGCGGTGGCGCGTGCCCATCAGGGAGAATTGCAGCTGCATTCCCGATTGGGGCGTGGCACCTGTGCATTGATGACCTTGCCGCTGTTTTCAGGCGCGGCAAGCGCGGAGTAAAGGAATATGGCTATCAAGGTTTTGTTGGTGGAAGATGATCGCGCCCTGCGTGAAGCATTGGCTGACACGCTGCTGTTGGCGGGCCATGACTACCGGGCGGTCGGTTCTGCCGAAGAAGCCTTGGAGGCTGTCGAGCAAGAGTCCTTCAGCTTGGTGGTCAGCGACGTGAACATGCCGGGCATGGACGGTCACCAGTTGCTCGGCCTGTTGCGGGCGCGCCAGCCACAGCTGCCGGTGTTGCTGATGACCGCCCACGGTGCGGTGGAGCGGGCAGTGGACGCCATGCGCCAAGGCGCCGCCGATTACCTGGTCAAGCCGTTCGAGCCCAAAGCCTTGATCGAGCTGGTAGCCCGCCACGCGCTCGGCGTGGTGCCGGCCGTCGAGGGCGAAGGCCCGATTGCTTTCGAACCGGCCAGTGCGCAACTGCTGGAGCTGGCGGCCCGCGTGGCCCGCAGTGATTCCACCGTGCTGATTTCCGGTGAGTCCGGCACCGGTAAGGAGGTGCTGGCGCGTTATATCCACCAGCAGTCCAGCCGCGCCAAACAACCGTTCATCGCGATCAACTGCGCGGCCATCCCCGACAACATGCTCGAAGCCACGCTATTCGGTCACGAGAAGGGCTCGTTCACCGGCGCCATCGCGGCCCAGGCCGGCAAGTTCGAACAGGCCGACGGCGGCACCATCCTGCTCGACGAAATTTCTGAAATGCCCCTGGGTCTGCAAGCCAAGCTGCTGCGCGTGTTGCAAGAGCGTGAAGTGGAGCGTGTGGGCGCGCGCAAGCCGATCCAGTTGGACATCCGCGTGGTCGCCACCACCAACCGCGATCTGGCGGGGGAAGTGGCGGCGGGGCGCTTCCGCGAAGATTTGTTCTACCGCCTCTCGGTATTTCCCCTGGCCTGGCGCCCGTTGCGCGAGCGTCCGGCCGATATCATTCCGTTGGCCGAGCGCCTGCTGAACAACCACGTCAAAAAAATGAAGCACGCCCAGGCGCGGCTGTCGGCCGAAGCCCAGGCATGCCTGATCGGCTACCCGTGGCCGGGCAACGTGCGCGAACTGGACAATGCGATCCAGCGCGCACTGATTCTGCAGCAGGGCGGGTTGATCCAGCCCCAGGACTTCTGCCTGGCCATGGGCAGTGGCGCTGCACCGTTGCCGAGCCTGGCGCCTGCGCCGGTCGTCGCCGAAGCCGAGTCTGCCGGTGCCTTGGGGGATGACCTGCGGCGCCGTGAATTCCAGATGATCATCGACACCCTGCGTTCCGAGCGCGGCCGCCGCAAAGAAGCGGCCGAACGCCTGGGCATCAGCCCGCGCACCTTGCGCTACAAGCTGGCGCAGATGCGCGATGCGGGGATGGACGTGGAAGCCTACCTTTTCGCCACCTGACAAAAAGTTAGGCCGACAGGGTTTGTCGCCTTTTCTTACGAGTCGCCACGGATCTGGCACCCTTGTTGCTACCACCCCAGTAACCGCTGCGTAGTGTCAAAAAATTGCGGGTCGTCGGAGAGAGAAGGTCATGAGCCAGGGTATTGAGTTCAATCGGTTGATGTTGGATATGCGCTCCATGCAAATGGATGCCATGGCTCAACCGAAATCCGTCGCGCCAGCGCCGGAATTGGGCCAAAGCAGTTTTGCCGACATGCTCGGTCAGGCAATCAACAAAGTCAGTGACACCCAGCAAGCTTCCAGTCAGTTGGCCACCGCCTTCGAGATCGGCAAGAGCGGCGTGGACCTCACCGATGTGATGGTCGCTTCGCAAAAGGCCAGCGTCTCCTTCCAGGCGTTGACGCAAGTGCGTAACAAGCTGGTTCAGGCTTATCAAGACATCATGCAGATGCCGGTTTAAGGACGAGATTTAAGTCATGGCAGAAGCAGTCGTGGACAACGCACCCGCCAAGGCAGACGGCAAGCCGCCGCTGTTTGGCCTGTCGTTCCTGGAAAACCTCTCCGAAATGACCATGTTGCGTCAGGTGGGCCTGATGGTCGGCCTGGCTGCGAGCGTGGCGATTGGTTTTGCCGTGGTGTTGTGGTCGCAACAACCCGATTACCGGCCGCTGTACGGCAGCCTGGCGGGCATGGATTCCAAGCAGATCATGGAAACCCTCGCCGCCGCCGACATCGCCTACACCGTAGAACCCAATTCTGGCGCGTTGCTGGTCAAGGCCGACGACGTGGCCCGTGCGCGCATGAAGCTGGCCGCTGCGGGCGTGACACCGTCCGATGCCAACATCGGCTTTGAAATCCTCGACAAGGACCAGGGCCTGGGGACCAGCCAGTTCATGGAAGCCACACGCTACCGTCGTGGCCTGGAAGGCGAACTGGCGCGCACCATCTCCAGCCTCAACAACGTCAAGGGCGCCCGCGTGCACCTGGCGATTCCGAAAAGCTCGGTGTTCGTGCGTGACGAACGCAAGCCAAGCGCCTCGGTGTTGGTCGAGCTGTTTGCCGGCCGCTCCCTGGAGCCTGGCCAGGTCCTGGCGATCATCAACCTGGTCGCCACCAGCGTACCGGAGTTGAGCAAGTCGCAAATTACCGTGGTGGACCAGAAGGGCAACCTGCTGTCCGACCAGGCCGAGAACTCTGCACTGACCCAGGCCGGCAAGCAGTTCGACTACAGCCGCCGCATGGAAAGCATGCTCACCCAGCGTGTGCACAACATCCTGCAACCGGTGCTGGGCAATGACCGCTACAAAGCCGAAGTGTCCGCCGACGTGGACTTCAGCGCGGTCGAGTCGACCTCTGAACAGTTCAACCCCGACCAGCCAGCCCTGCGCAGCGAGCAGTCGACCAACGAACAACGCACCGCCAGCAATGGCCCGCAAGGTGTGCCGGGCGCCCTGAGCAACCAGCCGCCGTCGCCGGCTTCGGCGCCGCAGACTACCGGTGGCGCCACCGCTTCGGCCGGTGCGGTACAGCCTGGCCAGCCACTGCTGGACGCCAACGGTCAGCAGATCATGGACCCGGCCACCGGCCAGCCAATGCTCGCGCCGTACCCGTCGGACAAGCGTAACCAGTCGACCAAGAACTTCGAACTCGACCGTTCCATCAGCCACACCAAGCAGCAACAGGGCCGTATCAATCGCCTGTCGGTGTCGGTGGTGGTCGATGACCAGGTCAAGGTCAACCCGGCTGACGGCGCTGTTACCCGTGCGCCGTGGAGTGCCGATGAATTGGCGCGCTTCACCCGCCTGGTGCAGGACGCCGTCGGTTTCGACGCCAGCCGTGGTGACAGCGTCAGCGTGATCAACATGCCGTTCTCCGCCGAGCGTGGCGAAGTGATCGCCGACCCGGCGTTCTACACCCAGCCGTGGTTCTGGGACATCGTCAAGCAAGTGCTGGGGGTGTTGTTCATCCTGGTGCTGGTGTTCGGTGTGCTGCGCCCGGTGCTCAACAACATCACCGGCAATGGCAAGAAACAGCTTGCCCTGGCAGGTGGCGACGTTGAGTTGGGTGGCATGGGCGGCCTGGATGGCGAACTGGCCAACGATCGCGTCAGCCTCGGCGGCCCGCAAAGCATCCTGTTGCCAAGCCCGAGCGAAGGCTATGACGCTCAGCTGAACGCAATCAAGAGTCTGGTGGCAGAAGACCCGGGCCGTGTGGCCCAGGTCGTGAAAGAGTGGATCAACGCAGATGAGTGATAATCGAGCCGCTGTTGCCAAGCTCACCAAGGTCGACAAAGCCGCTGTATTGCTGCTGTCCCTGGGTGAAACCGACGCCGCCCAAGTGCTGCGCCACATGGGCCCCAAAGAGGTTCAACGGGTGGGCGTGGCCATGGCGCAGATGCGCAATGTGCACCGCGAGCAAGTCGAGCAGGTGATGAGCGAGTTCGTCGAGATCGTCGGCGACCAGACCAGCCTGGGCGTCGGCTCCGACAGCTACATCCGCAAGATGCTCACCTCGGCCCTGGGTGAAGACAAGGCCAACGGCCTGATCGACCGCATTCTGCTGGGTGGCAACACCAGCGGCCTGGACAGCCTCAAGTGGATGGAACCGCGCGCCGTGGCCGACGTGATCCGCTACGAGCACCCGCAGATCCAGGCCATCGTGGTGGCATACCTCGACCCGGACCAGGCCGGCGAAGTGCTCGGCCATTTCGACCACAAGGTGCGCCTGGACATCATCCTGCGCGTCTCGTCGTTGAACACCGTGCAACCGGCGGCGCTGAAAGAACTGAACACCATTCTGGAGAAGCAGTTCTCCGGCAACTCGAACGCGTCGCGCACCACCTTGGGCGGTATCAAGCGTGCGGCCGACATCATGAACTTCCTCGACAGCTCGGTCGAAGGCCAGTTGATGGACTCGATCCGCGAGATCGACGACACCTTGTCCACCCAGATCGAAGACCTCATGTTCGTGTTCAACAACCTCTCCGACGTCGACGACCGTGGCATCCAGGCGCTGCTGCGCGAGGTGTCCTCGGACGTGCTGGTGCTGGCCCTCAAGGGTTCGGACGAAAACGTCAAAGAAAAGATCTTCAAGAACATGTCCAAGCGTGCCTCGGAACTGTTGCGCGACGACCTGGAAGCCAAAGGCCCGGTGCGCGTCAGCGACGTGGAAACCGCGCAGAAAGAAATCCTCACCATTGCCCGCCGTATGGCCGAAGCCGGAGAAATCGTTCTCGGCGGGAAGGGCGGCGAAGAAATGATCTAAGGCGCCCCTGATGTCGAACAAAGATGAGGCGCCCAGCGATCTGATTCGCGCGCGGGATGTCGGCGGGTTCGACATCTGGTCGTTGCCCAGCTTCGATCCCCATGTGCCCGAGCCTGAGCCTGAGCCGGAGCCAGAACTGCCGGTGGAGTCCGAGGAAGTGCCGCTGGACGAAGTCCAGCCACTGACCCTCGAAGAGGTGGAGGCCATCCGTCAGGAGGCTTACAACGAAGGCTTCGCTGCCGGTGAAAAGGACGGCTTTCGCAGCACCACCCTCAAGGTCCGCCAGGAAGCCGAGGCCGCGCTGAGCGTCAAGTTGGCCAGCCTGGAGCGCTTGATGGGCACGCTGTTCGACCCGATTGCCGAGCAGGATTCGCAGATCGAAAAAGCCATGGTCGGCTTGGTGGAGCATATTGCCCGCCAAGTCATCCAGCGCGAACTGGTGCTGGATTCCAGCCATATCGAAAGCGTGATGCGCGAAGCCCTCAAGCTGCTGCCCCTGGGGGTCGGCAATGTGCGCTTGTACATCAACCCCCAGGATTTCGAACAGGTCAAAGCCCTGCGCGAGCGCCATGAAGAAACCTGGCGCATCGTCGAAGACGCCTCGCTGCAGCCCGGTGGTTGCCGCGTCGAGACCGAGCACAGCCGCATCGATGCCACGGTGGAAACCCGCATCAGCCAGATCATGGCCAAGCTGTTCGATCAACTTCATGAACAGGCCCTGCACCCGGCCGAGCCTGACCTGAGCGTTGAGCTGGACGCCCCCGATGCGCCTTGATCGCACCAGTTTCGCCAAGCGCCTGGGCGGTTATGCCGAGGCCACCGAGCTGCCCGGCCAGCCGATCCTCGAAGGGCGCCTGTTGCGCATGGTCGGCCTGACCCTCGAAGCCGAGGGCCTGCGCGCCGCCATGGGCAGCCGCTGCATGGTGATCAACGACGACAGCTATCACCCTGTGCAAGTCGAAGCCGAGGTGATGGGTTTTTCCGGCAGCAAGATTTTCCTGATGCCCGTGGGCAGCCTGGCGGGCATTGCTCCCGGTGCGCGCGTGGTGCCCTTGGCTGACACCGGCCGCCTGCCCATGGGCATGAGCATGCTCGGCCGCGTGCTTGATGGCGCTGGCCGTGCGCTGGACGGCAAGGGCGGTATGAAGGCCGAAGACTGGGTGCCGATGGACGGCCCCACCATTAACCCGCTCAACCGCAACCCCATCAGCGTGCCGCTGGACGTGGGCATCCGCAGCATCAACGGATTGTTGACGGTCGGCCGTGGCCAGCGTTTGGGTCTGTTCGCCGGTACCGGCGTGGGTAAGTCGGTGTTGCTGGGCATGATGACCCGCTTTACCGAGGCCGACATCATTGTGGTGGGGCTGATCGGCGAGCGGGGTCGTGAGGTGAAGGAGTTCATCGAGCACAGCCTGGGTGAAGAAGGCCTCAAGCGCTCGGTGGTCGTGGCCTCACCAGCGGACGATGCGCCGCTGATGCGTCTGCGCGCGGCCATGTACTGCACGCGCATCGCCGAATATTTTCGCGACAAGGGCAAGAACGTCCTGTTGCTGATGGACTCGCTCACCCGTTTCGCCCAGGCCCAGCGGGAAATCGCCTTGGCCATCGGCGAGCCGCCCGCTACCAAGGGCTATCCACCGTCGGTCTTCGCCAAGCTGCCCAAGCTGGTGGAGCGTGCCGGTAACGCCGAGGCCGGGGGCGGCTCGATCACCGCGTTCTATACCGTATTGTCTGAAGGCGACGACCAGCAGGACCCGATTGCCGACTCGGCGCGGGGCGTGTTGGACGGCCATATCGTGCTGTCGCGGCGCCTGGCTGAAGAAGGGCACTACCCGGCCATCGATATCGAAGCCTCCATCAGCCGGGTGATGCCGGCCGTGGTTACGCCGGAACACATGACCCGTGCCCAGCACTTCAAGCAATTGTGGTCGCGTTACCAGCAGAGCCGCGACTTGATCAGCGTCGGCGCCTACGTGGCCGGGGGGGATCGCGAGACCGACTTGGCGATTGCCCTGCAACCGCAGTTGGTGACCTACTTGCGCCAAGGCCTCAACGACAAGATCAGCATGGGCGAGAGCGAAGCGCACCTGGGTACGATCTTCGCCCCGGCGCCCGGCGGCTAAGCCATGGCCAGCACCCGTTCGTCGCGTCTGGCCCCGGTGGTGGACATGGCCGAAAAGGCCGAGAAAACCGCTGTGCAACGCCTGGGGTATTTCCAGGGGCAGGTCCGCCTGGCCGAAAGCAAGTTGGGCGACCTGGAGCGTTTTCGCAGCGAATACCAGCAGCAATGGATCGAGCGCGGCAGTAAGGGGGTGTCCGGCCAGTGGTTGATGGGCTACCAGGGCTTTCTCAACCAGCTGGAAACCGCCGTCGGCCAGCAGCGCCAAAGCCTGGCCTGGCACCAGAACAACCTCGATAAAGCCCGTGAAAGCTGGCAAGCCGCGTTCGCCCGCGTCGAGGGCCTGCGCAAATTGGTGCAGCGCTACATCGACGAAGCCCGCGCCATCGAAGACAAGCGCGAGCAGAAGCTGCTCGACGAACTCTCCCAGCGCCTCCCGCGCCAATCCCAATTCTGAACTCCACCCCCGCATAACTGTAGGCGCCGGCTTGCCGGCGATAACGGTTTACCAGGCGCTGATGAGCCCGCCGATAGGCCGCCATCGCCGGTAAGCCGGCGCCTACAGTTGAGGTGGGGTGTTGCTCAGATGCGGTTCGCCTGCTAAACCTTGTGTCATTGCCAATGACAAGGAGCAGTCGCATGTCAGTCGAATCAGAAGTATCCCTGGACGGGAAGAAGTTGACGATCGCGATCAAGGGGCGGTTCGACTTCGGCAGCCACCAGACGTTTCGGGATGCCTACGAGCGCTTCTACAAAGTGCCGGAGCTGTACGTCGTCGACTTGAAAGAAACCACCTACATGGACAGCTCCGCGCTGGGCATGCTCCTGCTGCTGCGTGATCACGCGGGTGGGGATGAGTCGGAAGTGCGGGTGGTCAACAGCAATTCCGATGTGCGCAAGATCCTCGCCATTTCCAACTTCGACAAGCTGTTCGACATCAGTTGAGCACCCTGGCCCCCGTCCCGGAACCGCTCACGATCCTGATCGCCGAAGACAGCGCCACCGATCTGCTGTTGCTGTCGACGATTGTGCGGCGCCAGGGCCACCAGGTGCTCACGGCCACCAATGGCGCTGAAGCCGTCGAGGTCTTCACCCGTGAGCGCCCGCAACTGGTGTTGATGGATGCGCTGATGCCGGTGATGGACGGCTTCGAGGCGGCGCGCCGGATCAAGCAGTTGGCAGGCGAAGAGTTGGTGCCGCTGATTTTCCTGACCTCCCTGCGCGAAAGCGAAGCCCTGGCCCGTTGCCTGGATGCGGGGGGTGATGACTTCCTGCCCAAACCCTATAACCAGCTGATTCTCGCCGCGAAGATCAACGCCATGGACCGCCTGCGGCGGTTGCAAGCCACGGTCCTGCAGCAGCGCGACCTGATCGCCAAGCACCATGACTATCTCCTGCACGAGCAGCGGGTGGCCAAGGCGGTGTTCGACAAGGTGGCGCACTCGGGCTGCATCAATGCCGCGCCCAACATCCGCTACCTGCAATCGCCCTATGCGCTGTTCAACGGTGATCTGTTGCTGGCGGCCTACACGCCGTCCGGTGACATGCACGTATTGCTCGGCGACTTCACCGGCCACGGCTTGCCGGCAGCCGTCGGCGCCATGCCCTTGGCTGAAGTGTTCTACGGCATGACGGCCAAGGGTTACGGCCTGGCGCAGACCTTGCGGGAGATGAACGCCAAGCTCAAGCGCATCCTGCCGGTGGACATGTTCTGCTGCGCCACGCTGTTATGCCTGAGCACCCAGCGGCGGGTGGTGGAGGTATGGAACGGCGGCATGCCCGAAGGCTATGTGCATGAAGTCGCCACCGGCAAGCGTACGCCGCTTGAATCGCGGCATTTGCCGTTGGGGGTGTTGTCGGCACAAGCGTTTGATGACAGCACCGAGGTGTGGCCCATGGCGTTGGGCGACCGGGTGTTTTTGCTGTCTGACGGCGTGCTGGATACCGCTGACGCCAATGACCAACTGTTTGGCGTCGAGCGCCTGCAACAGGTATTTGCCGCCAACCGCGAGCCCGACCGGTTGTTCGAGGACATCGAGCAGGCGTTGGCCGCGTTTCGCGGTGAAGTGCGCGATGACGTCAGTCTGGTCGAGATCACCTTGCAGCCCGGCCAGTCGTTGCGCACAGCGCAACCGCTGTATGCCGACAGCGGCCAGTCGTGCCCGCTGGACTGGTCGGTCAGTTTCGAATTCCGTGGGCAGACCCTCAAAAGCTACAACCCGTTGCCGTATTTGTTGCAACTGTTACTGGAGATTCATGGCTTGCGTGAGCAGAGCGGGGCGCTCTACAGCGTCATGGCCGAGCTGTATTCCAATGCGCTGGAGCATGGCGTGCTGGGCCTGGATTCGCGGCTCAAGCGTGATGCCGAGGGGTTCGCCCACTACTATCGCCAGCGCAACGAACGGCTGGCGCAACTGAGCAGCGGTTATGTGCGCGTGCATGTGCAGGTGGTGCCGACCGACACCGGTGGCAAGATGTTGTTGCGCCTCGAAGACAGCGGCCCCGGGTTCGACGTGGAACAGATGCTGGCCCGGCCGTTGGACGTTGACCGTCTGTCTGGCCGGGGGTTGAGCCTGGTGCGTCAATTGAGCAGCAATGTACGCTGGTCTGACGGTGGGCGCAGTGTGTGCGTGGAGTTTTGCTGGGGGGCTCTGGCATAATCCGCCGATTCTTGATCAAGGAGCGAGCAAGTGGCTGAGATTCATCTGGACCCGGACGTGCTCTCGGGTTTGCAGGAAGTCATGGAAGGCGAGTACCCCAAGTTGCTCGATACCTTTCTTGATGATTCGCAAAAACGTGTCGAAGCGCTGCGCAAGGCGCGCGACGATGCCAAGGCGTTGGGGCGGATTGCCCATAGCTTCAAGGGCAGCAGCGGCAACCTTGGGGCGGTGCGGTTGGCGCAGTTGTGCCAGCGGCTGGAGGTTGAGTCGGCGGGGGCTGCGGCGAACCTTGGGGATTTGGTGGATCAGATTGATCATGAGTTTGCTTTGGTTCGGCCGCTTTATGAGTCGGAGCGGGGGCGGTTTGGGGTTTGACTCTGTGTGTATATCCATTTCTTCGGTAACGGCTGAAATTGGTTCCGCTCTTACAGCGGGTCACTTTCGAAAAGCGCGAAAGTAACCAAAGCGCTCTTGCCCCAACACTCGNNGTGTGCCCTCACTCCGGCTTTGGATCGTGGGCCGCCGCGATGGGCCATCCTTGGCCCAGCGCGGCTAACCCGGCGTCCTGCCGGGTTACCCACGCTCCAAAGCCTGCGTTCGGCCAGCGTGTTTGACGGGGCGCCCCAGATCAAAATCAAAAGCAAGAGCACGGCGGCCTAGTAGCCGACCTGAGTGGTGAGGATCAAAGGCGAAGAACTATCGCTGGTTTGATTGGGTTTGTCGGGTGTATCAAGGTGTATGACGCGACGCCATCACTGTGGGAGCTGGCTTGCCTGCGATGGCATCTATGCGGTGTACCTGATTCACCGAGGTGTCTGCATCGCCGGCAAGCCAGCTCCTACAC
>NZ_JACARO010000135.1 GCF_013386585.1 Pseudomonas sp. P7548 | reverse complement strand
GCTGCATGCGTTCGGCAGCGCGGCGTTCGGCTTCCAGCTGGCGCTGGCGTTCCACGGCGATGGCGCCCAGGTGGATGATCATGCCGAGGAACACCCGGTCTTCTTCGGACACGTCCATCAAGGTGCGGGAAATCACGCTGAGCACCATGGGCCGGCCGTCGAAGTCCGTGCAATTCATCGGCATCACCATCACCGTGCGGTAGTCGCGCTCCACCGATTCGCGGCGATAGCCCGGGTACTCGCAATCACGCACATCACGGATAAACACCGGTTCGTTGCGCTGTAACGCAGTCATCACCGGGCTGGAGGACAGCTCCCAACTGTCCACCAGCGGGCGCTGCACGAGAGTGGGGTCGTGACGGGCGATCACATGGCCGAACCCCGCCTCCATGTCGATGGCCATGATCGAACTCATGGTCCAGTGGGTGTGGCGGCAGCTGGCGTACACCAGCTGGTGCAGCATCGACTGCAAGTCGCCGCCGGAGTTGATCTGGCTGGCCACGTCGCGCAGCGACAGTATCTGCATTTCTCGATTCAAGGCGCTCACCTGAACGGGTGGAACATGGCAGCCAAGGTGCCTGCCCGGCCCGCCTGATACTTGCTCCACTTCGTAGCAATGTCTACTGCTTTTATGCGCTGAAACGACGGAGGACGGGTTTTGCCTTTGCCCATAGCCTTGGGTCAAACCAACAGCCACAAGGGCGACACCTCATCATGAATCTGGACAATCTGGGCGTCAGGAAATACTGCACCTTCATCGAAGAAACCTTTATCGAAGGGGGCAAGGACGCCGGCAAACCCATCACGCTGATCGTGGTGGCCGCCATCTTGAAAAACCCCTGGGCCGGCCAGGGCTTCGTCGAAAACCTGCGCCCCGAGATCCTGCGCCTGGCCCCCGGCCTGGGCCACGAAATGACCCGCCGCCTGATTGCGCTGATGCCGGGAGGCAAAGTCGAAGCATTTGGCAAGGCCGCCGCCGTAGGCGTCAACGGTGAGATCGAGCACGCCTCGGGCCTGATCCACACCCTGCGCTTTGGNNGCCCTGCTCGCCTTGCCGATGGTGCACAAGAGCGAAACCGGCAAGCGCTCGCACTTCCTCACCGCCAACTTCCAGGTGGCTGATGCCCCGGGGCCGGATGAGGTGCTGATCGCCATTGGTGCGTCCGACGGCTCCCGTGCTCACCCGCGCATTGCCGACCGTTATCAGGACATGGCGGAGATGGAAGCCGAGCAGCCCAGGGACTGAGCCCTGCGCTGAAACCGCGCAAAACTTTCCAGGGTTTTACCCGTGATCGTCGCAAGCCTGGGGTAAGAACCGCCCGTAGGCTTGCTTGACACCCCAACAACAGGAGCACTCCGATGCCGAGTACCGACAACGTTGCAGCCGTCGACCCGGGCGCCTTGCGCCAGGCCTTCGGCACCTTTGTGACCGGCGTGACCGTGATCACCACCCATGACGCCGACGGTAACCCTCGGGGCATGACCGCCAACTCGTTTACCTCGGTTTCCCTCGACCCGCCGCTGCTGCTGGTGTGCGTCGGGAAATCCGCCGCCAGCCATGGCGCGTTTGCGGCCAGCGAACACTTTGCCGTCAACCTGCTGCATGAAGGGCAAGTGGATGTCTCCGGCACCTTCGCCTCCAAGTCGCCGGACAAATTCCACACCGTCAACCACGACACCGTGCACACCGGTGCGCCCATCCTCACCGACAGCCTGACCTGGTTCGACTGCAGCGTGCACCAGCGCATCGACGCCGGCGACCACCTGGTGCTGATCGGCCAGGTGCGCGCCTTCGGCACCAGCCCCAAGTTNNTCCAGGACCCGCTGCCGGCCAGCTGGCTGGACTCGCACAAGATGATCATCGGCTACCTGATCGAAACCGATGGCGCAATTCTGTTCCGCGCCGACGGCCAGGGCGGCTGGACCCTGCCCGTGGCGGGCAAGCGCAAGGGCTTTATCGATGCCGGCAGCAGCGCTTTGCCGGTGGAACTGGAATCGACCTTCTTGTATTCGGTGTTCGACGTGGATGACACCGACCCGGGCTTCCTGATCTACCGCGCCCAGCTTGGCGCGTTGGCCGCCGAACTGCCCGACACCCTGCGCTTCTTCCCGCTGGACGACCTGCCCATCGACCTGATGCCGGTCAACGAACTGCGCTCGGTGGTGCGGCGCTACGCCCGCGAACGCGAGAACCAGCAATTCGGCATCTACACCGGCTCCGCCGCCAGCGGGCGCATCGCGATGCTCGAAAACGCCCCGCTTTGAACCGCACACACAGGACACTTGCATGAAAACCACGGTCAGCGCCCTTGAGGGCAATCGTCTCAACCTGTTTATCGACGGCCGCTTCGTCGAGCCGGCCAGCGGCACCTATGTCGACAGCTTCGACCCCACCACCGGCCAGGCCTGGTACCAGTTCGCCCAGGGCGACGCCAGCGATGTCGCTCGCGCGGTGGCATCGGCCAAGCGCGCCTTCCACGACCCGCAGTGGCGCGACATCACGCCCACCGCACGGGGCAAGCTGCTCTATCGCCTGGCGCAACTGGTGGCCGAACACGCCGAGGAACTGGCCCTGCTGGAAACCCGCGACAACGGCAAGCTGCTGCGCGAGATGAGCGCGCAAATGAGCGCCCTGCCCGACGCCTACACCTACTTCGCCGGCATGGCCGACAAGCTGCAAGGCGAGGTGATCCCGGTCAACAAGCTCAATCAGCTCAACTACAGCAGCCGCGAGCCCCTGGGCGTGGTCGGCATGATCACCCCGTGGAACTCGCCGCTGATGCTGCTCACTGGCACCCTGGCGCCGTGCCTGGCGATCGGCAATACCGTGGTGATCAAGCCGTCGGAACACGCCAGCGCCTCGACCCTGGCCCTGGCCGAATTGATCATCCAGGCGGGCTTTCCGGCCGGCGTGGTCAACGTGGTGACCGGCAACGGCGCGATCACCGGCGACGCCTTGACGCGCCACCCGGACATTGCCAAGTACGTGTTTACCGGCAGCACCGACACCGGCCGCCGCATTGCCGGCAACGCGGCGAACAACCTGGTGCCGTGCCAGATGGAATTGGGCGGCAAATCACCTCACGTGGTGTTTGCCGACGTCGACATCGAGAAAGCCGTCAACGGCGTGGTCTCGGGGATTTTCGCCGCAGCCGGGCAAAGCTGCGTGGCCGGTTCGCGTTGTTTTGTCGAGGCGTCGATCTACGACCAGTTTGTGGAAGCACTGGTGGCGCGCACGCAAAAAATCACCGTGGGCCATCCGATGGAAGCCAATACCGATATCGGCCCCTTGGCGTTGCAAGCCCAACTGCAAAAGATTGAGGGCTATATCGCCAGCGGCCTGCAGCAAGGCGCCCAGGCCGC
>NZ_JACARO010000134.1 GCF_013386585.1 Pseudomonas sp. P7548 | reverse complement strand
GGATTAGAAACGTGAGGTGGGTATCGGTTAGCCAGAATGGGTAGCCGGTTGTTTCACCCAAGAGAGATGTAACGTCTAGTGCACTACCGACTTGCCAGCCTCTGTATTTTGAGTCGCATACCAACAGAATTAGATTGTTTTCGCTAAAGAGTGCTTTTTAAAAGTCCTCATCATTGCCTCTGATGTAAACATTTGGATTGATCAATGAAATGTCCTTAGAGTTGAATTCGATTAAAGAGTGTTTGTTGGCGGCTTTAAAGTGAAGTTGGCCGTCTTTTTTTGTTATTTCTACTGCGAAAGTATCTCTGTTTGGTATGTTGAGTATTTTTAGATCGCTAATTTCATAGCAGTCAATGCCGAGCCTGCAGACGTTGTAGCCCTTGTCTTTTCATTTTTCCGGTAGGACGTCCGGGAACTCAGGTATGTCAAATCCAATTCCCAGCCTCGGTCGGTCATTGTCTATTTGTAGCGATAATAGAAAAATTTCACCTATCTCGACAGGTTGACTGAAGATTTTTTCAAAAAATATAGTGTTCTCTATTTCATTCCAATATTTCATTATTTCCCTCTAAGGTAATATTTTGTTTTTGTGCCGATAACTTTTCCGTTTCGGGTTGCTCAATAGATGTTAAGTTGAAGTGTGTCGTTTGGTCTTCAACTTAATTTCCAGCAACAGAGGCATGTCTGCGGCGTGGTTGACTGAGTTCAATGCGCGCGAATAGCAGGCGACCGCCTGTTGGTGATACTCCGATATGCTTTGATGAACGCCATTCAGCTCATGTTCTATTAGGGCAATGTGGGAAGCGTCGGTCATGCGCGATGCTTCCATATGGGAGAGGCGTCTGAGACAGCCCTGCCCATCAGGGCACTAACGAAAAAATTCATCTGCAATCCTTCGTACTGTTTGATCAGGCGAAGGACTTTGCAGAGGTTTATAAGGGAAAGAAGTCGGCGTTATTCGCCAGGAATGCTAGGAAGATTCGCGAAAGCCTCGGGTAAACCGAGGCGTTGGTGTAAGGGATGGATTACAGGTTAAAAAGCCTTACAGCTTCAATTGCCCAATCGCTTTACTCAATTCCCCAGCCAACGTTGCCAGCTCATTACTGGTCGTCGCCGAGTCCACGGTCTGCTGCACGGTATTCTCGGTGACATCACGGATGCTCACCACCGCGCGGTTCATCTCTTCGGCGACGTGGCTCTGCTGTTCGGCGGCGACGGCGATCTGGGTATTGCTTTCACGCATCTGCGCGACCGCTCCGGTGATTTCGGCGAGTGCGGCGCCGGCTTCTTGGGCTTGCTGTACGCAATCGTCGGCCTTGAACGAGCTTTCCTGCATGAAGTCCACGGCATCGCGGGTGCCGGCTTGCAAGGCCGAGACCATGCGGGTGATTTCGTCGGTGGAGCTTTGCACGCGCTTGGCCAGGTTGCGCACNNTGGTCTGCTCGGCGATGCTGTGGATCACCCCGACCACGCCGTTGATCTTCTGGCTGTCTTCGGCCAGTTTCTGGATCATTTCGGCGGTCTGCTGCACACCGGTGGACAGGCCGGCAATCGAGCGTTGTACGCGGGTGACCACCTCCTGGCCGCTGCCGGCAAGGGTGTCGGCGGTCTGGGACAGGTCGCGGGTGGCGCCGGCGTGTTGGGCGATGTGGTAGACGGTGGCCGTCATCTCGTTGATCGCGGTGGCGGCCTGGTCGGTTTCGCTTTGCTGGCCGAGCATGCCGTGCTGCACCTCGTTCATGCTGCTGGCCAGGCGTGCGGCGCCGTCGTCGAGTTGCTGGGCGGTGCGCGCCACGGTGCTGACTACCCGCTGGTAGCCGGCCTGCATGGCATTGAACGCGGTGGCCATCTGGCCGACCTCATCCTTGCACGCCAAGGGTACACGCGCCGACAAGTCGCCGGTTTTCTCCACGTGCAGCATCACGTCCTTGAGCGTATTGAGCTGGCTGAGCAGGAAACGGATCAGCAGTTGTGAGGCGCCGAGCATCGCCAGCATCAGGATCGCAACGGCGACGGCGTAATTGGCAAAACGATCACTGAACACCTGGCTTAGGCTGGGCGCGTAGGCCAGCACGGCGAGATTCTGGCCGTCTGCACGGTTGATCACTTCAGCACCCAGCAGCGGATTTTCACCCAGCAACGGCATGGGGTTGAGCTCGACCCAGCCGCTGGCGCTGCTCAGGGCTGACAGATCTTGATCGGCCAGGTGTGGGGTTTGGCCACGAGTAAACGTCAGCCAGTGTTCGCTTTTGGGGAGCGCTTTTTCGGTCGGCCAGGCAGCGAGCAATCGCCCTTGAGCCTGCGCCGAGGCCTGGGACGCATCGCTGCGTGCCTGTTGTTCGAGCTGCACTGCGTACAACACCAGCAGCAATGTGGTGATGAAAGCGACCGCGTTCACGGCCCAGAATTTGTATTTCAGCGAGATATTGCTAAGCCAGGCACCCATGGAAGGTTTTCTCTGATAGCGGAAACAGCATTGGCAAGGTGCCATTATTGTGCCGCTACTCAGGAAGCCGGTTTTGACATGGGTCAATGCGCCGCATCAGTCCACGCTGGGCAGCCCAAAAAAGCGGCGGGCGCAGGCGGTGCTGTGCTGGGCCAGGTCTTCCACGCTTTCGTGGCGATGCAGAGCCACTTCGCGCAGTACTTCCACCAGATACGCCGGTTCGTTACGGCCGTTTTTCGGCTTGGGACGCAGGGTGCGCGGCAGCAGGTAAGGGGCATCGCTTTCCAGCATCAGGCGGCCCCGGGGAATTTCCCTGACCAGGGGGTGTAGGTGCGTCCCACGGCGTTCGTCACAGATCCAACCGGTGATGCCGATATGCAAGTCGAAGTCGAGGTAGCTGAACAGCGCCTGTTGTTCCCCCGTGAAGCAATGCACCACGGCGGCGGTGAGGTGGTCGCGATAGTCCTTGAGGATCTCCAGCAGGCGCTGATTGGCATCGCGCTCATGGAGAAACACCGGCAGCTTCAGCTCGACGGCCAGGGCCAGGTGTTCTTCAAGGACTTTTTCCTGTTGAGGGCGTGGGGAAAAATCACGGTTGAAATCCAGCCCGCATTCGCCCACTGCCCGCACGCGAGGTTCGCTGAGCAAACCGCGCAAACGTTGGGCGCTGTCGCCGTTCCAATCGCTGGCGGAATGAGGGTGGATACCGGCCGTACTGAACAGGCGCTGGCCGCTTTCGTCGAGTTTTACGCACAGTTCCAGGGCCTGTTCGCTGCCATCGACACTGGTGCCGGTGAGCACCAATTGTTGCACGCCGGCAGCATAGGCACGCTCGAGAACAGCCTGGTGCCTCTCGTCGAAACTGGGGTTGGTCAGGTTGACGCCGATATCAATGAGTTGCATGGTGCTACCTCCGCCTGCGGTCGGAAAGCATATCAGAGCTGTAGATTTATAAGAAAATCGAAGAACTACAACGAGTTATAGCTGTCTTTGAACGTCGCAAGTGACATTGCGTTTGGCTGACTGCCTTACCTGTGCCACCGTTGCGCGCCTTGCCAGCGCATAAAGCGCTCTGTTTCTGACACCCAGCGTCTCGTTTTTCGCGAGGGCGTTGGCCAGTATTCTTTCCGGAGAGCGGATGATCCGACCCTCGGCGTTGCTTATGTTGTGCCTGACGTTATCGCTGCCCATGGTGGCGGTCGCGCGTCTGGACGGGCCGCTGGAAGTGACCAAGCCCGGCAAGGTGCGGGACCTGGCGCAAATCCGCTCCAGCCGCACTCTACGCGTGCTGGTCAACCAGAGCCGCAACAGCTCCGGTGAAATCCAGGGCCAGGCCATTGGTATCGAATACCACCGCCTGCGTGCGTTCGAGCAATACCTGAACGGCCACGCCCGTGATGGCGAAGAAATTTCCCTCAAGATCATTCCCAAGGCCAAGGATCAACTGCTGGGTGCGTTGGCCCGTGGTGAAGGCGACCTGGTAGCCCCCGGTGAGTTGCTGGATGTGAAGGCGGCGCACAAGATCAGCACCAGTGACCCGATCGCCAGCGATGTGCCCTTGTGGTTGGTGGGCGTCAAGGGGGAACGCCGGTTCACCAAGCTCGAGCAACTTTCCGGGCGTACCCTGGCGCTGACCACCGGCAGTGCGGCTGCGGACGCAATCAGCCAGGTCAACCAGAAGCTGGCCCTGCACAAGCAGCCGCCGGTAAAGGTGGAATGGGTCGACCCGACGCTGGCCGTTGAAGACGTGCTGGAGATGGTACAGGCCGGAATCTTTCACCTCACCATTGTCGAAAAACCGATAGCCGAGCGCTGGTCGAAGATCCTGCCCAAGCTGCGCTTTGACCGGCAGGTGGCGATCAGCGAGCCGGGCGACGAGTATTGGTTTGTCCGCCAGGACGCTTCGATGCTGCGGGCCAGCATCGACCGCTTCCTCAAGACGTATCGAACGCCGTCCGACCAGGATGTGGCCTTTCAACGCATCTACCGTCGCCTCTACCAGGTCCGCAACCCCTTGGCCCGGGCCGACCGCCAGCGCCTGGAAAAATTGCGCCCGGTCCTGCAGAAGCATGCCCGCGAGCAGGGCATGGACTGGCTGAACCTGGCGGCGCTGGCCTTCAAGGAGTCGGCGTTTGATCCGGGGGCGCGTAACAGTGGCGGACCGACCGGCCTGATGCAGATCACGCCGTCCGCAGCGCAGCGGGTAGGGGTCAACAATATCGAAAGTCTCGACAGTAATGTGCAGGCCGGTGCGCGCTACCTGGCGATGATCAGGCGCAAGTTCTTTGCCAGTCCCAAGCTGAACGAGCGTGAGCGCATGGCGTTTGTACTCGCCGCCTACAACATGGGGCCAGAGCGCGTGCAGGGTATGCGCGCAGAAGCCCGGCGCCGAGGGCTGAACCCCAATCAGTGGTTCTTCCAGGTCGAGCGTATTGCCATGGAGCAAGTGGGGATGGGCGGCGTCAGCTATGTTAATAGCGTGAACAAGTACTACTTGGCGTTTGATCGGGAGCGGGAGTCCCTGGAGCCGCCAGCGGCGAAAGTCGCCTCACGTAAGTAATCTAATTTGTCGATATGAATTAGGCATTTTTTCGGCTTTTATCATTGTTTAATCTGATTAATATAGCG
>NZ_JACARO010000133.1 GCF_013386585.1 Pseudomonas sp. P7548 | reverse complement strand
GCTTAGGCTCGGTGTGCCCGAACCCAGGCTTGAATCCGTGGGCCGCCGCCACGCGCCATCCATGGCGCGGGGCGGCTAACCCGGCGTCCTGCCGGGTTACCCACGGATTCAAGCCTGCGTTCGGCCAGCGTGTTTGACGGGGCGCCTAAGATCAAGATCAAAAGCAGACGCGGCGGCCTGGTAGCCGACCGGTATCTGACTGTCGGCCCGGGTCAACTGTGGGAGCTGGCTTGCCTGCGATGCAAACACCTCGGTACATCAGGCACACCTAATCGATGCCATCGCAGGCAAGCCAGCTCCCACAGGGTGTCGCGTTTGCCTTTGCCTTTGCTCTACACCACTCAAGCCGGCTGTCAGGCCGCTGTGCTTTTGCTTTTGATCTTGATTTTGATTTTGATCTT
>NZ_JACARO010000132.1 GCF_013386585.1 Pseudomonas sp. P7548 | reverse complement strand
GCTGGCGGTTTCCAGGCCGCGCTTGAGCAGGGCCAGGCGCTCATCGCCCTGGCGCCGGCTCATCATGCCCAGCAGTACCTGGTTGAGGCTCATCAGCGCAATCAGCGGCAGGTTCATCAGCTTGCGCGCCAGGTTGACCCAGGTCACCGCGCCTTCACCGAGCAACGACGCCACCAGCCGCTCGATCAACGCCAAGCCCTGGCTGGCGNNCAGCGCCACGGCCGCCAGCCCAGGCGCCAGATCGACGGCAGCAGTGCCAACGGCATCAACAAGCTGCCGGCCAGGCACGCCAATGCCAGGGAGTGCGGTTGCGTGGCGGTGCCGGCCAGGGCGAGGTAGGTCACCGGCGGCAGGTTGAAGAGCAGCGAGCCCAACCCCGCCAGCACAAAGCGTTCGCTGGCCTGCAACGGAATACTGAACAGCGCATGCAGCATCAACCCCGGCACGCACCAGGCCACGATCTGCAGGTTGCTACTGGCCAAGGCTGTGGCGCTGGTTGCCAAACCGGGGCCGAGCAACTGCACCAGCCAGGGCGCCAACACCGTCAGCAGCAGACCTGTGACCAGGGCAATCAACATCAACGCCGGAAACAGCACCGCCAGCCAATCCAGGCGCTCGCCGTCCTTGCGCTCCAGGTACAACGGCAACGCGGCGGCACTGAGCACGCCACCGGCCAATGACATGCGTAACGCTTCGGGCAAGAACAGCGCGATCAGGAACGCATCGCTGCGCTCTCCCGCACCCCAGGCCGCCACCAGCAACCATTCACGGGCGAACCCCAGGCACAGGCCCAGCAGGGTTGCCAGGGTCAGCCAGACGGCAGAGCCGAGCATGGCTAAGGCCGCGCGCCGTCTAGGAGAGATTTGCCCGGCGCCACGCTCTTGACCTGCGGCAGGCGTGCCGGAAACAACCGGCGAGCCTCCAGCACATTGATGCCCACCATCAACCAGAACAGCGCCACCATCACCACGGCAAAACTGAAATAGTGGTCGAACAACCCACTGACCAGCGCAGAAAGAATCCCTGCGGTACTGCCCAGCCACAGCGCATTGTCCTTGGTCAGCCGGATCGGGCCTTTTTCAGGGCGCGCTTCACGCCACCAGCGCACGGTCACCGCGACAAAAAACAGCATGCCGGCGATGCCGGTCTTGTAGATGAAGTTCAGCCAGAGGTTGGAAATCCCTAGGAAGTGCGTGCCGGGCACCGGTGGGTCGACCTTGAAGCCAATCCCGAACGGATAGGCCGCCATGGCTTCTGGGAACATGCGGTACTCGTCAAAACGCACTTCGGTACTGGCGTTGCTCGACGAGAAAATCGTTGCCAGACGGTCTTGCAACGGCGGGTACGCCATCACCAGCGCCACGGTCAGCGCCGCGCCGATCATCAACAGACGCCCGGTGTACGGCACACGTCGCGTGGCCATCCACATCAGCACCAGCGCCAGGCTGACCATTGCGCCACGGCTACTGGCCAACAGCAGGGCTGCGGCGCCGAGGCACGCCACGCCCAGGCCCAGCGCGCGCTTCCAGCCCTGTTCGGTCATGCCGAAGCAGAACGCCAGCGGCAGCAGCAATGCCATGATTCCGCCGATGGCGTTCGGGTGCATCCACGGCGAGCCCATGCGCGAAGACATCGCCTCAAGGCCGAATTTGAGCATCTCGAAGTTGCCGTAGTTGAACACCGCCAGGATCGGCGCAATGCCTGCGCCGGAGCGTGTGCGCACGAACACGGCGATCGACAGCACCAGCATTGCCAGGGAACCCAGCAACAGGGCAATCACCAACGATTCGCGCTGTTTGTGTTCCGTCAGCAACTTCGCGCAGAGGAACACCGCCGACAGGCTCAGCAGCCAGCGCAGCCAGTTGGCCACGCCACTGGTGTCGGCGTGGATGGTCACCTGGCCGACGATGAACGGGAACACGCTGAACAGCATCAGCCACAACAGCATCTGGTCGGTGGGGCGACGGGTGAGGCTCGGTGTGTCGGGCAGGCGCGCCAGGAAGTTGTGCCACAGCACCGCGCCCCAGGTCAGGGCCAGGATCGCCTCGCTGACCGTACTGCGAATGCCCAGGTTGACCGTCGAATACGGCATGAAGGTGGCCACCCCGGCAAACAGCAACAGGCCCCACAGGGGAAAGCGCAGGATGGTCACCGCAGCCGCCAGGCCGATCACCGCCAGGAACGCCTTGGCCGGTGACAGCGCCAAGGCGAGGGCACCAAACAGCAGGCCGAACAGGATCGCGACGAGGCTTGCCAGGGATAGTCTCACTTCAATTCCTCGATCAGTTCGGCCAGGCGCCGACGGTACGCCTGGCGGTTGAAACGCTCGGCCCATTGGCGTCGTTGCTCGGGCGATTGTTCATCGGGCCTCTCGCACAAACCCACCATCAGCTGCACCAGGGCCGGGCCGTCGGTGGGCGAAAAGCGCGGCGCCGACGGCGGGGTGATTTCATCCAACGACGTGCCGCTGGCCACCGCCACCGGCGTGCCGACACTGAGGGCCTCGATCACCGGCAAACCAAAGCCTTCGGCGTAGGAGGGCTGCCACAGGCGTGAGGCCTGGCGGTACAGCGCGTGCAGCTCGGCGTCCGACACACCGCTCAAGGCACGGATGCCCGGCAGGTTGCGTTGGGCTTCGGGCAAATGGTCGAGGCTGCCCACCAGCACCAATTCCGGCACGCCCGGCGACTGGCGACGCGCCTGCTGCCAGGCCTCCACCAGGAACGGTACGTTCTTGCGCAATTCACGGGTGCCTACCAACAACCAATAGCGTTCGGGCAGTTGGCGCGCGCTGAGGTCGGCTGCCAATTCGACAAAGCCATCGACCTGATTGGGCAGCACACGGATCTTGCCGGCGGCCTTGGGAAACAACCGCGCGGTTTCATCGGCGCTGTACTGCGACGGTGTCCACACCCGGTCAGCGCTGTGCACCGCGTAGGCAATCGACAGGCGATCGCTGGTCTTGTAGATCAACGCCTTCAAGCGGTTGGCGTGGTAGTTGTTCAAGGTGATCTGGAACAGGTCATGCAACAGCACCACCGTGCGCAAGCCTTTGGGCTTGGGCGGCAACGGCAGGCCCATGTTGAAGGTGCTGATGTACACATCGATGTGCTGCTCGCGCAACGCACGCGGCAGGAAGCCCGCCTCGAAACGCAGGCGATTGTGCGGTTGGTGCATGGCGGTCTTCGCGCAGCCCCAGGCCGGGCAGTGGGCCTGCAAGCGGGTTTCATCGCCCAGGGGCGCCACGGTGAACCGCGCCAGCTCGATCTGCGGCAACGCACGCAGGGCATCTTCCAGGGCATACACCTGGCGGCTGATCCCCGATTGCGGCGACGTGCCGACGGTGCGGTAATCCAGGCCTACACGCATGCGGGCTCCTTTTGCTCGAGTGGCGACAGGCTGGCGTACACCTGCTCCAGCTGGCTGGCCGCCACACTCCAGTCATGGGCGCGGCGCACATAGGCGCGCCCGGCTTCGCCCATGGGCGCGGCGGCGTCGGGAAATTGCAGCAGGCGCACCACCGATTCCGCGAGGCTGGTGGCGCTCTGGCCGCCGAGGTAGTCCAGGCCTTCGACCAGGTCCAGGCCGGACACGCCTTGGTCGGTGCTCGCCAGCGGCAGGCCGGCGGCCAGGGCTTCGAGTACTTTCAATTTGGAGCCGCCGCCATGGCGCAACGGCGCAAGGAACACCGAGCAGCTCGATTGCAGGTTCAGCAGGTTTGGCACAAAGCCTTGCCACTCAATGCGCGGGTCCTTCCAGCGTTCGCGCCAACTGCCCGGCATGCCGAAACCACACACGCTCATGCGCGCCTCGGGGCAACGCTCCCAGACCTTGGGCAGAATCTCGTCCAGGGCCCATTCGATGGCGTCCACGTTCGGGGCGTATTCGTAGTTGCCCAGGAACAATACACGGCGTGTCGACGGGTCGGGACGGGCCGCGGCAAAGTGATCGCAATCTACTCCATTGACCACCACCGGCACCGCTTTGCCGGCGATCTTTTCCAGCACCTGGGCGTCCGTGTCGGTGACCGCCACCACCTGCGCCGCCTGGCGCATCACCCGGCGTTCCCAGCGGGCATAGCGCCATTGATCGTAGCGAATGAACGGCAACGCCCAACCCGGCAAACGGTCGTAGGTGGCGGCGCCAAGGGCCGACTCCACGTTGTGTTCGGTCAGCACGAACGGCTGGGATTTGCGCAGCAGCGTGTCTTCATAGGGCTGGAAGGTGTAGCTGTGTTCGATCTGCACCACGTCCCAATGCTCGTTGAGCAGCTGGTTGAAGGTGTCCTGCAGGGGGCCCGACAAACCGTTCACGCTGGCCAGCAGCGGGTAGGGCGCAAACAGCCCGGCCACCAAGGTCTTGAAGCTGCGCAGTGGGCGACGCGGCAGGATGATCAGTTGTTCGAGAAACGCCTCCAGCACCTGGCGATCGGTGAGCGACACTGGGTGTTTGTCATGCAGCAGCAAGGTGATCCGATGCCCACGGGCGGCCAGGCTGCGCAGCAGGTGGAACTGGCGCGTCTTGCCACCGCTGGTGGCGGGCCAGGGCGAGTAGGGCAGGATCCATAGAATGCGCATGGCGGGCTTCAATCCCATAACAGAATTTGCAGGTTCGACTTGACCGGTACGGTCAGGCCGTTGGTGCCACTCACCGGGGTTTGCGTGCCGCGCAACGGGTCGTAGAGGGTGGCGCTGGTCAAGTTGGGCAAGTGCGCGCTGCCGCCTTCGGCCGACCAGAAGAACCACAGCTTGTGCCCGTCGGCGCGGGTCCAGCC
>NZ_JACARO010000131.1 GCF_013386585.1 Pseudomonas sp. P7548 | reverse complement strand
GAGGGCGCGGATCAGGGCGTTGGTTTCCGGTGGCGTGAGCTTTTTGCTGTCTTTGGGGTCCTTGGCGAACTTCTCGCCTTCGGCACCGATGCTGCCGAATGACACGGTGTAGAACACCATGTTGCGTTCTTCGAAGGACTGCTTGGTGGCGGGCTCGTTCAATTGCTTCTTGAGGGTGGCCAGGGTCGGGTTGCCGGAGTCCAGTTCCACCACCACCAGTGGGCGTGATTTGCCCAAATCCTGCTTGAGCGGGTTGATATCATCAGCGGCCAACAGCGGCCCCGTAAAAGCCATCAAGGTAGCCAGGGTCAGCGACCGGATGAGCATGCGCACCTCCTTTCAATTCCATGCAGGGTTCTTGAGTTTCATGTCTGCGACAGTCAAATTCAAGGATGATTCCTACACCACTTTAAGAAAGCGTAGGTCAGGACGCCCGCTACGCAAGGGGTTGGACCGGGTCTGCGGTGATTGTTTCCACTGATTACGGAAACATCATGAGACCTTCCACTGCGGCCAATGCCGTGCAAACACGGGGGCCACGATGGGGTCGGCGTCCACTTGGGCCAGGGTTTGTGCAAAGCCCGGGGCGAGGCCGTTCAACGCCTCCCGTGATTCGTCCCAACGCGACACTGCCGCCGCCATCAGGCCCAGTGCATTCGGCTCGCCGCTTGGAGCAAATAACTGCTCGGCAAACTGGTCGGCGAACACCACCCAGGCCTGGTGCAGGTAGCGCCGGGTGCCGGTGACCAGCTGTGTCTGCACCGTTTCATTGACGTTGCCCAGCCAGCGTTGCGGGTAGTCGATGATGCCGATGGCCGAGTAGCAATTGGCGGCGATGTACACCAGGCCGCGGATGACCTGTGCACGGTTGCCGCCCAGCAGGTCGGCGCCCGGAAATTCCAGGCCCAGGTGGATCAGGATCGCGGCGCTCTCCGTCAGCACCTGGCCATCCGGCGTCACCAAAGTGGGCACCTGCTTGAGCGGGTTGATGCGCGCCAGTTCATCACTGCCCTCGCCCTCGGCCCATGAGGCCGCGTCGACCCGTCGCCACGGCACCGCGCAGCGCTGCAGGGCGATTTCGATCATGCAGGAGCCGGATTCGTCGATGCCATAAAGCGTGTACATGGGCCTTTCCTCCTAGCGTTGCAGTTTGGCCTGCAAACCGGCCTTCACCTGCGGCCATTCCGAATCGATGATGCTGAAGCGCACCGAGTTGCGCTTGCGCCCGTCGGGCATGATGCGTTCGTGGCGCACGATGCCTTCCTGCACGGCGCCCAGGCGCAGGATCGCGGCGCGAGATTTCTCGTTGAGTTCGTCGGTGGTGAATTGCACACGCACGCAGTCGAGCACTTCGAAGGCGTAGGTCAGCAACAGCAGTTTGGCTTCGGTGTTGACCGCGCTTTTTTGCGTGGATTGCGCCAGCCAGGTGTGGCCGATTTCCAGCTTGCGATTGACCCGGTCGACCTTCCAGAACCGCGTACTGCCCACCACCTGGCCGCTGTCACGGCGCACGATGGTGAACGGAATGACGGTGCCCGCATCACGCCCGGCCAGGGCGGTGTCGATGTACTTATCAACCGTGTCCGGCCCCGGGACATTGGTGACCTTGAGGTTCCACAGTTCGCCATCGGCGGCGGCTTCAAGCAAGGCGGCCTTGTGGTCGCGGAGCAGGGGTTGGAGTTCGACCGTGGTGCCGGTCAGGGTGATCTGGGTCATGGAGGCGCTGCCGTCTGAGGGTCGTCAGAGACAGAGAGTGCAGGCTTGCGCCCGCACGAATCAAGCGTTTTAAAACAGGCCCATTTGCCCACCCACCAGGGTGCTGAAATCGTCGTCCACGAACGGCAGGATCGCGTCGGCCACCGGCTGCAATTGCCGGGTGACGTAGTGGTCGTAGTCGATGGGCGCCTGGCGCACTTCCAGCGGTTCGGGGCCATTGACGCTGATCACGTAGCTGATCCAGCCACCGCGCTGGTACTGGCGCGGACGCCCCAGGCGATCGTTGTAGTCATCCGCCAGGCGCGCGGCACGCACATGGGGCGGCACGTTGCGCTCGTAGTCGTCCAG
>NZ_JACARO010000130.1 GCF_013386585.1 Pseudomonas sp. P7548 | reverse complement strand
TCCGCCGCTTGCTCAACCAGCATACCCAGACCATCCATTGCCACGGCTGCGCCCTGTTCAGTGGCCCAGCGACAAAACGCCGTCGGTTCCTTGGCGTACATCATGTCGTAGCAAAAGGTCTTGCCCGGTTCAATCAGGCTGCCTGCAATCGGCGGTACATCGCCTGACAGGCTGGCGGACGTGGCATTGATGATCACGTCCACCGGCTCACGCAGCCAGTCGAAACCGCTGGCAGACACCGGGCCCAGGTCGTCGAACAACTCAGCGAGCATTTCGGCCTTTTCCACGGTGCGGTTGGCGATGATCAGCGAAGCCGGCTGCTCGGCCAGCAACGGCTCCAGCGCGCCACGTACCGCGCCACCAGCGCCCAGCAACAGAATGCGCTTGCCTTGCAGGTTCAACCCCGCATTCACCGTGAGGTCGCGCACCAGGCCGGCACCGTCGGTGTTGTCACCCAACAGGCTGCCGTCGGCCAGCTTGCTCAGGGTGTTCACCGCGCCTGCGCGCTGAGCACGCTCGGTGAGGGTGTTGGCCAGGCGGTAGGCTTCTTCCTTGAACGGCACGGTGACGTTGGCGCCACGGCCTTGTGCAAAAAAGGCACGGGCACATCCGGTGAAATCCTCCAGCGGCGCCAGCAAGGTGCTGTAGTCCAGTTGCTCGCCGGTCTGCTCGGCGAACATACGGTGGATCAACGGCGATTTGCTGTGGCCAATGGGGTTGCCGAACACGACATAACGGTCCATTAGACAGCCGCCTTAGGCGCAGCGAGGCCCAGCCAGTCACGGTCTTGCAGGAAGTAGTCGGTAAGTCGCGCTTCTTCGCTGCCGGCTTCGGCCTTCCAGTCGTAGCTCCAGCGCACTTGCGGCGGCAGCGACATCAGGATCGATTCGGTGCGCCCGCCCGATTGCAGGCCGAACAGCGTGCCACGGTCGTAGACCAGGTTGAATTCCACGTAGCGGCCACGGCGGAACTCCTGGAACTCGCGCTGCTGCGCGGTATAGGGCGTGGCCTTGCGGCGCTGCACGATCGGCAGGTAGGCGTCGATGTAGGCGTCACCGATGGCGCGAATGAAGGCGAAGCAGGTGTCGAAGTCCCACTCGTTCAAGTCATCGAAGAACAGGCCGCCGATGCCACGCGGTTCGTTGCGATGCTTGATGTGGAAGTAGGTGTCGCACCAGGCCTTGTAGCGCGAATACACGTCCGGGCCGAACGGCGCACAGGCCTGCTCGGCCACGCGGTGCCAGTGAATGCAGTCTTCTTCGTTGCCGTAGTAGGGCGTGAGGTCGAAGCCGCCACCGAACCACCACACCGGCTCTTCGCCTTCTTTTTCGGCGATGAAAAAGCGCACGTTGGCGTGGGAAGTAGGTATGTGCGGGTTATGCGGGTGGATCACCAGCGATACGCCCAAGGCTTCGAAACCTCGGCCAGCCAACTCGGGGCGATGGGCACTGGCAGACGGTGGGAGACCGCTGCCAAACACGTGGGAAAAGTTAACGCCGCCTTTTTCGATCACCGAACCGTCTGCGATCACGCGGGTGCGACCACCGCCACCGGCAGGCCGGGTCCAGGCGTCTTCGATAAAGCGAGTGTCCGTCTCGAAGGTTTCCAGGGCGCTGCAAATGCGGTCTTGCAGGTCAAGCAGGTAGGCCTTTACAGCCTCGGTGCGGGTAGTCATGGCATCACCTTGAATCGGGCAAAGCTACGCGAGGCCATTGGGCGTCGGCGGCAAATGGGCGCACAGGATACCACCGCACCCCGCTGTGCCGCAGTTGACGAAGATCAAGCTTAGGAGTCCGATAGGGGGCTACGCGAATTCGAACCCAGGAGAAGTGCAGATGGCCAAACGTATCCAGTTCAGTGCCCATGGCGGCCCCGACGTGCTTGAGTATGTGGACTACACCCCAGCGGAGCCTGGCCCACAACAGGTTCGCGTGCGTAACGAGGCCATCGGCCTGAACTTCATCGACACCTATTTCCGCAGCGGCCTGTACGCGCCGCCCGCTTTGCCGTCGGGACTGGGCGCAGAAGGCGCCGGTGTGGTCGACGCGGTCGGCAGCGAAGTCACCCAATTCAAGGTCGGTGACCGCGTGGCCTACGGCAGTGGCCCACTGGGTGCCTACAGCCAACTGCACGTGCTGCCTGCCGCCAACCTGGTGCACCTGCCAGACGACATCAGCTTCGAACAAGCCGCTGGCGCCATGCTCAAGGGCCTGACCGTGCAGTACCTGCTGCGCCAGACCTATGAGTTGAAGGGCGGTGAAACCATCCTGTTCCACGCTGCTGCCGGTGGCGTGGGCTCCCTGGCCTGCCAGTGGGCCAAGGCGCTGGGCGTGAAGCTGATCGGTACCGTCAGCTCGCCGGAAAAAGCCACGCTGGCCAAATCCCTGGGCGCATGGGAAACCATCGACTACAGCAAGGAAAACGTCGCACAGCGCGTGCTGGAATTGACCGACGGCAAGAAAGTCCCGGTGGTGTACGACGGCGTCGGCAAGGACACCTGGCTGACCTCGCTGGACAGCGTGGCACCCCGTGGGTTGGTGGTGAGCTTTGGCAATGCGTCGGGTGCGGTCGACGGGGTGAACCTGGGGATCCTGGCGGCGAAAGGCTCGTTGTATGTGACGCGCCCAACCCTGGCGACCTACGCCAATAACCCGGAAAACCTGCAGGCGATGGCCGATGATCTGTTCTCGATGATCAAAAGCGGCAAGGTACGCATCGATATCAACCAGCGGTATGCACTGGCGGATGCCGCGAAGGCACAGACGGAGTTGTCGGGGCGGCGGACGACGGGGTCGACCATTCTGCTGCCTTAAGACTATGGGTTTTCGGCGTCTGTGAGGGCCTCTTCGCGGGCAAGCCCGGCTCCCACATTTGGATCTGTGAATACAGTCAAAATGTGGGAGCGGGCTTGCCCGCGATGGCCGCGCCTCGGTCTCAGGAAGGGCGCACCACCTCACCCGTGGCCAAATCCCGAATCAGGCTCGGGTTCTTGCGCCCACCTAAAGCACCGCCCAATACCAGGTCAAGCTGGCCGCGGAAATACTGCTCCACGCGAAGCCGCGTGCGCGCAGACGGCCGCCCCTGGGGGTTGGCCGACGTCGAAATCAGCGGCCCGACCAGCGAACACAAATCCCGCACCAACGGGTGATCGCTGACCCGCAGGGCCACGGTGTCATGCACACCGGTCACCCACTCGGGCAGCAAGTCTTGATGGGGCACCAGCCAGGTGTTCGGCCCCGGCCAGGTACTGGCCATGCGTTCGATCCAGGCGTCCGGGAAGTCTTCGAACAGGAAGTCGAACTGACGGATGTTGTCCGCCACCAGGATCAGGCCCTTGTCCACCGAGCGATTCTTGATCGCCAGCAACCGGTCCACCGCTTCTTCATTCCACGGGTCGCAGCCCAGGCCCCAGACCGCTTCGGTCGGATAGGCAATCACCGCGCCTGCGCGAATTTCTCGTGCGGCTTCCAGCACACGCCACCTGTTGACCATTGCTCACTCTCCGGACTTAAAGCTCTGCGCAGTTTACCGATCTTCGTTACAAAACCCATCCCTACAAAAGCGCACAGCGCGCAAGCCAGCGCCCGCTTTCGCAGATCACCTGACCTTCAAGCTCCAGTTCCGTAAGGGTTGCCAACACCTGGGACAAAGGCCGCCCACTGGCCATCGCCAAGGCTTCGCTGGTATGGGGTGCGGCATGCAACAGGGCCACCAGCGGATGGGTCACCGGCACTGGCGCCGGGCGGGACAGCGCCTGCCAACCGCGCAACCCTTCAAGAATGTGTTCGATGGTTTCCACCAGCACCGCACCCTCGCGGATCAGATGATGACAGCCCTTGGCCCCAGGATGATGGATGGAGCCCGGAATCGCATACACCTCGCGCCCTTGCTCGGCCGCCAGCTTCGCGGTGATCAACGAACCGCTGGCCATGCTGGCCTCCACCACCAGCACACCCAGGGACAAGCCGCTGATGATCCGATTGCGCCGTGGAAAGTTGCCCGCCTGGGGTGCGGCATCCAGCGGAAACTCGGAAACCATGGCGCTGCCCTGGGCAATCATCGCGTCGGCGAGCTTTCTGTGGCGCTGTGGATAAAAATTTTCTAGCCCGGTACCGAGCACGCCGATGGTATGCCCACCGACATCCAATGCCGCTTGGTGCGCGGCCCCGTCGATGCCCAGCGCCAACCCGCTGGTAATCACAAAACCGGCACTCGCCAGGCTGCGGGAAAACGCAGCGGCTGTGTCCATCCCAGGGCGAGAAGCACGGCGGCTGCCGACCATCGCCAACTGCGGTTTTTCGAGGATGGCGGGGTTGCCGGCCACGAATAAAAGCGGTGGCGCATCGTCGATCTGAGCGAGCAGTGCCGGGTAGTCGGGTTGGTCCCACATCAGCAAATGCTGGGCCGGGCGGGCCAGCCAGGCCAATGCAGCACTGGCACCGTCGCGTATTGCATGGCTGCGCCGTGCCTCTGCACTGATCGCGGGCAACCCAAGGGAACGCCAGGCACTGGCCGGCGCGCTGATCGCCTTGGAGGCCGAGCCGAACGCTTCGATCAACAGGCGAAAACGCTTCGGACTCAGTTCCGGCAGCCTGTGCAAGCGTAGACGAGCTTCCAGTTCTGACGGAGAAATTTCATGGCTGTTTATCGGATACATCTGATCATCCTTGACCGGAACAAGCTGTGGATAACTCTGTTGGTAACTTATTTAGCAGCCTATTTATTGTGTTTGATGGGCAGTCTCGAAGCGGTCCATGACTGCCAGTGGCCGTGAGGCGCTGAGTACCAGGCCGTAACTGAGCTTTTCGTAGATGCGAAACACCAGCAGGGTGCCCGCGCGCTCGTCGGGCAGCTTCACCGGAGCGCCCGTAAGGGTGTCGCGCACGGTGGCGCCGGCCTTGATCACCGTGAGCAATTGGCCTTCGACCAGGCCATCGCGGCGACCCTTGTTCAGGGTGACGGCATCCAGCACGCCGATCTGGGTTACGCCCTTGGGGATGTCGATGATTTTTCCTTCGATGAAGGGCGCACGTTGCGCGACTTCAAGATCTGCCAACGCAATGGGGGTTTCGGTTCGCAGCAAGCGGTCGCCGGGGCGCACCTCCTGTGTCACCCGCTGCACCGCCAGGGTGGTGAGATCGCCCGCGTTCACAAAGCGAGCCGTGCCGACGTCATCGGCGTTTACGCCCAGCAGTTCCTGGGTATCGGGGTCGGTGTAGGTCTTGCCCCGACGAAAGATCCCATAGGTGGGCAGGGCCGGGTCCAGGTGGCCCCGGGCATGCACCCGTTCGTCATGGGCGCCCAGGACACGCCCGGCGTCCGCCGCGACGATGTACGGCGCATTGTCCAAATCCTGCGGGGTATCGAGAATGCGGTTGTGCAGCAGGAAGCGTTGGATCGCCTGTTGCGTCGGTTGATCCAGACGCTGGGCGGGCGGGGGTAGCAGGGCCATGGCGAAAGGGGCCCACAGCAGCAAGACGAGTAGCGATTTCCTCATGGGGTGAATCTCCTTTATTA
>NZ_JACARO010000129.1 GCF_013386585.1 Pseudomonas sp. P7548 | reverse complement strand
AGGAAAATCAATATCAGTGTCAGCCATGTTGTTGATGAAGTTAGTCAGAAGGAACTGCGCTGCCAAAGCGGTGATATCGATAATTTCTGGGTCTGTGTAGCCGGCAGCACGTACGGCTGCGAGTTCTTGATCGGTTACCTTGCCGCGGCGTTCTACCAGCGTTTTGGCAAATGTAGCGGCAGCAGCGCGCTTTGGATCTTCGGAGCGACCTTGGCGATTCATTGCAATTTCTTCGGCCGAACTTTTCACCAGGTTAGTCGCAATGTACGTATGCGCGCTCATGCAGTAATGGCAGTCGTTGACCTGAGTCACAGCCAAAGCAATAGCATCACGGGTTTTTACGTTCAGCGCCTTGGACATCGCACCTTGAAAACCAATGATACCTGCGAAAGTATCTGGGCTGGAAGCGAGCATACGAAACATATTTGGAATAAAACCAACTTGGCTACCAATTGCATCGAGGGTGGAGTGGGTGTTGGTGGGAGCTTGGTCGCGAGTTGGAATAGTAATACGTGCCATCTGTAGATCCTCTTTCATTTAGCCGTTGTTGGCGTGAGAGGAAGCTTATGTTTTCAACCCTGGTTTGATAATCCCCCGATATCGGGAACCACCCTTTCAGATTTCGAGAATTTAGAACTTTACCCGGC
>NZ_JACARO010000128.1 GCF_013386585.1 Pseudomonas sp. P7548 | reverse complement strand
TTGTTTTGGGCGGTCGAAAACCGGATTACCCCACATCCCCCGACAACGCTGACGGTGATGGGGGTGACACAAATCTTGCTCAGTCATAGAGCGCCGACTTGGCGCTTTAGCGACATAGAGCGATTCCACCTCTGGCTAATCAGCGTATTTTCCAGGGCACTATCGATATCCCGTCTGAGAGCGCAGCCCAGCAAAGGACTGCCTTCCTCACCATCATCCAGGCATGAGTTCTTGATCGACCCAACAATTGCGGATCGCCTTTAGCGCACGTATGTATCGGCTCAGCTGGCCAAGCCTGATAACCATTGGGAGGGACGTTCAGCGCCAGGCGAAGACGTGCACGGAATAGTTAGCCGCTTGATAGACACATACTTCAGCCACAGGCCTCGGCAAACTGCGCGTCAGATTTTCCTATCTGTTCCTTTCCTCAATAACCTGCTTGACCTCTGCTCGCAGATGACTCCGTTCAGCGGGCTGCCGCCAGCCTGTAGCCCGAATGCAAAGCTGCCACATCAACCACACGCAGCTTCCTTTCAGCCGCCTAGTCACGAACGATGGCTTTCGCCGCCCACAAAAAAGCCCCTGTCACCGAGACGTGACAGGGGCTTTTTTCGTTTCAATCACTTGGTCAAGCGGGTTGCGCCGCCAAGCTATTGCTCACCTTACGCCCCAGCACCAACACCGTGACAAACCCACAGCCCACCAGCGCCGTGGCCAAGCTCAACAGTACCGAACTGCCCATCTGGTCAACGATCCGCCCGCCGAAGAACGAGCCCAAGGCAATGATCACCTGGAACAGGGCGACAAACAGCGGCATGCCGCGTTCGACGTCCTTAGGCGCCACGACAAACATCCAGATGCTGGCACAGGCCGGGAAGGCGCCGAAGGCGAAGCCCCAGAGTGCGATCAGCATCGTCGCGCCCGTCAGGCCGGTGGCGAAGTAGGGGAACAGCGCAGTGCTGGTGCCGATCATCAGCGCAACCAGTAACAGGGTGTAGCGCACGCTGCGATTGGCGGCAAAGCCGGCGAAAACGTTACCCGCCACGCCTGCCACACCAAACATCAACAACAGCGAGCCAATGGTCGGGCCATCAAAGCCGGAGCTGTTTTTAAAGAACGGTGCCACATAGGTGTACGCAGCAAAGTGCGCCAGGCCAATCATCAAGACCGCGATCAAACCCACACGAGCCCGTGGATTGATGAACAAGGCCGGCAGGTCACTGACAAGAATGGCCTTCTCCGGCTTGAGCTGAGGCAGCAGGAACACTTGCGCCAGCACCACCGGTACACCCAGCAATGCGGTGACCAGGAACGTCATGCGCCAGCCCATCAAGCCGCTGAGCCAGGTACCAACGGGCACACCCAGAACAGTGGCGAGTGTCACGCCCATCATGATGATCGACGTGGCCTTCGCTACACCCACGCCCTTGGGAGCCAAACGGCCACTTAGCGCAATGGCGGTGGCCCAGAACCCACCGATACTGATGCCCAGCAATACGCGGCCGAATAGCAACAGGCTGAAATCGCTGGCAAAGGCCACGACGGTGTTGGCGATGATCATGATCAGCGTCAGGCTGATCAGCAGGTAGCGGCGGTCCATGGCGCCAATGATGACCGACAGCAACGGCGCTGCGAGCGCGGCCATGATGCCGGGCAGGGTGACCATCAGGCCGGCATGCCCGGCACTGATGCCCAGGTCCGCGGCCACGTCGTTGAGCACGCCCACCGGCAGGAACTCGCTGGTCACCAGGGCAAAGGCGCCCACGGCCACGGAGAGAATCGCCAGCCACTGCTGTTTGACGCTTTGTTGATTATGTTCGGGACGGCCGCGTGGGGCCTGTGTCGCGCTTGGCATGGTGTTGGGTTCCAAGATGAATGTCGCCTGAAGCCAGGCGGGGGAAGGGAGTCAGGGGGCGATTATATAAACCGGTCTTGATGATTGAGCAGGCGACCCGTTCGATAGTAATCATCAGTGCAATCGATGAGTCCCACGCCACAGATGTCACTTTCGCGCCATTTTAAAAACCTTGCCTACAGGAGGCGCATTGCGATAACGACGGCAACTTATTACGTTGTGCTAGCGCGCCAGATCGGGCGCATCCCACTGCAAAGGAATTGCATCATGAGCAAGAACACCAAGAAAACCTCCGACAAAGTCGCGACGTTGGCCGCACAAACGCTTAACAACCCAGGCGCTACGGCCACTGCCAAAAGCCTTGCCGCGTCAGCGCTGGCCCAGAAGAACACCGGCAAGCAGACCGGTGCAGAGCTGGAGGAAACAGCCGCAAAAGTGCTGGGCAGCGATCACTACAACGAAGACACCAAAACCCTTGCAGCCTCGGTGCTCTCCCAAGCCAATAAGGAATGTTAACAAAACGCAAAAGCCCCGTAGCTGAGCCGGCTGCGGGGCTTTTGCGTTTCCGAGTGCCCAACTCACACCGAATCAACAGCATAAAAAATCACAGCCTCACCGAATAACCTTCCTCACTGCGGTGTTCACCCCACAGACCACCCAGGAAACGTCCATGAGCCTCCATGTCGACCGCTACGACCGCCTCACCCGCACCTTCCATTGGCTCACCGCCGCCGTGGTGATCTTCATGTTTGCCAGCGCACATATCTGGGAAAACCTGGAGAAGGGCACACCACTGCGCAAAGGCCTGCAGTCGGTGCACATCTCCTTGGGGATCGCCATGGCGGTGTTGATCGCTGCGCGGATTGTCTGGCGCCTGTCCGGCGGCAGTCGCCCAAAGGCCGACAGTCACCCCGCCCTTAACGTGCTGGCGAAAATGGCGCATGGTTGCCTGTACCTGTTGCTGCTGGCACAGATCGGTTTGGGTTTTATGTTCCGTTGGGCCCAGGGGGAACCGTTCACCTTTTTCGGCACGTTTTCCATCCCGGCGCCTTTTGTGGTCGATCATGCCTGGCGCGGGACGCTGGGCGGCCTGCACGACACGGTAGCCTGGGCGATCATCCTGTTGGCGGGTCTGCATGCCGTGGCTGCCCTCTGGCACCACTATGTGATGGGCGACAACACGTTGCGTCGCATGCTGCCCGGTTCACGCAATGCGTTTGAAAAGTGATGTTGGCCGCTGTACCTCCCCATCGTTACGGAGCATGAAAACCATGAAGAACCGCCACGAACACGCCGTTGGCTACCGTACCGCACTGTTCTTCGGTGCTTGCCTGACTGCCGCCTTGCTCGCAGGCCAGGCCCGCGCATCGGGTGACGAATCCGCGCCGCCCAAGCCCAATTGCCCCAAAGGCCAGGTCTGGGACACCAAGACCGGCAAGTGCGTGCTGCAAACCAGCAAGGCCACGTCGGACGCCGACCGCACTGATTACGCCTACCGCCTGGCCAAGGATGGGCGTTACGACGAAGCCCTGGCACTGCTCGATACCCTGCAAGACCCGAACACCGCCAAGGCCCTCAACTATCGCGGCTACGCCACCCGCAAGCTGGGGCGCACCGACGAAGGTATCGGCTATTACCTGAAGTCCGTGGTGCTCGACCCCAACTATGCCCAAGTCCGCGAGTACCTGGGTGAGGCCTACGTGATCAAGGGCCGCATCGACCTGGCGCAGGAGCAGTTGGTGAAGATCAAAGCCTTGTGCAGCACCACCTGCGAAGAATATGAAGACCTGGCTGACGCGATCGCCCATGCGCCCGAGGCATAAAACCGTGAATGAACACACAGGGGGCTGCCATCACCCCAGAGGCTGAGTTTCGTCGCGAGCTGGGCCAGTTATTGCCGCGTTTATGGCGATACGGGCTGGTGTTGTCGCGGCAAAAGCACCTGGCCGAAGACTTGGTGCAGGCCACCTGTGTGCGGGCGTTGGAACGTGCCGGGCAGTTTGCCGCCGGCACACGACTGGATCGCTGGCTGCTGGCGATCATGCATTCGATCTGGCTCAACGAAGTGCGCGCGCAGCGGGTGCGCCAGGGGCAGGGCTTCGTGGATGCGGAGCAGGAATTGTCCTTCGACGGCGAAAGCCTGGCCCAGGAACAGGTACTCGCCGCCCAAGTCATCAAGCGTGTGAACGGGCTGCCCGAAGCCCAGCGCGAAACGGTTTTTCTGGCGTATGTGGAAGGGCTTTCATACAAGGAGATTGCCGAGGTGCTGCATATCCCGGTGGGAACCGTCATGAGCCGATTGGCGGCCGCACGGGCGAAGCTGGCTGAAACCGCCCCTTCACAAGCCCAACCGGACAAGACCCGTGGAGAACGGCGATGACCCTGACTGACGCACCTTCCGACGAACTGTTGGTGGCTTACCTGGATGGCGAACTGGATGCCCTGCAGCACCAGCTCATCACCGATCGGCTCAGCGTTGATCCCGCCCTGGCTACGCGCCTGGAGGCATTGCAGGTGGCTGATCTACCCTTCAAGGCTGCCTTCGACTCACTGCTCGACCAGGCACCCACCGAGCGTTTGCAGGCGATGCTCAAATCGCAGCCCTCGGCGCAAGCCCCCGCCTTGAGCCGGCGCCGCTTCCTGGCCATGGCCGCCGGTTTTGCCGTGGCCGGGGTGATTACCGACCGCCTGTTCATGCGTTGGCCTCGCCCGGAACCCGGCCAGGGCTGGCGGGCGTCGGTCGCCGAATACATGGCCTTGTACACCCCCCAGACTCTGGAGAACCTCAGCGCCGACCCCGCCTCCCACGTGGCGCAACTGAGTTCGGTCGGCGCGCAATTGGGCCTGCCGTTGTCGCCTGCGGCCGTGAACCTGCCCGGCGCCGAATTCCGGCGTGCGCAAATCCTCGACTATGACGGCGCATTGATCGGCCAGCTGACCTACCTGGACCCACTTCACGGCCCACTGGCGCTGTGCATCACCGCTGTCCGCAAGGGCGCGCAACCCATCGCTACCGAGCAGCGGCGGGGGATGAACGTGGTGTATTGGGCCAGTGCTACCCACGGCTTCATGCTGATCGGGCGCAACCCGTTCGAAGCGCTGCAGCGCATGGCTCGCAGTGTAGAGAACACATTGCCCGCGTGAACTCAGTGGGTGGTGCCCTGCGAGGCGCGCCAGCGCGCGGGTGTCGTGCCTTCCCAGGTACGAAAGGCGCGATAAAACGAATTGGTGTCTTCGTAACCGAGCAAGCCGGCGATTTCCTCTATCTCGATCGTCGGTTCTGCCAACAGATGGCGCACTATCTCCTGGCGGGTTTCCAGCATCAATTGGCGAAAGCTGGTGCCTTCCTCGGTGATACGCCGCTGCAACGTGCGCTCGCTCATGCCCATGTCCCGCGCCACCTCGACCATCTCCGGGCGACCGCTGGCGAGAATGCGCTTGAGCGCGCCCTTGACCTGATGGCTGATCGTGGGCAATGCCGTCGCTTCGGCCAATGCGGCGGTCAGGACCGGGTTGAGTATGTCGAGCAGTTCCGGGTTGTGCCCGGGGAAGGGCCGGTTCAAGTCAGCAGCGTCAAACACCAAGGCATTACGCTCGGCGCCGAAACGCACCGGGCAACCAAAAAAATCGGCCAGGACGCTGCTGCCACATTCCGGTCGGGCCAATTCAACATGATGCGGGATGATGTGCACCCTGGAACCGCGCCGGCCCAGTTCGACGAACGTGGCAAAGGCGGCATCGATAAACAACGTCGGCGGGTGCGCCTGAGTGCGCAACCAGTCGAGGGTGACGGCGCAGGTGCTGCCTTCTTCGGTCACGTGCACCCGTTCGGGGGTGCACAGTTGCTTGAAGCGGGCGAGGCGGTGCAGGCCATCCCGAAAGTCGCGGGCAATGAAGGCGGCAAAACTCGCAGGGGGCAATGTTGCACTGTCCAGCTGGGTGACCAGCAAGATGCCGGCCGCCGGGTCCGGATTGAGCGTGCCGATGGCCTCCCACAAACGGAAAAACTCGGGCGTCGTTACCTGACGACGGTCGCGCCGCTCGTGAAGGTTGAGCGTCACCGGCAGCCGTGCCTGGCGCAACACCGCCGAAGGCTCCAGCCCGATGGTTTTCAGGGCTTGCCAGAAAACATCCGGGATGTTGAAACGGGATTGGCGTGCATCAGGCATGGGCCACCTTTTCAGTCGAACAAATCAATCAGAGGCCGACACACTGAGGTCATGCCATTTCTTGTCGGAAGCCGCCAGCTCTTCCGCTGCCCGCGCTGCGTATTGCACCGCGTCACTGCCAATCAACAGGCGCAGCGGCGCCTCTTTGTTCAGGGCCAACTCCAGTACGATCTCGGCAACCCGAGCCGGGCCGGTCGGCAAGATACCAGGGGAATTCAGCAACTCGACCAGCACGCCGACGCTTTGCTGATAGGGCGCGCTGATCGGGGGGATGGTCATGGACGAGCCCGACCAATCGGTGCGCATGCCGCCCGGTTCCAGTACTGTCACCTGCACCCCGAACGGGGTCACCTCTTGCGCCAACACCGTCGAGAACCCGCCCACGGCCCATTTTGCACTCTGGTAAGCCGCCAGGCCCGCCATGCCGATGCGCCCGCCGAGGGACGATACCTGGAAGATATGCCCGCTGCCCTGGGCTCGCAGCACCGGAACCACGGCCTTGCTCACGTGCACCACACCGTAGAAGTTGGTGTTGATCTGCGCCGTGAAGTCTTCCAGCGTCACGTCCTCAACCGACGCCAAGTCCCCGTAACCCGCGTTGTTGACCACCACATCCAGCCGGCCAAAATGCGCCACCGCAGCCGCGACGACTTTCACCACCTGCGTGTTGTCCGTCACATCCAGCTGCAGGGGCAAAACCGCATCGCCGTATTCAGCGACCAGGTCATCCAATTGACGGGGGTTGCGCGCCGTCGCCACCACACGGTCGCCGGCACGCAGGGCCGCTTCGGTAATAGCGCGGCCAAGGCCACGGGAACTGCCAGTGATAAACCAGATCTTGGACATGGAACACCTCTTCATAGGAAACAACCGGTGAACGAAGGATGTTCGATAGACGCGCTTTCCACACTAGCAGCAAGCCGCCACCCGACTTGCAAACCCCGCCAATTATGGGGCATGTCGCGTATTTGTAGTGAGCGGGCTAGCCCCGCGCCGCGGTACATCAGGCAAAAACAATACGCCTGACACGCCGCTGCGGTGTATCAGCTCAGCAGGATGTCGCCGCGCGGGGCAAGTCCGCTCACGACGCCAATCGAGCCGTGAGACGCTCGATAAATACGCCTTCGGCCCGACTCATCTTCTGCTCCCGGTTCCACAGCAGATGAATATCCACATCCGCGATCCCCTCATCCGGCGGTAGCCGCCACAGCAACCCGTTCTTCTCATCCTCGGCCACCACATGGATCGGCAGGCAACCCAGGCCGAACCCGGCGATCACCAACCTGCGCACCTCTTCAAGGCTGGACGACGACGCCACGATCCGCCCGCTGAAGCCCTGCTGGTCGCGAAAGATCGTCAAGGGCGACAACATCCCGCCAATCTGGTCGCTGGTAAAACTCACAAAGTTCTCCGACTGCAAATCCCCCTCTGCCAGGCCGCTGCGCCCAAACAACGGATGGTGTCGTCCGCAGAAAAACGCATAGCGCTGACGCAAGAACAGGTGCTGTTCCAGACGCGGCTGTGGCCGGCGATTAAGGCTCAGGCCCAGGGTCGCGGTTTTTTCGAGGAGGGCGGCGACGATGTCCGAGCTGCGCATCACCTCCACTTCCAGGTCGACCCGGGGATGTTCGCGGTGAAAGTCGGCAAGGAAGTCATCAAAGGTGTCGGACTCGATGCGGCTGATCATCAGCAAGCGCACTTTGCCGAGTACCTCATCGCCGGGTTTTTGCAGGGCGTTGCTCATCTGCGACACCTGGCCATACATCTCGCCGGCGATGGCAAAGATCTGTTCACCGGCGTCGGTCAGCACAAAGCGCGGGCCACGGCGGGCGATGAGCTCGCAGTCGAGTTGTTCTTCCAGGCGCTTGAGGGCCTGGCTGATGGCCGGTTGCGTCAAGTGCAGGCGGGCGGCGGCGCGGCTGATGCTCAGTTCCTGGCCGATCACGCGGAAGGTGCGCAGCAGGTTCCAGTCCAGGCGGTCGTTGAGCAGCGGGTGAATATCGCGGCGAGGTTCGGGCATGGCGCGGCTCGATAATAAGCAGGATTTATAATTTGAATAATAAATAGAAAATTGACTAATCATAGCCCGACGACGATAAATCACCCTCAACAAGCGCCATCAGAGCGCGCCCGTTTGACTTTCTCCTGCCAAAAAAATAACCAAAGGAGCCCGCCCCATGAAGCCTTCCGCTTCGCCACAGCCCCGCCGTGCTGCGGCCGCCGCTTTTATCGGCACCATGATCGAGTGGTACGACTTTTACATCTACGCCACTGCCGCCGCGCTGGTGTTCGGCCAACTGTTTTTCCCCTCCGACGACAAGCTGTTCAGCACCATGGCCGCCTTCGGTACCTTCGCCGTGGGCTTCTTTGCACGGCCCTTGGGCGGCATTGTGTTCGGCCACATCGGCGACCGTATCGGGCGCAAGAAATCCCTGGTGATCACCCTGGTGATGATGGGCGTGGTCACCGTGTGTATCGGCCTGCTGCCGACCTACGCGCAAATCGGCGTCGCGGCGCCGGTGATGCTGATTCTGCTGCGCGTGGTGCAAGGGATTGCCGTGGGCGGAGAGTGGGGCGGTGCAGTGCTGATGGCCGGTGAGCACGCGCCGAAAGGCCGTCGAAACTTCTTTGCCTCCTTCGCCCAATTGGGCAGCCCGGCCGGTTTGATCCTGTCGTTGCTGGCGTTCAGTGCGGTCACCCGTTTGCCGGAAGAAGACCTGCTGAGCTGGGGCTGGCGTGTGCCGTTCCTGGCCAGCGCCCTGTTGCTGATTGTAGGCCTGGCGATTCGCCTGGGGGTGAACGAATCCCCCGAGTTTCTCGAAGACAAAGCCCAGGCTGAAAAAGCGCGGGCGATCAAGAAAGACCAGGCCCCCGTCATTGAAGTGCTGCGCACCGCCTGGCGCCCGCTGTTGCTGTGCATTGGCGCCAACACCCTGGGCATCGCCGGCGTGTATTTCACCAACACCTTCATGATTGCCTACAGCACTCAGCAACTGGGCCTACCGCGCTCGCTGATTCTGGAGTGCTTGTTCTTCGTCGCGATCATCCAGTTCTGCATCCAGCCCCTGGCCGCCTGGGTGGCCGAAAAGGTCGGCGCCACGCGCTTCCTCTGCGCCATGACCGTGCTGGCAATGGCTTCGCCTTACCCGATGTTCGTGCTGGTCAGCAGCGGGCAGGCCCCGTTGATCATCATCGGCATCGCCCTGGCGGTGGTGTGCATGGCCTCGTTTTATGCCGTGATTGCCGGTTTTGTCAGCGGCCTGTTCGAAACCCGCGTGCGCTACACCGCGATCTCCCTGGCCTATCAGGTGTGCGGTGCGCTGGCGGGTGGCTTGACGCCCTTGATCGGCACCTGGCTGGCCCACGAATACCAGGGCCAATGGTGGCCGATGGCAGTGTTCTACAGCGTGATCGCGGCGGTTTCGCTGGTGTGCGTACTGGCGTTGTCGCGCCGTCACGCCACCGCTCACCGTCATGAAATGGCACACAGTGTTTGAGGGAGATTTGCGAATGTTGAAGATTAATGGCGAGCGCCTGTGGGCCAGCCTGATGGCCATGGCCGAGATCGGCGCCACCGCCCGTGGCGGCAGTTGCCGCCTGGCCCTGAGTGCCGAAGACCAGGCCGGCCGCGAGCTGTTCAGCCACTGGTGTAAAGCCGCAGGGCTGACGCTGAGCGTGGATGCCATCGGCAACCTGTTCGCCCGGCGTGCCGGCACCGACAAGGACGCCGCGCCGGTCATGATGGGCAGCCACCTCGACACGCAACCGGAAGGCGGGCGCTTCGACGGCGTCTACGGTGTGCTGGCCGGCCTGGAAGTGATCCGCAGCCTCGACGACCACGGCATCCAGACCCGCAAGCCGCTGGAAATCGCGGTGTGGACCAACGAAGAGGGCGCGCGCTTTACCCCGGCCATGCTCGGCTCGGCGGTGTTCACTGGCACCTTGGCACTGGACAAGGCCCTGGCCACGGCGGATGTCGACGGCATCAGCGTGGCAGAGGCATTGCGCAGTACCGGCTACAACGGTGAGCGCCCGTTGGGTGGCGCGGTGGACGCGTATTTCGAAGCCCATATTGAGCAAGGCCCGATCCTGGAAGACAACGCCAAGAGCATCGGCGTGGTCACCGGCGGCCAGGCGATTCGCTGGCTCGACGTGCGGGTCGAAGGCATGGCGGCCCATGCCGGCACCACCCCGATGCCACTGCGCAAGGACGCGCTGTACGGCGCCGCGAAAATGATCCAGGCCCTGGAAAACCTGGCGGCGGATTTTGCCCCCGAAGGCCTGACCACCGTGGGCGAGCTGAGCATTGCCAAGTCATCGCGTAACACGATTCCCGGGTTGCTGAATTTCACCGTCGACCTGCGTCATCACCGTGACGCCGAAATCGATGCCATGGAACAGCAAGTGCGTGCGCGCCTGCAGGCCATCGCTGAAAAACGTGGCCTGAGCGTCACCATCAGTCCCCACTGGATCAGTCCGGCCACGCCGTTCGACGCGGACTGCGTAGCCTGTGTGCAGTCCTCGGTAGACGCCTTGGGCTACAGCCAGCAGCGCATTGTCAGTGGTGCCGGCCACGATGCCATTCACCTGGCCCGTTACTGCCCGACCGCGATGGTCTTCATCCCGTGTGTCGGCGGCCTGAGCCATAACGAAGCCGAAGACGTACTGCCCGAGGACGTGCGCCAGGGCACCGATGTGCTGCTCAATGCTGTGCTCAAACGAGCGGTTCCAGCTAATTAACGACACATTTGTGCAAGGCTGAAGACGACCTAAATGTGGGAGCTGGCTTGCCTGCGATGGCGTTCTGTCAGGCAATGATTTATCGCCTGATTCACCGCTATCGCAGGCAAGCCAGCTCCCACAGGTCCGGTGTTCACCCGCACAAATGTGCTCATCAGGAGAATCCCATGCGTACCTTTTTCCACCCCGAACAACTCCTGCACCACCCGCGCAGCTACTACTCCCGTGGCCAGATGCGCACACCCCAGGAAGTCCCCGAGCGCGCACGCAACCTGCTGCTGGCTGCACAGACCCTGGGATTCGACATCCAGCAACCCCAGGACCATGGCCTTGACCCACTGCTCGCCGTGCACGGCGCGCCGTACCTGGCCTTCCTGCAAGAAGCCCATCAACGCTGGAAGGAAATCCCCGAGGACTGGGGCGATGAAGTCATGTCCAACATCTTCGTGCGTGAGCCCAACGCGCTGCGCGGCATCCTCGCCCAGGCGGCGCGTTACCTGGCGGATGGCAGTTGCCCGATTGGCGAACTCACCTGGCGCTCGGCCTATTGGTCGGCCCAGAGCGCCGTCGCAGCAGCCAAGGCCATCCTCGATGGCGCGCCGGCTGCTTACGCCCTGTGCCGGCCTCCGGGCCACCACGCACGGTTCGATGCGGCGGGTGGTTTCTGCTATCTCAACAACGCGGCCGTCGCCGCCCAGGTCTTGCGTGGAGGGTTCCAACGCGTCGCCGTGCTCGACACCGACATGCACCACGGCCAGGGCATCCAGGAAATCTTCTACGAGCGCGATGACGTGCTGTACGTCTCGATCCACGGTGACCCCACCAACTTCTACCCCGGCGTCGCCGGCTTCGCCGAAGAACGCGGAAACGCAGCGGGCGAGGGCTTCAACCTCAACCTGCCCATGCCCCACGGCGCCAGTGAGGCGCTGTTCTTCGAAAAACTCGAACAGGCCCTGGCGGCGGTCAAAGACTTTTCGGCGGACGTGCTGGTGTTGTCCCTGGGCTTCGACATCTATGAGCTGGACCCGCAAAGCAAAGTCGCGGTCACGCGCGAAGGGTTTGCGCGGCTGGGGGCATGCATCCGTGGCCTGGGATTGCCCTGTGTGATCGTGCAGGAAGGCGGGTATCACCTGGAGACGCTCGACAGTAACGCTCAGGCGTTCTTTGGTGATCGTCACGCTTGGACCCAGTAGCCCGGCCGCATTTCAGCTGTCAGTGAAGCAACCCCAAAAAACAAAGCCTGCCGAGCGTGATACTGGGCAGGCTTTTTCGTGTCTGGACGGGTAATCAACCCGCCCCTGTGTTCAAGCCTGTTTCATCGGTTTGATCAGACTTTCTGCCGGAATACCGAACATGGCGTGCAGCTTCCAGATCATCGGCAAGGTCAGTGCTCGTTTCCCGTTCAGCACTTCATACACTCGATTCTGACGGCCTATGGCAGGCACCAGGTCGGCGGCCGAGAGCCCGGATTGTTCCATCCTGAAGCGAATGGCATCTACCGGGTTGGGCAGGTCTACGGGAAAATGCTTGGCTTCATAGGCCTCGATCAAGGTGATCATTACGTCGAAATAATCACCCTCCGGCGTGCCGGGCTCCGGTTCATTGTCGAACAGGGGGGAAACAGACTTCAGTGCGTCCCTGTAGTCCTGTTCAGTGTGGATAGGTCGGATATTCATGGGTTACTCCGTTTCAACGGTATCTGCGTCAATCTTGTCGTACTGCTGATGCGTACCGACGAACTTGATATAGAGCGCACCGTAGCGGTATGCCACGGCAACCACGAGCCGGTAATCGTTGCCTTTGATGTTGAAGACGACCCGTCGGCTCTTGAGAATGCTGGCGTTACGAAATTGTTCCTTGATGTCTGCGGGCGTTGCCCAGTGGGCATTTTTGGCTTCGTCCAGCCAGGCCAGCAGCGATTGTTCCGAATCCGGGTGCTTCTGCCAGAAGGTTTTGAGCTGGCTGATCGCGATAATTCTCATAGGCAGATCCTAGTCCCGTAGTGGGACTCTTGCAAGCGAGGAGGCATTTAGAAGATCTGAGTATTGCTGCAGGGAGGGTATTTGCACGCGAGAAGAGAGGATAAGTCGTTGATATTTATGACGTGTTGTTTCTTGCGTCGACGACGCGGCTGAAGGCCTATCCGTACGTTTGATAGGGCCGCCGCGCTTAATACCGCCTGAGGGCGCAACTTGCCAGGTTTCAGGGAGTGACAGTACGCCCCTGCGGCACCAACTCCAGCACCCGATTCCTGCCGCCTTCAGCCAGCAGGTAGGTGCCACGCCCCGTCGGCACAATCGACTGCGGCGCTTTCAAAAACGACAGAATGGTCTGCTGTTTGCCCTGTGGGTCTACCAACAACAACCGTGCCCGGTGCGTCGAGTCTTCGTTGACCCACAGCCCGCGCTCATCGCACATCAAGAACGTCGGCTTGTTCAGGCCTGCCAGCACCACCGGGTCGCTGCGATCGGCGCTCAGCTCGCGCACCACGCCTTTTTTCTTTTCCGTGTAGAGCATTCGCCCGTCGGCGCAACGCACGATGGACTCGCCTTCCTGCACCTGGTCGCGCAGCACGCTCAACGACTGATCGCTCCAGCGATAGCGCAGCAGGCGGCCGGTGGGCTTGCGGTCTTCGATGGCGTAAAGGTCGTCGCCTTCATCCCAGAGCCCTTGCACGTTTTCACCCTTGAAGAGCTCAGTCACCACGCCGTCCTTGAAAAAGCTGACGGGCAAACCGCCGGATTCCTGGCTGAACACCCAGCCGCCACGGGTCGCGAACATGCCATCGGGCTTGGAAAGGTTGGCCACCACCACATCCCGTGCGCCATCTC
>NZ_JACARO010000127.1:10645-11038 GCF_013386585.1 Pseudomonas sp. P7548 | reverse complement strand
AGATCAAAATCAAGATCAAAAGCAAGAGCACAGCGGCCTGACAGCCGGCTTGAGTGGTGTAGATCAAGAGCGAAGAGCTATCGCTGGTTTGATTGGGCTTGTGGGTGTACCGAGATGCCTAACGCGGCGCGATCACTGTGGGAGCTGGCTTGCCTGCGATGGCATCGATTGGGTGTGCCTGATGTACCGAGGTGCTTGCATCGCAGGCAAGCCAGCTCCCACATTTTGACCGAGATCGACAGTCAGAAACCGGTCGGCTCTAAGGCCGCCGCGTCTGCTTTTGATTTTGATCTTAGGCGCCCCGTTAAACACGCTGGCCGAACGCAGGCTTGAATCCGTGGGTAACCCGGCAGGACGCCGGGTTAGCCGTCCCGGGCCAAGGATGGCCCATGA
>NZ_JACARO010000127.1:0-10516 GCF_013386585.1 Pseudomonas sp. P7548 | reverse complement strand
CCGTAAGGGCGGAACCATAACCCGCCATCACCTAAATAACGGATATTCACACCGCCCCCTACGCCACCCGCACCAAAGCATACCGATTCACCGGCACCGGCAACCCCAAATGCCCCCGCAACGTGCTGTGACTGTACTCACTGCGAAACAACCCCCGCGCCCTCAGCAATGGCAAGACCTGATCGGTAAACCGCGCAAAATCCTCCGGCGCGCCCACATGGATATTGAACCCATCCACCGCCCCCTCCACAAACCAACGCTCAATCTCATCCGCCACGGTTTTGGGCGAACCGACAAAACTGGAAAACGGCTTGGCAAACCGCAACGCCGCCTGACGCAACGTCAACCCCTGCTCACGCGCTACGTGCTTGATGTGCTCGGCATGCCCGCGATACCCATTGCTACCCAGGTCGCCCAATTCAGGGAACGGCTCATCCAGCGGATATTGGCTGAAGTCGTGGTAGTTGAAGGGCCGCCCCAATTGCACCAAGGCTTTATCCAGGTCCAGCTCGCCATTGCGCTCACGGTCGATGGCCTGGGCCTGCTCATCGGTGTCGGCAATGATCGGCGAAATGCCCGGCAGGATCGTCACGTGATCCGGGTTGCGCCCCGCAGCGGCGGTGCGTTGCTTGATGTCCCGGTAGTACGCCTGGGCGTCTTCGAAATTGCCTACGCCGGCAAAGATGCCCTCAGCATAGTTGGCCGCCAGGCTGCGCCCGGATTCGGAAATGCCCGCCTGGAAAATCACCGGCTGGCCCTGGGCCGAACGGGAAATGTTCAGCGGCCCAGTGACCGAAAAAAACTCGCCGTGGTGGTCGAGGCGATGTTGACGCTGCGGGTCGAGGAACACTCGGGTTTGCTTGTCCCGCACAAAGGCGTCGTCCTCATAGGAATCCCACAGCCCCTGCACCACGTCCAGGTGTTCGGCGGCACGGCGATAGCGCTCGGTATGGTCGATGTGCTGTTCGCGACCAAAGTTGCCAGCGGCGCCTTCAAGGCCCGTGGTGACCACGTTCCAACCGGCGCGGCCGCCGCTGATATGGTCCAGGGAGGCAAACTGGCGCGCCACGTTGAACGGTTCGGTATAGGACGTCGTCAGCGTCGCCACCAGGCCGATTTTGGAGGTGGCGCCGGCAAGCGCCGAGAGCAGCGTCAAGGGTTCCAGGCGGTTGAGAAAATGCGGGGCTGAATCGGGTGTGATGTAGGGGCTGTCGACGATGAAGACCAGGTCGAACTTGGCGGCTTCCGCCTGTTGTGCCTGGGCGCGATACCAGTCGATATTGACGCTGGCATCACCGGGAATCTGCGGGTGCAGCCATTCGTTCTGTGCGGTGCCGACGCCGGTGAGAATGGCGCCAAACTTGAGTTGCCGAGCAGGGGTGGGCATCAAGGAAGTCCTCCGTGGATGGCAGCGATGCTTGCCGTGGAGAATGACCTTAATGCCCGTGGGTGGCGCTTGTGAAAGGCTTTGTTGATCTATGCTAATTATGAAAAATATTGATTTCTAAACAACATCTTCATCCAATAGCAGCATAACAAAAAGCCACCCGGTTCAACGCCGTGCGCTGACCGCCGACCCATCGTTGGACACGATCACTTCCACACGACGGTTCAACTGGCGCGACTGTGCGCTCAGGTTATCGGCCACCGGGAACTGCTTGCCGTAGCCGATGACGGCCATGCGCTCGATCCCCACGCCGAGCCGTTGCAGGCCACGGGCGACGGCCTGGGCGCGACGCTCGGACAAGCTCTGGTTGAAGGCATCGCCGCCAGTGCTGTCGGTGAAACCCTCGACACGCACCTGGCGCTCCGGGTTCTGCAACAGGAAGTCGGCCAGTGCCTGGAAGTCGCGCTGGCTGCCGGGCTTCAAGTCGGCCCTGCCGGTATCAAACAGCACATCACCAAAGGTAACCACCTGGCCGCGCTCGGTTGGCTGGGCCTTCATCGCCTGCAACGCCTTGAGCTGCGCGGTGCGCACGTCGAGCTGCACCTGGGTGCGGTCAACTGCGATGTTGTCGAGCTGGGCATCGGTTTGGCGGCTGATGATGGTTTGCTCGGCCACCGCGATTCGTTGTGTCGCCAGGTACGCCAGCTGGTCGATCTTCGGGTCGGTGCGGCTGTGCAGGGACAGTTGGTTGGCGCGGTCCAGCGCGTTGGACGCAATGCGGGTTTCAACCGCCGCCAGGGTGTTGGACGCAGGGTTCTGCTGCAGGGTGGAGAACTGGCTACGGGCTTGCAGCAGTTGCGGGTTTTCCGGCGGTGTGGCGCAACCGACCAGGGCCAGGGTCAGGGCCGACAGAACAGGAATGACGAGAGTGGCACGCATGGGAGGCTCCTCAGTGGGTGGTCGCGGGGGCGTTGAGCATTTCCTGCTTGAGCACCTGGATGCCCTCGCGCGCCTGGTTCAAGACCTGTTGTTTACGCACGGCAGTGGCCTTGGCTTCGGCCAGGTTGGCGTCGACTTCGATCTGCTCGGCCAAGCTGTCGACCAGGACGTAATTTTTTTCGCCGATGGCTTGCTCCATGCGGGCCAGCTTGTCCTGTGCCGTTTTCATCTCAAGCGGTGCGAATTGGGTGGCTTGCGCGGCCAGGGCACGCCCGACCGAATCACGGGCCAGGGTGGTTTTTTGCTCGGATGGCGGGGTCGCGGCACAGCCTGCCAGCACACCCGCGACCATCACGGCCCAGGCCGAGCGGCGCAGGCGTTTGCTCACACAGGTCATTTTCATGGTTTGACTCCTAGGCATTTACGGGCCTGATGCCCCCTCGCTTGGGGTCAAGCGAGGGGGCCATCCTAGGAGGTAAAGGTCGAGCAGAAGCGATGAAATCTCCGGCCACAATGTAGGAATTTTCCCAATAAAAACAAAACCCTGTAGTGAGCGGGCTTGCCCCGCGCCGCGGTGTGCCAGACAAGTGTGAGACACCTGACACACCGCAGCGGCGTGTCAGGTAAATTTTAGGTGGCTGACACGCCGCCGCGCGGGGCAAGCCCGCTCACTACAGGTAAAGGGGCGCTTCGGGGTGGTTCAGGAGCTTCTGGCGGCGATGGCTTCGACTTCGACCAAGGCCCCCGGCAACGGCAACGCCACCACTTGCAACGCGGTGCGTGCCGGTTTGTTCGGTTGCTCCGGTGTGCCAAAGAACTGCGTATAGCCGGCCTGCAACCCGGCAAAGTCCAGCTTGCCGCCGGTTTCTTCAGCGCCCACCAGGAACACGCGCAACTGCACGATATCGCCCAGGTCCAGGTCTTGCTGGCGCAGGATCTTGCGCAGCTTGTTGAACACCGACACCGTCTGCACCTCGGTGTTGCCATAGGCTGCCGGCGTACCGGCCGGGGCGTTGGCGTCGTGCAGGTCGGGCAAGGTGCCGCTGACAAAGATCAGGCTGGCCGAGGCCGGGACGGTGACGGTTTGCGAGATCGGGAAGTCGCCGAGGCTGGTACGTTGAATGCTGTCGCTCATGATGAAGCTCCTTAGGAGGCGGCAAGGGCCGCGATCTGCCGTTGTTGAGTCACGCGTTCGGCCAGTTGCCCGACCACATGGCGTGCCGAGTTGGCCGCCGATTCCTGCCAGATACCCACGCCGCTTTGCACCAGGCCGTCACCGGCGAAGTACACGCGGCCGTGGCCGGCTTCGAGCAGCGCGCTGGCGTCGGCCGGGAAGTGCTCGCGTTGCAGCCACGGGCCCTCGCTGTAGGGGATCTGTTCCCAGGACACCGCCAACGGGTTGCGCAGGTGTCTGGAATAACCCGGGTGCAGCAGCTCCACTGCCTCCTTGGACGTGGCGTATTGCTTCTCGAATGGCTGCGCGCCAAACACATCGGCGCCCTCCCCGGTCACGTAACCGGCCACCAGCAAACCTTCGCGGGTATTGAGGTCGTTGCTCGGGTACCACAGCAGGCGCGCCGGGTGTTCGATCCAGGACAGGCCGCCGTAGGTGCGGTAGTCGGTTTCCCAGAAGCGCGGCGACTGCCACGCCACCTTGGTGGCCTGGTCGCTGCGGGTGCTGAGCAGCGCGGCCTTGATCGGGTCGCTGAAGTCGGTGTCGAGCCTGGCCAGCAAGGGCAACGGCAAGGTCGAGATCAGGTAATCGGCGCGCACCACCTGTTCGCGCCCGCTGTGTTTGTCGTGATAGGTCACGGCCACGCCGTCATCCAGCTGGCGGATCTGGCGCACCTGGGCGCCGAGCTGCACCTGGTCGCGCACCCGTTGATAGAACGCATCAGTGATACGGTCCATGCCGCCAACCGGTTGGAACATGGTGGCGGAAAACTCCGGGAACTCGGTGTGCAGCAACGCGCCCCACAACTCCGGGTGCAGCAGTTGGTCCAGCGCCAGCGGGCGGCGACTGGCAGGCAACGCACCGGGATGCGCCGGCGACTCCAAATGCCCCGAACGCAGCGTGCCCTCGAAGACCAGCTCCTGCGACAGGTCGCCATACACCTGCAGGAACGCCAGCAACCGCGTGCGCTCCTCGTGACTCAACACATCATCCAGCGCGTCACGTTGCACCGCCTTGGCCAGCAAGCCAGACACGTGCCCGCGCGCATCGTTGATCGCCTGGCCCACGCTGAACGCGGGCCTGTTCACATCCGGCCGCACCTGGGCGCCATGGCTGCTGTTGACCAGCACTTCCAGCGGCACCCCCAGCTCGCTGCAATAGTCGAGAATCGTGCGGTGCTGGCTGGGGATCCTGGCCGGGCCTGCGTTGAAGTAATGCCCTGGGTCGAACGCGGCGGTCTGGGTGCGGCCGTCCTTGTAGTCCACGCGGTCGCCATGGCGGATTGTCCAGGTGCGACCGCCCGCCCGATCACGCGCTTCCAGCACCTGCACGTCGAACCCGGCGCGGGTGAGTTCCAGGGCCGTGACCAGCCCGGCAATCCCGGCGCCCAGCACCAGCACGCGGGTGCCCTGCCCCAGGCTCTCCTTGAGTTTCAGCGGCTGCGGGCGGCGGTGCGAAGACGGCCCCAGGCCCAATACCGCCAATGCATCCTTGACCGCCTTTTCCCCGCCTACCGCAGCGAGGCTCGACAGCGCTTCACGTCGTGTCAGTCCCATGCTCGATGCTCCTTAATCCGGCAGGCCCGGTGGGTTGATCAGCGACTTATCGACGCGCTCGATATCCAGGCCCCAGCGTTGCAACACCTGTTCGTATTGGCCGCCGGCAATCGCGCCTTCGAGGGCGGTGTGAATCGGCTTGACCAGGCCGTTGTCCTTGCGCGTGGTCACCGCGATATCGGCTTTCAACGGCCAGCCACCGTTGACCGTGCCGACGAGTTTGATACCGCCGGTGATGGCCGCCGAATAGGCGTACACCGAGTTGGGCCCGAACAACGCATCGCTGCGCCCGGACTGCACCGCCAGCTGCGCGGCGGCCTGGTCGTCGAAGTACTGCAACAGGGCCGGCTTGATGCCGGCCTTTTCATTGGCCTCGTTCCAGGCCAGCAGAACCTTTTCCTGATTGGTGCCGGAGCCGACGATGATCTTCAGCCCGGCAATGTCGGAAGCCTGCTTGATCTCGCTGATCTTGCTGGTGCTCTTCACATAGAACCCGAGCACGTCCTGTCGATACGTGGCGAAGTCAAAGCGCTTCTTGCGCGCCTCGGTCACCGTGACGTTGCTGATCACCGCGTCGTATTTGCCCGAGCTGACGCCCAAGGGCCAGTCTTCCCAGCTGGTCTGCACCACGTTGAGTTGCAGGCCCAGGCTGTCGGCGACCAGTTGCGCGGTGTCGGCCTCGCTGCCGATGGTGGTCTTGTCGTCATTGGCCAACAGCGCCAGGGGCGGCCCGGCCACGCCGGACACGGCCACGGTGAACTTGCCCGGCTGGGCGAACTTGAAGCCCGGCGGAATCTGCGCGATGGCGGTTTCGTTGCGCGGCACGTGGATGCGCGGGCGGTCGGGGCTGAGGTCGACCTGTTGCACGGCCAACGCGGTTTGCGCCGCACTGACGGCAAGCACCAGCAAGGCGATACGGGCAGTAGGGATGAACATGGGCAGTCACTCCTTGAACTAAAGCACTTTGCCGAGAAAGGCGACGGTGCGGGGATGTCGGGGTTGGCGGAAGATCTGTTCGGGCGGGCCTTCTTCGATCAACTGGCCGTCGCAGAGGAACACCACGTGGTCGGCCACCTCGCGGGCAAAACCGATTTCGTGGGTGACGATCACCAGGGTCACGCCCAGTTGGGTCAGGCCCTTGATCACGTCGAGCACCTCGCCCACCAGTTCCGGGTCGAGGGCCGAGGTGGGTTCATCGAACAGCAGCACCTTGGGGTCCAGCGCCAGGGCCCGTGCGATGGCCACGCGCTGCTGTTGGCCACCGGAAAGTTGCCGGGGGTAGGCGTCGACCTTGTCGGCCAGGCCGACCTTGGCCAGCAATTGGGATGCCTTGGCGCGAGCCTCAGATTTGCTCCAGCGTTTGTGGGCCAGGGGCGCTTCGGCGATGTTTTCCCAGGCGGTGAGGTGCGGGAACAGGTTGAAGTTCTGGAACACAAAGCCCACGTCGATGCGGCGCTTGAGGATTTCGCGCTCTTTCAGTTCGTACAGCAGGTCACCCTTGCGGCGGTAGCCGACGTATTCACCGTCGATGGTGATGTGGCCGCTGTCGATCTTCTCCAGGTGGTTGATGGTGCGCAGCAAGGTGGACTTGCCCGAGCCTGACGGCCCGAGAATCACCGTGACCTTGCCCGGGTCGATGGTCAGGTCGATGTCTTGCAACACCTGCTGGTTGCCAAAGCGCTTGCCCACGCCCTGGATCTGGATGCGCCCGGCGCGTGCTTCAGCCATGGGTTTTCTCCTTGAGCCAGCCACGGATGCGCTGCAGCGGCGTCGGTGGCAGTACCCGCGCCGTGCCGCGCGCAAAGTAGCGTTCGACGTAGTACTGGGCGCTGGTCAGCACGGTGGTGATGATCAGGTACCACACCGTCGCCACGATCAGCAGCGGGATCACCGCCTGGGTGCGGTTGTAGATGACCTGCACGGTGTAGAACAGCTCCGGCAGGGCCAGCACGTAGACGATGGACGTGCCCTTGACCAAGCCGATGATCTCGTTGAACCCCGACGGCAAAATCGAGCGCAGCGCCTGGGGCAGGATGATCCGGAAGATGCGTCGCGACGCCGGTAAACCCAGGGCCGCCGCCGCTTCATGCTGGCCAGCATCCACGCCGATCAGGCCGCCACGAATGATCTCCGCTGCGTAGGCCGCCTGCATCAGGCTCAGGCCCAGCACGGCCACGGTGAACTGGCTGAGCACATCCACCGTCGACCACTCGGCGAACACCACTGAGGTGAACGGCACGCCGAGCACGATGTGGTCATACAGGTAGGCAAAGTTGTAGAGGATGATCAGCACCAGCAACGCCGGCATCGAGCGAAAAAACCAGATGTAGCCCCAGGCCAGCGCCGCCAACAGCGGCGAGCCCGACAACCGCGCCAGCGCTAACGCCGTGCCGAGGATCACGCTGAACACCGTACTGAGCAGGGTCAGCAACAGCGTCTGGCCGAGGCCGCGCAACACCGACGGCGAGAAGAACCACTGGCCGAACACGCCCCACTCCCAGCGCGGGTTGGTGGCCAGGGAGTGCACGATGGCCAGCAGCACCAGCGCAGCGAAGATCGACCCCGCCCAGCGCCACGGGTGCCGCGCTGGCACCACGTGCAGGGCCTTGATGGGCGTGGCGACACGCGCCTGGCGAACCGGGCGCACGTCTTCGATCAGGTCATAGGTTTTGGCGACAATGGGCATGTTTTTTCCTCCGCCTTAGAAGGCATAGGTCAAGCGGGTGTAGTAGTACCCACCGGTAAAACCGTAGGGCGAATAGGTGCCGTAGCTGGCGAGCATGGTGCTGCTCGGCACGCCTTGTTTCTTGGGGTATTGGTCGAACAGGTTCTTGGCGCCGATAGCGATGTTCAGGTCTTTGGTGAGGTTGTAGCCAAGGTCCAGGTCCGTGATCCATTTGGCGCTGTAGACCCTATCCAGGCTGCGATCCGCAGAGACGTTGACCTCTTTGTAGGCGCCATAACGGGTCAGGGCCAGGTTGAGGTTGAAGCGGTCGATGCTCCAGTCGCCACCCAGGATCAGCTTGGTTTTTGGTTGCACGTCGGTGATCAGGCCCCGGGCCTGGCGGTCCATCAGGTCATACGAGGTGCCCAGGATCGTCGTGGATTCCTTGTAATTGAGGATTTTGGTCTGGTTCCAGTTGAACGCGGCGGTCCACTTCAGCGAGCCGAACGCGCCGAGGTCCTGGTTGTAGTTGCTGACCAGGTCCAGGCCTTTGGTACGGGTGTCTGCGCCATTGATGAAGTACTGGCCGCCCGAGGTGGAGTTGATGCCGTTGTTCTGCAGCACCTGGGTGACTTCCGGGCCGAGCAAGGTGCCGGTGAGGGTGATGCGGTCACGCAGGTTGATCACATAGGCGTCGGCGGTGAAGTTCAGGCGATCGGTGGGCGTGAGGGTCAAACCCAGGCTGAAGTTGGTGGAGCGTTCGGGCTTGAGGTCCTGCGCCCCCAACGCCTTGGCCGCCGCCGAACCCACCGGCAGCACGCCGTAGTTGATCGACTGATACACCCCGTCCACCACGCCATAGGTGGTGGAGCGCGCACTGAACAGGCTGTTGGCCAGGGACGGCGCGCGGAAGCCATTGCTCACCGTGGCACGCACGGCGAACTGCGGCGTGAAGTCGTAGCGCGTGGTCAGCTTGCCACTGCGGGTGGCACCCACGCCTTCGTTGTAATGCTCATACCGAAAGGCGGTGCCGACGTACCAATCCGGCAGCGGGTTGAAGCCCACATCGACATAACTGGCGAGGCTGTTGCGCGAGGCGCTGCTTTCTTCATCCGGCGAAATGCCGTTGGTGACCTGGGCGCCGGACGATGCGCAATTGCCCGGCGCCACGCAGTAGCCGCCGTTGGCATAGGACGCGTAGTCACCGGCCTGTACCTCATACGTGTCACGCCGATGCTCGAAGCCATAGGACAGGTCGAGGGGCTTTTGCAGGCCGATGTCGAAGCCGCGCTTGAAGTCCAGGTTGGTGGTCAGCTCGGTAGAGATCCAGGTGCCGGAGGTAAAACTGTTCGGCGTGGCCTCGCCCAGGGACGGGTTCTGGTTATGGGTGGTGCCCTGCTCCGCCGCGTTGCGCCCGTAGGTAGTGGACAAGTCCCAGGCCCACTCGCCGACGGTGCCTTTACCGCCGAACGCCGCTTGGAAGTCATCTTCATCGATGTACCAGGTGGGCGTGTACCCCGACGGGTAGCCGTTGGGCCCGGTGGTGATGGTGTTGGTGATGGTCGGCAGGCGGAAGTTCTGCCCCTGCTCGGCCTTGCGTCGTGAATAGGTGGTGAAGGAGTAAAGGCTCAGGCTGTCATCGATCGGCAATTCGGCGTTGTAGCCCAGGGTGAGCAAGTTGGTCTTGGGCGTGCCGTAGCCGCCATAGGTCGCCTTGCCCGCCAGGCCATACGCCTGCTCGTAGGTGTAGCCGTTGGCGCTGGCCTTGTTGTCGTCGTTCTGGCTGCGTGCATCCAGGGCCAGTTGCACGATGCCGCCGTTGCCGATTTCGAAACCCTTGTTGAGGCTCTGCTGCACGGTCTGCTTCTTGCCGTCGTAACCCTGGCCGACGTTGGTCACCGAGGTGCCGCTGGTGTCGGCCTTGAGGATCACGTTGATCACCCCGGCGATGGCATCGGAACCGTATTGGGCGGCAGCGCCATCGCGCAGCACTTCCACGTGGTCGATGGCGCTGATGGGGATCAGGTCCAGATCCGCCGGGGCGGCGCCGGTGTTGATGCCGTTGATATTGAGGGTGGCGCTGGTATGGCGACGCTTACCGTTGACCAGCACCAGCACTTCGGCGGCACTCAGGCCGCGCAGGTTGGGTGCGCGGGCGATGCCACTGGCGTCCCAACCGGTTTTTTCCGGCAGGGTCAGCGAGGGGATCACGGCGCTGAGGGCTTCCATCAGGCCGGGCTTGCCGGTGCTCTGTAGTTGTTTGGCGCTGACCACGTCGATCGGCACCGGGCTGCTGGTGACGGTGCGTTGTTCGGCGCCTCGGTTGCCGGTAACCACTACGGTGGAGAGGGTGCTGTCGTCCTGGGCCTGTGCTGGGTTGGCCAGCAGGGCCAGGGCGAATACGGCGGTGGGTTGTAGGGCTCGCTTCATATCCATTCCTGCAGGTTCAAATCGCGAAGTCGGGCAGGCACGCGGTCGTGCGCGGTGCTCGGCGTTTTTGGGGGTGTTGCGGCGATTTGGGGCTAGGTGTGGAGCGCGTGCGGGGTTTGGATCGACAACATACGTTGAACTCCCTTCCAACGATTCTGCTGCGGGGTGGTTAGCCGGTTATGGGCGCAGAATCCGAATCACGATGGGTACCATCCGAGGTCAGGGGTAGGCTGTTGAGTTCAAACATAACGGAATGGGTTTTGAAAATATAATGCTATTTGGGCATAAGCTAATATTCTTGAATTTCATTATTGTTTGTTAGATTTATTCTTATAAGTAATGTTTTTTTGGGTTGGGGACATATC
>NZ_JACARO010000013.1 GCF_013386585.1 Pseudomonas sp. P7548 | reverse complement strand
ACCCGCACTTCCGGGCCGACGCCCCGGGCGATCAGGGCATGGGCCAAACGGTTAGCCTGGCGGTCGAGTTGAGCGTAGCTCAGTGTTTGTGTATCGAACTTCACTGCCACCGCCTGCGGGTTTTCCCGGGCGCGGTCGGCGACCAACTCGTGCACCAGGCGCTGGGCCGAGAAGCCTGCATCAGTGCAGTTCCACAATTGCAGGATGTGCTGCTGCTCGTCCTGGTCCAGCAGGTTCAAGTGGCTGATGCTCTGCTGCTGATCGGTAACCATCGCCTGCAGCAGGTTCTGCCAATGCCCGGCCATGCGCTCGATGGTGGCGGGGGCAAACAGGTCGGTGGCGTAACTCAAGGAAGCGCGCAACGCCGTGCGGCTTTCCTCCACATCCAGCGCCAGGTCGAACTGGGCGACACCTTCATCCCAGCTCAAGACTTCCACATGCAGGTCGGTGAGGCGTTGCAGATGGCTGTCGGCAGACGTCATGCGGTGGTTGAACAGCACTTGGAACAGCGGGCTCAGGCTCAAGCTGCGCTCCGGTTGCAGGGCTTCCACCAGTTGCTCGAACGGCAGGTTCTGATGGGCCTGGGCATCCAGGGAACGCTGGCGCACCTGGTCGAGCAACTGCTGCACACTCATCTGCCCATGGATATCAGCCTTGAGCACCTGGGTATTGACGAAGAAACCAATCAGCCCTTCAGTCTCAAGGCGGTTGCGGTTGGCGATCGGTACGCCAACACGCACGTCTTCCTGACCACTGTAGCGGTGCAGCAATGCCTGGTAGGACGCCAGCAAGACCATCGGCAACGTCACGCCAGCGGCCTGCGCCAGGTTGCGCAAACCGGCCAGCAGTTCAGGTGCCAACTCGATGCCATGGCGTGCGCCGCGATGGCTTGGCAGCGCCGGGCGCAGGTGGTCGAACGGCAACTCCAGTACTGGTTGCTGCCCCCCTAGCTGCTCACGCCAGTAGGCCAGTTGACGGGCTTTCTCACCGGCTTCCATCCAGTTGCGCTGCCACACGGCATAGTCAGCGTACTGGATCGGCAACGCCGGCAGGTCGGGCGTTTCGCCTGTGCTGAAGGCGGCATACAGCTGCACCAGCTCTTCGACCATCAGTTGCATCGACCAGCCGTCCGAGACGATGTGGTGCTGCACCAGCACCAGCACATGCTCGTCTTCGGCCAGGCGCAGCAATTTGGCCCGCAGCAGCGGCCCACGCAGCAGGTCGAACGGGCGGGCCACCTCATCGGCCACCCGCGCCTTGAGGTCGGCGAACTCACAGTCGGCGCGCTCGACGTCAATCAGGCCCGAGTCTTCAATGACTTGTACGGTGCCCGCAGCCGTTTGGCGCAGGTGGGTGCGCAGGCTTTCATGGCGCGCCAGCAAGGTGTCGAAACTGCGTTGCAACGCCGCCAGGTCAAGCGCGCCTTGCAAGCGTAGCGCGCTGGGGATGTGGTACGCCGCGCTGTCGGGGTCCAGTTGCCAGAGGAACCATTGACGCTCCTGGGCATAGGACAGGGGCAACGGTTGCAGACGGTCGGCCTGGCATATCGCCGGCACCTGTGCGCCCTCCTCGCCCAGGGCCGCCACGAAATCGCCGAGCGCCGGGTGTTCGAACAGGGCCTTGAGGGCAACGTCCAGCGCAAGCGCCTGGCGTACCCGCGAGATCACCCGGGTGGCCAGCAATGAGTGACCGCCCAGTTCGAAGAAGTGGTCATCGAGCCCCACTTGCGGTACGTCCAGCACCTCGGCCCAGATCGCTGCGACCTGCTGCTCACGCAGGGTCACAGGCGCCACATAGCCTTTGAGCAACACGGTTGCATCCGCCTTGGGCAAGGCCTTGCGGTCGAGCTTGCCGTTGGGGGTCAGGGGCAAGCTGTCGAGGAAGACCCAGTGCGCCGGCACCATGTAGTCCGGCAGGCGCTCGCGCAAGGCGGCCTTGTACGCGTGCGGCTCCTCGGGGGTGGCGGTAACCAGATAGGCGATCAGATGATCGTTATCGGCCAGTACCACAGCCTCGCGCACGCCCGGCTGTTCACGCAGGCTGGCTTCGATTTCACCCAGTTCGATGCGGAAACCGCGCACCTTAACCTGATGGTCGACCCGACCGATGTACTCCACCACGCCGTCGGCGCGGTAACGGGCCAGATCGCCGGTGCGGTACAAGCGTTCGCCCGGCGCACCGAATGGGTTGGGCACAAAACGTTCGGCGGTGAGCGCCGGCCGTGCGTGGTAACCACGGGCCAGGCCGACACCGCCGATCAACAGCTCCCCCGCGGCGCCCTGCGGGCAGGGCGTGAGGCCGGCATTGAGGATAAACAACGACGTGTTGGCGATCGGCCGCCCGATAAAAGGCTGGGCCTCCAGCAAACGGTGCGCCGCCGACCAGATGGTGGTTTCGGTCGGCCCATAGAGGTTCCACACCGGGCCTTGCAGGTCGAGCAGGCGCTGGGCCAGATCGGCCGGCAGTGCCTCGCCGCCACACAGGCATTGGATACCGCGCAGCAACGACGCCCGTGGGCTGTCGAGCAACATGCGCCAAGTGGACGGTGTGGCTTGCAGCACACTGGCGGATTGAGCCTGGACCCGATCAAGAATGGCATCCGGGTCCAGCGCCATCGCCTGGCCGCTCAACAGCACGGTGGCGCCAACGCTCAGCGGTACGTAAAGCTCCAGGGCAAAGATGTCGAACGAGAAGGTGGTCAGTGACAACACCCGCGCCTCGGCGCCGATGTGCAGGGTCTGCGCCATGCCGTGGGTAAAGCTGCACAGTGCCTCGTGCCGCACCATCACGCCCTTGGGCTGGCCGGTGGAGCCGGAGGTGTAAATGACGTAGGCCAGGTGTTGCGGCGTGACCGCAACCTGCGGGTTGTGCGCGTCACCTTCGGCATCGTTGACCAGCAGCACCTGCAAGCCGTCGGGCTGGGCCAGCCGACCGATCAGGTGCGGCTGGGTCAACAGCACGCGGGCGCGGCTGTCGTCGAGCATGAAGGCCAGTCGCTCCGCCGGGAACTGCGGGTCCAGCGGCACATAGGCGCCACCGGCCTTGAGGGTCGCCAGCAACCCCACCACCATCTCCAACGAACGCTCGACGTGCACGGCCACCAGCACATCCGGCCCCACGCCCGCCGCGATCAAGCGATGGGCCAGGCGGTTGGCGCGCCTGTTGAGCTCGGCGTAGCTGAGGTGTTCACCCTCAAAATGCAGCGCGATCGCATCCGGGTGGGCAAGCGCTCGCGCTTCGAACAGTTCATGGACACAGCGTTCGCTCGGGAACTCCACAGGGCTGTCGTTCCAGTCGTGTACCACTTGTTGCCATTGCCCTGCACTGAGCATCGGCAATTCGTCCAGGGCCTGGGCGGCATCCTGAACCACGGCGCGCAACAGGTTTTGCCAATGCTCGGCCAGACGCTGCGCGGTCGCCGTCTCGAACAGGTCGGTGGCGTACGTCAGCGAAGCCCAGAGACCATCGGCCGACTCTTCGGTTTCCAGGTTCAGGTCGAACTGGGTGGTGTGACCGGCCCAATCCACCGGTTGCAGGTGCAGGCCGGGCAACGCCAGCGGGGCTGTGCGCAGGTTGTCCTGGTGGTTGAACATCACCTGGAACAACGGGTTGTGGCTCAGGCTGCGTTCCGGTTGCAGGGCCTCTACCAATTGTTCAAAGGGCAGGTCCTGATGGGCCTGGGCTTCCAGGGCTCGCTGCTTGATCTGGCCAAGCAACTGCTCGAAGGTCATTTGCCCGTGCACATCGGCTTGCAGCACCTGGGTGTTGACGAAGAAGCCGATCAGGCGTTCGGTTTCCAGACGGTTGCGGTTGGCAATCGGCACCCCCACACGGATCTCGGACTGGCCACTGTAGCGGTGCAGCACGGTCTGGAACGATGCCAGCAGCAGCACGAACAAGGTCACGTCCTGGCGTTGGGCCAGGGCCTTGAGACTGGCTACCAGCGTGGCGTCCAGGTGGATTTTGCGGCGGGCGCCACGCTGGCTTTGCACGGCCGGGCGCGGGTGGTCCAGCGGCAGTTCGAGCACGGCATGTTCGCTGCCCAGGCGCGCGCGCCAGTAATCGAGCTGGCGTTGCTTCTCTCCGGCCGCCATCCAGTCGCGTTGCCATTGTGCATAGTCGGCGTATTGGATCGGCAGCGCGGGCAGTTGAGCGCGGCCCTGATAGAGCGTCATCCACTCATCGACCATCACCTGCAGCGACCAGCCATCAGAGATGATGTGGTGCTGGGTGATGACCAGCACATGGTGGTCCGATTCGACCTCCAACAGCTTGACGCGCATCAGCGGGCCGCTGCGCAGGTCGAATGGGCGCAGGATTTCTTCTGACACGCTCTGTTCGATGGCCGAAGCCTCGACCTGTTGGTGCTCGATCAGCACCGGCAGGCTCGGGTGAATCACCTGCAGCGTCTGCTCGCCCTGCTCCACAAAGGTGGTGCGCAGGGGTTCGTGGCGCTGGATCAGGGCCTCAAGCGAATGCGCCAAGGCGGCGGTGTCCAGTGGGCCACGCACGTGCAAGGCGGTGGGCACATGGTAGGCCGCGCTGGCGGGGTCCAGTTGCCACAGGAACCATTGGCGCTCCTGGGCGAAGGACAGTGCCAGCGGCTGATCACGCTCCACGACCACCAATGGCGGTGCCGTGTCGGCTTGCAACCCTGCGCAGGCCGCGGCGAACGCCTGCAACGTCGGCTGTTCGAACAACGCACGCAGCGGCACTTCCAGCTTGAGCGTGTGGCGCACCCGGGAAACCACTTGGGTGGCCAACAACGAATGGCCGCCGCGCTCGAAGAAGTGATCTTCAAGCCCGACCCGCTCGACCTGCAACACCGCTTGCCAGATGGCCGCCAATTGCACTTGCAGCGGGCTCTGCGGCGCCACGTACGCCTGCGGGCCGACGTTCATGTCCGGCGCTGGCAGCGCACGACGGTCGAGCTTGCCGTTGTTGTTCAGCGGCAATGCGTCGAGCACCATCCAATGGGCCGGCACCATGTAATCCGGCAGGGACTGGCGCAAGGCCGCCGCCAGGACTTGAGCTTCCACCGCGCAGCCTGAGGTGGGCACCACGTACGCCACCAGTTGTGCGCCAGTGGCACTCGGTTGCGCGATGACCGCGGCTTCACGCACTTGGGACAAGGCTTGCAGGGCGGCTTCGATTTCGCCCATTTCGATGCGCAGACCACGGATCTTCACCTGATGGTCGATACGCCCGACGTACTCCAACGCCCCCACCTCGTTGTAACGGGCCAGGTCGCCGCTGCGGTAGAGCCGCGCACCGGGTACGCTGGAAAACGGGTCCGGCAGGAAGCGTTCGGCGGTCAACGCCGGGCGGTCGAAATAACTCTGGGCCAGGCCCGCTTCGGCGCCAATGCACAGCTCACCGACGCCGTCGGTGGCCAGCAGTTCGAAACCGCTGTCGAGCACATACAGTGAACGCCCGGCAATCGCGCGGCCAATCGGCACGCCGAAGGCATCGCTGGCATCAGCCAGTTGGCAATCGTGCACGCTGGACACCACGGTGGCCTCGGTCGGGCCGTAGGTATTGACCAGGCGAACCGCGCCCAGGCCCGCCGTGTGCCAGTTGCGCAGGCCTTCTACCGACATCGCTTCGCCGCCCACATGCACTTGGCGCAGATTGCCCAGGGAACGCGGCTCGGCCAGGCACTCTTGTGCCAACAGGTACCAGTACGCGGCGGGCAGGTCGGCCAGGGTCACGCCCTGCTCGACGATGACCCGGGCCAACTGGCCGGCGTCCCAAAGCTCATCGCCGCGCATGATCAGCGCGGCCCCCACGCACAGTGGCGGGTAGCATTGCTCGACGAAGCCGTCGAAGCTGAAGGTCGCAAATTGCAGCACGCGGTCTTCGGCACTCAAGCGGCTGTAGGCCTCGGCGCTGTCACAGAATTGACCGAGGGCGGCGTGGTCGATGGCCACGCCTTTGGGCTGGCCGGTGGAACCGGAGGTATAGATCACGTAGGCAAGATCGGCGGCGCTTGCGTGGCTGGACGGATCTGTCGCCGGGAAGCCGGTCAACTCGTCACCGAGCGCCGTGAATTCCACGCGTTCGAGCCCTTGCGGCAACACCAGATCGGCGAGCAGCCCGCTTTCGCTGAGTAGCAGGTCCAATCGGCTGTCCGCCAGCATGTAGGCCAGGCGTTCGTTGGGGTATTTAGGGTCCAGCGGCACATAGGCCGCACCGCTTTTGAGCACGGCCAACAGGCTGACGATCAACTGCGGGCCACGTCGCGACGCCAGGCCCACGCGCTGCCCGGGCCCAACACCGAGTGCTTGCAGACGATGGGCCAGGCGGTTGGCCCGTGCGTTCAGTTGGGCATAGCTCAAACGCGACTCGCCGCACTGCACGGCCAGCGCGTCGGGCGTGGCCTGGGCCTGGGCCGCAATACGCTGGTGCACGCGCTCGGGGCGCTGAGCCGCACCAGGCGCCTGGCTGAGGGCAAGGACTGCGCCTTGCGCATGATCGTCCAGCAGTTGCAGACGCCCGAGCGGAATCGAGGCATCGGCGACCAGTTGCGCCAACAGGTGTTGCAGGTTGGCACTCAAGCGCGCGACCTGCTGCGCGCTGAAGCGCGTGCAGTCGTAGCTGAATTCCAGACGCAGGCTGGTACCCAACTCAACGCCCAGGGTCAGCGGGTAGTTGGTGCGCTCATGGTTGTGCATCTGGCCGAAGGTCAGGCCAGCCGGCGCGCCTTGTTTCAGCGCTTCGGCGACCGGGAAGTTTTCAAACACCAGCAAGGTGTCGAACAGCACGCCGCCCTGCTGGCCGGCCCAGGCCTGGATGTTGTAGAGCGGCACATGCTCATGGTCACGCAGGCTGAGGTTCAGCGCTTGCAGTTCGCCCAGCCAGGTAGCGGCCGGCAATGCGGGTGAGGCGGCGCTGATGATCGGCAAGGTGTTGATGAACAGGCCCAGTTGCTCTTCGATACCCGGCAGCGGCGCCGAGCGCCCCGCCACGGTGGCACCGAAGGCCACGCAATCCTGGCCGGTGTAGCGTTGCAGCAAGAGGCTCCACGCGCCTTGCAGCACAGTGTTGAGCGTCACCTTGTGTTGACGGGCGAATTCACCGAGGGCCTGGGTGAACCCATCACCGAGCGACACGACAGAGTCCGCCACGCCCGCCCCGTTAGCGGGCGCACGTAAGGCATCGGCCAGCAACGTGGGCGCTTGCAGCGGTGCCAAGGCGGTCTTCCAGAACGCCTCGCCCGAACCCTGTTGCTGCAACCAGCCCAGGTAATCGCGGAATTGACCAACCGGCGCGGGCAACGCTTGGCCTGCATACAGCGCAATCACTTCACCGAGCAGTTGGGCGTTGCTCCAGCCATCCATCAGGATGTGGTGGCTGGTGAAGATCAGGTGCCAGGCCGAGCCCGCACCCCGTACCAGCATCAGGCGGAACAGCGGCGCGTTGCTCAGTTCGAAGCCACGCTCGCGCTCGGCCTGCGCCAGGGCGTCGAGATCGGCGCCCGCGTCTTCAATCACCTGCAACTGCACGTCGGCCTGGCGATGGATCACCTGATGGGCGCTGTCCAGGCCCAGCCAGTGGAAACTGCTGCGCAGGATGTCGTGGCGGTCCAGCACAGCCTGCCAGGCGCGACCGAAGGTCAGCAGGTCGAGGCCCTCGATATCGAGGCGCAGCTGGTTGATATAGGCCTGGGCTTCAGGCTGGTACAGGGTGTGGAACAGCATGCCCTGCTGCATCGGCGACAACGGGTAGAGATCGGCAATGGCCGGCCCGGCCACCGGCAGCGCGTCCAATTGCGGTTGGGTGATGCGTGCCAACGGGAAGTCCGACGGCGTCACCTGCCCTGCCGGCGTGGCGCAGCAATGTTCAATCAGCGCCTTGAGTTCTGCCCGGTAATCATCGGCCAGGCGCTGGATGGTCGTGGTGTGGAACATGTCGAGGCTGAAGCCCCATTGCAGTGCCAATTCACCGCCGTACACCTGCCCTTCTACGGTCAGCCAATTGGCCAGCGGCGCCTCGGCGTCCTGGGCCTGGCCGCTGCCTTGAGCGGCCGGCACGAACAGCGCCGAGTCATCGAACTGACGGTCGAACTGCCCCAGGTAGTTGAAGGTGATACGCGGAGCCGTCAGGCCCGCCAGGGCCTCACGGGCATCGGCGTTGCCCAGGTAGCGCAGCAGGCCATAGCCCAGCCCCTTGTCGGGGACCGCGCGCAGTTGCTCCTTGATCGATTTGATCGCGCTCGACAATTCGCCCTCGGCCTGCAAACGCACCGGGAACAGGCTGGTGAACCAGCCGACGGTACGGGTCAGGTCGACGTCGTCGAACAGGTCTTCACGGCCATGGCCTTCCAGCTGGATAAGCGCTGCCTCTTGGCCATTCCAACGGCTGATGACACGTGCCAGCGCCGTCAACAACAGGTCGTTGACCTGGGTGCGATAGGCGGCCGGCGCATCTTGCAGCAGTTGGCGGGTGTCTTCGGCGTTGAGGCGGATTTCGAGCTTGGTGCCCAGGCGATTCTGCAAGCCGCCTTGAGGGTTGTCGCATGGCAGATCGGCGTCGATGGACTGCGCCTGCCAGTAAGGCAGCTGGGCGTCGAGGGTCTGCGCATGGGCCTGCAACCGCTGCGCCCAGTGCTGGTAGGCGCTGGTCTTGGCCGGCAGTGCCACGTTGCGATACGCCTGTTGCAGGTCTTCCAGGAGGATGCGCCACGACACACCGTCGACCGCCAGGTGATGGACCACCAGCAACAGGCGCTGACCGCCATCGGCTTGGGTGACCAAGGCGGCACGCATCAGCGGGCCTTGCGCCAGATCCAGGCTGCGCTGGGCTTCATCGCACAAGGCGGCCAGCTCTACATCGTTGTGCGCATGCGACTGCCACAACCCGGACGCGGTGACCGGAGCCCCGTGGGTTTGCTGCCAGCCGTCAGACTGCTCCACAAAGCGCAAGCGTAGGGCGTCGTGATGGTTGATCAATTGGATCAGGGCCGCTTCCAGGCGCACAGGGTCGAGTGCCTCGCGCGGGGTCAGCAGCAACGACTGGTTCCAGTGATGCCGCGCCGGAATCGCCTCGCTGAAAAACGCCTGTTGCACCGGCGTGAGGATCACCTCACCGCAGACCGGGCCCTGGTCGATCACGATGGCCTGTTCGACACTCGCCACCCGCGCCAGGCTGCGCACGCTCTGGTACTGGAACAGGTCACGCGGGCTGAGGCGAATGCCCGCCTGACGGGCGCGGCTGACCACCTGGATCGAGATGATCGAGTCGCCGCCCAGCTCGAAAAAGTTGTCGTCCAGGCCGACTTGCCCAAGGCCAAGCACGTCCTGCCAAATCGCCGCCAAGGCGATTTGCAAGGGTTCTTGCGGCGCCTCATAAGCCTGTTGCGGCGCAGCATCCGGCACCGGCAGGGCCTTGCGATCGAGCTTGCCATTGGCGGTGACCGGCAGCTTGGCCAGGTACACCACATGGGTCGGCACCATGTATTCCGGCAGGCTGTCGAGCAGCCACGCCTTGAGGTCGGCAGGTTCTTCGTGTTCGAGTACCAGGTACGCGACCAACTGCTTGCCACCCTGCACCAGCACCACGGCTTCGCGCACGTGCGGGTGCTGCATCAGGCGTGTCTCGATTTCACCAAGCTCGATACGCAAGCCGCGCAGCTTGACCTGATGATCGAGGCGGCCCAGGTATTCGATCACCCCGTCGGCGCGCTGACGCACGCGGTCGCCGGTGCGGTACAGGCGCGCACCGTCGGCAAAGGGGCTGGGCACAAAACGCTCGGCGGTCAGCCCGGGGCGACGATGGTAGCTACGGGCAAGGCCGACGCCGCCCAGGTACAGCTCGCCGGACACACCAGCCGGCACCGGGTTGAGCTGAGCGTCGAGCACGTAGGTGGCGAGGTTGGCGATCGGGCGGCCGATGGGCACGCTGTCGGCACCTTCGTCGACGCAGGTCCAATGGGTCACGTCGATGGCGGCTTCGGTCGGGCCATACAGGTTGTACAGACTGGCACCCGGCAACTTGGCGAACACCTGCAGTTGCGCATCCAGCGCCAGGGCTTCGCCGCTACACACGATACGCTTGAGGCTCGTGCAGGCCTGCACGCCGGGCTCGTGGATAAACGCCTGGAGCATCGACGGCACGAAGTGCAAGGTGGTAATGCCGTAGCGGCCGATGGTCTCGATCAGGCGCGCCGGCTCACGGTGCTCACCGGGAGCGGCGACCACCAGGCGTGCGCCGGTCATCAGCGGCCAGAAGAACTCCCACACCGACACGTCAAAACTGAACGGCGTTTTTTGCAACACCGCGTCACTGGCATCCAGGTCATAGGCCTGTTGCATCCAGCACAGGCGGTTGACCAGCGCACGATGGCTGTTGCCGGCGCCCTTCGGCTTACCAGTGGAGCCGGAGGTGTAGATCACGTAGGCAAGGTTCAGCGCATGGAGGGCGACGGCGGGTGATGCATTGCTGTAACCGTCGAGCCACGACGCGGACTGATCCAGCACAATCACGTCAATCCCTGCGGTCGGCAGCAGCGCCAGCAGGCTTTGCTGGCTGAGCAGCAGCTGGATGCCGCTGTCTTCGATCATGTAGGCCAGGCGCTCCTGGGGGTACTCCGGGTCCAGCGGCACATAGGCACCACCGGCCTTGAGAATCGCCAGCAGGCCTACGACCATTTCCACGGAACGCTCGATGCAGATACCCACCAGCCCATCCGGGCCAACGCCCCGCTCGCGCAAGGCGTGGGCCAGTCGATTGGCGCGGGCGTCGAGCTGGGCATAGCTCAAAGTGGTGGCGCCAAATACCAGCGCCGGGGCGTGCGGCGTGCGTTGCGCCTGGGCCTCGATCAGTTGATGGATGCCCTGCTCGGTCGGGTAGGCCTCGGCGGTCTGGTTCCAGTCGTGGATCAGCAACTGCTGTTCGTCGGCAGCCACCATCGGCAATTCGCCGATGCGTTGCTCACCGTCGGCGACCATGGCGTGCAACAGGCGGGTCCAGTGCTCGGCCATGCGTGCGATGGTGGGCGCGTCGAACAGGTCATTGGCGTAGGTCAGCGCGGCGTGCAGCGTGCCGGACTTCTCAAAGGTGTCCAGGGTCAGGTCGAACTGGGTGGTTCGGCTTTGCCATTCCACCAGGGCCAATTCCAGGCCGGACGCGGTGCTCACCGAGCTGATGTCGGCCACCACCGGCTGATGGTTGTACATCACCTGGAACAGCGGCGTATGGCTGAGGCTGCGCTCAATCTTCAGCGCTTCCACCAAACGTTCGAACGGCAACTCCTGGTGGGCCTGGGCGCCCAGTGCATGCTCCTTGATGCCTTGCAGCAATTCGCTGACGCGGGTCTGCCCGGTCAACTCGGTGCGCAGCACCTGGGTGTTGACGAAAAAGCCGATCAGCCCTTCGACTTCACTGCGGTTGCGGTTGGCAATCGGCACGCCGACACGGATATCGCCTTGCCCGGTATAGCGATGCAGCAGCACGTTGAACGCGCCGAGCAGCAGCATGAACAAGGTGACGTTGTGTTTTTGCGCACAACTGCGCAGCTGCGCTGCCAGGCCCGGGTCGATGGCGAAGTTATGGCGGGTGCCCTGGTAGCTCGGCATGGCCGGGCGCGAACGGTCTGTGGGTAGCTCCAGGACCGGGTGCTCATCCCCCAGGCGCGCCTGCCAGTAGTCCAGTTGACGCGCCTGCTCCCCCGCTTCCAGCCAGCGCCGCTGCCACAGGGCGTAGTCGCTGTACTGGATCGGCAGCGCCGGCAATTGTGGCTGTTCGTTGCACTCGTGGGCGTCGTAGCAGCGGATGAACTCGTCGATCAGCACGTTCATCGACCAACCGTCGGAGACGATGTGGTGCAGGGTCAGCAGCAGCACGTGTTCTTGTTCGTCGAGTTTGAGCAACTGCACGCGCAGCAACGGGCCGTGCTCCAGGTCGAAGGGCAGCAGCGATTGACGGGTCGCGGCCTCAACGACAGCCTGCTCACGCTCGGCGGGCGCCAGCGTGCTCACATCCAGTTGCTCGATCGCCACGTTCGGCTCGATCGCCACCTGCAACAGGCGCTCATCGGCCTGGCGCTGGAACACCGTGCGCAGGGTTTCATGGCGTGCCACCAGGCTGTCGAACGCCTGCGCCATGGCGCCCAGGTTCAGCGCGCCCTTGAGCCGTACCGCGCCCGGCAGGTTGTAGGCACCGCTGGCCGGGTCCAATTGCCACAGAAACCACATGCGCTGCTGCGCGTAGGACAGCGCCTGGCGATCCTGTGCCTCCACCCCTGCCGGGATCGGGAACCGGGAAAAATCCACGCCCTCTTTCTGCAAGGCCTGCAGGAACAGTTGGCGTTTTTCCAGGGGCAACCCGATAAACCGGCGAGCAAGTTTCAAGGAGTCTTCAGCATTCATTTCTTGGAGTCCGGAGCAATAGGCAGGAAGCACAAAGGCACGTCGTCCCTATAAAACGAACCGGACAGCGAAAAATTAGCGGGGGATGGGAGGCGCGCAGCGGCGTGTCATCAAGGGTTACACCAATTTCGGCACGACAGATGAGCCGGGGCTAGCATTGACGTAAACCACTTTTTGCAACTACATTTAGTTACACGCAGGGAACGCCGTGTCCAAAAATGAAAAATTGCTCGCCAAACTGCTCAATCCGCAGACGGGATTTACCTGGCCGGAGCTGGTCACGCTGCTGTGCCGGCTGGGCTACACACAGATTCAAGGGGCTGGAAGCCGCGTCAAATTCGACAACGGCAACCCCAGTGCAATGATTACGCTGCACAGGCCCCACCCCGGCAACGAAGTGAAACACTACATTCGGCGCCAGATCATCGAACAATTGAAATCAGGAGAACTGATTCAGTGAACAACCAACTGAAACACCAAGGCTACATCGGCTCCATCGAAGCCAGCCTCGAAGACAACTGCCTGTTCGGCAAAGTGCTGTTCATCAAGGCACTGGTCAGCTACGAGGGCAAGACCGTCGCCGAACTGGACGCGGCCTTTCGCGAAGCGGTGGACGACTATCTCGCCACCTGCCAGACCCTCAGGCAAGCACCGGAGAAACCCTGCAAGGGCTCATTCAACGTGCGCGTCGGCCACGACCTGCATCTGGCGGCAGCCCTGGAGGCCACCCGCAAGAAAGTGACGCTGAACGATTTGACGCGCCAGGCGCTGAGCGAATTTCTACAACACCACCGCACGGATGCTTCCCCGGCGATTGGCTGATTATCCCAATCGCCGATAGCCCAGCAACGCTGACCCCAACACCACCGCGCCGGCCGCCAGCGCCACCCAGAACCCGCTGGGGGCGCCGAAGTGGTCGATCATCCACCCGGAGCTGGCAGCGCCGATGGCCACGCCGATGCTCAGGCCGGTGATCAGCCAGGTCATGCCTTCGGTGAGGCGGCTCGGCGGCACCACCCGCTCCACCAACGCCATGGACACGATCAGGGTCGGGGCAAAGAACAGCCCGGAGATAAACACCGCCACGGCCAGCCCGGGAATATTGGTCACCAGCAGCAAGGGCAAGGTGGTCAACGCCGTGGCTACGCCGCACAACAGGAACTGACGTGGCAACGGTGCCTTGAGCTTGAGCATGCCAAAGGCCAGCCCGGCCAGGCAGGAACCGATGGCGTACACCGACAACACGATGCTGGCCGCCGCAGGCTGACCCTGATGTTGGGCAAACGCCACGCTGACCACATCCACCACGCCGACGATCACACCCATGGCCAGCAGCAGGATCATCAGGATCAGCACCGAAGGCGAAGCGATCAGCCAACCGCCATGGTGCTCATGGTGTTCGTGTACCGCAGGCTCGGTTTCGCGTTGCAGCACAAAGGTGGTGACCCCGACCGCCAGCAGCAGCGCCGCTACCAGCGGCCCGGCTTCGGGGAACAGCACCACGCTCAGGCCCACCGAGATCGGCGGGCCGATGATGAAGCACACCTCATCGAGCACCGATTCCAGGGCAAAGGCGGTCTGCAATTTGGGTTGGCCGCGGTACAACTCGGTCCAGCGTGCCCGCACCATGGCGGACATATTGGGCATGCAACCGGCCAGGGCGGCGAACACGAACAGGGTCCAGTTGGGCGCCTGCAATCGGGTGCACAGCAGTAACATCAACAACGCTCCGCCGCCGATCAGTGCCGCGATCGGTAGCACCCGGCCCTGGCTGTAGCGATCCACCAGCCGCGACACCTGCGGCGCACAAAACGCCGTGGCCAGGGCAAATACGGCCGCCACCGACCCCGCCAGGCCATAGCCGCCATGCACCTGCGACAGCATGGTGATCAGGCCGATACCGGTCATGGACACCGGCATGCGCGCCAGCATGCCGGCCAACACAAATGCACGCGCGCCGGGCACCTGGAATAACTCGGCGTAGGGGTTTGCCATCCTGCTGAACCTCATTCTCAGTGCCTTGCAGCTTGCTATCTGAAGCGCCCAAGGCAAAATACATACGGTGCGTATGTGACAAATCATGATTAACATACGTAACGTATGTCAATCTATTACTGACCCTCAGCGAGACTTAACCATGAGCCGAGCCCGAGCCGAAATGATCGAGGACACCCGCGCCCGGCTGATCGCCAGCGCCCGCCAAGCCTTTGCCAGCCAGGGCTATGCCAATACATCGATGGACGACTTTACCGCGCGCGCCGGGCTGACACGGGGTGCGTTGTACCATCACTTTGGTGACAAGAAGGGCTTGCTGGCGGCGGTGGTGGCCCAACTCGACGGTGAGATGGATGCGCACTTGCAATGCATTACCGATCAGGCAAGCGACCCATGGGACGGGTTCCGCGAACGTTGCCGTACTTACCTGCGTATGGCACAAGATACCGAAATACAACGGATTGTTTTCCAGGATGCGCCTGCGGTTCTGGGCGTCACCGAATCAAGCCACTCGCAACACTGCGTGGAGTCCCTGGCCGCCTTACTGGAGAGCCTGATGAGCGCGCACATTATCGTACCGGCCGCCAGCCAGGCGTTGGCGCGCCTGATCAATGGCAGCCTGGTGAGCACCGCCTTGTGGATTGCCGCAGACGAACACCCCAACCTGCGACTGGAAGAAGGCCTGCAAGGGCTGGAGCTGCTCTTGCGAGGGCTGAAACAATAACCGGAAGCACATCCATGCAACGCGTGCACACTTAGACTGCCCGCCTGCCCTTTTCCCGGAGCTCATCATGCAGCGCATCGGTTTCATTACCTTTCCCGGTTTCGGCGTCATGAGCTTCGCCGCGTTGTCTGTCTTTGAGAGTGCCAACAGCGCCGTGGGCAAGGCTCATTACGATGTCAGGCTGCTCTCCGAAAATGGCGGGCCGGTACGCAGCTCCCTGGGTGTAGTGGTGCACACCGAAGGCTTCGATGACACCGCGTTCGACACGGTGATCATCGGCGGCGGCAGTGATCGCGAATTTACCGCGCCACTGCTGGCTTATCTGCGACACGCCGCCGTGCACAGTCGCCGCCTCGCGGCCACCTGCTCCGGTACTTTCTTTCTGGCGCAGGCGGGGTTGCTCGACGGTATGCGGGCGACCACCCACTGGTTTTTTGCCGGCGAATTTCGCGCGCGTTATCCAGAGGTCCAACTGGAAGAAGAGCGATTGTTTGTGATCGACGGATCCATCTGGACCAGTGCGGGCATGACCGCAGGCATTGATCAGGCACTGGCCATGGTTGAAACCGACCTGGGGCCGGAAGTCGCCCGCGCCGTGTCGAAAACCTTCGTTCTTCAGAGCCGCCGCGTCGCAGGCCAGCCGCAACGCTCGGTGCTGCTGGACATGGAGCAGAAGACCGATCGTATTCAGGCCGCCATGACGTATATGCGCAATAACCTGCATCGCGCGCTGCCGTTGAGCGAGCTGGCAGATGCCGCACACCTGAGCCTGCGCCAGTTCAGCCGGGCGTTTCATGCACAAACCGGGCTTTCACCGGCCAAGGCTGTGGAAAAGCTTCGGATCGAAGCGGCCGTGGTGTTGATCCAGGATGGGCGTCACTCCCTCGACAACATCGCCCGCCAAACCGGGTTTGGTGACAGCGAACGCATGCGTCGGGCGTTCGTTCGCCAATTCGGCGAGCCACCGCGGGTGATTCGGCGCACGGCTAGAAACCCCGCCGAGGCAAGCGCAATGTCCCGAAACGAGGGTTAAATGGCCTTTGTCGGCATGTGAGCTGGCCTAAGCTTGACCTCAGCGACCATCCCTGAGGAATCCTTATGAAACGCTGTGCACTGGCCTTCGGCACCCTGTTTTCACTCTTCACCCTCACCTCCGCATTCGCGACCCCGCAAGAGGACGAAACCCGCGCGTTCTTTACTCGATTTGTCGAGGCTCAGAATGCCCATGACCTCAAGCAGATCAAGGCCATGCTGTGGGATTCACCAAAAATGCTCTGGTTTGCCCGTGGTGAAGCCAGTTGGGGGCCGGATGCCGTCGTCAGCAAACTCAAGGAATACTACAAGGGCACCTGGCAACTACAGCCGAACATGAGCCACTTTAGTGTAGTGATGGTGAACGACGAGGTTGCCCAACTGATGGTGCCGGTCGCCTTTACCCGAGGGCACCCAGGCGAGCCCGCGCAGGTGGACACTTTCCTGATCAGCCAGACGTTATTGAAAGGCAAGGACGGCTGGCATGTCGCAAGCATCCTGCCGGTCGCCGATACCCATTTCAAATAATCACACCAACCGCTTGATCTGCTTGTGCCGCCACACCAACCGGTAATACGCGGTCTGCAACACCAGCATCGCCAGGTAGGTCACCGGAAACGCCATCCACACCCCTTCCAGGCCAAAGTGCGCGTTGAACAGGTAAGCCATCGGCAACTCGACGCACAGCACACAGAAGATCGAGATGGCCACCGGCATCAGCACCACGCCGCTGGCGCGCATGATCCCGCCGACCACCGCCTGGAAACCGAACACCAGGATGCTCCACAACATGATGTGCAACAGGTGCTCGGCATTGCTGCGCGCCGTGTCGTCGGTGATGAACAGGCCCAGCAACCAGTGCGACAGCAGGTAACCGAGCACGATCAGGCCACCGGTCAGGCAAGTGTTGATCATCAGCCCTGTGCGCAGGATCGGCCCGATGCGTTCCAGGCGCCCGGCACCGATGGCCTGGGCGCCGAGAATCGAGGCGGTGATGGCAATCGACAGCGCCGGGAACTGCACGTAGTTGACGATCTGCGTCACTGCGCCATAGGCCGCCGTGGCTTGGGAGCCGTGCCCGTTGACCAGGGCGAGGATGACCAGTTCCGACAGCGACAGCACCACCATCTGCAAGCCGGTGGGCAAGCCGATACGCAGGACCTTGCCGAGGATCACCCGGTCCAGGCGCAAGGCGGCGAGCAATTCGCGGTCCGGCGCCATCACGTGGTTCTTATGGCGCAGGCGCAGGATCAAAAACAGCATTGCCAAGGCGTTCCCCACCAGCCCCGCGTACACCGCACTCTGGATGCCCATGGGTGGCAGGCCGATCCAGCCGCGAATCAGTGCCGGGGTCAGCAGCAGGCCAGCCAGCGTGGACACCATCAGCGCCAGCAACGGCGAAATCGTGTCGCTCACGCCGCGCAACAGCTGGGTGTAGAGGATGAACACCAGCAGCAGCGGCATGATCAACATCATCATCTGCGCATAGCCGACCGCATCGTCCAGCACATCGACCGGCGTGCCCAAGGCTTGTAATGCCGGGCGCGCGAACAGGCTGCCGAGCACCGCCGCGATCAGCCCCACCAGCGCGCCCAGGGTCAGGGTGGCGCCGGTGATGACCTTGACCATCGCGGTCTCCTGGGCGCCCCACGCTTGGCCGATCAGCACCGACGCGCCCGCCCCCAGGCCAATCACCAGGGCGATAAAGAAAAACACGATGGGAAACATCCCCGACACCGCCGCCAGTGCCTGGGTGCCGAGCATTTGCCCGACGTAAATGCCGTTGAGCGTGCCGGAAAAACTTTGCAGGAAGTTGGATAGCACCATCGGTGCCAGAAAGATCAGGTAGATCTGCCACAACGGCCTTTGCTGGGTGACTTCCATGAAGATTCAGGTCCGTGAATTATTGTTAGACGGGAAAAGCATTGCGCGACAGCCACGCCAGGTACGTCTGCACGTCCGCCGGCCACTGCGCGATCTTGTGGGAAAAGTCTGCGGCGTCGTGGGCAAACAGTGCGCGGGAAGCCTCCTCGAAGCCTGGCAAGTCACCGCCGATGGCACTCATGAAACGATAGCTGGCTTCCTTGGCCTGGCGTATCTGATCACGGGAAGCACTGGCGGTGCGAGCGTCATCTACCAAGCGACGCAACGCCGCCGACGCGCCACCACGTTGCTGGCCCAGCCATTCCCAATGGCGCGGCAGCAGGGTGACTTCCCGCGCCACCACCCCCAGTTTCGGGCGACCCACCGATGGCGCTGCCGGAGGCTCGTCATCCGCCTCGGCCGATGCCGGTTGCGTGGGTGCATACCCCGCTGGCCAGGGGTAATCCACCTGGCTGCCGGTGGCGTCATCAAACACCAGAAAGCTGCCAGGCGCCAAGGCGGATTGGGCAAGGTTGTGAGCAACGTCGGCATAGGTGCCCGCCGCCACGCGCTGGTGATGGACAAAGGCGGTGCAGAGCGAAAGGTTGTGCGTAGGCATGATTTATTACCCGGGTGTTATTTGTTTTACCCGGGTTATATTAGCCAAAATTGTGCAACGCGCAAGCCTATTGACGTGAAACGTGCAACTGCTCATCCCGCAGGGTCGCCCGCATGCCTTGCACACCGGGATCGTGCAACACGCATTCGGCGATGGCCGGCTGCAGCTCGACCCGCAGTCGCCTGCCCAAGGCCCTGGCGCCAAAACGTGCATCGTGCTGGCGGCACAACCATGCCCGCGCGGGCTCATCCACCTCCAGCCAGCGCTGGTGTGCCGCCAGGCGCCCGTTGAGCTTGCCCAGCTCCACTTCCAGCAGCGCCTCCAGCCACTGGCCGTCGATGGGTTCGAACACCAGGATGCGGTCGATACGGTTGAGAAACTCCGGCTCGAAGTGACCGTGCAACGCGTCTTCCAGCACCGCCGCCTCGTCCCGGGCAAACACCCGCAGCACGCGGCGCCAGCCGTAAGCGAAGCGTTGGCGATGACGGCGCGCCTGTTGTGCGCCGATGTTGCTGGTCATGAAGATCAGGCAATTGCGAAAGTCCAGGGTGCGCGTGCCACCGGCCAGGGTCAGCTGGCCGTTTTCCAGGATGCCCAGCAGGCTGCGCACCACCTCGTGGCTGGCCTTCTCCAACTCGTCGAACAACACGATGCCCGGGCAACTGTAGGTGCCCTGGATCAATTCGCTGTTGAACAGGCTGATGCCTTCCTTGCTCCCCACATACCCCGGCGGTGCGCCGGTGAGTGCGGCGGCGTAATGCTCCTGCGCAAGGGTGTGCATGTCGATGCGGCAAAAACCATCGGCACGGCCATGCAGCGCCTGGGCCAGCAGGCGCACGATCTCGGTCTTGCCCACGCCGGTCGGCCCCATGAACAGGTTGACGCTCAAGGGCCGGTCACGCTCACCGATATCGGCCTTGACCACCTTGAGCAGGCCCTCAACCTGCGCCAGCGCGGCGTCCTGGCCGACAATACGGCTGCGCAGCAGCGTCATCACCCGGGCCGGCTCAAACGTAAAGCGCATGCCCTACTCCGCCGTCCGCGCTTTACCGCCATGGGGCAGTTGGCCCACCGGGCACTCGGCAACACCGACGGTGCTGCGGGTGATGTTCTCGACATTCTCCTGGGCCTTCTGCGCATCCAGCACCCAGGTGCGGTAGAACTCGAACGGGCAGTCCGCCACCCCCTTGTCGCCATCACCCGAGGCGTGCATGCCGGTGTAGCCCCGGTGCAGCAACTTGAACAGGTGGTTCTGCGACTGGTCATTGGCCCGCGCATCGCGGATCTGCGACACCGACAATTGCGCGTACTGGATGCCCATCTCCTCCTCGCCGCATTCGCCCAAGGTGCGCCCGTCAAAACCGATAATCGCCGAGTGGCCGAAGTACGAATACACCCCATCGAAACCCGCCGCGTTCGCCACCGCCACATAGCAGTTATTGGCCCAGGCCATGCTCTTGGACATCTGCACCTGCTGCTCCTTGGCCGGGTACATATAGCCCTGGCAACGCACGATCAGTTCGGCGCCCTTCATTGCGCAATCGCGCCAGATCTCCGGGTAATTGCCGTCGTCGCAAATGATCAGGCTGATCTTCATGCCTTTGGGCCCCTCGCACACATAGGTGCGATCGCCCGGGTACCAGCCTTCGATGGGGCACCAGGGAATGCACTTGCGGTAGCGCTGTACGATTTCGCCGAGGTGGTTGATCAGCACCAGCGTGTTGTACGGCGCCTTGTGCGGGTGCTCTTCGTGGCGCTCGCCGGTCAGGGAAAACACGCCCCAGGTGTTCGCCTGGCGACAGGCCGCCGAGAAAATCGCGGTCTCCTCGCCGGGAATGCTTGCGGCGGTGGCCATCATTTCATCGTGGTCGTACATGATGCCCATGGTGCTGTACTCGGGGAACACCACCAGGTCCATGCCGGGCAGGCCCTGCTTCATGCCGACAATGATCTCGGCAATCTTCTTCGCGTTATCGATGACCTCGGCCTTGCTGTGCAGGCGCGGCATCTTGTAGTTCACCACCGCGACACCCACGGTGTCCGGGCTGCTGGAAATGTCGCCATGACGCATAACAACGCTCCTGTTCTAGTGGCTGATCATCCACGGCCGTGGGCCGGTCTTGGTCTTGAGCCCCAAGGGGTTGGCTTTGCTCGGCAGCACCTTTTTGCTCGTCCCACAGCAACTGCAACCGGCCGGGTGCTTGCGGCTTTCCTGGTATTCGCCGACGGTTTGCGGCGCGTGGCGGCTGCGCTCGTTGCCTTCGATGGCCTTGCGCTGGTTGCCCGACAGCGTTTGCAACGCCGGCGCGCAAATCAGCAACTGCCCGCCCGGCCCGTCGCAATAGGGGCACCTGCTCGGTTCGTTGCGCTGGGAGATAGGCCGCAACATCGTGAAGGTGCCGCACGCCGCACAGGCGTATTCGTAGGTCGGCATGGCTACAGGTCCGGGGCGATGGGCAGGTCGATGCTGCCATCGAGGAATTGGGTGGGGCCGTTGGCGTTGGGGTTGATGTCGAACTCGAAGATTTCCGTGGGCAACCACAAGGTCGCGCAGGCATTGGGGATGTCCACCACGCCGCTGATATGCCCTTGTACCGGCGCCGAGCCGAGCAGCGCATAGCCCTGGGCCGGCGAGTAGCCGAACTTGGTCAGGTAGTTGATCGCATTCAGGCACGCCTGGCGGTAGGCGATATTGACGTCCAGGTAGTGCTGCTGGCCCTGTTCGTCCACCGAGATGCCTTCGAAGATCAGGTAGTTCTTGTAGTTCGGCGTGATCGGGCTCGGCTTGAACACCGGGTTCTTGATCCCGTACTTGGCCATGCCGCCCTTGATCAACTCGACTTTCATGTGCACCCAGCCGGCCATTTCGATAGCACCGCAAAAGGTGATTTCGCCGTCGCCCTGGCTGAAGTGCAAGTCGCCCACCGACAGCCCTGCGCCCTTGACGTAGACCGGGAAGAAGATCTTCGAACCCCGGGACAAATCCTTGATGTCGCAGTTACCACCGTGCTCGCGTGGCGGTACGGTACGCGCGCCAGTGGCAGCCGCATCGTCACGGGCCTGGCCCTTGAGCTTGCCCATGTGCGCGGTGGCGGCCAGGGGTGCGTTGGCCAGCGGCGGGACGCGGGTGGGGTTGGTGTCGATCAGTTCCTGTTCGCGGCGGTTCCAGTCGGCGAGCATGACCGGGTCGGGCAGGCAGCCGATCAAGCCGGGGTGGATGAGGCCAGCGAAGTTCACCCCCGGAATGTGCCGGGAACTGGTGAACATGCCCTTGAAATCCCAGATGGCTTTTTGTGCGCTGGGGAAGTGATCGGTGAGAAAGCCGCCGCCGTTCTGACGCGAGAAGAAACCGTTGAACCCCCATTGGGAATCGGCCTTGGCGCCGATGTCGAGCAGGTCCACCACGAGCAAATCACCCGGCTCGGCGCCGTGCACGCCTACAGGGCCCGACAGGTAATGCACGGTGGACAAGTCCACGTCGCGCACATCGCTGGCGTCGTCGTTGTTCTTGATGGCGCCGGCGGTCCAGTCGTAGGTTTCGAGGATGAAGTCATCGCCCGGCTTGACCCAGCAGGCCATCGGAATGTCCGGGTGCCAGCGGTTGTGAATCTGCTCGTTTTCGGTGACAGGCTGGTTGAGGTCGACTTTGATCAGCGTTTCGGTCATGGACAGGCTCCTGGACGGATGACGGGTGCGTGCGATCCAGTCTCAGGGGGCCAGGGAAAACGGGGAATACGTTGGATGACGTATAAAATGGGAAATTGCGCCTGACTTGACCACGCGTTTGCCTACCACTTGACCACCTGTTTGCATTCGACTTGACCAGCCATTTGCATCGGATGTGACCACGCGCACGGGTACGTCTTGACCGGCAGATATCGGCCAAGAGCAGTCGTTCATCATTGGTAGATTCCGACCCATAGGGTGTAAAAACGTCGTGCGAAATCGGACGACAGGCTTTCACGTATATTCTTGAAAAGTACGGCAGGTTGCCGCCGATCTGAATGCTGGTAAGGCGTGTCGCTGATTATCACCCACCCCTACAACCTTAGCGCTATCAGCCAAGGATGGGCTGGTCATGCTAGGAGAGCATTTTCAAGGGCTTGAAGTGATTTTTTATTACCTGTAGATTATCTATAGATCATCCATGGTTTGAGAAAATGGCTACCACTTACCCGTCCGCAGATGAAATCGCAGCTAAAATCCGCTACCTCCATGAGGCCGCTTTTGCTGGCAAAGCTCGCGGTCGCTTCAAGATCGAAGATGATCTGATGCGAGCATTATCAGGTCGCCCAGGACGGCTTCAGGACAACACCTTTGAGGGCATCAAGGCTGCTTGTGCCGAGGATGGATTGATGATCACCAGGCTTAAACACCATGGGATCTATACCGTTATGGAGACCAAGAAGATGGTCGCCTGGCGAAACGTACCAGTACGTCTTTTGACCAGGCTCGAAAAAGAATGGGAGTGGGAGGATTGAGAACTGAGGAAACTCGGGGGCATTAAAAGGTGGGTTGAGTCCATCATCGCGGAGCATTTTCAATGACCAAACATAGCTATAGCGTCACTGTAGATCTCAGGAGCATCAAGACCTGGGGGAAAGCTTTTAAGCATGTTGCCAGCCTGATCCGGTCGGGGGTAATGAATGAGCATGGGTTCGCTGCTTTAAAAGGGTTAACAGACGTTCGCTTTCGAAACTGGTCGATCGCAATCAGGTTCAAAACCGCAGATAACCGTGACGAATTCTGTCGCGAGATTCGACGTGTCTTACGTCCTAGTGTCGTCGACAGGATTGTATTGAAACCAACGACCCCACGCAGAGACCTCTCGCAACCCATAAGATTTTTGCAAGCCTCATAAACAGCAGCCCCGCGCGATCAAGACGCCTTGAGAATCCTCGCCAAGGCGTCCTATTAGGCCTCAGGAAGTGTGTGAGGCCAACTGCTCTATGGGTCGATTGCTGACTGTCGTGAAGGGCTGTATCCGACCCAACGCTGCCGGAGGCGAATGGTAGCGTTCGGCCAAAAGCAATCGTTGGCGATGGACTGTTTCCGGCCATGAACCGAAGCACTTTCTACCCTTCACTAACTGTTAGTCTGGTGAGGCAGTTGATAAGCTGAGTTTAGTACGACAGGCCGACGGGCGAAGCTCAGGCAAGGAAAAAATAGATGATAAAGTGAAATCTACTATGCACTCGTGTGAGCACAATTTACTAGGGAAGTCTAATGTCTGATTCCACTAAGGCACAAGGATATACAAGGGATACCTCGATTCAGATGCCCGAGCGTCGTTCAGAAACAATATTGGACGAACTGGGAATCGCTCTGAATGATGCAATGGCTAGTAGCGTGCAAACGCCCTATGGACCAGTACCATTGGCAAGCGCGCTGGAATCCACCGACATTGAAATTTCCAGACCCGCCTCGATACAGCTTAATACGATCATGAAAAAAATTGAACCGATTCTAAGGCGTGATAATCGGTTTCCTGGTGATGATAACTATGTAATCCGGTCGGCGATAACGAGAAGCGGAATATATCCAAATAAATCTATTGAGGCGATGTTGTATCGAGCAAAAAAAAGTGGCTCCACGCCAGATGCAATTGCTTGGTTTCTTCGCGTCTTAGCTACAAAGAATGGCAATGTTAATTTGGTTGAAACCTTGTGGGGGCTTTCAATTCAAGAGCCTTTGCAGTTGACTGAAAATATTCAGTTATTACCTTTGTCCAAGCTGCCGGAAAGCGCTCAGAAGAAATTTTTCGTCCCTGGTGCAAGTAGAGGATTTAAGTGCAGTTGGACAATACCAAAGGTAATCAGTGATTCTCCCGGGGGCGCACTTGTAGGGCAGTTGGAACTAAAATATTGCGTGCATAAAAATGCCCCAGGGCAACAGCAATGGGATGAGCTGGCGAAAGATCAGAATTTAATTTCTGGCCTAATGGAAGAATTTCACGACATTGCCATGCTTATAACTTTGGTTGGTTCTAATCCTGTTATAGGGACAGCCATCTGGATGGAGTACGAAGATGCCGACTTGAAGTGCTATGGGGACTTCCTAAGCTCTTGGGTCGCTCGTTCAATTGAAACTATTCCACGCGCGGGTCAAGTTTATCAGCGTGTGGATCTCTCAGAAATTCAAAATATTATTTTAGATTTTCAGCGCTTGAACACTCAAGCCAAATTAAAGGTTCGCGTGGCCTTGGAGCGTTTTAATCTCGCGCTCCGCCGAAGTAGTTTGGGCGATAGGGCAATTGACCTTTCGATTGCGCTGGAATCTTTGGTAGGAGGAAACGAATCGAGTGAGGTCACTCATAAGGTCACAACACGAACAGCAAGGCTTCTTGGTAGCAACTTAACCCAGCGGAGTCGTATACGAGACATTGTTAAGGCAACTTATACTTATAGAAGCGCAATGGTGCACAACGGCCAGCAGCCAACTAAAGCAAAAAAGATTTTAGAGGAGAAAACTGAAGCGAAAGAAATTTTAAAGCAGGCATGTGTTGTCTGTGCGGACTTAATAAAAACCATTTTGCGGTTGGGTGACACTCCAGAGTGGCAAAATTTTGATATTGCACCTTAGTTTGCCGCCAGTGGTCGTTGGTGTGGAGCTGTTTCGAAAGAGTTTGGCTTCTAAGAAGATAAATAGGGCTGTTGATTCCTTGTTTGTTAGTGGTGGCTTTTATCATTGGTTGTCATTAATAGAGAATCACATTTGTATTGATGTGAAATAGTTTAAGTGGGCCATTAGCTGCCCTCCATGACGGGCAGCTTTGGGTCGAAATCGACCCATCCCTATGTGCGCTGCGACTGCCAAATCACGTTCGTCTCCAGCAACCCTAACGATGCCCAACATAAACCCAGGTGACAGGCAGCCTTTAGCTACTGACTGCCTTTGACCGGACTTAGGCCCACATGACTTCATGTTGGGCGGCCCTTCACTTGCCACCTTTCTTTCCAAAAAGTGGCCGGAGAGAGTCCCAAAGCACACCCTCGATAAGCTCTATATCCTCGTCGATTGAGTCTTTGAATTCGTAGTATTCGACCAAAAATTTTGCACCGATTGGAACTGCCCAAGCGGATAAATAGAGTCCCCACGTAGTCGTCCCCGTACCTGTTCCTAGGTGACTTCGGAATCTATCGAACATGTTCTTCGAGGTGCCAACATAAATTGACCTCGATTCCTGATGCGCAGAGTTGTCACGACTCATGTTCCTCGACTCGGTCAAGCGAGCACGCCTAAAAGCACTCCTTGTTCTTGCAATGAGCTGAGAATCCTTACCCTCTAAGGAAACTTGATAGAGATAGTGCGTCGCCGTTGCCTTAACTGGGAACCGAGCATGAAGGCGACTCAATGCATCCGGACTGGAAAGATCTGCCGACGTAAACCTGATGTATCTCGGCCCGGCCTGCGGAGCCGCGAGCACATTGGCAGCGCGCTGAACTCGCGCTTTAAAAACATGTTTCAGGCTCACAAAAATATCCTCGAAATGCCTATCGCTTAAGTTGACCAATATAACGTGCATATTGAACGACCTATCAGGCTCGTTCTAATGACTGAATATGGTCGCTTTCTGCCCGTCGCGAAAGGCAGAAATCGGCCAATAGCATTCGTTCCGGGGCGGCTGTTTACGACCCTAAGCCGTCGGTGGCAGCGGCAACAAACGCACAAAACAGGGCGGATATGCTAATGCAACCACCCTAGCGACAGGGGTTAGAAAATACGTCGCTCGTTACTTGTGGGGAGTCTATGTACGGTTCCTTAGCCATGCCCGTATGGCTTGCTAACTTCAAACGGGACACCTAATTCTTCACAGATTCTGGATATAGAGTCGTGTGCATATAGCTGGGCATGAATTTGTAGCGTTTTTTGGTTTTCGTTGGACGAAGCACCATTGTAATCATTTACTAAATATGAGCTAGGATGGACTAGCTTAGAGTACAATTTAAATAATGCATTGTGCTCATCTTCTAGCCCTACGGTTTTGGCTAGACTTCCTGTGCTAATAGGCTGCTTAATAATCGGAAGTTCGTACTTGGTTGTCAGATTCTTCAGGCGCTCTATTTCCTGCTTTAGTATATATTTCTCATTTAGGTTCTCCGAACCGTTAGCTAGTAATAAGATCCCCTCTAATACTTGAACTTTATCTGTTACTGCCTCAGACTGCCATTTCTTTAGATCTTCTTGGATTTCTATGAGCGACCTAATGCGCACGTTGATTTCATAAATACTCCTTGTTGATAGAGCAAGAGCTGAAATATGAAAACTCAATGAAGACTTAGCTAGCTCCAAATAGTCTGCCGTGGAGCGCAGCAGATTATACAAGACGACTGATCTCTCAGTTTTATGGATGTTTTTCTCAATCCATCGATTTATGAATCTGCATTTTTTTATTAATTTATCCAGATTGCTTTTCAACTCAGTCTGATTGCTCTCTACTACATAGTCCTTCAATTTTTTACTCATGAGTCAAGATTTCTCCTAGAGCCCAATTTTTTGGTCAGTGGTGCGCTTTAGGCCGCCCAAATGACCGCAATCAAGGATTTGAATAAATTATGCGATTAGTTCGCAATGCATAGTCGAAGCTTCGATATTTCAAAAGAAAATATAAACCCAAACGCTGCTAGCAAACCAATACATTTGGCTTTTTCATCTTCGCAATTTTTGAAGTGTGCATGCAGGTCAGGTCGTCTTTCCTTGACATAAGAATCCACTTGCTTAAGCGAACCATAACTAAATATACGCTGCGTGATATCGTGAGCCATTGAATTTCGGATTTTCTTTATTTCGTTTAGAGGCTGTATCAGTAAACGATACTCCTCAATACTTTCACCTTCTTCTGTCTCATACAGTTTCAAGAAGTCTTTGAAAACATCGATTTTTTCACCAAGCATTCTGCTTTCAATGAGCTCATCGATAACTGCTAAAAGATTTATCATTTTGTGCTCTATAAGTAGCACGATTGTGAAGAACATACCTATAAGCCGGTAGTCATCTTCTTTGTTTCTAGCCCACTCATTGCCTTCCACTGTGAGCTCAATAAGGCGCTGGCTGTTTTCGTCAGGAGCGCCTGGGGTCTTGTACTCAATTTTTTTGTATTGCCTTTTTGGCTTTCTTCTTTTGTAGTAACCAAATTTATTCAGAATTCGTTCCAATTTTTACTCCTACAATATATAACCATTGGTCAAGCCCAATATATTGCTGTATAGCGACCCTGGAAGCGGCTATAGCGACACTATAGCTCCACTAATGCATCCGAAAAGTCCCCACTGCCTACCTCTTATGAGCTGGTTTTTGGCGGGTAGGTAGGCCAATTTCAGCATCTTGGTCTTACACCGTACAGTAGCACATAGCCATCCATCTGCTCTGAGACACAATCTGTTCCTGGGGCACTTCAAAAGCGTGAGGTTTATCAAGGGTTTTGAATGGCTGCTTTTGGCCGACTGCTGCCCTTCGCGAAGGGCAGCTTTGGGTCGAAAGCGGTCGTTCATGACTGACCGCTTCTGGCCGATTCCTGCCGGTCAAGACGCACCCGTGCGCTGGTCACGTCCGATGCAAATGGCTGGTCAAGTCGAATGCAAACAGGTGGTCAACTCAGTGCAATTACCCATAAAACCCGGGCGTGCGGTTTTATTCCATCAATTCGCTCAATGTCAGGGTCAGCAATTAGTGATTGGACGCAACGTCGAGGGCTGATTAGATTCCGCGAGACAGATAGCTTTTAGCCATCATCCCTTAGCCCCCTGAATATCGAGCTTTCCATGAAAAAACCTGTCTCGTTGGCAATGCGTATCGGACTGGGCTTTGCGTCCACCCTGTCGTTGCTGGTGCTGATCACTGCCGTCGGTATCCAGCGAGTGGGGTTTATCGACGGCACCCTCAAGGAGGTCGGTGAAAAAGCCGCCGTGGTCCAGCGCTACGCGATCAACTTCCGGGGCAGCGTGCACAACCGCGCCATCGCCATTCGCGACGCGGTGCTGGTCAAGGATGAGCCGGCGCTTAACCGCCACCTGGCCGAGATCGACCAGCTCAAGCGTGACTACCAGGATTCCGCCGTGATGCTCGACCGCCTGTTCGCCAGCGCCGCCCCCAGCGCCGAAGAAGCCCGCCTGCTGGCCGATATCAAAGCCATCGAAACCCAGGCCCTGGCCTCCAGCGAACGGGTGATTGCCCTGCGTCGCGGCAATGACATCGCCGGCGCCCAGGACCTGCTGCTGGCCCAGGCATCGGCCCATTACACCGAGTGGCTCAAGCGTGTGAATGCGCTGATCGACTTCGAGGAAGCCCAGATCAAACAACGCCTGGACACGGTGCAATCGGCCGCCAGCAACTTTGCCGTGCTGATGGTGCTGGCCAGCGCGGTGGCAATCATCCTGAGCGTGCTGGTGTCGCTGCTGATCATCCGCAACATCAAGGCCACCCTCGGCGCCGAGCCGGAGGACGTGGCCGAAGCGATCCGCCGCCTGGCCAAGGGCGAGTTGAACCAGCCCATCGAAACCCGCTACCCCGACAGCGTGATGGGCATCCTGAAAAACGCCCTGGCGCGCCTGGGCGACACCATCACCGAAGTGCGCGCCGCCGCCCAGGCCCTGCGCCACTCCTCGGTCACCCTGCTGTCGGTGGCCAGCGATAACCGCCAGCAAATCACCCTGCAAACCAGCGAAGCCCAGCATGTGGCCGCCGCCATCACGCAAATGGCGGCCTCGGTCAGCGAGGTCTCGGGATACGCCTCGGCGGCGTCGAAGGCCACCATCCTGGCCGACGCGGAAGTGGACAGCGGCCACCGCCTGGTGGGCGAAGTGACGGTGGCCATCGAAGAGTTGGCGACGATCCTTGAGCACGCCACCACCCGGGTCAACCAGGTGTCCAGCGACAGCGAAAACATCGAAACCGTGATCGAGGTGATCAACGCCATCGCCGCCCAGACCAACCTGCTGGCCCTCAATGCGGCAATCGAAGCGGCGCGGGCCGGTGAGCACGGGCGCGGCTTTGCGGTGGTGGCCGATGAGGTGCGCTCCCTGGCCACGCGCACCCAGGAATCCACCCAGGAAATCCGCGACATGATCGGCAAGCTGCAAAGCGGCACCCAGGACGCCGCCGACATCATGCAGCGCAGTCGCGACCTGGCCCAGGTCACCGTGGCGCAGACCCGCGACTCTCAGGTGGCATTGGGCAAGATCAGCCAGGAAGTGGGCGCGATCAACGCAATGAACGCGCAGATCGCCAGTGCTTCGGTGCAGCAGAGCGCCGCAGCCGAAGAGGTGGCGCAGAACGTCACGCGCATCCACAGCTCCACCGTGCAATCGGCGGCCGGCTCCGAAGTGGTGGAAAACTCCAATCAGGAACTGGCCGAGCTGGCGGACCGCTTGAGCACCAAGGTGGCGTTCTTCAACGTGGCCTAGAGCTTGTCGCGCTTCATTTGCATGGTCAGGGTGAAACGGTCTGCCGGGTAGACCGTTTCCGACACGGCAATCACCTCACCGGCTTCATCCCGGTACTGGCGGATGATGTTCAGCCCCAGTGCACCGCTCTGGGCTTTCAGGCTGGCGGCCAGTTCGGTACTCAGTTGCACCGGCCGCACCTGTTGGTCGACCACATCGATGTGCCGCGCAAACGCCTTGCCGATCAACGCAGCGATCAATTCATCAGGGTGTTTGCGCGCCTCGGGGATCACCTCGGCGAAGGTCTGTTCGGCGTACACGTCGGTCCAGCACAACGGCGCATTGCCGTCGCCGGCATCCACCTTGATGCTCGACACGCAGAAGTAGTGCCCACCCGGCTCCAGCCCCAGGCGGCGAGCCAGGGCGATGTCGGCGACGAATTCACGCACGCCCTGGATATCACGAATGTGGGTTTCGGCCACTTGCACCAGGTCGGCCACCGACGCCATCGCCTGGGAATAACCGCCCTTGGGTGACGACGCCTCGACCCGCGTGCCCACGCGCTTGCGCCGCGAGACCATGCCCTGCCCCTGCAACTGGTCGATGGCCGCGCGCACCGTGTGCCGGCTCACCGCATACAGCGAACACAGTTCGAACTCCGTCGGCAACAACGACCCCACCGGGTAATGGCCGCTGCCAATCCTGTCGATCAAGTCCTTGGCCACCGCCGCATAACGCCTCTGGCTCACGCTTTCCATTTTTACCCTCGTTGTCGAGTTGACAGTGTATCAGCACAGGCGTAATCATAATGTACGGACATATTAAATATGTATGATTTAAAAATAACAAATAGGACTTCGCCATGTCGAGTACCGTTTTTGATTCCGCCCTGTTCCGCGACATGTTCGGCACCGCCGAAATGCGTGGCGTGTTCTCCGACAAAGCACTGATCGAGCGCTACATCGAAGTGGAAGTGGCCCTGGCCCGCGCCGAAGCCCGTTGCGGCGTGATCCCAAGCGAGGCCGCCGAGCAGATCGCCACGCTGTCACGCTACGAAGCCCTGGACCTGGCGCTGATGCAGCACGAGACCGAGATCGTCGGTTACCCGATCCTGCCGCTGGTGGAACAACTGTCGAAGATCTGCGGCGAAGCCGGCCGCTATGTGCATTGGGGCGCCACCACCCAGGACATCATGGACACCGCCGTGGTGCTGCAGGTGCGCGCTGCCCTGGCGATTGTCGAGCGTGATATCCAGGCAGTACGCGGCCTGCTCGCCGGCCTGGCCGAGCGCTATCGTGACACCCCCATGGCGGGCCGTACCCACCTGCAGCACGCGCTGCCGATCACCTTCGGCTACAAGTGCGCGGTGTGGCTGAGCATGTTCGACCGCCACGCCGAACGCCTGGTGGAGTTGCGTCCACGGGTGGAAATCGGCCAGTTCGCCGGGGCTGCCGGCACCCTCGCCTCCCTGGGCGACAAAGGCTTGGAAGTTCAGGAAGCGCTGATGGCCGAATTGGGCCTGGGCGTGCCGCAGGCCACCTGGCACGTGGCCCGCGACGGCCTGGCCGAAACCCTGAACTTCCTCGGCCTGGTCACGGGCTCTTTGGGCAAGATCGCCCTGGACATCATGATGATGATGACCAGCGAACTGGGCGAAGTGTACGAGCCCTTCGTCAAGGGCCGTGGCGCCAGCAGCACCATGCCGCAGAAGCGCAACCCGATTTCGTGCGAGCTGATGTACGCCGCCGCCAAGGGCGTGCGCCAACACGCCGGGCTGATGCTCGACGCGATGATCCAGGACTTCGAACGCTCCACCGGCCCGTGGCAGGCGGAATGGATCGCCATCCCCGAAGCCTTCGCCCTCAGCGCCGCGTCCCTGGGCCAGGCGACCTTCATGCTCGCCGGCCTCGAAGTGCGCCCCGAGCGCATGCGCAAGAACCTCGACATGACCCAGGGCCTGATCGTTGCCGAAGCCGTGATGATGGGCCTCGCCCCGGCCCTCGGCCGTCAGGTGGCCCACGACGTGGTCTACGCCGCCTGCCGCATGGCCAACGACCAGGACACCAGCCTGCTCGACGCCCTGCTCGCCCAGGGCGAAGCCACCGCGCAACTGGACGTGGCCGACCTGCAACGCCTGACCGACCCGGCCAACTACCTGGGGCTGGCGCCGCAGATGGTGGATATCGCGCTGGCGCGCCAGGGTGCAGTCGCTCGCTGATCCGGAACCCAATGGAAATCCAAATGTGGGAGCGGGCTTGCCCGCGATTGCGGTGTATCAGTCACCGGATGCATCAGTTGACAGACCGCTATCGCGGGCAAGCCCGCTCCCACATTAGATCTACGGCGCTACACCGAACCATAACAACAATGAGATCACAGACATGTCATCCACCCCCGCCAAAAAACCGCTCTACAAGGACCTGACCTTCCAGGTCGTCGCCGCCATGTTCCTCGGCATTGCCTTCGGCTTTCTCGCCCCCGAGCTGGCTGCCAGTTTCAAGATCCTCGGCGATATCTTCCTCAAGCTGATCAAGACCGCCGTCGCGCCGCTGGTGTTTTTCACCGTGGTCCACGGCATCGCCTCGGCCGGTGATATCAAGCGCGTCGGCAAAGTCGGCCTGCGCGCACTGATCTATTTTGAAGTGGTGTCGACCATCGCCCTGGCCATCGGCCTGTTGTGGGGCAACCTGCTGCAGATCGGCTCCGGCATGCACGACGCCCACCCGAGCAGCGCTGCCGCTGCCGCGGCGAGTGCCGCCGTTGCCAAGGGCCATGCGCCGGCGTCGACCATGGACTTCATCTACGGCATCTTCCCCGACAACTTCGTCGGTGCCTTTGCCGGTGGCCAACTCCTGCAAGTGCTGGTGATCTCGGTGCTGTTCGGCTTTGCCCTGCTGGCCCTGAAACCCGAGCGGCGTGAAGTCATTGAAGACGGCTTGAACCGCATCTCCGAATGCTTCTTCGAGTTCATCAACCTGATCATGAAGTTCGCGCCCCTGGGCGCCTTCGGTTCGGTGGCTTACGCCGTGGGTAGCAACGGCACCGCCGTGCTGATGTCCCTGGCCAACCTGGTGCTGATGTTCTATGTGGGCATCGCGTTCTTCATCTTCGTGGTGCTGGGTGCGGTGTGCCGCTTGAGCGGCTTCAGCCTGTGGCGCTTCCTCACCTACATCAAGGATGAAATCTTCATCGTGCTCGGCACCGCCTCGTCGGAAAGCGCCTTGCCCCGCCTGCTGCAAAAACTCGAGAAGTTCGGCTGCTCCAAGCAGAGCGTCGGCCTGGTGCTGCCCACCGGCTACGCGTTCAACCTCGACGGCACCTCGATCTACATGTCGCTGTGCGTGCTGTTCATTGCCAACGCTTATGGCGTGCCCCTGAGCTGGGAGCAACAACTGGGCATCATCGCGATCATGCTGGTGACGTCCAAAGGCGCGGCGGCGGTGTCGGGCGGCAGTTTTGTGGTGTTTGCCGCCACCGTCACCGCCATCGGCGTGCTGCCGGCCGAAGGCCTGGCCCTGCTGTTTGGCGTGTACCGCTTCATGTCGATGGCGATTGCCACCTGCAACACCATCGGCAACAGCGTGGCCACCGTGGTGGTGTCCAAGTGGTCCGGCGAGTTCTCCCAGCAGACCGCCCAGAATGAATATCAACGCGTGCTCGGCCGTGCGGCCGGCGCGGCACTTTGACGGAGCAGCACGATGCCCACTCTGCGAATCGAACACGATGCGTTTGGCCCGGTGTCCATCCCGGCCGAGCGCTACTGGGGTGCACAGACCCAGCGCGCACTGGAGGTGTTCGGCGCCAAGCAGCCGTTCCCGCCCAGCCTGATCCGCGCCTTTGGCCAGCAAAAACGCGCCTGCGCCCGCGCCAATGCACGGCTTGGCGCACTCGCGCCCGCCCTGGCCGAGGCCATTGAGCTGGCCGCCCAGGACTTGGCCAACGGTCACTTTGACGCGCACTTTCCGCTGTCGATCTGGCAGACCGGCTCCGGCACCCAGACCAACATGAACGCCAACGAGGTGATCGCCAACAGCGCCAACCTGCGGCTCGGCGGCGAGCTGGGGAGCAAGTCGCCGGTGCACCCTAACGACCACGTCAACCGTTCGCAGTCGTCCAACGACAGCTTTCCCACGGTGATGCACCTGACCACCGTGCTCGAATTGCGCGGGCGGCTGCTGCCTGCGCTCGGCCACTTGCGCAACGAGCTGAACGCCAAGGCCGACGCCTGGCAGGACGTGCTGAAAATCGGTCGCACCCACCTGATGGACGCGGTGCCGATGAGCCAGGGCCAGGCGTTCGGCAGTTTTGCCCAGCAGATCCACCACGGCATCGCGCGCATCGAGGCCTGCATGCCGCGCCTGCGCCTGCTGCCCCAGGGCGGCACGGCGGTGGGCACGGGGCTTAATACTCCCGTGGGTTTTGATGTGGCGTTCTGCGAGGAGATCAGTCAACTCACCGGTGAAACCTTCCAGACCAACCCGTGCAAATTCGAAGGCATGGGCACCCACGATGCGTTGGTGGAGGTCTCCGGCGCGTTGAACGTGCTGGCGGTGTCGCTGACCAAGATCGCCAACGACATCCGCCTGCTGGGCTCAGGCCCGCGCTGCGGCCTGGGCGAATTGATCGTGCCGGACGACGGCCTCACCTCCTCGATCATGCCCGGCAAGCGCAACCCGACCATCGCCGAAGTGCTGGTGCAGGCGGCCATGCAGGTGATGGGCAACCACACCACCATCACCCTGGCGGGCGCGTCCAGCACCTTTGAATTGAACGTGGCCAAGCCGGTGCTGATCCACAACCTGCTGCACTCGATCGAGGTGCTCACCGACTGCGTCAGCCTGTTCACCCACAAGCTGCTCAACGGCCTGGAGGTGAACCGCCCGCAACTGGCGCGCAATGTGGAGCACTCGCTGTTGATGGCCACCGTGCTCAACCCGGTGCTGGGTTATGACCGGGTGGCGCAGATCACCCGCAAGGCCGCAGACGAAGGCTTGTCGCCCAAGGAAGCGGCGGTGCAACTGGGCTTCATGACCGCCGAGGAATACGCGCAACGCGTGCAGCCGGCCGCCATGATCCGCCCTACCCCATAGCCCCCGGCACCTGGAACCCACCCACCACCTCCGCCAGGTATTCGGCAAACTTGATCGTGGTGCGATCGGCAAACGGCGCACCGATGATCTGCACCCCCACCGGCAACCCCTGGCGTGTCAGGCCAATGGGCGCGCTGGTGGCCGGCAAGCCCATCAGGGTGGCCGGCGCAATCCACTTGTACAGGTCGGCGTAATGACGCTTCTGGCCGTCGACCTGCAGGGTGCGCAGGCTGATGACCCTGGATTGGTCATGGGCAAACGCTGTGGTGAAGGTGGGCGGCGCCAGGATCACATCGACGTCGTCGAAGGTCTTGAGGAACGCTTCACGCAAGCGCAAGCCCGCCTCATGGGCCTTCAACCAATCGGCATGGCCCATGGCGCTGCCCTGGTAGAACTTGTCGGCATGCTGCGGCGTGTCCATCACCCGGCCCAGTGCCCGCAACACCGGAGCCATCAACCCCATGAAATACCGCTTGGACGCCGGCAACGACACGCCCAGCTCGGCGCCCAGTTGCAACAGGTAGGCGGCAAACAAACGCTCCAGCGACGCGCCCCGGGGCGCGCCCTGTACCACCTCCACACCCGCCGCTTCCAGGCTCAGGTGCAATTGGCGATAGGCCTCGGTCATGCCCTGGTCGAGCGGGCAATCGACATCGTCGGTCCACAGCAACACACGAAAGGTCTTCAGAGACACAGGGCGCGGCGCCGGCAGCTGCAACTGCCAACCGGGCTGCCCGGCCGGTGGTGCGGCGGCGAGCACGTCCAGCATCAACTGCAGGTCGGCGGCACTGCGCGCCAAGGGCCCGACCACGTTCAACGCCCCTTCCGCCAGGTCGCCCGGCGCCCCGGGAATATGCCCGCGCTGGGACACGATGCCGTGGGTGGGTTTGTGCCCATACACCCCGGTAAAGTGCGACGGGATGCGGATCGAGCCGCCAATGTCGCTGCCCAGCTCCAGCGAGGTGAAGCCCGCCGCCAACGCAACGGCCGCGCCCCCTGAAGAGCCGCCCGGTGTCAGCGCCAAGTTCCAGGGGTTGTGGGTGGTGCCGAACAGGCTGTTGTAGGTCTGGATATCCCCGGCCATCGTCGGCACGTTGGTCTTGCCGAACACAATCGCACCCGCGTCTTCCAGGCGCTTGACCGCCACCGCCGACTGCGCCGGCCGATGCTCGCGCAACGCGGCGGCACCTGCGGTGCACGGCATGCCGAGCACTTCGAAGGTGTCCTTGATAGTGATCGGCAAACCGTGCAGAGGCCCCAGCGACAGGCCGTTGCGTACCGCCGTGTCGGCCAGGTCGGCCTTGAGGCGCGCTTGTGCCAGGTCCAGGGTGACCACACTGTTGAGCGCCGGGTTGAGGCTGTCCAGGCGCGCCAGGTAGCTGTCGAGCAAGGCGCGGCTGCTTTGACGGCCGGCCGCGATGTCGGCGAGCAACTCGGTGGCGCTGCGGTAGGTGATGTCGGTGGTCATGGCTTGCTACCGGCGGGGTGCAGCGCATCCAGATGGGGCATCAACACCACGCTCTCCTGCTCATTGGGGTCTGAGCGCGCCACCAGCACCGACACCGGTTCATCGGTGTCGTTGTAGGGCTGATGGGGCATGCCCGCCGGAATGTAGAAAAAGTCGCCGGGATGGAGGGTCTCGTGACTTTCCAGTTGCTGTCCGTACCACACGCGAGAGATGCCACTCAGGGCATAGATCGCGGTTTCATGGCCTTCATGCATGTGAGTTTTGGCACGGCCACCCGGGGGGATGGTGACGATCTGCAAGTTGATGCCGGTGGCTCCGACCGTTTCGGTGGAGATGCCCACGGCATTATGCAGGCCTTGCTTGCCGATCACGGCAGCACGGGGACGAAGCAGGCGGCAGGTATTAGGTTCGGTCATCCGGGCGGGCTCGGTGGTTGTCAGGGTATAGGGTGAACACCCGAGCCCGCCCGGTTATTCCCTGGGTTACTGCACGTTGCGCTCCTGGAAGGTCAGGCCGACAAAGCGCAGCAAGGGTTCGGAGCCCGGCACCCAGAAATCATAATTGTGCGCCCCCGGCCGGGCCTGGAACTGATGGGCGACTCCCAGTTTGTTGAACGCCAGGTGCAGCAGCACATTGCCGAGGAAGAACGGGTCGTTGGTGCCCACATCCAGGTAATAACGGGTCTTGCGCAATTCGGCCACCGGCGTGTGCTTGACCAGGTCCAGCACGTTTTTCTCGTGGTATTGCAGGTTCAGGCGCTGCTCGCCGGTCAGGCCCTCGCCCCACGCATGCCCGTAGCGGCGTTCGTAGCCGGCGGGATCCATCTGGGTGATCTGCTCATCGGTGCGCACCGCCGCGCTCATCACCGCCGCTGCACTGAACAGTTCCGGGTATTTGAACGCGTACATCAGCGAGGCGAACCCGCCCATGGACAGGCCGCCCATGGCACGAAAGCGCTTGTCATCGAGGATGCGATAACGCTTCTGCATGGCCGGGATGAATTCCTGGATGAACATGGTCTCCCACTGGAACTTGCCGTCGGCATCGTTCATGAAATAGGTGGCGTACTTGTTCTCGGGGTTGCGCAGGCCATCGGGGGTGATGACGATCATGGCCGGGATCTCGCCGGCGTTGATCAGCCGGTCGAGCAAGGCGCCGAGGTTGTCTTGCACGAACCAGTCGTTGTAACGGCCATCGTCGCCGCCGTGCATCATGTACAGCACCGGATAGGCACGCGTGGAACGGCCGTAGTCGGGCGGCAGGTAAAGGGTGTATTTGACGTTCTGGCCGAGGATGCTGCTCTTGATCGAGGCGGTGTCATCGACCGTACCGGCGTCGGCGTTGGCGGCCGGAGCGACCAGCGCCAGGGCGGTGAGCAGGGCCAGGCTGGCCCAGAAACGGTGCAGGGTATTCAAAAACATCGGGCGTTCTCCGTAGGGGTGGGACTGCCCGGTAGATCAGGCAGGTCCCACGCCAGTGTGGGAGTGGGCTGTGGAGGTGACCGAGTGCCTGCCTCCTGCCAGGAAGAATAGGCACTCGGCAGCCCATTACCGCACCGGTGGCGCGTACTGGATACCGCCGTTGTTCCACAGGTTGTTCAAGCCCCGGTCGATGGCCAGCGGCGTCCCCGGCCCGAATGCACGGTTGAACACCTCGCCATAGTTGCCCACCTGCTTGACCACCTGCACCACCCAGTCCCGGGGCAGTTTCAGGTCTTTGCCGTACTCGCCATCGGCGCCGAGCAAGCGCGCCACGTCCGGGTTCTTCGTGGCCTTGGCTTGAGCCTCGACATTGGCCGAGGTCACCCCCGCCTCTTCGGCGTTGAGCATCGCAAACAGCGTCCAGCGCACAATACTGAACCATTCATCATCGCCGCGACGCACCGACGGCCCCATGGGCTCCTTGGAAATCGTCTCCGGCAGGATCACAAAGTCGGACGGCGTGGTCATCTGGCTGCGCTGGGCATTGAGTTGCGACTTGTCCGCCGTGATCACGTCACAACGCCCGGCCTGCAAGGCCTTGGCGGTTTCTTCAGAGGTATCGAAGGTGATTGGCGTGAACTTGAGCCCACGGCTGCGGAAGAAGTCCGAGGTGTTCAGTTCGGTGGTGGTACCGGCCTGGATGCAGATTGACGCGCCATCCAGTTCAGTGGCACTGCTCACCCCCAGCTTCTTGTTGACCATGAAACCGGCACCGTCGTAGTAGGTGACGCCGGTGAAAACCAGGCCCATGCCGGCGTCGCGGGAGCTGGTCCAGGTGGTGCTGCGCGACAGGATATCGATTTCGCCGGACTGCAACGCGGCCAGGCGTTCCTTGCCGTTGGTGGGGGTAAACCGCACTTTGCCCGCATCGCCGAACACCGCAGCGGCCACCGCGTGGCAGACGTCCACGTCGATGCCCTGTTGCTTGCCATTCTTGTCCGGCACCGAGAACCCCGGGATGCCGTCGGACACCCCGCATTGGATAAAGCCTTTCTTGTGAATCGCATCCAGGGTGGCGCCAGCCTGTGCCAGGCCACTGGCGCCCAGGACGGCGCCCGCGATCATCAAACGCGTGAAGGTTTTCATTGCCCATCTCCGTGGTTATCTGCTTGGGAAAATGCGTGTTCAAGGTCGGCGATCAGGTCGTCGACGTGCTCCAGGCCGATGTTGAAACGCACCAGCCGATCGCCGTACTGGCGCACATCGCGGTTGAGGTTGAAATGCGGCGCCACCAGGCTGGTCACGCCGCCCCAGCTGTAGCCGAGGTGGAACAGGTTGAGGCGGTCGATGAAGTCCAGCAGCACCTCGCCCGCCAGCGTCGGGCGGAACACCACCGAAAACACACTGGTCGAGCCGGTGAAGTCGCGCAGCCACACCCCGTGCCCCGGGCAATCTGGCAGCGCGGGGTGCAATACCCTTTCCACTTCGGGGCGAGCCTTGAGCCAGTGCGCCACCTGCAGGGTGCTGGCCTGCAACTGGGCCAGGCGCACCCACAGGGTCTGCAGGCCGCGCAGGGCCAGGCTGCAATCGTCGGGCGAGACCGCCATGCCCAGCAGCGAACGCGCCTGGCCGAGGGCCTGGTAATGCACATCGCTGCAGGTGGACACCGAGCCCAGCAGCAGGTCGCTGTGGCCGCCGATGTACTTGGTGAGGGCTTGGATCGACACGTCCACACCGTGGGCATAGGCGTCGAAAAACACCCCGCTGGCGTAGGTGTTGTCCAGCGCCAGCACCACGCCGGCCGCCCGCGCCACTTCAGCGATGGCGGGCACGTCCTGGATTTCCATGGTGGCCGAGCCTGGGCTCTCGCACCAGATCAGGGTGGTGTTGGGACGGATCAGCGTGGCGATCTCGGCGCCGATCATCGGGTCGTAGGTCTGCACCGCGATGCCCAGCCTGGCCAGCAGGTCGCGCGCCAGGTCGTTGTTGGGGCCGTAGGCACTTTGTGGCACCAGCACATGGTCGCCCGCGCCGCAGAACGCGAAGTACACCAGGGCAATCGCCGCCTGGCCGCCGGGGGTGATAAAGCAGTGCTCGGCGCCCTCCAGTTGCGCAACGCGCGCGGCCAGCTCCAGGCTGGTGGGCGTACCGTGTAGGCCGTAGGCATAGGGCACGCGCTCGGGGCACCAGTCGTCGCGCACCTCGCGGGCACTGGCAAACAGGGTGGTGGAGCCGCGATGGGTGGCCGTGGCCAGTGAGCGAAAACCGCCCGGGGCGCGGGGTGTGGGGTCGAGCAAGGTGGTTTGGATATGGCGAGGCATGACAGGGGTTCCACTTCCAGATGATGGAAAAATCATAGGGAGTGGCACAGCGGCGGCGATTGAACGTTCTTGCGCTTTACGAAAATAAACTCAGCGCCAGCGACCCGGCGTCACGCCAAAGCTTTTCTTGAAATGCCGGGTGAAATGGCTGAGGTCGGCAAAGCCGCTGGCACTGGCTACATCCGTGGCGGGCACGCCGTCGCGCAGTAGGTGCAGGGCCAGGTTCAAACGGTATTGATTGCGCCAGGCATGGGGTGCCAGGCCGGTTTCGCGGCTGAACAGGCGCGCCGCGTGAAAGGTCGACAAGCCCACCTCACCCGCCAGTTCACTCAAGGTCAGGGGCTCGGCCAGGTCGCTCATCAAGCGCGCCTTGAGGGTCTCGACACGCGCCGCATCGCGCAGCACCTGTGCCACCGGAGGACGCTGCCCGGCATGGCGGATCAACAGGGTGGACACCGCATCGAGCAACGCGTGCTCGGCGCCAAGGGCGTCGTCCGGCTGCTGCAGGGCGCGGTGGGCCCGCAGCATTTTGCGGGTCAGGTCGGGGTCACGCAGGATGTCGTCGCGAAACCACGGCAGGTCGCACGGGCGGTCGCACAGGTCATTCATCACCTGTTGCACGAAGTCGATCGGCAGGTAGAACACCCGGTATTGCCAGCCACCGTCCATGGCCGGCGAACCGGTGTGCACCTCACCCGGGTTGAGCACCGGCACGCAGCCCGCATCGGCCACGTGACGGCTGCCACGGTAGTCGTAACGCTGGGCACCGGCTTCGATCACCGACACGGTGTAGGTGTCGTGCCAGTGCGCCGCGAAACGCTGTCGATGGTAGGTGGCACTCAGCAGGTCGGCGTCCGGCAGGATCGGCGAACGCCAGTACCTCACGGAATCGGCGGTGGTCATCGGGCAGCCCTCCTCTGAGCAAATACCGAGCACCGCCACCACCGATCAGGCTTTGCCGAACGGTGCGAGCGCCCTGGCGATGGTGCCGGCCAGGCCGCGACCACTGAGGTGGCCCGGGTCCATGTCGGGGTTGTAGATGGTGAATTGAATGCCAATGGCCTGTGGCGACTGCATGGCGGTGCGCAGCGTGGTGGCCAGGTCGTCCCAGGAGAAACCGTCCGGCTGCGGGTGGTCACAGGCCCACATGATGCCCTGGTCCAGCACGTCGACGTCGACGTGAATCCAGAAACCTTCCGGGCCGTCGACACGGGTCAGATGGGCCACCGCTTCTTCAGCAGCAGTTTGCGTGCCGAGTATGCGCACTTCGTTGCGGTTGAACGCCAGCAGGTCTTCGGGGATCGGCTGGCAACGGTTGCGGGCCTGGATCGCACCGTCGCGGTAGCCGAACAGCACCACATCGTCGTCACGCAACAGCGGGCGGCGGCCTTCAATATCGGCCACCACTGCCGGGCCACGGCCGGTGGCGTAGCCCAGGTCACTGGCCGAGGCAGCGCCGGAGATCGGGTTCTTTTCGGCCTCATAGAAGTCTGCATGACCGTCCAGGTAAAACAGCCCGAAGCGCCCACGGCGGCGCAGCGCCAACAAGGTGCCCAGCAGGATCGAGCAGTCGCCGCCGATCACCACCGGGAACTCGCCCTTGTCCAGCACCTCCCCGACGGTGTTCGCCAGGGTGATGGAGTATTCGTTGATGGCGTGGGGGTTCATGATCTGGGTTTCCGGGTCGCGCTCCTCGCGCCACGGTGGCGACTCCACGCGGCCGGCATGGCGCGCGCCCAGCCGCTCGGCCAGGCCGGCCTTGAGCAGCGCATCCGGCATGCGGGCCACGCCCAGGTGAGTGGGGATATGCCCGAGCACGGACGGGGCTTCAATGATTGCGAAGTTACGCATGGAACATCCTCTCTGGTGTGTTCAACGGCAAGGCGGCTGGTTTTTATCGATGTGCCGCTACACCGTGACCTTCGCAGGGAGTGCGCCAGTGTTGGTTTTAAACGTGGGTATTGGTTTTTTTAACCGCCCTTTCGGTCATTTATCAACGGTTATTTGACCGAATCACTTTTGCTCCAAAATATCACCACGCACCTTAGTTGCCCTGCAACTTAGTCATAGTGGGTACACAACTAAGCGAACGCCTCACTTGAGTGCACTTGTAACGTTACTTCGCCCCACTGTGTCGCAAAGTAGCAGTGTTAAAACGTTCAATAACCCTCGCAGAAAACCAATAAAACCAATGCTCTATAGGTTTAAGGCGTGCTTTATCCTTTTATGACCGAATAGAGCGCCTTAAAAACAACAACCCCACACTCAATACCTCGACTGGCACAGTCACTGCTCCGTTACCGGCATTCAAGTCACGTTATCGACACAAGGACTACGCCGCACAATGAGCCCATCATTTGCCCATCCCACCGACATTTATGATGTCGCTATCATCGGCGCCGGCGTCGTGGGTTGCGCCATGGCGCGGCGCTTCACCCTCGAAGGGGCACGGGTGCTGTTGCTGGAAAAAGGCACCGACATTCTCTCGGGTGCGAGCAAGGGCAACAGCGCCATCTTGCACACCGGTTTCGATGCGCCGACGGGCAGCCTCGAGCTGGCGTGCATGAAAGCGGGTTACCAGGAATACCTGGAGATCCATGGGCACATGAACCTGCCGCTGCTCAAGACCGGCGCCATGGTGGTGGCGTGGAGTGACGACGACCTGGCCAAGCTCGATGGCATCCTGCAACAGGCCCATGAAAATGGCGTGGCCGATGCTCACCTGATCGGCCCAAAGCAGCTTCAGCACGCCGAACCCCACCTGGCCCACGGTGCCCTGGGGGCCGTGGCGGTGCCGGGGGAATACCTGATCGACCCGTGGTCCGCGCCCCTGGGTTACCTGCAACAGGCCATGGCCCACGGCGCCCGCGTGCACACCGCCACCGAGGTCGAGGCCGGGCACTTTGACGGCCAGGCGTGGCAGCTCTGCACCTCGCGCGGCAGTTTTACCGCCAACACCGTGATCAACTGCGCCGGGCTGTTCGGCGACCACTTGGAACACCGCCTGCTGGGCGACAGCACCTTCAGCATCCACCCGCGCAAAGGCCAGTTCGTGGTGTTCGACAAGGCCGCGTCCGCCCTGCTCGGCAACATCATCCTGCCGGTGCCCAACGAGCGCACCAAAGGCATCGTCATCACCCGCACCGTCTTTGGCAACCTGCTGGTGGGGCCCACCGCCGAAGAACAGGACGACCGCGTTCACGCCGGCCTGACCCCCGCCATCCTCAACCAATTGATCGACGCCGCCGTGGCACGCATTCCGGCGCTGGAGGGCATGCCGGTGACCGCCACCTACGCCGCCCTGCGCCCCGCCAGCGAGAAGAAGGAATACCGCATCCATGAAGTGGCCGGGCAGCAGTGGATCACCGTCGGCGGTATCCGCTCCACCGGACTGACGGCGGCGCTGGGCATTGCCCGGCATGTGTTCGAGCTGTACAGGCAGCGCGTCCAGCACGCGCCCGTCACGCACCTGAGCTGGCCGCACTTGCCCAACCTCGCCGAGCACCTGCCACGGGACTATCAGCAGGCGGGCTTTGGCGAAATCGTCTGCCATTGCGAGTGGGTCACCTCGCGGGAAATCCAGGCCACCTTCGCCAGCCCCCTGCCCCCCGGCGACCTCGGTGGCCTCAAGCGTCGCACCCGTGCATGCATGGGCCGCTGCCAAGGTTTTTACTGCGGCGCCCGCGTGGCCGAACTGAGCGCCGGGCACCTCGCACTGCCACTGGCCACAGGAGCCGCCCATGAAGACTGAGTACGTAGACGTGGCGATCATCGGCAGCGGCCCGGCCGGCTTGTCGGCCGCCGTTGAACTGCGCCGCCAGGGCGTGGACAACGTGGTGGTGATCGAACGCGACAGCGTGGCCGGTGGCGTGCCGCGCCATTGCGGCCACCCGCCGTTCGGTGTTCGCGAATACGGCCGCCTGTATACCGGGCCCGACTATGCCCGCCGCAACGTCGCCGAAGCCCTGGCCGCGGGTGTGCACCTGCGCCTGGGCCACACCGTGACCCAACTGGGCCACGGCGGTTGCCTGCAGCTGGTGAACGACGACGGCGCCTTTACCCTGCAAGCCAAGCGTGTGCTGCTGGCCACCGGCGTGCGCGAGAACCCGCGCTCGGCGCGCCTGATCGGCGGTGACCGGCCTCTGGGGGTGATCAACACCGGTGCCCTGCAAGCCTACCTGTACCTGCAACACCTCAAGCCGTTCGAACGGCCGCTGATTGTCGGCACCGAACTGGTGAGTTTGTCCTCGGTGTTCAGTTGCCGCCGTGCCGGGATCAAGCCGGTGGCGATGATCGAGTCGAACTTCCGTGCCACCGCGCGTTGGCCGTTGTCGCTGTTCCCATGGCTGTGCGGCGTGCCGGTGCATTACGGTGCCGAGCTCTTGGAGATCCACGGCACCGGTCGTGTAGAGGCCGCCAGCGTGCGCCTGGCCAACGGGCAAGTGCAGCGCCTGGCCTGCGACGGCGTGTTGCTCACCGGGCAGTTCCTGCCGGAAGCCAGCCTGGTGCGCCAGAGCCACTTGATGCTGGACCCGGGCAGCCGTGGCCCGGTGATCGACCAATACGGCCGCTGCTCCGACCCGGCCTACTTCGCCGCCGGCAACCTGCTGCGCCCGGTGGAAACCGCCGGCTGGTCGTGGCGCGAAGGGGCCCGCGTGGCACGCCTGCTGGCCAAGGACCTGCGCGGTGAAATCCCCGCGGCCCACCGCACCCTGGCCATCCGCTGCCGCCCGCCGCTGAAACTCTGCGTGCCGCAACGCTTTGCCCCGACCGGCGTGGCCGGCCTTGAACACCTGCAGTTGCGCGTCAGCACCGCCTACGAAGGCGAACTGACGGTGTATGCCGACGGTGTGCCGATCTGGAGCAAGGCCCTGGCCTGCCTGCCGGAACGACGCATCCTTATCCCCATCGCCGCACTCAAACTCAACGCCCGTATCACGCAACTGGATGTCGACTTTGTCGGCCATGAACACCCCGCGCCGAACAAAGGAGAAACGCCATGAGAATTGCCGCCCTGGACCAAGGCACCACCAGCACCCGCGTGCTGGTGGTCAGCGATGACGGCTCGGCCGATATCCAGCTCGCCTTGCGCCACCAGCAACACCACCCGCAGCCGGGCTGGGTCGAGCATGACCCGCTGGAGCTGCTGGCCAACCTGCAACGCTGCCTGGAGTCCACCGGGCGCGTGGATGCCATCGGCCTGGCCAACCAGGGTGAAAGCTGCCTGGCATGGGACGCGATCACCGGCAAACCGCTGTCGCCGGTGATCGTCTGGCAAGATAACCGCACCGGCCCGGCCATCGAACGGCTGCGCGCCGAAGGTGGCGAAGGCCTGACCCTGGCCCGTGCCGGGCTGCCGCTGGACCCGTACTTTTCGGCGAGCAAGCTGAGCTGGATCATCAACCACCTGCCCGCGGCCCAGCAGGCGCTCAAGGCCGGACGCCTGCGCCTGGGCACCAGCGATGCGTGGTTTCTCGACCGCCTAACCGGGGTGTTCGCCACCGATGTCACCACCGCGTCGCGCACTTCGCTGATGAACCTGGCCACCGGGCAATGGGACGCCGAACTCTGTGAACTGTTCGGGGTGCCCATCGAGACCCTGCCGCCGATTCTCGACACCGTCGGCCATTTCGGTGAAATCGGCGCCACGCCGGTCACCGCCGCCGTGGTCGACCAGCAAGCCTCGTTGTACGGCCACGGTTGCCGTAAGGCCGGCGATGCCAAGATCACCTTTGGCACAGGGGCGTTTGCCCTGACCCTGACCGGTGACGAGATCATCCGCGCCCCGGATAAAGGCCTGCTCGCCACCATTGCCTGGCAGATCGACGGCAAGCCGGTGTACGCCATGGACGGCGGCGTGTACGACGCCAGCGCCGCCGTGGAATGGGCCGGCCGGTTGGGCCTGTTCAGTGACTTTTCCGAACTGGCCGGCTTCGACCAGCCCCCGGCGATTGCCCGCCAGCTGGCGTTCGTGCCGGCATTGTCGGGCCTGGCCTGCCCGCACTGGGACCGCAGCGCGGCCGCCTTGTGGGTGGGTATGCACGGCGGCACCACGCGCCAGGACATGTGCCAGGCCGTGCTGGAAGGTGTGGCCCTGCGCAGTGTCGAGGTGATCAGCGCCATGGACCAGTTCCTCAGCGTCACCGACCGCCTGTCCATCGATGGCGGCCTGGCGCGCAGCCCCTATTTCGCGCAGTTCCTCGCCGACGCCTTGCAACGGTGCATCGTGACCCAGCGTTTCGACGAACTCACCGCCTTTGGTTGTGCAGCACTGGCCGCCCGTGGACTGGGCAAAACCCTGGTGGCACCGCGCAACACCTGCACCGAGTTTCACCCCAGGGTCAGCGCGGCCACCGCCCGCGCGTGGAGGGACACCTTCAGCGACGCGGTCAGCCGCTGTCGCACCTGGCGCTAGCCGCAGGCAACCGGTGACAACAGGCAGGTTGTCACCCGCTACACCGCCAGGGAGTTGACCGGCTCACAACGCCGAAAAAGGCAAAACCACAACAAAAAACACGCTGGCATATGAAGTGCGTCACCCCGTCGGGCCCCAGGCGTCTCAGGTTGCCCTGTCAACCCGTGCGCCGAGCCTTGTCCTGTGCATTTTTGAAGGAGACATTCCCATGTCTGACACTCTTTCGAGTCCGCAAACCGTTTTACCCGATAAAGGTGCCGACAGCGGCACCGGCTACAAGGAACAGTTTGAACGCTCCCTGGGCAAGTTCGAATCCTTTGCCGTGGCGTTTTCGTTTATCTCGATCACCACCGGGCTGTTTTCCACCTACGGTTCGGTGCTGGTCTCCAGCGGCCCCATCGGCATGTGGACCTGGCCCATCGCAACCCTTGGCACCCTGCTGGTGGCGCTGGTGTTCGGGCTGCTGGCGAGCAAGATCCCGCTGTCCGGTTTCAGCTACCAGTGGGCCAGTCGCCTGGTCAACCCGGTGCTGGGCTGGTGGTTTGGCTGGATGAGCTTCGCGTTCATCGCCGTAGTGCTGCTGGCGGTGGACTACGGGCTGGCCCAGGTGGCGCTGTTCCCCTTGCTGGGGCTTGAGTACTCCCCGGCGGCGGGCGCCATCACCACCGTGGTGGTGCTGTTTATCCAGATGCTGCTGATCATTTGGTCGACGCCGATCCTGACCAAGATCAACAACATGGCCGTGGGAGCGGAAGTGATCGCGATGATCGGCCTGATCGTCGGCATCGGCATCGCCGTGACGTTCTTCGGCAAGGGCCAGGCGTCCAACCTGCTGTCCACCGGCATTGCCCCCACCGAGCATTACTACGGCTGGCTCGGCCCGTTCATGCTCTCGGGCCTGCTCGGCGCGTTCACCCTGGTGGGTTGGGAAGCGGCGGCCAACCTGGCCGAAGAGACCCTCAACCCCAAGCAGGTGGTGCCTCGAGCGATGGTCCACGCGGTACTGGCCAGTGGCGTGATGGGCACGTTGTTCCTGATGGTGATCGGCATGGGCCTGGGCGATCAGGTGGCCGAGTTGAGCAAGAGTTCGGCACCGGTGGCAGACGTGATCCGCATCACCCTGGGTGAAACCCTGAGCAAGCTCATCCTGTTGGTGGTGTGCGTGGCGATCTTTGCCTGCGGCCTGGTGATCATGACCAGCAACAGCCGCCTGGTGCACGCCATGGCCCGCGACGGGCGCCTGCCATTCGCCGAAGCCTTGAGCTACGTACCACGCCCCACCGGCGGCCCGCTGTGGGCGACCATTGTGGCAGCGCTGATCCCGATGATCATTGTGCTGAGCTTCTACAGCGACCCCGATGCCCTCACGCAAATCCTCGGTGCGGCCACCCTGCTGCCGGCCCTGCTCTACAGCGCCACCGTGCTGCTGTACATCGGCACCCGCCACAAACAGCTGCACCACGCCGACGATTTCACCCTGGGCAAATGGGAGTGGCCGGTGGTGGTTGGCGCGTGCCTGTGGCTGTTCGTGGAGCTGTGCGTGTTCATGATCCCGGCGGACTTTCGCGTGGCGCAGATGTACGTGCTGGGCCTGATCGCGGTCGGCGCCGTGGTGTTTGCCTGCGTGTGGGTCACCCGTCGCAAGCAACTGGAACAGATGCCGCCGATCCAGCATTACCTGTAAGCCACACCCCCTTTCGCCCACCTGATACGGCAGAGGCTGCACCCCAGCCTTGCGGCATCCGGCTGCGCGCGATTCCTCGGCTGCCCCTGGGCAGCCGGGGGTTTACCAATCGGTTTTCGGAGTGACCTGCGCCTCATGCACGTCCACATTGGCCCGCGCCAACGCACTGCCCAGCTCGCCCACCGGCTTGCGATCGATGATCAAGCGGTCGATGCGTTCCAGGGGAAACACCTGGAACAACGCACTGCGGCCGAGCTTGGACGAGTCGGCGATCACCGTGAGGTAGCGCGCCCGGGCAATCATCGCACGGGCGATCTCGGCCTCTTCGATGGAGAAGTCGAACGCACCGTCCACGCTCAGGGCACCGATGGTGACCACCGCGTGCTCGGCGTTGAAACGGGCGATCTGCTCCAACGCCAGGGGCCCGCTGTTCTGGTTGGATTCGGGGCGGTACTCGCCACCGATCATGAACACCCGGTTGCCACTGGCACCGATGCTGTCGGCGATCTGCAGGGAATTGGTGATTACCGTGATGCGGTTGAGCCGTGCCAGTTCGCGGGCGAAAAACAAGGTGGTGGTGCCGGTATCGATCAGCAGGCTGTCCCCCGGCGAATACAGGCCGGCGGCATAGCGCGCCACTGCGCGTTTTTCCTGGGAGAACTCGTTCATGCGGGTCTGAAACGCGTTCTCGTGTTCGCCCCGGGGCGGCAACGAGGCCCCGCCATGGAACTTGGTGACCTGGCCGCTATCGGCGAGGTCCGCCAGGTCGCGGCGGATGGTTTCCTGGGAGGCGCTGAGGGTACGGGCCAGTTCGTCGACGGAGATGCGCTCGCGCTGGCGAAGCAGTTCAAGGATGTGCTGGCGGCGCTCGTTGGGGCGCATGGCGATCTCCGTGTCGGTGTTGAGGTGACGGCAAAATTAAGTGGATTCGGTCACCAATTCAACAGATAAACCACAACTTTTTATTCATTCATCAAAAAAAACAGAGGTATTTATGCGCAAGATTTTTCTCGCCTGCCCTTACAGCCACGCCGACGCGGCCGTGGTCGAGGAACGGTTTATCGCCTGCAACACGGTCGCGGCCGGGATTATCGAGGCGGGTCATGCCGTGTTCAGCCAGGTGTCGATGTCCCACCCGATCAACCAGGCGTTCGTGGGCAAGGACAACGCAGCCATCGGCAAGCTATGGGCGCCGGTGGATGCGGTGTTCATGGAATTGCTCGACGAGCTGATCGTGCTGGACCTGCCGGGGTGGGAATTGAGTGGGGGGATCAAGCGCGAGATCGCGTTTTTTGAAGCCAGGGGGCGTCGGGTAAGCCTGTGGTCGAACGTTGCAGCACAATTCACCTGACCCTGACGGCTAATTCCTATCCCCCCTGTAGGAGCCGGCAAGCCGGCTCCTACAGGTCCAACCCACCAGCAATAAAGGTGGGTGGTGGGTCAGACGGACAGGTAGCGGCTGATGGTCGCCTCGTCCACGCGGTCGCGGGTCTCTTCGATCACGAAGCGGCCCTTCTCGATGACGAGGAAGCGGTCGGCAATTTCCAGGGTGAAGGACAGCACCTGCTCGGACACCACGATAGTCAGGTCCCGCAAGTTGCGGATCTCCTTCAAGGTGCGGGCGATGTCCTTGATGATCGACGGCTGGATGCCCTCCGTCGGTTCATCGAGCAACAACACCTTGGGGTTGGTCGCCAGCGCGCGGGCGATTGCCAGCTGCTGTTGCTGCCCACCGGACAGGTTGCCGCCCTTACGCGACTGCATGTCGTGCAGCACCGGAAACAACGCATACAGATCCTCCGGCACCTTGCCCCGTGCCGAGGCCGGCAGGCCGGTCTGGATGTTTTCCAGCACGGTCATGCTCGGGAAAATCATGCGGCCCTGGGGCACATAGGCGATGCCCCGCTCCACCCGCTCGTGGGTTTCCAGCGCCGACACATCGTGCCCGTCCACACTCACCTGGCCTTTCCATTGCGGCAGGATGCCCATCAGGCTCTTGAACAAGGTGGTCTTGCCCATGCCGTTGCGGCCCATTACCGCGACAATCTCGCGCTTGGCCACGTTCAGGTCCAGGTCGTGGAGGATCTGGCTCTGCCCGTAGCCGCAGGACAACTGGTCGATCTTGAACATGCCTGCTTCCTCAGTGGCCCAAATACACTTCGATGACTTTAGGGTTGCTTTGAACCGACTCCATGCTGCCCTCGGCCAGCACCTTGCCCTGGTGCAGCACCGTGACCTTGTGGGCGATGCTTTTGACGAACTCCATGTCGTGCTCGATCACCAGCACCGAACGGCCCTGGCTGATGCGGTTGAGCAACTCGGCGGTCTGCGCACGTTCGTTGACACTCATGCCCGCCACGGGCTCGTCGAGCATCAGCAGCTCGGGGTCTTGCATCAGCAGCATGCCGATCTCCAGCCACTGCTTTTGCCCGTGGGACAACAGATCGGCCTGCTGTTGCAGCAAGTCGCCGAGGAAGATCTCCCGCGCCACCTCCTCCACCCGGGCGATCACCTGGGCGTTGCGCTTGAAGAACAGCGCGCCCCACACCTTGCGCCCGGCCGGGTAGGACATCTCGAGGTTCTCGAACACCGTGAGGTTTTCGTAGATCGACGGGTTCTGGAACTTGCGCCCCACGCCTGCACGCACGATGTTGTATTCGCGCATTTTGGTCAGTTCCTGCCCGTCGAACTGGATGCTGCCGCTGGTGGCGCGGGTCTTGCCGCAAATCAGGTCGAGCACGGTGGTCTTGCCGGCGCCGTTGGGGCCGATCACCACGCGCACTTCATTGCGGTCGATATACAGGTTGAGGTTATCGACGGCCTTGAAGCCGTCGAACGACACGGTGAGGCCTTCGATGGCCAGCACCGGTTTTTTCATCTCAAAACCGACGGCAGTCATGGCTGGGTCTCCAGGATTTTGGTGTTGGCCTTGGCTTTGACCGGGGCTTTCGCCACCGGTGTGCGCCGCAGCAGTTTGGCCAATGCCTGGCGGCCATGGCTTTCCCACAACCCGGCCAGGCCGTTGGGGAAGTACATGACCACGGCAATGAACAGCCCGCCCATCAGGTACAGCCACAGTTCGGGGAACGACTCGGAAAAGTAGGTCTTGCCATAGTTCACCAGCAACGCGCCATACACCGCGCCCAGCAGCGACATGCGCCCGCCCACGGCGGCAAAGATCACCATCTCGATCGACGGCACGATGCCCACGAACGACGGCGACATGAAGCCCACCTGCAAGGCAAACATGGCCCCGCCAATCGCCGAGAACGCAGCGGCCACGCAGAACACGAAGATCTTGAAGCTGGCCACGTCATAGCCGGAAAAACGCACGCGCTCTTCCTTGTCGCGCATCGCCATCAGCAACCGGCCGAGCTTGGACGCGAGGATGAAACGGCCAATGAAGATGCAGCCAAACAGCAAGCCCGCGTTGATGAAGTACAGGATCAACTTGGCGCTGTCGGTGCGCAGGTCCCAACCCAGTAGGGTCTTGAGGTCGGTGATGCCGTTAACCCCGCCGGTCAGGCCTTGCTGGCCGACGATCAGCACGGTGAGGATCAGTGCAATTGCCTGGGTGACGATGGAGAAATACACATCCCCCACCCGCCGTTTGAACAACGCCAGGCCGATCACGAACGCCAGCAAGACCGGCACGGCGATCACCGCCACCAGGGTAAAGCTGAAACTGTGGAACGGCTGCCACAACAGCGGCAGTTCGGTGATCTGGTTCCAGTCCATGAAGTCCGGGATGCCGGGGGTGGACTGGATCTTGGTGCTCTCCGGGTCCGATGCCTCCAGCTTGAGGAACATCGCCATGCAGTAGCCGCCGACGCCAAAGAACACGCCCTGCCCCAGGCTGAGAATGCCGCCGTAGCCCCAGCACAACACCAGGCCCACCGCAACGAACGCATAGGTCAGGTATTTGCCGACCATGTTCAGGCGGAACGCGTCCAGGGTCAGGGGGAATACCACCAGGATCAACAGCGCCAGCAGCACGATGCCGATCAGGTTTTGCTGGCCGCCCAGCAGCTTGTCTAAAGCCTTCATCTGCTCGCCTCTACTTGCGCACTTTGATGGAGAACAACCCTTGCGGGCGCAGCATCAGGATCAGGATCACCGAGGACAAGGTGAGTACCTTGGCCATCGAGCCACTGAGGAAAAACTCCGACAGCGATTGGGTCTGGGCAATCACGAACGCCGAGGCGATGGTGCCGAACAGGCTCTGCGCACCGCCGAACACCACCACCAGGAAGGTGTCGACGATGTACTGCGAACCCGCCGTGGGCCCTGTGGAGCCAATGGTGGTGAACGCCGCGCCCGCCACCCCGGCCACGCCGCAGCCCAGGGCGAAGGTCATGCGGTCGACCTTGCGCGTATTGATCCCCACCGCCCGGCTCATCAGGCGGTTCTGCACCGTGGCGCGCACCTGCAAGCCCCAGCGCGAGCGGTAGAGCATGATGAAGATCGCACCGGTCAGCAGCAGGGTCAGGCCCATCATGAACAGGCCGTTGCGCGGGATCTCGATGGCGTCGGTGAAGTTCACCGAACCCATCAGCCACGCGGGCGGTTCGGCGCTGACTTCACGGGCGCCAAACACCGAGCGAAAGGTTTGCTGCATCACCAGGGACAGGCCCCAGGTCGCCAGCAAGGTGTCCAGCGGGCGCTTGTACAAGCGGCTGATCATCGCCCACTCCACCAGCCAGCCGATGGCGCCGGCAACGAGGAACGACAGGGCGATGGCAAAGAAGAAGTAATAGGGTTGGAAGCTTGGCGCAAAATGCGCGGTGAGGCTGGAACACACGTAGGTGGTGTAGGCGCCGATGGTCAGGAACTCGCCGTGGGCCATGTTGATCACGCCCATCTGACCAAAGATGATCGCCAGCCCCAATGCCATCAGCAACAGCACGCAGAACACGGACAAGCCGTTGAACCCCTGCATTGCCGCGATGGCTCCAAATTCCGATAGCCATTCCATGATGATGGTCTCCTGAGAACCAGGTGATAATTGAAATGCGGTCTGCTGTTGATTTATGTGGGAGCTGGCTTGCCTGCGATGCAGACACCTGGGTCTTTCGGTGACACAGAGGTGATGCAATCGCAGGCAAGCCAGCTCCCACACAAAGCCCGTTCCCACAAGTGGATCGGTGTGTTGCGCAGGGTTATTGGTAGCCTTTGGGGAACGGGTTCGGCTCGATCAGATCCGACTCGTAGATCACCTTGAACTGGCCGTTGGGCTGCACTTCGCCAATGCGCGACTTGCTCCACAGGTGATGGTTCTCGTGGATCTTCACGTAGCCTTCCGGCGCGGTTTTCAGTTCGATGCCCGGGGATGCAGCGACGACCTTATCCACGTCGAAACTGCCGGCCTTCTCCACCGCGGCTTTCCACAGCCATGGGCCGAGGTAGGCGGCCTGGGTCACATCGCCGATCACCGCGTCCTTGCCATACTTGGCCTTGAACGCTTCGACGAAGGCTTTGTTGTTCGGGTTGTCCAGGCTCTGGAAGTACTTCATCGAGGCATAGAAACCGGCCATGTTTTCGCCGCCGATGCCGAGCAGTTCGTCTTCGGTGACCGACAACGTCAGCAAGGTCTGCTTGGACGCGTTCACGCCGGCCGCGTTGAGCTGTTTGTAGAAGGCCACGTTGGAGCCGCCCACCACCGCTGCAAACACCACATCCGGCTTCTTCAGCTTGACCTTGTTGATCAGCGAGCCGAACTGGGTGTTGCCCAGTGGGTAGTAATCTTCGCCGACCACGGTGCCGTGCAGCACGTTTTCAATGTGCTTGCGCGCGATCTTCATCGAGGTACGCGGCCAGATGTAGTCCGAGCCCACCAGGTAGAAAGTCTTGGCGCCTTTGGTCTTGGCGATCCAGTCGAGGCTGGCGAGGATCTGCTGGGTGGCTTCCTGCCCGGTGTAGATCACGTTTTTCGACTGCTCCAGGCCTTCGTAGAAGGTCGGGTAGTAGAGCAAACCGTTTTCTTTCTCGAAGATCGGCAGCACCGCTTTGCGCGACGCCGAGGTCCAACAGCCGAACACGGCGGCGACCTTGTCGTTGACCAGCAGCTTTTTGGCTTTCTCGGCGAAGGTCGGCCAGTCGGACGCGCCGTCTTCCTGGATCACCTTGATCTGCCGGCCGAGGATCCCGCCCGAGGCGTTGATCTGCTCGATGGCCAGGCGCTCGGCCTGGATCGAACCGGTTTCGGAGATGGCCATGGTGCCGGTGGCCGAGTGCAACTGACCGACGGTGACTTCGGTAGGGGTCACGGCCAGGCCTTCGTTATCGGCCAGCACGCCCTGGCTGAACAGAGCGGCCGCCAGCAATGACAAGGCCAACAGCGGTGTGGAGCGGATCAATCGGTGTGCCATGGGGCGACTCCTCTGCAATGAGGGGTCCAGCATGGCGGCAGGGGGCCAGCGCGGGTATACGCAGCCTGACGTAAGCGGGTACGTCATTTGACGTATGCCGCTGCGCACCATTTTCGCGCAGGATCGCGCTCCCTCGAACACTAGAGATCCAAATGTGGGAGCGGGCTTGCTCGCGAATGCGGCGTATCAGTCACTGATGTTCAAGCTGACCTACCGCATTCGCGAGCAAGCCCGCTCCCACATTTGGACCTCAGTGTTCGTCGGGGCATGGAACTTGCTCATTCGATTTAGCCTTCTTTGCGGAGTCCCCCACCGTGCATCCCCCTCCCGGCACCCAGCGCATCGTCAAGATCCGCCGCGACTACAACACCTGGGTCGCCGACGAGACCATGGAAGACTACGCCCTGCGCTACACCCCCAAGTCCTTTCGCAAATGGTCGGAGCTGCGCATCGCCAACACCGCCCTGGGCGCGGTGTCGTTCCTGGCGCTGGAGGCCATCGGCGGCGTCTTGGCCTTGAGTTATGGGTTCACCAACACCTTCTGGGCGATCCTGGCCATCAGCCTGGTGATTTTCCTCACTGGCCTGCCCATCAGTTATTACGCCGCGCGCTACGGCGTGGACATGGACCTGCTCACCCGTGGCGCCGGTTTCGGCTACATCGGTTCCACCATCACCTCGCTGATCTACGCCAGCTTTACCTTCCTGTTCTTCGCCCTCGAAGCGGCGATCATGGCGCTGGCGCTGGAGCTGTATTTCCACATCCCGCTGGCGATTGCCTATGTGATCTGTTCATTGCTGGTGATCCCCTTGGTGGCCTACGGCGTGACCCTGATCAGCCGCCTGCAACTGTGGACGCAGCCCCTCTGGCTGTTGTTGCTGGTGCTGCCCTACGGCTTTGTTTGGTGGAAAAACCCCGACGCCTTCAGCGACTGGACCAGCTTTGTCGGGCGCAGCGGCGAAGGGGGCGGGTTCAACCTGCTGGCGTTCTGCGCCGCATGCACCGTGGCGCTGTCCCTGGTGACGCAGATCGGCGAACAGGTGGACTACCTGCGCTTCCTGCCGGAAAAAACCGCCGCCAACCGTAAGCGCTGGTGGGCCGCCCTGCTCTGCGCCGGCCCCGGCTGGATCATCCCGGGCGCGTTGAAGATGTTCGCCGGGGCGTTCCTGGCCTTTCTCGCCCTGCAACACGAAATCCCCATGGAACGCGCCGCCGAGCCGACCCAGATGTACCTGGTCGCCTTCCGCTATGTGTTCAGCTCGCCAGAATGGGCCCTCGGCGCCATGGTGCTGTTCGTGTTCATCTCGCAGATGAAGATCAACCTGACCAACGCCTACGCCGGCTCCCTGGCCTGGTCCAACTTCTTCGCCCGCGTCACCCACAGCCACCCCGGCCGCGTGGTGTGGCTGGTGTTCAACGTGGCCATCGCGCTGATGCTGATGGAGCTGGGCGTGTTCGATGTGATCGACCAGGTGCTGGGGCTCTACGCCAATGTCGCGATTGCCTGGATCGGCACGCTGGTGGCGGACCTGGTGATCAACAAGCCCCTGGGCCTGTCGCCCAAGCATATCGAGTTCAAGCGCGCGCACCTCTACGACATCAACCCGGTAGGCGTCGGTTCGATGCTGATCGCGTCGTTGCTGTCGATCCTCGCCCACTTCGGCCTGTTCGGTGCCCTGGCCCAGGCGGCGCCACCCTTTGTCGCGCTGGGCACGGCGCTGGTGATGGCGCCGTTGCTGGCCTGGCTGACCGGGGGCAAGTACTACATCGCCCGCACCAGCGATGTGCAGTTGATTCACCCGGTGGCGCCGGCCACCCACGCGGTGTGCGGGCTGTGCAGCAACCCGTTCGAAACCGCCGACATGGCGTTCTGCCCGGCCTACAGCACGCCGATCTGCTCGTTGTGTTGCTCGCTGGATGCGCGCTGCGGCGACCGCTGCAAACCCCACGCGCGCCTGGTCACCCAGTTCGAAGGCGTGCTGCGCTGGCTGCTGCCGAATACGATGATGCCGCGCCTGCACACGCGCCTGGCCCATTACCTTGGGTTGCTGCTGGCGCTGGTGTTGATGCTCGCCGGCGCCCTGGCCCTGATCTACGTGCAGGCTGCCCAGGGGCTGCCCCACTCGGAAACCTTGTATCAGGCGTTCTTCAAGGCCTTCCTGACCCTGTCGGTGTTGGCCGCCGTGCTCGCCTGGTGGGTGGTGCTCACCCGTGAAAGCCGTGGCGTAGCCCAGCAGGAGTCCGACCGCCAGACCCTGCTGCTGATGCAGGAAATCGACGCCCACAGCCTCACCGACCAGGCCCTGCAACAGGCCAAGGAAGCTTCGGAAGCGGCGAATGCCGCCAAAAGCCGCTATGTCACCGGGCTGTCCCACGAACTGCGCACACCGCTGAACAGCATCCTCGGTTTCACCCAGATCCTGCAGCGCGACAGCGCCATGCCCGAGCAGCATCAGGACGCCCTGGCGACCATCCTGCGCAGCGGCTCGCACTTGGTGTCGCTGATCGACGGGCTGTTGGATGTGGCCAAGATCGAGGCGGGCAAGTTGCGCCTGGAACTCACCGAAATTCCCTTCCCGGAACTGCTTCACGACCTGGAACAGATGTTCACGCCCCAGGCCCAGGACAAGGGCCTGCGCTTTCGTCTGGATTGCGCGGGCAATATCCCGGCGGTGGTGCGCGGCGATGAGAAGCGCGTGCGGCAGATCCTGATCAACCTGCTCGGTAATGCGGTGAACTTCACCGACAGCGGCGAGGTGTGCCTGCGGGTGAGCTACAGGCGCGAGACCGCCAATTTTGAAATCATCGACACCGGCATCGGCATAGACCCGGAGCAGCTGGAGCGGATTTTCCAGCCGTTCGAGCGCGGCGACCTGATGCGCCAGGACAAGGGCGTGGGCCTGGGGCTGACCATCACGCGCATGCTCACCGCGTTGATGGGCGGCGAGTTGCGCGTCACCAGCGAACGGGACAAGGGCACGTGCTTCCAGGTGCGGCTGTTCCTGTCCCAGGTACGCGCGCCGCAGGCGGTGGTGCATGTGGAGCACGACATCATCGGCTATCTCGGTTCACGCCGGCGCATCCTGGTGGTGGATGACCACGTGGACCATCGCAAAGTGCTCAGCGGCATGCTCACGCCCCTGGGGTTTGAAGTGATCCAGGCCAGCAACGGCCAGGACGCGATCCGGCAGGTGGCGCTGCTGGCCCCTGACCTGATCCTGATGGACCTGTCGATGCCGACGCTGGACGGCTATGAGACCAGCCGCCTGATCCGGCGCAACGCGCTGTCGACCGCGCCGATCATCGTGATCTCGGCCAATGCCTTTACCGACGACCGCGAGCGCAGCCTCGCGGCCGCCTGCAACGACTACCTGGCCAAGCCGGTGCGCACCCCGGAACTGCTCGGGCGCCTGCAAACGCACCTGGGCCTGGAGTGGTTGCGGCGCACCCAAAGCCGCGTGCCACCTTCGCCGCCCAGCGTATTGCCCTGCCCCGAAGACCTCGCCGCCCTCGCTGAACTCAGCGCCATCGGCTATGTGCGCGGCCTGCACGAACGACTCGACACGATCCTCGTACAAACCCCCGACGCCGCGCCTTTCATCAGCAAAGTGCGCGGTTTGCTCAAGGGCTTTCGCCTGGATGAACTCAACCGAACCCTCAAGGAGGCCGTAGATGAATGCACTCACCCGCAGCACTGAACCTGGCGTGGTGCTGATCGTCGATGACACGCCGGACAACCTGGCGATGCTGTCCGACGCTCTCGACGATGCCGGCTACATGGTGCTGGTGGCCCTCGACGGCCTCAGCGCGTTGAACCGCGTACAGCGCCGCCGCCCGGACCTGATCCTGCTCGACGCGATGATGCCGGGCCTGGACGGTTTCGAAACCTGTCGCCGGCTCAAGGCCCAACCGGCCAGCGCGGATATCCCGGTGGTGTTCATGACCGGGCTGACCGACAGCAAGCATGTGGTGCAGGGGTTCGAGGTAGGTGGCAGCGACTACGTGACCAAGCCGATCCAGACCGACGAGGTGCTGGCACGGGTGGCGGCGCATTTGCGCACCTCGCGCATTTTGCTGTCGGCGCGGGAGGCACAGCAGCCGAGTGTGCTGACGCTGGAGGATGAGCCGGCGCACCGCTTGTTGTCGGCGCGGTTTGCCCTGACGGAACGGGAAGTCGAGGTGCTGCGCTGGGTGGCGTGTGGCAAGACCAATCGGGATATCGGCGACATTTTGGGGTTGAGCCCGAGGACGGTGAACAAGCACCTGGAGCATGTGTATGTGAAGCTCGGCGTGGAGACCCGCACCGCAGCGACGTCAGTCGCGTTGGCTGCAATCTGAATGGGTGTGGGGCTTGTGTGGGAGCGGGCTTGCTCGCGAATACGGAGTATCCGTTGACATATCCTTGGCTGACCCACCGCATTCGCGAGCAAGCCCGCTCCCACATTTTAATCCTCATCGTGGCTGAAATCGTTATCCGCCAAAGGTTTGTGAGGGCCGGCGCAGTGTGGGATCGAAGGGGTTGATTCTTGGCCCGATTGCCGCCGCTTCGCGCTTGAGCAACTCCACCACCATCGGCAACCGGCTCGGCCCCAGCCGGTCGCTGATGGTCGCCACACTCAAGGCCGCCACCGCGTGGCCATCGCGGTTGAGGATCGGTACTGCCAACCCCGCCATGCCTTCCAGCACGCCGGTATTGCGCGCCGCATAACCCAGGGTGCGCACGTTCTCTACCTCCGAACGCAACAACACCTCGTCATACAGATGGAAGTCCTTGAGCCGTGGCAGGTTGTAGCGGATCACCGTTTCGCGCTCTTCCTCCGGCAAAAACGCCAGGATCGCCAGGCTGCCCTGCCCCACGCCCAATGCCACGCGCCCGCCGATATCGCCGGTGAAGGTGCGGATCGGGTACGGGCCTTCGCTGCGGTCCAGGCAGATCGCGTCAAACCCCGAACGCGCCAGCAGGAACAGCGAGTCCCCCAGCGATGCGCTGAGGCGCAACATGCTCGGCCGCACCAGGTCACGCAGGTTGCCGGTCTTGCCCGCATTGGCCGCCAGGGCGAAGAACTCCAGGCTCAGGCGATAGCGCTTGCTGCGCGCGTCCTGCTCGACCATGCCTTCGTCCATCAGGCTGCGCAGCAGGCGGTGGGTAGTCGGTTGGGACAAGCCGACTTGCTGCGCCAATTGCGTCACGCGCTCGCCGCCCTCCGGTACTTCACCCAAGGTACGCAACAGCGCGAACAGCCGGGACACCCCACCGACACCGACTTCCTTGGCGTTTTCGTTTCGTTCATTGGAATCCATAACAACAGATCTCTTAGTAAATTCCGGTGAGTGAATAAAACTGAAAATAGTAGTCCGTTCAGTGAAATTCCATCTTCCGCCCATCCTAGTCTTCGTCCTAATCTGCGTCCACCAGGGGCGAAATGAACAACAACCGGCAGCCGACTAAAGATCGAGCGCCACCGCACCCGCAACACTCTTTTCGCATCTGCCCAAAACAACAAAGCGCGTGTCGACGCGACTTAAAAAAGGTGGAACGCAACCATGGCATTTCTCCAACTCAACGCCTTGAGCAAACGCTACGGCGCCGTCGATGCGGTGGTCGCCACCGACCTTGCGGTGGAAAAAGGCGAGTTCGTGTCCCTGCTCGGCCCGTCGGGCTGCGGCAAGACCACCACCCTGCAAATGATCGCCGGCTTCGTTGACGTGAGCGGTGGGCAGATCCTGCTCGACGGCCGCGACATCACCCACGCCAAGCCCGCCAGCCGTGGCCTGGGGGTGGTGTTCCAGAGCTACGCGCTGTTCCCCCACATGAGCGTGCGCGACAACGTCGCCTTCGGCCTGAAGATGCGCAAAGTGCCCGCCGCCGAGATCGCCGCCAAGGTCAAGACCGTGCTAGAACTGGTGCGCCTGGCGCCCCACGCCGAACGCTACCCACGGGAATTGTCCGGTGGCCAACGCCAGCGCGTGGCCCTGGCCCGTGCCCTGGTGATCGAGCCGCCGGTGCTGCTGCTCGATGAACCGCTGTCCAACCTCGACGCCAACCTGCGCGAAGAGATGCAATTTGAAATCCGCCGCATCCAGTGCGCCGTGGGCATCACCACCCTGATGGTCACCCATGACCAGGCCGAGGCGCTGTCCATCAGCGACCGCGTGGTGGTCATGCAGGCTGGACGCGTGACCCAGGTGGATGCGCCCTACAAGCTGTACGAACACCCGCGCACGCGGTTCATTTCGGACTTCGTCGGCAAGGCCAACCTGCTGCCCGGCGACTTCGACCAACTGGGCGTGCCGCAAGTGCGTCATGAAAGCGGCCACGGCGAGCTGACCCTCAGCCTGCGCCCGGAAAAAATCCAGCTGGTGGACCCAGGTCACGGTCGCCTGCAGGGCAAGGTCCTCGACCGCTACTTCTTCGGCAGCCAGTGGCTGTACCGCATCCACACCCTGCTGGGCGAAATCACCGTGGTGCGCAGCAACGACGGCAGCGCGCCGCTGGGCTGCGGCGCCCTCGTAGGCCTGGACTGGCAGGCAGAGCTGCTGCGCGTGCTGGCCGCCGATGAGGTGCGCGCATGAGCCGGGGCTACCTGTTGTCGCTGCCGGCCCTGGCGCTGTTCACCGGGCTGCTGGTGTTGCCGCTGCTGATGACCCTGGTGCTGTCGTTCAACGTGTTCGACTACCAAGTGGGGGTGAAGGCGGATGAATGGACCCTGGCCCATTACCTGTCGCTGTTCAGCGATGCGTACTTCTACGAAATCTTCTGGCGCACGTTCTGGATCAGCGCGCTGGTGACCCTGTTGTGCGTGGTGATCGGCTTGCCCGAGGCCTACATCCTCAGCCGCATGGGCACCCCATGGCGCTCGATTTTCCTGATCCTGATCCTCACGCCGCTGTTGATCTCGGTGGTGGTGCGGGCCTTCGGCTGGAGCCTGTTGCTCGGCGCCGACGGGTTGGTCAACCAAGTGATCCAGGCCCTGGGCGGGCGCCCGATGAAACTGCTGTACACGCCCTTCGCGGTGGTGATCGCACTGGTGCACGTGATGCTGCCGTTCATGATCATCCCGGTGTGGACCTCCTTGCAGAAGCTCGACCCGTCGGCCGAACAGGCGGCGTTGTCCCTCGGTGCGAGCCAGGCCACGGTGATGCGCAAGATCGTGCTGCCGCAGGTGATGCCCGGTGTGCTGTCCGGCACCTTGATCGTGTTCGGCCTGGCCGCCAGTTCGTTCGCGATCCCCGGCCTGCTCGGCGGGCGTCGCCTGAAGATGGTCGCCACGGTGGTGTACGACCAGTACCTCTCGGAACTCAACTGGCCCATGGGCGCGACCATCGCGGTGGTGCTGCTGTTGGTCAACCTGCTGATCATGCTGAGCTGGAACCGCATGGTCGAACGCCGCTACAAAAAGTCCCTGGGGGTTTAAGCGCATGTCCAGAAACGGTCCTTTGGCCCTCGGCTTCCACGGCCTGGTGGTGCTGTTCATGATGGCGCCACTGGTGGTGGTGTGCCTGGTGGCCTTCACCCCGGAAAACACCTTGAGCTTGCCCACGTCGGGTTTCTCCCTGCGCTGGTTCCGGGCGGTGTTCGAACGCGCCGACTTTATCCAGGCGTTCTATAACAGTCTGATCCTGGCCTTTACCGCCGCCAGCCTGGCAACGTTGATTGCCGTGCCGGCCGCCTTGGCCATCAGCCGTTATCAGTTCCCAGGGCGCAATTTTTTCAGCGCCCTGTTCCTGTCGCCGATCATCATCCCGCACCTGGTGCTGGGCGTGGCGATGCTGCGCCTGTTCGCCCTGATGGGCGTCAATGGCAGCTTCACCTGGTTGATGCTGGCCCACGTGGTGATCATCACCCCTTACGTGCTGCGCCTGGTGCTGGCGGCGGCCATCGGCATTGATCGCAGTGCCGAGCAGGCCGCCGAATCCCTCGGGGCCAGCCGCTTTACGCTGTTTCGCCAGATCACCCTGCCGATGATCCTGCCGGGTGTGGCAGGCGGCTGGTTGCTGGCGTTCATCAACAGTTTCGATGAGGTGACGCTGTCGATCTTTGTCAGCTCGCCGGCCACGCAAACCCTGCCGGTGCGCATGTACGTGTACGCCACCGAGTCCATCGACCCGATGATGGCCGCCGTTTCCGCGCTGGTGATTGCGCTGACCGCCGCCACCATGATCCTGCTGGACCGGGTCTACGGCCTCGACCGCGTGCTGGTGGGGAAACACTGATGGCTTTGTTCAAACGCTTGGCCGAGACAGGGCGCCCTGCCCTGACCTTTACCCTTGACGGACAACCGGCGACCGGCCTGCTCGGTGACACCGTACTCACCGCCGTGCTGACCTGCGCCGAGCACCTGCGCGGCAGCGATTTCAGTGCCGAACGGCGCGCCGGTTTCTGCCTGATGGGCGCCTGCCAGGATTGCTGGGTACGGCTTGCCGATGGCCGGCGCGTGCGTGCGTGCTCGACCCTGCTGGAAGCCGGCCAGGCGATCAGCCGCGACCCGGGGCGCAAGCCATGAAGCCGGTGGTAATTGTGGGCGCAGGCCCGGCCGGCATCAGCGCGGCACGCACCTTGCTCGACCATGGCATCAAAGCGTGCCTGGTGGATGAAAGCGTGCGTGGCGGCGGGCAGATCTATCGTCGCCAACCGGCGAATTTCCAGCGCTCGGCCAAGCAACTCTACGGCTTTGAAGCGGGCAAGGCCGAGGCTGTGCACCGCACGATGGACGAACTGGCGCCCTTGATCGACTACCGCCCGGAAACCCTGGTGTGGAATGCCGAGGATGGCCGACTGGACCTGCTCAATAACGGCCATGCCGAAAGCATTGAGTATGCGCAGCTCATCGTCGCCACGGGTGCCACCGACCGCATCCTGCCGGTGCCGGGCTGGACCCTGCCCGGCGTGTACAGCCTGGGCGCGGCGCAGATCGCCCTGAAGTACCAGGGCTGCGCCATCGGCGAGCGCGTGGCGTTTTGTGGCAGCGGGCCGTTGCTGTATCTGGTGGCTTACCAATACGCCAAGGCCGGCGCCCAGGTGGTGGCGGTGCTCGACAGTGCGCCGTTCAGCGCGCAGTGCCGTGCCTTGCCTGCGCTGCTCGGGCAACCGGCAACCTTGGCCAAGGGCATGTATTACCGCGCATGGCTCAGCGCCCACGGCATTCCGGTGCACCAGGGCGTCACGCTTGCGCAGATTGACGGTGAGCAACGGGTCACTGGGATTCGCTGGGGTTCGCGCACCCTGGAATGCGATGCGGTGGCCTTCGCCCATGCCCTGCGCAGCGAGACGCAACTGGCGGACTTGCTCGGTTGTGAATTCACCTGGAATGCCCTGAACCGCGCTTGGTTGCCGCAACGCGACAGCGCGGGACGCAGCAGCGTTAATGGGGTGTATCTGGCGGGCGACGGCGCAGGAATCATGGGCGCCGATGCCGCACAGATGGCGGGCGAGCGAGCGGCATTGGCGGTGCTGGAAGATTCGGGTATCGCAATTAATCAGCGCCGCACCGCCGTGCTCGAACAACAACTGGCCGGTATCCAGCGCTTTCGCCATGGCCTGGAAACCGCGTTCCCCTTCCCCGAACAGTGGGCGGCGCAGGCGCCGGATGCGTTGATCCTGTGCCGCTGCGAAGAAGTCAGTGTCGGCGACGTGCGCGCGGTGGTGGATGAAGGCCATTGGGAGATCAACCGGGTCAAGGCTCACTGCCGCGTCGGCATGGGCCGCTGCCAAGGGCGCATGTGCGGCTTGGCGGCCGCAGAGATCGTGGCCGAACGCAGTGGCCGGGGCATTGAGGAGGTCGGCCGGTTGCGTGGCCAGGCACCGATCAAGCCCCTGCCGTTTGGCGTGGAGGTGCAGCCATGATCGACGTGATCGTACTGGGCGGCGGGATCGTCGGCGCCTCGGCGGCCTTGACCCTGGCGCAAAAAGGCCAACGTGTCGCGCTGGTGGAGCGAGACTTTTGCGGCTCCCACTCCAGCGGCGTCAACTATGGCGGCGTGCGGCGTCAAGGGCGGCCGTTGCATCAGCTGCCGTTGTCGCAACGCGCCCATGAACTGTGGGCAGACTTGCCGGGGCTGATCGGCATCGACGGCGAATACGTGCGCTCCGGGCATTTGAAGCTGGCGCGCAGCCATGCCGATTTCGCCGCCTTGCAGGCCTACGCCGAGCAGACCCGGGGCTTTGGCCTGGGCTTGCAGCTGCTCGACTACACCGAGCTGCGCGCACGTTTCCCGTGGGTGGGCGATATCGCCGTGGGCGCGTCGTTGTGCCCGGAAGACGGCCACGCCAACCCGCGCCTGGTGTCGCCGGCCTTCGCCCGTGCGGCGCAACGCTGCGGCGCCACGGTGTACGAGCAGGCCGAAGTGGTCCGCATCGAACACGACGGCCGCCAGTTCCAGGTGAGGTGCGCCAATGGCCTGCAGTTGCAAGCGCCGTGGCTGTTGAATTGCGCCGGCGCCTGGGCGGGCACCGTGGCCGAACAGTTTGGCGAGCCGGTGCCGATCACCTCGGCGCACCCGGCCATGCTGGTGACCGAGCCGTTGCCGGTGGTGATGGACGTGAGCACCGGCGTGGAAGGCGGCGGCATTTATGCGCGGCAGGTCGCCCGGGGCAATTGCATCCTCGGCGGCGGTCGTGGCTTTGCCCTCGGCCCGCAGCAGGCCCGACCGGGGCAAGCGGCGGTGCTGGAGATTTTGCGCAATGCCGGCGAGCTGTACCCGTTTCTCAAAGGTGCCCAGGCGATCCGCACCTGGAGCGGCACCGAAGGTTACCTCCCCGATCATGAACCGGTGATCGGCCCCAGCAGCACCCAACCCGGCCTGCTCCACGGTTTCGGCTTTGCCGGCGCCGGGTTCCAGCTCGGCCCCGCCGTCGGTGAAGCCCTGGCAGAGATCGTCTGCACCGGGGCCAGCCGGCAACCCATCGAAGCGTTTTCCATCCGTCGTTTCCAAGCCTGAGAGGAAAAACATCCATGAACCCACGTATTGCGCTGTCCTGCTTGTCCCTCGCCCTGCTCGCCTCTACCGCCCATGCCGCGCCCACGCTGTACCTGGGCATGAACGGCGGCACCATGGAACGGGTGTACGCCGACAAGGTGCTGCCCGCATTCGAGAAGGCCAACAACGTCAAGGTGGTGATCGTGCCCGGCACCTCGTCGGACATCCTCGCCAAGGTCCAGGCCAACAAAGATAACCCGCAGATGCACGTGATGTTCCTTGACGACGGCATCATGTACCGCGCCATCTCCATGGGCCTGTGCGACAAGCTCACGCCGAACCCGACTCTCGACCAGATCCCGGCCAAAGCGAAGATCAAGGAAGAGGCCGTGGCCGTGACCCTCGGCGTGACGGGCCTTGGCTACAACGCGAAGATGTTCAAGGAAAAAGGCTGGGCAGCGCCGACCTCATGGATGGACCTGGCCGACCCGCGCTTCAAGGACAAAGTGGTGTTCCAGTCCCTGGCGTCGTCCACCTTCGGCTTGCACGGTTTCCTGATGTTCAACCGTATCCAGGGCGGCGACGAAACGAACGTGGAGCCGGGCTTCAAGGCCTGGCCAAAAACCATCGGGCCGAATGTGCTGGAATACATTGCCAGCTCGGCGAAGATCTCCGAAATGGTGCAAACCGACGAAGCGGCGATCTTCCCGCTCACGCCGACCCAGGTCACCACTCAGCAACTGCTGGGTGTGCCGATGGAATATGCGCAACCCAAGGAAGGCGCGGTGGTGCTGAACGTGGCCGAATGCGTGATTGCGCGCAACGACCAGCCGGAACTGGCGCAGAAACTCGCCGCCTTCCTACTGACCGCCGAAGCCCAGGCGCCGGCGCTGGAGGAAGGCGACCAGATCCCGTCGAACCCGACCACACCGACCACCGACAAAACCCGCGCGCGGGTGGAAGCGATGCAGGGTTACTTGCAGACGGCGATTTCGATCGACTGGGACAAAGTGAACCTGGCGCGGCCGGAATGGAATGCGCGGTGGAGCCGCTCGATCGAACGCTGACCCCTGTGGGAGCTTGCCTGCGATGCTCGTTAACGGTGACGCGGCGCCGTTGCGATTATCGCCGGCAAGCCGGCGCCTACAGGGGGGTGATGGGTAGCGCGCGTTTGTGGGCGGTCTTCAGGTAGGCTTGCTCCACGACGTGGCGTACCCGCTCGCTCACCGGTTCGCCCATGAGGTACGCGTCGATCTCGGCATACGAGCAACCATAGGCATGTTCATCCAGCTTGCCCGGCACCAGCTCTTCCAGGTCGGCGGTGGGGTGTTTGTGCACCAGGTTGTCCGGCGCCCCCAGGGCCGTGGCCAGCAGGCGCACCTGGGTCTTGGTCAGGCCCGACAGTGGCGCCAGGTCACAAGCACCGTCACCGAATTTGGTGAAGAACCCCATCAAGGCTTCGGCGCCGTGGTCGGTGCCGACCACCAGGCCGTTGTGCAGGTTGGCCACGGCGTACTGGGCGATCATCCGCGCACGGGCCTTGACGTTGCCTTTGATGAAGTCGACATGGGCCGCGCTGGCTTCGCTGGCGGTGAGGCTGGCCATCAGGCCGTCGACACTGGCGGCGATGTTCAGGGTATCGATATGGTCCGGGGTGATGAAACCCAGGGAAGCCTGGGCGTCGCGCTCGTCGGCCTGGGTCTTGTAGGGCAGGCGCATGGCGATGAAGTGCGCGGCATACCCTTCGCTGCGCAATTGCTCGGCGGCCAGTTGGCACAGGCGGCCAGCGGTGAGGGAATCGACGCCGCCGCTGATACCCAGCACCAGGGCCTTGCCGCCCGAACTGCGCAAGGTGGCCTTGATGAAGTCGATGCGCCGTTGAATTTCCTTGGCTTCACCGCCTTTGACCAACTGCCGATTGATGTTCAGTTCCTGTGCGATACGGTCTTGCATGTCACACCTCCACATTGCCCACATTGAACACCTGTGCTGCGTACTGCAAAAACGAGGCGTCTTCGCAGACGTTCTTGACCGGATCATCCGAGAACTTCACCACCGGCTCGCCGTGCACCCGCACCAGTTTCATCACGATGCTCAACGGTTCCACGCCTTCCACATCGCAGGCCAGGCTGGTGCCCATGCCGAAGCCGAACTTGGCCTTGCCGCGCACGTGACGCAGGATCGGCAGGCATTTTTCGAAGTTCAGGCCGTCGGAAAACATCAGGTCCTTGGTCATCGGGTCGATGCCCAGCTGCTTGTAGCGGGCCAATACCTTATCGGCCCAGGCGATGGGGTCGCCGGAGTCCTGGCGCAGGCCGTCATACAGCTTGGCGAAGTACAGGTCGAAGTCCTTGAGGAAAAAGTCGGTGCTGATGCAGTCGGTCAGGGCAATGCCCAGGCGGCCACGGTATTCACGCACCCAGTTTTCCAGCGCGGCGTTCTGACTTTCGCGCAAGCGCCCCAGTTGCTGGTGCACCATCAGCCATTGGTGGGCCATGGTGCCGATCAGCGGCAGGTCGAATTCATAGGCCAGGTGCGCGTTGCTGGTGCCGACGAATTGGCCGGGGAAGTCACGGCGCATGATGTCGACCACTTCACGTTGGGCCTTGAACGACAAGCGCCGGCGTGTGGAGAAATCGGAAACACGCAGGTCGGCCAACTCGTCGCGGCTGAGGTTTTTCTGCAGCCAGTCGAACTTCTGGTAGAGCTTGCGGGTGACGTCTTCCAGGGTCACGTCGGGGTACTTGTCGCGGTTGCGCAGCTCGCTCACCAGGGCCAGCACCGGCTGCTCGAACATGATGCAGTGCAGCATCGGTCCGACCACGCGGATGTTGAGTTGGCCGTCGACTTCACTGACGTGGATGTAACGCAGGTTGAAGCGGAACAGGCCGAGGAAACGCTCGTAGTCTGGGGTGAGGTATTCGCGAAAACGTGGGTTGAACAGAAAACGCAGCTCGCCTTCGCGCATGTGCAGGCCGGCCATCCTCTCCAGCTCGGCGCGCAGTTCGGGGATCAGGTGGCCGAGTTTTTCCTTGGACCGGACGATGAAGTTGTACTCGACATCGACGTTCGGGTGCTGGTGCAACACGGCCTGCATCATGGTGAAGGTGTAGTAGTCGGTGTCGAGCAAACCCTGGATCACCGGGGCTTCGTAGTCGTAGGCACTTTCCATGGTGTGTCTCCTTAACGCGTGGCCATCGCGGCCAGTTCTTCGCGGGTGCTGCTGATGACGGCACCGGCCTTGAGCAAATCGTTGACGGCCTGCACACCGCCCTCCTCGCTGATACCCCGGCAGGCCGGCAGGTGCAGGATCACCTCGAAGCCCGCCTTGAGCAGTTGCAACGCGGTGGTCTTGACGCAGTAGTCCAGGGCCAGGCCGCCGACGATCACCCGACTCACGCCTTTGGCGTTGAGGTACTCGATGACGCCAGTGGAGAGTTTGTCGTGCAGGTCGTGGTAGCAGGCGCCATAGGGGTGCAGGTCGGGTTCGACGCCTTTCCAGATGAAGTAGTCGTACTCATAGGGCGTGGGCAGCTCGTCGAGCAAGGTGAAACCCTCGGTGCCCGGTACGCAGTGGCTCACCCAGGTCACGTCGGCGTGGGCCAGGCCAGTGGCTTGCAGCATGTCGCTGTGTTGCGACACCACCCAAGGCGCGTGCGGGGTGTGGGCGTCCTTGCTGCCGACGCGGTGGCCGGCCAGGCTGGCCATGTAGTTGAGTTCGGCACCAATCTGGTCACCGCCGGCCACCGGCAACTCGTTGGGGCACAGGGGCGTGAAGCTCTTCTGGGCGTCGACGTCGAATGAGGCAATGGCAGTTTTCGCAAGGGTCATGATGGTTCTCCTGTGGCCTGGAAACAAAAGTACACGTCATGTACTTTCATTGCAAGAAACATTTAGTTATCTATGCTGGAGCGAGTACATGACATATCTGCTCTATCCGTTAGACTGTGCCCCGCCACTGTTCACAAGGACTGCCCGATGCCCCTTCACGCCTACCTCCACACCGTCGACCTGTGCGTGCTGTTCTACTGCCGCGCCACGGGCGAGCTGAAACTGCTGCTCAACAAGCGCGACGCCGAACCCTTCGCCGGGCATTGGGCGCTGCCAGGCGTGGTGGTCAATGGCGACGTGCAAGATCTGAGCCTCAAGGATGCGGTGGAACGGTTGCGCGCCAGTGACAAGGTCGGCCTGGAACTGGCCTGGAGCGAGCAAGTGGGCACGGTGGGGGATGCGTTTCGCGACCCACGCTGCTGGTCGTCGTCGACCTATTACCTGGCGATCGTCGCCGACGAGGTGGCGCTGGGAGAGCATCAGGCCTGGTTTTCCCTGGATGACGTGGCGGATGGCAGCCTCAAGCTGCCGTTCGATCACAACCTGATCGTGGCGGCCGTGCAGGAGCGGCTGCTGTCCAAATCGCTGTACAGCAGCTTGCCGCTGATGTTTTTGGGTGAGGAGTTCAGTGCACCGGAGGCGACCGCGATCTTTTCGTTGGTACTGGCGCGGCCGGTGTTGAAGACCAGTATTCGCCAGCGGTTGTTGAAGCTGACTGAGGCGGGGTATTTGCGGGAGACGGGGCGTAAAAAGCACGGTGACGGTGGCCGGCCGCAGGCGACGGTGGCGGCGCTGAAACCGGGTGAGATCTACTTCTTCGATCGCAGCTTCGCCGAGTAACGCGATTTAAAAACACCGAAGATCATCTGTGGGAGCGGGCTTGCTCGCGAATGCGGTGTAACAGTCCCAGATTCAGCCACTGACACTACGCATTCGCGAGCAAGCCCGCTCCCACATTTTTGATCGACGTACGGTTTTAGTTCATCCAATTGCCGCCGTCGACGTTGTAGGTCTGGGCGACCACGTAGTCGGCGTCCTTCGAGGCGAGGAAGATCGCCATGCCGGTCAAGTCCTCTGCCGTGCCCATGCGCCCGAACGGCACCTCGGCCCCCACCCGCTGCTTCTTCTCGCCAGGCGCCAAGCCTTCATGCTTGGCGAACAGTGCATCCACCCCGTCCCAATGTTCGCCATCCACCACGCCCGGGGCGATGGCGTTGACGTTGATGCCCTGCTTGATGAGGTTGAGCCCCGCCGATTGCGTGAGGCTGATCACCGCCGCCTTGGTCGCGCAGTAGATCGCCACCAACGGTTCGCCCCGGCGCCCGGCCTGGCTGGCCATGTTGATGATCTTGCCGCCGTGGCCCTGGCTGATCATCTGCCGCGCGGCCGCCTGCAGGGTGAACAGCGTGCCGGCAACGTTGATCGAAAACAGCCGCTCATAGCTGTCGCGGGTGATGTCGACGATGGGCGCCAGGTCGAACAGCGCGGCATTGTTGATCAGGATATCCAGCTTGCCCGCGTGGGCCACCACGGCGGCAATTGCGCCGTCGATGGAGGCCTGGTCGGTCACATCCATCGCGACGGCATACGCCTTGGGGCCGAGTTCAGTGGCGGTTGCCTGGGCCCGTTGCAGGTTGATATCGGCGATGGCAACAGTGGCGCCTTCAGCGATATAGGCCTGGGCAAAGGCGCGGCCGATGCCGCGCGCCGACCCGGTGATCAACGCGCTTTTACCTTCCAGTCGATTCATGACGTTCGTGTCCTTGGGAATTATTTGGGGTAGCCGGCGCGTTTCATCTCGCGTTCGGTGGTGGACTGGGCTTCGAGCAACGCCTGGTCAACCGACATGCCACCGGTGAGCGCCGCCGAAAACAGCTTGCCCACCGACGTGCCGATCGCCTGGAATTCAGGGATGGTCACGTATTGAATGCCCACGTACGGCACCGGCTTGGCCGACGGGTGTGCAGGGTCGGCGTGCTTCATCATTTCCAGGGTTACCTGGGCAAACGGCGCGGCCTTCAAGTACGCGTCGCTGTAGGTGGACTGGCGGGTGCCTGGCGGTACGTTGGTGATGCCTTCTTTATCGGCGACCAGTTGGATGTAATCCTTCGATGTTGCCCAGGTAATGAACGCCTTGGCCGCCTCCTTGTGCTTGGAGGTGGCTGGAATGGCCAGGGACCAGGCGTACAGCCAGGACGAGCCCTTGTCGGTAACCTCGGTGGGCGCGGCGGCGAAACCGACGCTGTCGGCGACCTTGCTCTGGCTCTTGTCGGTGGTGAAGGAGCCGGCGACGCTGGCATCGACCCAGATTGCGCATTTGCCGCTGTTGAACAGCGCCAGGGTTTCGTTGAAGCCGTTGCTGGAGACGCCAGGCGGGCCGTATTTTTTCAGGGTGTTGACGTAATAGTTGGCGGCGGCCGTCCACTCGGGGCTGGTCAGCTCGGGCTTCCACTGCTCGTCGAACCAGCGCGCGCCAAAGGCATTGGCCATGGTGCTGAGCAAGGCGATGTTCTCACCCCAGCCGGCCTTGCCCCGCAGGCACATGCCGTATTGGTCTTTGTCTTTTGCCGTGAGCTTGGCGGCGAATTCGCCGAGCTGGGTCCAGGTCGGGTGCGCGGGCATGCTCAGGCCGGCCTGTTTGAACAGGTCGGTGCGGTAATAGGTGACGGTGCTTTCGCCATAGAATGGCAAGGCATACAGGGTGTTGTTGACCGACAGGCCCTGGCGTACCGAGGGAAAAATATCGTCAGCGTCGTACGCGGCCGGCAGTTGCGTCAGCGGTTCCAGCCAATGCTTGGCGCCCCACAACGGGGTTTCGTAGGTACCGATGGTCAGCACGTCGAACTGCCCGCCCTGGGTGGCGATGTCGGTGGTGAGGCGTTGGCGCAGCACGTTTTCTTCCAGCACCACCCAGTTGAGCTTGATGTCCGGGTGCTGTTCTTCAAACACCTTGGACAGGCGCTGCATGCGGATCATATCGCTGTTGTTGACCGTGGCGATGGTCACGGTGTCGGCGGCGTGGCTGGGCATGGCCAGCGCCAGGCCGGAAAGCAGGAACAACGCTTGCGGGAGCTTACCTTTGCAGATCTGGAACATGGCGGTTTCCACCTGTTGTTTTTGTTGTCGAGGCCTGATTACAGCAGCTTGCCCACCCCCTCACAAACGAATGGCGAATGCCCGACTGATACTTTTTTAACTTCGCGGCACGGATCAAAAAAGTATCAGTGCCGGGCGAAACCGAGGGTAGCGCTTACCCGTGCGGGGCGCGTATGTTGAAGCGAGTCCACGCCCACCCAGAGGCCGCATCATGCCTGTCAGCCGCGCCCAGCTGTTCGAGCACCGCCCTGCCGAACTCGAAGTGATCCTGCCCGAGCCGGACCACTGTTTCCGCTGGTTCGAACACGACTACCCCTTTGATCTGGCGCGCTGGAACCATCACCCCGAATTCGAAATCCACCTGATCCGCCAAGGCAGCGGCAAGCTGGTGGCCGGCGACTACATCGGCGCCTTCAGTGCCGGGCATGTGGCGTTGATCGGCCCGGACCTGCCCCATGACTGGATCGGCGACCTGGCTCCCGGCGAGTACCTGACCGGCCGCGACGTGGTGCTGCAATTCGACGGCGCCGCCCTCCTCGCCCTGCGCAAGACCCTGCCGGAACTCGGCGATTTGCAGCAATTGTTCGAAACCGCCCGGCGCGGCCTGGAATTCAGCGGCGACACCGCCGTACAGGCGGCGCAGTTGATGGAAGCCATCGGCAAGGCCCACGGCCTGCAACGGCTGATCCTGTTCCTGCAATTGCTGAACACCCTGAAGAACGCCCCCGCGCAGCACGTCCAGGCACTCGCCAGCCCCTGCTACGCGCCGACCCTGGACGCGCGCAGCGCCGAGCGGATCAACAAAGCCTTTGATTACCTGATGCGTGAACTCACCGGCGACTTGCGCCTGTCGGTCATCGCCCAACAGTTGGAGATGAGCGAACCGGGGTTTTCGCGCTTCTTCAAGCGCAACACCGGCCACGGCTTTATCGACCTGATGCGCAAGTTCCGCGTGCAACGCGCCTGCCGGCTGTTGCTGCAAAGCGATATGTCGGTGGCGGACATCTGCTTTGAAGTGGGCTACGCCAACCTGTCCAATTTCAACCGGCACTTTCGCATCGAGATGAACCAGACGCCGAGCGAATACCGGCGCGAAACCGCGATGCACCTGTTCAATCGCATCGAAAAAATGACACCCAGTCATTTCTGATCAAAAGGTCGACTAATCCCAATTTTTTTCAAGCTGATCAACCGATTGAGAGAAGTTGGTACAGCCTGTGCAAACGTTTGCGGAACGAACTTGGCAACCAGGTTCACCTTTACCCGAAGAATCGGGTTCAAACCGCGTACGAATAGGGATTTTCAATGCACCCCACCTCAAGGCGTCCTGCTTCCCTTGGTGTTTCTTTGCTACTGGCCGCCGTTACGGGAGTACTCAGCGCCCCCCTTTTGGCGCAGCAAACACCCATCGATGACTCAGCACAGGGCGAAACCCTGAGCCCCGACACGAAAAACCCTGAAGCCAGCCCGGCGAAAAAAGGCGTCTATCTGTCGGAATGGTTCAACCAGGACCTCACATTGATCGGCAGCAAGGACATCAGCTTCGGCCCCAAACCCCAGGATGATGTCTACCTGGAATACGAGTACTTCGGCCGCAAGGGGCCGTTCGAGTTGTACGGCTACATCGATGTGCCGAAGATCCTCGGCATCGGTAACAGTAATGACAAAGGCGTGTGGGACCATGGCTCGCCGGTGTTCATGGAACACGAACCGCGCATCTCCATCGACTACCTGGCGGGCCGCAGCCTGGCGATCGGGCCGTTCAAGGAATGGTATGTGGCGTTCGACTGGATCTACGACCACGGCAGCAACAAGGCCAACCGCGCCAACACCTTGTACAGCGGCCTGGGTACCGACATCGACACCCACTCGCGGGTCAACCTGTCGGCGAACTTCTATGGCCGTTACCAGTGGGAAAACTATGGCGCCAGCAACGAGTATTCGTGGGATGGCTACCGCGCGCAGATGAAGTACATCGTGCCCATCAGCAGCTTCGACAACGGCGCCTCGCTGACCTACATCGGCTTCACTAACTACGATTTTGGCTCGGACCTGCACAAGGACAATCCGGCGCGTACCGCCAACTCGGTGGTGGCCACCAACGTGCTGCTGTACTCGTTCACCCACCTGCGTTTTACCCTGGTCGGCCGTTACTTCCATAACGGCGGCAATTGGGAGGATGGCAGTGAGTTGAATTTCGGCGAGGGCAACTTCCGCGCCCGTTCCGACGGCTGGGGTTACTACGCCGGCGTGGGTTACCAATTCTGATCAAGGAGCTTTACATGAACGCGTTTACCCGTCTCTCGATTGCCGTGGGCCTGGCCCTGCTGGCCCCTGCGGTGTTGGCCGATACGCCGGCGCCGATCAAGCCCAAAGTGATGCTGATCACCATGTTCGCCCCCGAGGCGCAAACCTGGATCGATCGCCTGGAACTCAAGCGTGAAGTCCGTGTGCCGGGCTTGTCCGCCGAATACCCGGTGATTCGCTGCAACACCCAGGACGTGTGCCTGCTGGTGACCGGCATGGGCCAGACCAATGCCGCCGCATCCACCCTGGCGCTGGCCTTGTCGCCCAAGTTCGACCTGCGCCAGAGTTATTTCTTGATCGCCGGGATCGCGGGTATCAGCCCTAGACACGGCACTATCGGCACAGCCGCGTGGGCCCATTACCTGGTGGAATTCGGCACCCAGTGGGAGCTGGATTCGCGGGACGCGCCAAAGGACTGGCCGACCGGCTACATCGGCATCAACACCAAGGGGCCCAACGAAAAACCACCGTTGGACTACAAGACCGAAGTGTTTGAGCTCAACCCCAAGTTGCAGGCCAAGGCATTTGCCCTGTCGCAGAAAGTCGAACTGACCGAAAGCAAGGAATCCAGCGCCTGGCGCAAGCACTACCCGGCGGCACCGGCCAACCAGCCGCCACAGGTCACCCGCTGCGACACCCTGGCAGGTAATACCTGGTTCTCCGGCACACGCCTGAGCGAGCGCGCCGAGGTCTGGACCAAGCTGCTGACGGACAACAAGGGCGAGTACTGCACCACCCAGCAGGAAGACAACTCCACCTATGAAGCCCTGCTGCGTGCCAGCCGTGAAGGTTTGGTGGATATCCAGCGCCTGGCGGTGGTGCGCGCCGGCTCCGACTTCGACCGGCCGTACCCTGGCTACAGCGAAGTGGACAACCTGCTGAAATACGCAGACCAGGGCGGCTTTGTACCGGCGCTGGAGAACCTGTACCGCACAGGCAACCCGCTGGTGCAGGCGATTCTGAAGAACTGGTCGGCCTGGGAAAAAGGCGTCCCCGAGGCCTAGTGAAGATCAAACTGTGGGAGCCGGCTTGCTCGCGAATGCGGTCTATCAGTAACAGATTCAGTGACTGGCACTGCGCATTCGCGAGCAAGCCCGCTCCCACCGTATTGACTGTATCAAGGCAGGAAGATGATCTTGTCCGCACTGCCGCTGTTCACGTCCTCATAGCACTGCAAACCGTCGGCCAGCGCCACTTCGCGCAGGCCGCTCGGCAGGGGCAGCAAGCCCTCGTCAAAGAAGCCGCCGAACTGCTCCAGCATCACTGCGCACTGCTGGCAGTTGTAGAGCAATGAATTGATCCCCACCACCGAACCGCCCTTGCGGTACAGGGCCAGCGCCGGCAATTGCACGTGGCCGTCAACCGGTGCGGCGATGATTGCAATACGCCCGAACGGCGCCAAGCCAGCGACCGCCGCCGGTAGCCAGAAACCCGTGGTGTCGAAGATCACATCGGCGCCGCCCTTGAACACTGCACTCACCTGCGCGCCCAAGGCGTCCGGCTCACCCAGGGTGATCGCGTCAAAGCCTTGCGCCTTCAGCACCTGGACCTGATCCGCCTTGCGCACCGCGCCCAACACTTCGGCACCGAGTATCTTGGCCAGCGCCAACGCTGCGCTGCCGACCGCCCCGTTCGCGCCGATCACCAGCAACCGCGTGCCTTGGGTGACACCACTGCGCGCCAGGGCATCCCAGGCGGTGGTGTACGGCACGCCAAGGCTGGCGGCCTGGGCAAAGCTCAGGTGGGTCGGTTTATGCGCCACGCCTTCGGCGGCCACCGTGAGGTATTGGGCGTGGGAACCGTCGGCAAAAAAACCGAGGTCGCGGCCAGTGCCCCAGACTTCCTGGCCGATCAGTGCTTGCGGGCCGTCCACCACAACGCCGGCAAAGTCACGCCCGGGAATGCGCGGCAGCGTGGTGTACGGGAAGCGGCCAAGTACGTTTTTCACATCGCTGGGGTTCAGGCCGGCCGCCTTGACCTGCACCAGTACCTCACCGGCAGCGGGCACCGGGGTGGCGACGTCGACAAAGCGCAGGGAAGAAAGGTCGCCGGTGGCGGAAAATTGCAGTGCTTTCATGGCCAATATCCATCGAAAGGAGGGAAGGAATTCAGGACAACCAACCGCTGACCAGCTGCCGGCCCACGGGCCAGAGCTTTTCGCCCAGCAGCATGCCCATCAGGCCCACCAGGGCGATGGCGGGTGGCGCGGGCGAACGGAAATCCAGGGCACCGTAGATCACGCCGACCAATAGGCCGATGGCGAGGGAAATCAGGTAGTTCATGGGGGTCATGCCAGTTGGGTGGATGGGCTCAGTGTAGAGAGCCCATTGCTGCAGCATCGGCCAAGTGCTTCAGGATTTCGGCCAAACCCTCAACCCACGTACTGCGAAGGCGCCACGCCGAGCGCGCGACGGAACATGTCGCTGAAACTGCTGGGCGAGTACCCCAGGGAGCGGGCGATGCCGCTGACGGACTGGCCCTGGATCAGCTCCGCCACCGCCGTGGCCAGTTGCACCTGGCGGCGCCATTCGGCAAAGCCCATGCCCAGGTGGGTCTGGAACAGGCGCGACAAGGTGCGCACGCTGGCACCGGCGGCTTCGGCGTGCTGTTCGAACGGGATCTCCAGGGACGGCGCCGCCATCACCGCCTGGCAGGCATTCACCAGTCGCCGGTCGGCCTCCACTGGCATGGCGATGCGGATCTGCGAACGGCGCGCCCGTTGCAGCTCCAACAGGGCCAGGCTGACCACCGCGTCGTAATACGCCGGCTCGCCGTTATCGCCCTGATCGACCAGGGTGACGATCAGCTCGCGCAACAACCCACCCACCTCGATCACCTGCACCTGGCTGTCCAGCGTCGCCGCCAACGCCGGGCGCAGGTAGATATTGCGCATCTGCAGGTCCGAAACCACGCGGATCCCATCCTCCACCCCCGGCGGTAGCCACACCGCACGCTGCGGCGGCACCACCAGGGCTTCGCGGGGCGTCTCGACCCACATCACCCCGCTCATGGCATACAGCAACTGGCCCCAATCGTGGCTGTGGGGTTCCACATACAACCCACGCGGGTAGGTGCGCGCCAACGGTTGCACGGGGACGGCGTGATCAGAGAGGTCAGGGGGTGCGGCCAGGGCCATGAAGAAGGCATCGATCAAGGGTGAGCGGCCATGGTAATGACCGCCACCGGATAATCCGAGCGGATTTTTACAGGTTTCAGCCGTGGGCCGACTTGGCGCACTCGCAGCCCGTCGCCGCAGCGCAGGGCTCGCCATGGGCATGGTGCTCGGCGCAGCCTTTGCAGCAATAGCCTTTACCGTCCTTCATCACCGCATTTTTGCCCAGTACGCACTTGCAATGGGGGCAGGCACAGGTTTTATCAGCCATAGTCAGACTCCTTTTTCATGGTCGTCCAGGCGCAGCGGGCGCCACACCTTAAGCAGTGACTATAGGCAAGCCATCAGGGTTCAGCGCCATTAATCGGCCAGACGGCTATTGCTGCGGTACATGAACACCAGCGCCAGCGCCAACAGCAGCATCGCCAGGAGACGGCTGCCCGACAGTTCGATGGCCGGGTTGCCCAGCCAGCCGAAATTATCGATCAGCATGCCCATGCCCAGCTGCCCGACGATCACCGCCACCGTCGCCACGGCCGTGCCCACCACAGGCACCGCGCCGACCATCACCATCATGTACACCACGCCAAACAAGGCACCGGTGAGCTGCCATTTCGGCACGTCCAGCAGGCTGATGGCCTGGGCCGGTTCGAAGAAGAAAATCAGCAGTGCCGTGCTGATAGCGCCCACCGCAAAGGTCAGCAAGCTGCTGCGCAACACGCCGACCGCCTGGCCCAAACGCCCGTTGATCGCGGCTTGCACGCTCAAGACAGCACCCGCTGCGATCACCAGCACCAACAACAGAATCAGATTCATCGCCTTACCCTCGTGCAATCAGAACAAGTGCCGCCACAATCAACGCCAGGGCAATCCAGCGCTCGCCATTGACCCGCTTGCGCTGGGTGCCGAACCAGCCGAAGTGGTCGATCAACACACTCTTGCCCACCTGCCCCGACAGGATTGCGATCATGGTCATCGCAATGCCGATGTGCGGCGTGGCGAGGGTCAACACCACTACGTACATCGGCCCCAGGAACCCGCCGATCAACTGCCAGCGTGGCAAGTCGGTCAACGCCGGGCCTTTTTGCGGGCCGCTGAACAGCAGCAACAGAAACAAAATCGCCGAACCGACGCCGAAAATGCTCAGGGTTGCCCATAAGTGGCCTACCTGCACACCCAACGGACCGAGCAGCCCGGCCTCTACTGACAGGCCCATGCCCGCCAAGATCACCAGCGGCAACAACAGCAGCCGCAACAGGTTTTTTTTCGGCGTGGCCGAAGCCACACCCGCCATGGAACTCGCTTGCATACATCACCTGCGCATCAAAGAAAGGAAACATGGCGCGCATTATCCGGTGGCCGTTCTGTGCGATAAATGGGAGCATGCCGACAACACCTTTGCGCAAAGCGCACAGCCTGGAGAGCATGATGCAAGGCTTGAATGAATTGAGTTTCAAGGCGCTTCGACTGTTTGTCGCGGTACTCGACCACGGCAGCTTCTCTGAGGTCGCGCGCCGCGAGAGCCTGGCGCCCTCCTCCATCTCCCGGCAGATCCAGTTGATGGAACAAGCGCTCGGCCAACAGTTGCTGTACCGCCACACCCGCGCCGTGAGCCCCACCGAAGCCGGCCGCGTGCTCGGGCGCCATGCGCGCTTGATGCTCGAACAACTGGAAAGCGCCAGCCAGGCCTTGCAGGAACAGGAGCGCGAACCCAGCGGCCTGGTGCGTATCAACGCGCCGATGGTGTTTGGCCAGCGCCACTTGTCGCCATGGTTGGGCGAACTGTGCCGGCGCTACCCGAAGTTGCAGCTGGATATCCAGCAGACCGACACCTACGTCGACCCACTGCAAGACGGTACCGACCTGCTGTTTCGCATCGGCGTGCTCAACGACTCCAGCATGCAGGCGCGCATCTTCGCCCCCCAACGCTTTCGCATCGCCGCAAGCCCGGCTTACCTGGCCCGGCATGGCACACCCCGGCACCCCGACGAGCTGGCCCACCACCAATGCCTGGCCTACAAAGGCATCACCGGCCAGCAACGCTGGTTCTTCCGCCGTGACCAGGGCGACTGGACCCCGTATAGCGTGAAAGGCCCCATCACCGGCAACCACGCCGACACCCTCACCCACGCCGCCGAACAAGGCCTGGGGCTGGTGGTGTTTCCGTCCTGGCTGATCGGCGAAGGCCTGCGCGCGGGCACCTTGCAGGCGGTGCTGACCGAATACGAAGTGGCGACCACCTTGGAGCCGCAGCAGATCGCCGCGCTATGGCCGGGCAGCCGCCGGCTGTCGCTGAAGGTGCGCACGGTGATTGATTATTTCGTGGAGTGTTTTGGGACGGTGCCGTATTGGGATCGGTGAGCCAGTCAAACGATCAAAACACCCACTGCCCAATCAACCAGGCATTCGCCCCACTGATCACCGCGAACAAAAACCACGCCAACAGCTTCGTGGGCCAGCGATTCACGAACGGCCCCATCAATCGCTCGTCACCGGTCATGCGGATCAACGGGTACAGCGCAAACGGCAGCTGCAGGCTGAGCACGACCTGGCTGAGGATCAGCAGTTTGCCAATCGCGTCGTCGCCCATCAGCCATACGCCGAGGAACGCCGGGATCAGCGCCAGCCCGCGGGTAATGAGACGGCGTTGCCAGCAGGGAATCCGCAGGTTGAGGTAGCCCTCCATGATCACCTGGCCGGCGATGGTGCCGGTGAAGGTGGAGCTTTGCCCGGAGGCGAGCAAGGCGATGCCGAACAGGATGCTGGCGAACGCGCCGCCCACCAGGGGATCGAGCAATTGGTAGGCATCCTGGATCTCGACCACATCGGCATGACCGGTGTTGTGGAAGGCGGCTGCGGCGAGCACCAGGATCGCAGCGTTGACCAGCAAGGCCAGGGCCAGGGAGCCGATGGTGTCGATCCGTGCCAGCTTGACGGCGTCCCGCTTGCTGGCCAGGTCCTTGCCGATCAGGCGGGTTTGCACGACCGAGGTGTGCAGGTAAAGGTTATGGGGCATCACCGTGGCACCCAGAATACCGATGGCCAGGTACAGCGGCGCAGCATCGCTGATGGCCGACAAGGATGGCGCAAAGCCGCTGAGCACGTCCGGCCAGTACGGCTTGATCAGCACCAGTTCAATGAAGAAACACACGCCGATGGTCGCCACCAGCGCCAGCATGATTGCCTCCAGGCGACGGAAGCCACGGTTTTGCAGGGCCAGGATCAGCAACGTGTCGAAGGCGGTAATGACGATGCCAGTGGTCAGCGAGACGCCCAGCAGCAGGTGAAACGCCAGGGCACAGCCCAGTACCTCGGCCAGGTCGGTGGCGATGATCGAGATTTCCGCCAACACCCATTGAGTGCGGGCCGAGCGCTGGCTGTAGCGCTCGCGCGACAGTTGCGCCAGGTCCTTGCCGGTGGCGATGCCCAACCGTGAACACAGGCACTGCACCGCCATGCCCGCCAGGCTGGCCAGCAACACCACGAACAACAGGCTGTAGCCGTAGCGTGAACCCGCCTCGATGGCGGTGGCCCAGTTGCCGGGGTCCATGTAGCCGATGGAGATCAACAGGCCGGGGCCGGCGAACATCAGCATCCGCTTGAAAAACGAAGCCTTGGGGTCGACGGCGACGGAGCCGGCCACTTCCGGCGGGCAGAACGGGGCGGTAGCGATTTTCGGCAGGCTGAATTTCACGCGGTATCCCAGGCAAACACACAAGACAGGGAAACAGCTTATCAGTCGGACGCGACCGTGCGCATCACCGTGTCCCGGGGCAGGTCAAACGCCTCCACCACTTGCACCACCAGGTCCATCTCCTGGTTCAACGCCTCGCGCTCCATGCGTTGGCGAATAACACCCACCACCAGCACCGCCAGGGTGGTGATCGAGTAAGCCGGGCCGGAAAACGCCCGCACACCACTCACCAGCAACATCGCCGCCGCCAGGGCCTGGCCCACCACCGGAATGGCCGTAGCCGCCCCGCGCCGCAGCATGAACCCGGTGAGTCCCGCCAGGGCCGTGCCGCTCAAGGCAGTTGTCGCCGAACGGCCCACGTCGAAACGATTGAACACACCCTGCTCTTTCTGCGCCGCCGCCTTCAGTTCGGCGTCGAAGGCCTGGCGGTCGGCGCGGTTGAGTTTGTCCTTGTATTGCTCGATGAGTGTTTCCGCAACCTGTGCCTCGATGTCTGCGAGCGCGACGCTGTCGAGCGGCTCATCGAACTTGATGCCCAGCCGCTGCGCCACATCTTCGGCGATCTGCCGATAACTCACGCCATGGCCACGGGCCAGGTTCATGAACGTGTCGCCGCCCATGCGCTGCAACTCGATCGCCAGCTTCAACGGTTCGCGCACGCTGGCATCAATCGACGCGCTGCGCTTTTGCGCCATCAGCTCGGCGAGAAACTTCAGTTCTTCAGGGCGGGCCTGCACCAGCGCCGGGAACAACTCCACGTCCTCCTCGGCAAACCGCACTTCGACACTGCGTTGATCAGAGCGAATCAGGCCTCGACGTTCCTGCAGCAGGTCGGTGTATTGCACCACCGTCTTCAACTGCGGCCAGTACGCGGCATGGTCGAAGGTGGCCAGGTGCACATTGGTCACCTTGGCCTTGAGCGCCGGGGTCAGCGGGATCGCATAACGGCCGATGCAGCGCTCGGTGTCCGGTTTCATCGCCAGCGCCCAGTCCTTGCTGGAATGGCAGTTGATCACGCGCCCCTTGAGCGGCGCAGACACCTCGTCCCAAGGGCTCGACGTACAAATCGCACCGCCCATCAACAGCAGATTGTTCAACGGCAGCTCACGGGCGATATCCGGACGAGCCAGCACACTCTTGACCAGGATGCGCGCGCCCAGGGAGTGCCCGATCAGGTTGATGCGCCGCACTGGCAATGCTTCGGCGTGCAGGTAACCCGCCAGCTCGGGCAACAGGGTCTTGGCCACTTCATCGACACGGGCTTCGACACTTTTGTAGTGGTCGAGAAAATACGCGATGGCCTTGCCCACGCCCACGGTGGCCGCGCCCAGGCCTCCGCCGCCGAGTATCGAACCTATCACCTCCTTGAACGGGGCAAACAGGTTCTCCAGGAAATGCCCCGCCGGCCAGAACAGCATCAGGTTGGTCGAGCCTTCGATGCTCGCCAATTGGTCCTTGAAGCTGCCCAATTGCTGGCGGTTAAAGAACGCCGAGTAACCGTGAACGTAGAGATTGAGCACATCCCCCTGGGGCTCGCCGCACAATACAAAGGTGGGCTTGCGGGTGCGGTGCATTTCATCCCACTGGTGTTGCATGGGCCGGTGACTCCTGGTGACGATGGAGGGCGATACTACCAAAGCGCGGCCGCAAAAGAGGTGAATCCTGACCGACGTGTTGAAGATTCAGAACAACGCGGCCGCCTTCGACTTAGCCAGGTAGCGCGCCGGCGACTCGCCCAGGTTGCGCCGGAACACCGAGGTAAAGGCGCTGGAACTGCTGAACCCCAACTCCAACGCCACCGCCGTGATGGAAGCGCCATGGCTCAGGCGTGCCGTGGCCTCCAACAGGCAGACCTGTTGGCGCCAGGCCACGAAAGTCATGCCGGTGCTTTCGAGAAAATGACGGGTGAAGGTCCGCCGGCTCATATTCGACCAGGTGGCCATTTCATCCAGTGAGATGGTTTGCGTGGGTGCCTCCAGAAAGCGCTGGCAGGCCTGGGCCAGGCGTGGTTCGCCGGGCAGCGGCGCACTCAGGGGCAGCTCGGGCATGGCGCCCATTTCGTCGATCAACAGCGTCAGCACACAGCGCTGTCGCTCACTGGCAGGCGCCGAGGGCTCGAATGCCAGCGCCGCTTCCAGCAGATGGCGCAGCAGTGGCGATACCTCGAAGACCTGGCAACGCGCCTGCAAACCGGCGCGCTCGGTGGCCTGGTCGTCGAGGTAAGTGTTGAGCATCACCACCTCACCACGCATGTGCATCTCATGAGGCACGCCGGCGGGCACCCAGATCGCCCGCTGCGGCGGGACCACCCAGTTGCCGAGGTCGGTGAACATCTTCAGTGCGCCGGTGGAGGCATACGCAAACTGGCCACGCGGGTGGGTGTGCCGTGGGAAGACGGTACCGCACGGGTATTCACGCAGGGTGACCAGCGCTTCGGGAACATGGGCATCAAAGGTCGGAATCATGGCCCGATAATGTCAAAGCATGGCCCGACATAGCAAGCGGGCCATTCGGCAGCGCCCTAACCTGTGGGCAATCGAACAGCCCTGCCTGCCCCAAGGATTTCCCATGCACAAGAAACACCTCGCTCTGGCCGTACTCGTCACGCTGATCTGGGGCTTGAACTTTCCCATCACAACACTGGGCCTGCGCTCGATCGACCCCTTTGTGCTCACGGGCATCCGCTTTGCCCTCGCCGCCTTGCCCCTGGTGTTCTTCATCAAGCGCCCCCGCGTCAACTTCGGCTATGTCGCCGCCTACGGCGTGATCTTCGGCCTGGGCATGTGGGGCGTGATCAATTACGGCATCCAGGTCGGCGTCAGCCCGGGCATTGCTTCGCTGATCATTCAACTCAGCGTGTTTTTCACCTTGGGCTGGGGCTGCGTGTTGTTCAACGAAAAAATTCGCGCCACCCAGTGGGTGGGCGCCCTGCTCGCGCTGATTGGACTGGGCGGCATCATCGCCACACAGCAGGGTGAGCATGCGGTGCTGGGGGTCATGATGATCGTGTTCAGCGCCCTCGCCTGGAGCGTGGGCAACGTGATCATCAAGCAATCGGGGGTCAAGGAGATCTTCTCGTTCATGGTGTGGGCCAGCCTGTTTCCGCCGATCCCGCTGGGGCTCATGGCCTGGTGGCTGCACGGCAGCGCGTCGTTCGCCCAGGTGCAGGCCAGCCTTGACCTGACCGCCGTGCTGTCGATCCTGTTCCAGGTGTACCTGGCCACGCACGTGGCCTACTGGGGCTGGAATTCGCTGCTCAAGGCCTACCCGGTGTCCACCGTAGCGCCGCTGTCGCTGCTGATTCCCGTGTTCGGCATCGCCAGTTCCGTGTTGATCCTCGGCGAACAGGTCAGCACCGTCGAGTGGGTCGCCATCGCTATCATCATCACCGGCCTGGGCGTCGGCCTTTACCGCAAGCCGGCTCCGCGCGTGGCGCCCGATTGTGCACACCGATAGACAGTCATGGCAGGAAACCGGGATTTTTCCGCTGCTGCGTGTTCACTAGGATTCACCGGGTCTTCCATTGACTCGAGGTCACCCCATGAGCACGCCCGAATTCTTTGTCACCCCAGGTTATGGCGATTACATGCGCGAGCACCTGCACTATTCCCAGGCGGTGAAAGTCGGCAATCGCATTGAAACCTCAGGCCAGGGAGGCTGGGACGATGAGTTCCAGATCCCCACCGACCTGGCCGAAGAAATCGCCCAGGCCTTCCACAACCTGGAGCGAACCCTCGCCAGCGCAGGCGCCGGTTGGGAGCATGTGATTCACGTCAACTCCTACCACGTCGGCGGCTTCCCGCCCGAAGTCAACGAGGCAATGGTCAAACAGTACCGCCGCTACATGCCAAACCATGCGCCCATCTGGACCCAGGTCGGCGTCGACACCTTGGGGCTGCCGACCATGCGCGTGGAGATCCGGGTGACGGCCATCATTCCTTGACGCCGAAGGTGCGGATCACCCACTCGGTAAACACCTTGAGCCGCGCGCTCTGGTGACGATTGGGCGGGTAAAGGATGTGCAGCGGCGTGGCCGGGCGTGACCAGTCCGGCAACACGCTGATCAGTTGGCCCGCATCGATGTAGTACTGCACGATCGATGTGAAATGTTGCCCGACGCCCAGCCCGGCAAGCAGCATTTCCTTGAGCCCGTTGCCTTCGTTGGTCGAGAACGCGCAATCGCCCACTTCAATGCGCTGCTCACCCTTCTCGAAGATCAGGGGTTCAGGCTTGCCGGAACCTGCAAAAAAATACCCTGCCCGCAGGTGGTTCTGCTCCAGGTCCTGGGGCGAAATCGGCAGGCCACGGCGCTGCAGATAGCTGGGCGCGGCGCAGGTCAGGTATTCCAGGTCGGCCACCTTGCGCCCGATCATCCCCATGTCCTCCAGCTTGCCGGCCCGGATCACACAGTCGGCCCCCTCCCCGACGATGTTCACCGCTCGGTCACTGATCCCCAGGGCAACCGTGATATCGGGGTACTCGCGATGAAAATCCACCAGCGCCGGAATCAACAGGCAATTGGCAAACGACGCCGGCGCATCCACCCGCAGATGCCCACGGGGCGTGAGGACCTGTCCACGGGCCAGGCTGTCCACCTCATCCAGCTCGGCCACCAGCCGCCGTGCATGCCCGTAGTACTCCAGCCCTTCGGCGGTGGGTGCCAAGGTGCGGGTGGTGCGGTGCATCAGCTTGATGCCCAGGTGTTGTTCCAGGTCGGTGATCAGCTTGCTGACCGTGGAACGTGGCAGCGCCAACTGGTCGGACGCCCGGCTGAAAGAGCTGGTGTCGACGACACGGACGAAGGCACGCATGGCGAGAAGTTGGTTCACGGGGCGATTCCGCGGGTGGGGAGTGACGGCTATTGTCCACCAAGCTGCACAATACCGACAGAACGCCAGGCAACAAAAAGCCCGGCACTCAGGCCGGGCTCCTGCCCATCACGGTTGCGCCTCTAGCAGGCGAAGTTGTCGATCCTGACCTGGCCATCCGGAAACGTTGCGATAATTTCCAGCTCCCCTCCCATCGCGCGGATGTAATCACGCAAGGTGCTGATGTACATGTCAGTGCGACGCTCCATCTTGGAGACTGCCGCCTGGTTGATGTTCAGCGCTTTGGCCAGGCTCTCCTGGCTCAACTGCTGCGCCTTGCGCAGTTCATGCAACGGCATTTCCTTCAGGTGCTGACGCAGTATTTGCTCGGCATCGGCGCGCGCCTCAGGCGTCATGCACGCTTGAAGGTCAGCGAATTTTTTAGCCATGGTTACGGCCCTCTTTACGCAATGTTTCCAAATGCACGTCATACAGCTTTTCTGCCATGGGAACGTGCACGTCGTACCAACGGTGCTGTGCAGTTTTATCGCCGCCAATCAACAGAACGGCACACCGCCTGGAATCGAATGCATACAACACCCGAAAAGGCCGACCTGCATGCTGTACGCGCAACTCGCGCAAGTTGCCATGTCGAGTGCCCTTGATATCGCTGCTATGGGGAAAACGCAGGCCCGGCCCAAAAAGCCCAAGCAGGTCAACGCTGGCAGATACCGACGATTGCTCCCGTGCATCAAGACCGCCCCACCAGTCTCCGAATTCATCCGTGTATTCAATGTCCCAGACCATGCAAATATGCCACCCAAGGAATATAAACTCAAGGGCATAACTTTAGGATCACGGCGGCCTCTGTCGCCACCCAGGTTCCTAGGCAAATTGTTTGTACATTCTTCAGCACGCACCTGCTTCCGCAATCCCGGTGCTCGTAGGGTTCATTGAATAGGATTCAAAAAATTCCAAAAAAAAACCGCCCTTCCGGGCGGCTTAAGGAACTCGGCTTTGATCAGAAACCGAGGTAGAAATTGACAGTGACAACAACAGATCCTGTGTGCCAAAACGGTAGTCGACCCTCGAAAACGTCATTGTATTAAATGGTATTAATACTTTCGTAAATGCCCAGCAGAAATGGGATTCCACCCCACACCCATCGCTGCACGCGGCAAAAATACAATTTTTCGAAATGTAAAAAGCGCTCTAATAGCCCCTGTTTTGATCCGCTTCAACGATCCTGGAGTTCGCAATGCCCCATGAAGGCAACCTGTTACAAGCAGCCGTGGTGTTCCTGCTCGCCGCCGTGCTGACCGTGCCCCTGGCCAAACGCCTGCAGCTGGGCGCGGTGCTGGGCTATCTGTTCGCCGGTGTGATCATCGGCCCGTCGGTGCTGGGCCTGGTGGGCAACCCGCAAAGTGTCGCGCAGTTCTCCGAGCTGGGCGTGGTGTTGCTGCTGTTCATCATCGGCCTGGAGCTGTCGCCCAAGCGGTTATGGGTGATGCGCAAGGCGGTGTTTGGCGTCGGCCTGGCCCAGGTGCTGCTCACCGGCCTGGTGATGGGCGTGGTGGCGCTGTGGCTGTTTGGCCAATCGTGGAACAGTGCCATCGTGCTCGGCCTGGGCCTGGCACTGTCGTCCACCGCGTTTGGCCTGCAAAGCCTGGCCGAGCGCAAGGAGCTCAACCAGCCCCACGGCCGCCTGGCCTTCGCGATCCTGCTGTTCCAGGACATCGCCGCTATCCCCTTGATCGCCATGGTGCCGCTGCTGGCCGGCAGTGATCACCCCACCACAGAGGCCCAAGGCTTGCAGCATGTGCTGCAAATTCTCGGCAGCATCGCGGTGGTGATCATCGGCGGGCGCTATCTGTTGCGGCCGGTGTTTCGCATCGTGGCCAAGACCGGCCTGCGTGAAGTGTCCACCGCCACCGCGCTGCTGGTGGTGATCGGCACCGCCTGGCTGATGGAACTGGTGGGTGTGTCCATGGCCCTGGGCGCATTCCTCGCCGGCCTGCTGCTGGCAGACTCTGAATACCGCCACGAGCTGGAATCCCAGATCGAACCGTTCAAGGGCCTGCTGCTGGGGCTTTTCTTCATCAGCGTGGGCATGGGCGCCAACCTCAGCCTGCTGCTCAGTGCGCCGCTGGTGGTGATCGGCCTGACCCTGCTGCTGATCGGCCTGAAGCTGCCCCTGCTGTACGCCGTGGGCCGGCTGGTGGGCGACCTCAACCGCGAAAGCGCGCTGCGCCTGGGCGTAGTGCTGGCGGCGGGCGGTGAGTTTGCCTTCGTGGTGTTCAAGATCGGCCGCGACCAGGGCCTGTTCGACCCTCACCTGTACGACGTGCTGGTGCTGACCATCACCCTGTCCATGGCGGTGACGCCCCTGCTGTTGCTGGTGTGCCCCAAGCTGTTCAAGCCCAAGGCCAAGCCGGTGGAAGTGCCCGAGGAATACCGCACCATCGAAAGCGATGCGCCCCGCGTGGTGATCGCCGGCATGGGTCGCATGGGCCAGATCGTCGCGCGAATTCTGCGTGCGCAAAACATCTCGTTCATCGCCCTGGACACCTCGGTGGAAACCATCGAGCTGACCCGCAGTTTCGGCGGCATGCCGGTGTTCTATGGCGACCCGCAACGCCCTGAGATCCTGCATGCGGCCAAGGTCGACCAGGCGGAATTCTTCGTGATCGCCATGGACGACCCGGAGATCAACATCAAGACGGCGGAGCTGGTGCGCAACCTCTACCCGCACATGAAGATCATCGCCCGCGCCCGCAACCGCCAGCACGTTCACCGCCTGGTGGACCTGGACGCATCACCGGTGCGCGAAACCTTCTACTCCAGCCTGGAAATGAGCCGCCGTACCCTGGTCGGCCTCGGCTTGACCCAGGCCCAGGCCGATGCACGCATCACCCGCTTCAAGAACCACGACCTGCAAGTGCTGGCCGCCCAGCACGCGGTATACGACGACGCGGCCAAGGTGATGCAAACCGCCCAGGAAGCCCGGGCAGAACTGGCACGGCTGTTTGAGATGGACCGGCTTGAGGAGGAGTCCGATAAGGTGTGAGGCGGCAGATGAACGATATTGCGAAATTTCTGACAGAATACGCCGCAATTTCGTTCATCTCTGGAGCGCTACATGGCCACCCTCACCAAGACCGCCGCCCTGCTGGCCCTCGCGCTCAGTGCAAGCGTTGCCTTCGCGGCCAGCAAACCCGCACCACAGAAAGCCGACACGCAAACCATCTCGACCTTGGGCGGCAAGTTCACCTTCAAGCTGCCCAAGGCGTATGTGGCCGACACGCTGCCCACCGGCAAGGCCGAAGACGGCACTGCTGACACCCAGGGCACGCTGTACGCCAACCAGACCACCAAAAGCGTGGTGATCGTCGCCGAAACCGCGCGTAAAGATGGGGTCACCATCCAGGACAACGACACCCAGTTCCTCGATGGCGCCGTGGCCGGGTTTATCAAGGACCAAAGTGCCGCCCTGCCCGACTTCAAGAAACAAGGCGAAAAGAAGCTGACCTTCAAGGGCCTGGGCCTGCGCCAGGTCGACAGCACCGCCACCCAGGGCGGCGGCAAGACGCTGAACTCCACGTTCCTCGGCGGTTCGGGGAATCACCTGCTGGTGATCCAGGCCATTTCCCGTGGGGATGATGTGAAGGGGCATGCGGAGTTGGTGAAGCAGATTACCGGCGGTAAATAACCCCGCTACGTACAACACAAATCGAATGTGGGAGCGGGCTTGCTCGCGAATGCGGTGTACCCGTCACAGATAGGTTGACTGATCCAGCGCATTCGCGAGCAAGCCCGCTCCCACATTTTTTGACCGCGTTTATTTCAGGCTTTTTTCCAGCCAGGCTTTCAAATCCTGCACTTCGGCTTCACTCACGGTATGCGGCATGCCCGGGTAACCGTGAAACTCCGGCTTCAACCCCAGCCCCGTCAACACTTCGTTCGCCCGCGTGGCCGACGCATAGGGCAGCGCCTGGTCCAACGTGCCGTGCCCGATGAAGATCGCCAGCGCTCCCAACGCGTCATTCGGTTTCAGCTCGGCCTTGAGCACTGGCAGCACACTGCCACTGAGCGCCGCGATCCCGCGTACCCGCTCCGGCTGACGCAAGCCCACCTCGTAGGACATGATCGCGCCCTGGCTGAAGCCCACCAGGAATACCCGATCGGGCCGGGTGTGGTACTTGGCCGTGGCCTTGGCAACAAAGTCTTCGATTAATTTTGCACTGCGCTGCAGGTCGGCCGTTTCGCCGTTGTACTCAGCTTCACCCTGGGTCTTGGTAAACCAGCGATAACCCTGGGGGTCTACTGGCATGGGTGCCCGTGCCGAAAGGTAAGTCCAAGTGGACGGCAGCGAATCCTTGATGCCAAACAGGTCTTCCTCATTGCTGCCAAACCCGTGCAGGAAAATCACCAACGGCTGGTTGCGTGCATCGGTCTGGGTCTGTTCCAGGTATGCCAACGGCAGGTCGGTGTGCAGCGAGTCGTCAGCATGAGCAGCGCCGGCCACCAGGGTCAGTGCCAGGGCAAACAGTTTGAGCATGGGACGTTACCTCAGGGTTTGCGCAACAAATAGGTGTCCATGATCCAGCCGTTGGCCAGGCGCGCGGCCTTGCGCACCCGTTGAATCTCTTCTGCCACATCAGCCACCTTGCCGCTGATCAGGATCTCGTCCGGCGTGCCCAGGTAGGCGCCCCAATAAATGTCCAGGTCCTGATCGGCCACGGTACGGTAGGAATCTTCGGCGTCGAGCATTACCACCAGGGTGTCGGCGTCGCTGGCCTGCCCTGCTGCCAAGCGGCGCCCGGTGGTGATCTCGACGGACTTGCCAATGCGGTTGAGCGGCACTTTGTGCTGCGCTGCCAGGGCCTGCACGCTGGTGATGCCGGGGATCACTTCGAATTCAAAGGTGCAACGGCCACTGGCCAGGATCGCCTGCAGGATCCGAATGGTGCTGTCGTACAGCGCCGGGTCGCCCCAAGCCAGGAATGCGCCCACTTCGCCGTCGGCCATTTCCTCATTGATCATGCGTTCGAAGGTCTGCTGCTTGTCGCGGTTCAGGTCCTGCACGGCGGTGGTGTAGTCGATATCACCGCGCACACGCTCGGGGCAGTCGGCCTCGACAAAGCGGTAGCCGGGCTCGGTGATGTAGGTCTCGCAGATCTCGCGGCGCAGGTCGATCAACTTGTCCTTGCTCTGGCCCTTGTCCATCAGGAAGAACACGTCGGTGCGGTTGAGCGCCTTCACGGCCTGCATCGTGATGTAGTCAGGGTTGCCGGCGCCAATGCCGATGATCAGGATGCGTTTCATGGGTTGCTCTCATTGCGGGGCGTGGATTTTGCCATGTTCGCGGGGTCAGGCGTGAGTTTCCAGGCGCAGGCGCCACACGCGGTTGAAACGCAGCTCGGTGCATGACAGCGGCTCGACGTCGACCCGGCAGAACATCGACAGCGGCAACTGCAGCACGTGCAACAACGCGGCACGGATCACAAAGGGATGGGTAACGGCCACGACATGCCCCGGTTGGCTTTCCAGGGATGTCATCCACTGTCCAACCCGCAGGCAGATCTGGTCCACCGACTCGCCACCGTGGGGCGCGCTGGCGCTGTCGGTGAGCCAGGCACTCATGGCTTCATCGTCCAGTTGGTCGATGGCCTGGCCTTTCCAGTGGCCAAAATCGCCGTCGCGCAAGGCGACTTCTACCTGTGCGTTGTCACCGAACAAGCCAGCGGTCTGCCGGGCCCTGGCTTCCGGCCCGCAGATCAGGCGGTGTTTTTTCGGGTAGCGACCGGCCTGGGATAGCGCCTCACGCTGCCAGTCCAGCACGACAGATTCGTCATCGGGAAACCGCCCCTGCTTCTGCGCCCGCGTGGCGGCATGGCAGATCAGGCTTAAACGGGTGGTCTGCATCACAAATTCACTCTGTTTCGGCGCGCAGTCAGCGTAGACTGGCAAAGTTGTTTCAACATGTTACAACGAACATGAAACAGGAAGCCGGTTCGAAGCCGGCGCGGTCGCGCCACTGTATTCGGCCCCACAGCCGTAAGCCAGACCCTGTTTCAGCTCTCTATGCTTTCCATTTCGGGACGCGTCATCCCTGGAGGTTTTCATGGCTAATACCGCTGCAACCCACCCTGATGTCTATGTGCCAACGATTCCCCTGGGCGAAATCCTCCCCTGGGCGATCTTCGGCGGCCTGCTGTTGATGCTGGCGATCTACTTCGTCGGCGCCGAGCAAGGTGCCACGGCGGTTTTCAAAGGCATGTACGTGCACGAATTCGTCCACGACGGTCGCCATCTGCTGGGCTTTCCCTGCCATTAATCAACAAGAGAGACAGGACATGACAGGGCAATTACTCGTTCGCGGGATGCTGGTGGGCCTGCTCGCCGGCGTATTGGCATTCGGCTTCGCCAAGACCTTTGGTGAGCCACAGATCGACAAGGCCATCGCCTTTGAAGACCAGATGGCACAGATGCACGGCGATGCGCCGGAAGAAGAACTGGTGAGCCGCGACGTGCAAAGCACCTTCGGCCTGTTCACCGGTGTGGTGGTGTATAGCGTTTCCCTGGGTGGGATTTTCTCCCTGGTGTTTGCCTACGCCCTGGGCCGCATCGGCAAGGTCGGCCCCCGTGGCCTGGCGGCACTGCTGGCATTGGCGGCGTTTGTCACCCTCATCCTGGTGCCCGGCCTGAAATACCCGGCCAACCCGCCATCCGTGGGTGACCCGGAGACCATCGCCCAGCGCACCCAGCTGTTCTTCCTGATGCTGCTGGTGTCGGTAGCGGCCGCGGTGATCGCGATCAACGCCGCACGCAAGCTGATTGCCCGCCGTGGCGTGTGGGCCGGCGCAATCCTGGGCGTTGCGCTGTACATCGTGATCGTGTCGATGGCCGGCAGCCTGTTCCCGGTGATCAATGAAGTGCCGGAGCAATTCTCGGCCGTGCTGCTGTGGAAATTCCGCGTCGCGTCCCTGGGCATCCAGCTGGTGCTGTGGACCACCCTGGGCCTGGTGTTCGGTGCGGTGGCCGAGCGCTTCTTGAGCCAGCCACGCGCACGCTTGAACTCCTGAGCTAGATTCCGGGATGGGCCAGGTAGAACACCTGATAGCCCGTCCCGGGATGCGTCACATCCAGTGCCTTGGCCGACAAGGTGATGCGCACCAAACGCCAGGCTTGCACATCCAGCGCCAGGAACACCGCGAAGGTGTCACGGCTGTCCGCCACTTGCAGGTTGCGCACTTTCTCTTCAGCCAGTATCGCGGCCCGATCCGCCCCCGGCGCCAGTGGCCACTCTTCCCGATACAAACTCAACGCCGCCTGCGCCGGCCCACGTTGCACATCCAGCGGCAGCCAGCTTTCGATATGCGGGCGGCCGAAACTGTCGAGCACTTTCTGGAAGCGTGACCCCAGCAGAAAGTCGGCGGCCTGCAACGGGTCTGACCACAGGTACACCGACGCATACACGTTGCCGCCCTGCTCCTGAGCGATAAACGCCTTGAACAGCAGCCCCTCGGCGTTATCCCACAATGGCCCCAACTGCGCGGCACGCCGGCGAATCACGCCCATGTCGTAGTCGGCGGGCAAACGGTGCGAATACTGTTTGGCGAACATACAAAAACTCCTGTGCAAGATGAGGTTCCAGCTTGCGCAGCGGCGATGATTTCAACAAGATATGAGCCGATATATGTGCGATAAGGAACCGATATGGCTGACGCACCCAAACCCCTGGATATCGACACCGTGCACGCGTTCGTGCTGGTGGCCGACTTCACCAGTTTCACCCGCGCCGCCGAGGCGCTGGACACCTCCCAGGCCGCCATCAGCCTCAAGCTCAAGCGCCTGGAGGAACGCCTCGGTTATCGCCTGCTGGAACGCACGCCCCGGCATGTGCGGCTGTCGCCCCAGGGCGAGCAATTCATCGTCGCCGCCCGCGCCCTGCTCAACGCCCACGAGCGCGCCTTGGGCGACATGGCCGCCCAAGTGCAACGACGTCTGGTGATCGGCATCAGCGACCACGTGGCCGGGCCCGACCTGCCGCTGTGGCTCAGCCGCCTGGCGGCCTACGACCCGTTGGTGATCCTCGAAGTGCGCATCGCCTCGTCCCGCGACTTGGTGGCCGCGTTCGACCGCAACGAACTCGACGCCGTGATCGTGCGCAACGAAGGCGACCGCCAAGACGGCGAAGTCCTGGCCGTGGAACGCTTCGGCTGGTTCGCCGCCCCCACTTGGCAACACCCGCCAGGCACGCCACTGCGCATGGCGACCATGGCCGCACCGTGCGGGGTTCGCCACCTGGCCACCCGCGCCCTGGACGAAGCCCACATCGACTGGACCGAGGTCTTCGTCGGCGGCGGCGTAATGGCCGTGGGCGCCGCCGTGAGCGCCGGCCTCGGCGTCGCCGCCCTCGCCCATCGCGTAGCTCCACCCGGCGCGGTGGACGTGAGTGCGCAATTTGGACTGCCCGCATTGCCCGTCAGTGAAGTGGTGCTCTTCAGCCGGATCAGCGATGCACGTTCGCGGGAAACCTTGCGCGCGCTGAGTGCAACCTTTCGGGGGGTTCTACAACGCTGAAACCGCCACCCGGTTTTACCTGCCCGCGGAGGCATCAACCAGGTCTGCCTGATTCACCGAGGTGCCTGCATCGCAGGCAAGCCACTCTGGGCGCACCAGGTGCGCAACGCCTTGGCGACGACCACGTTGGCGCGGCCGGAGGTCAGCAACAGCCGCCAGTCGCGGGCTTCATCATGCAGGGACCACGAGGCCCAGCACATTCCGGTAGAGAAGCGGCCGCCGAACCAGGTGGGGTTATCCACACCGGCGGCGACCAGCATTCGCATGGGCAATACGTTCGGGACGTCGGTCAAGCCGCAACGTCCCTGAGCATCAGGCCGCGCTGGCCAGGGCCCCTGGCGCCTGCGTCACCGCCGGGTGGCTGCTGGCGACGAAGTCTTCCTTGCGCAACACCACCAGGGCAATCAACGACACTACACCGGTGGCCACGTAGAAGTACCACGGCGAGGTGATGTCGCCCGTCACCTTGATCAGCCAGGTGGAGATCAGCGGCGCGCTGCCGCCGAACACCGCCACCGGCACGTTGTACGCCACGGCAATCCCGGTGGAACGAATACGGGTGGGCAGCAGCTCGCTCATCAGCGCATAGGTGGACGACGCATACAGCCCGAACAGGATCGCCACCGCCATCAACGGCGCAAAAAACGACGCCGGTGTGGCCGTGGGTGCCGACTTGAACAGCCAGAACATCGCCAGGGTGGCCAAGGTGCCGATCACCATCAGGAACGGCTTGCGCCCGTACTTGTCGGTGAACGCACCCCCGAACGGCATCACAAACGCCGCCGAGAAACTCGCCACGAATACGTAGAGCAAAGTGGTGCCGCTGTCGAACTTGAGGATCTTGGCCATGTAGGTCGAGGCGAACGTCAGCACCAGGTAGAAGATCGAGCTGTGCAGGGTGATGATAAAAAACACCAGGGCAATCGCCCGCTTCCACTGCCAGACCTCACGCAGCGGCGCGCGGGAGGTTTGCCCGGCGCGCTGCAGGGCGAGGAACTCGGGGCTGTCTTCAAGCTTGAGGCGGATGTACATGGAGATAAAGCCCAGCGGCGCGGCGATCAGGAACGGCACGCGCCACGCCCACTCCTGCATCACGTCGGCGCCCAGCACCCAGGTCATGCCGTTGGCGACGGCGCCGCCCAGCAACAGGCCCAGTACAGCAGTGACCATCAGCCAGCAGGTGGCAAAGCCGCGTCGACCGGGCCCGGCGTATTCGGAGATGAAACTGGTGACCGTGCCGATCTCGCCACCGGCCGAGAAGCCCTGCACGCAGCGCACCAGGATCAGCAGGATTGGCGCGGCGATGCCGAGGGTGGCGTAGGTGGGCAACAGGCCGAGCAACACCGTGGAACCGGTCATCATCACCAGCGCCATGATCAGGGTCTTGCGACGGCCGATCTTGTCGGCCAGCGGGCCGAAGAACAGCCCGCCCAGCGGCCGGATGAAGAAGCTCAGGGCAAACGCGGCGAAGCTTGCCAGCAGGCTGGTGGTGGGGTCATCGGAGACAAAAAACGCCTGGCCGATGTACACGGCGAGAAAGCCGTAGACGCCATAGTCGTACCACTCGATCAAGTGGCCGGAGGTGGCACCGAGAAACGCACGGCGCCGCTTGCGGACCGTGTCTTGCGCGTGAATGCCCATTGAAGGGACTCCTTGTCTGTTATCTATCCATGGAAAACGGGTTCAGCGAACGGCGGCGATACTCCCTGCTTTCAACAGCTGTCGCAAGTCGGTCTTGAGGATTTTGCCGTAGCTGTTCTTCGGCAGCTCATCGCGGAACAGGTATTTCTTGGGTTTCTTGAACGAGGCCATGCGCTCGAGAAACCAGGCAGTCAATTCAGCATCGTCCAGGGCCTGACCGCTGCGGGTCACCACAAACGCCACCACCGACTCGCCCCACTGCGCGTCCGGTTCGCCCACCACGCACACTTCAAACACCTCGGGGTGCTGGGCCAACACTTCCTCGACTTCACGGGGGTACACGTTGCTACCGCCGGTGATGATCACGTCCTTGGAACGGTCCGTGAGGGTCAGGTAGCCAGCCGGGTCGAGAAAACCGATATCGCCGGTCAACAGCCAGCCGTCTACCAAGGCTTGCTCGCAAGCGTGGGGGTTGCGCCAGTAGCCTTGCATTACCGTGGCACCGCGCACGGCAATTTCACCCCGCTCGCCAGTGGGCACCGGCTGGTGCTCGGCATTCAGAATGCGGATTTCCACACAGGATTGCGCGTGACCGACGGATGCGGCCAGGGTCGCCCAATCCGGCCGCTGGCGGTCGGCGATCAGTGCGCGCGGCAGCACGCTGATGGTCATCGGGCTTTCGCCCTGGCCGTAGATCTGTACAAAGCGTGGGCCGAAGGTGTCCAGGGCTTCGCGCAGGTCCGCCAGGTACATCGGGCCGCCGCCGTAGACGACGGTCTTGATGCCCTCGCCGGTATAACCCTGGCGCCGTGCCTGTTCGACCATGCGCTTGACCATGGTGGGCGCGGCGAACAACGAAACGTTGCCCAGTTCAGCCGCGAGCCCGAACAGCTCGGCGGCATCAAAGCCGCCCGAGGCCGGCACCACGTGCCGGGCACCGCAGCGCACGTGGATGAAGTTGTAGAGCCCCGCGCCATGGGACATCGGCGCGGCATATACCACCGCATCATCGCCACTCACCGGGTCGACATCGGTGGGGTAACACAGCGACATCGCCATGAGGTTGCCATGGGACAGCATCACGCCCTTGGAGCGCCCGGTGGTGCCCGAGGTGTAGAACAGCCAGGCGAGGTCTGAGTCCTGGCGTGGCACCGGGTGTTCCAAGGTGGGCCATGGGCGTGTCGGGGGCAGCACGTGGCCGTCCAGCTCCTTGCAGCCTGTAGGCAGGTCGCGTGAGGCAAACACCCTGCCGCCATCGGTGAAGATCAGGCGCGCTTCAGCGTTAGTCGCGATCCACGCGGCTTCGGTCGGGTGCAGCTTGGCGTTGATCGGCACCGCGACCGCGCCCATCCACCAGATGGCGTAGAGCAACTCCAGGTAGTCGCCGCTGTTTTTCATCAGCACCGCCACCGCATCGCCGGGCCCCAGCCCGTGCTGGTCCACCAGGCAGGCGGCGCGTTGGCGGGCGTGGGCGGCGAAGGTGGCGTAGTCGGCGGTTTGCCGCGTACCGTCGAACAGCGCAGGGCGTTGGGGGTCGCGGCGTTGGGTGTCATGCAGCCAGTTGGCAATGTTCATGGTTCAGCAACGCCGCGCATGGAGGACCGAGGCATAGTTGGCCACCGCCATCCCGCCCATGTTGAACACCAGGCCGAACTCGGGGTTGGGCACGGCCAGCCCGATGGGTTCGCCGGTGAGTTGGCGGAACGCCAGGGCATGCATCGATACCCCGGTGGCCCCCACCGGATGCCCCTTGGCCTTGAGGCCACCGGACAGGTTCACCGGCAAGCGCCCGCCGGCGCGCACTACGCCGCTGTCGAGCACGCGATGGCCCTCGCCTTTGGGCGCCAGGCCCATGGCTTCATAGATCAGCAATTCGGCGATGGTGAAGCAGTCATGCACCTCGGCAAAGCTCAGGTCGGCCAGGGTGATGTTCGCCCCGCGCAACGCTGCGTGGATCGCCCGCTGCGGGCCTTCAAACGCGAGAATGTCGCGCTGGGCGATGGGCAGGCAGTCGTTGACCTGGGTCATCGCGCAGATCTGCACGTCACGGCGAAAGGCACGGGCGCGCTTGGGCGAGGCCAGGATGATGGCGGCGGCGCCGTCACTGATCAGCGAGCAGTCAGTGAGGCGCAGGGAGTCGGCCACAAACGGGTTGCTCGGCGACACGTTGTTGCAATGCTCGAAATCCATCACCCGGTGCATCTGCGCCAGCGGGTTGGCCATGGCATTGGAGTGGTTCTTGGTGGCGATGGCCGCCATCGACGCCAGCGGGCAGTGATAGCGCTCCGCGTATTGTCGGGCCGCACGGCCAAACAGCTGCGGAAAACTCAGGCCGGCTTCTGCCGGGTCATTCTGGTAGCCGGCGCCGGCCAGGGCCTGAGTGACGGCCGCCGTGGAGGTGTGGGTCATCTTTTCGGCACCGACCACCAGCACCAACTCGGCGCTGCCGGACAGGATCGCGTTCACCCCGGCCTGGATCGCCGCCGAGCCGGATGCACAGGCGTTTTCGCAGCGCGTGGCCGGCTTGAAGCGCAGCCCCGGGTCGGCCTGCAGCAGCAGAGAAGAGGCAAAGCCGTCAGGCACCAGCCCCGCGTTGAAATGCCCGAGGAACACCGCATCGATCTGCGCGGCATCGATGGCCGCATCCACCAGGGCTTCACGGGTGACTTGCACGATCAGGTCTTCAAGGGTGGTGCCTTCCAGGCGACCAAAACGCGAATGACCGGCGGCAACAATGGAGACGCTTTGAGCAGTCATAATCAATTTCTTCTGTTTTTGGTGCGTACATTCCCTACAATGCCCCACCACTGGTCGCTCGCCAATTCGTGTAACTACTTACACGGATAAGTAGCCTCCAGGTGAGAAAAACAACGAGGCAGGATGCCTGATGACCGTGTTTACCCGGCAATTTCCCGACATCGAACGCCTGGCGTTCCAACGCTCCCCCGCACCGCAGCTGGTGACCAGCCACCGCGTGATGATCGACTGCAACGAAGCCTTCCTGCAGTTGTTCGGCTACCCGCGCGAGGCCCTGCTCAACCAGTTGACCCTGTTGATCTACCCGTCCCAGGCCGACTACCACGCCATCGGCAAGCGCAGCCACGACTGGCTGCTCGACAGCGACAACGGTTTCTACTCCGACGAGCGTTTCATGCAGCACAAAAACGGTGAAGTGTTCTGGGCCAAGTCCCATGGCTACACCCTCACGCCCGAGGACCCGTTCAAGCTGATGATCTGGCACTTCGAACGCCTGGACCGCGCCCACCAGGGCACCGGCGACCTCACGCCACGGGAGCGGGAAATCGCCCTGTTGATCGTCAACGGCTACAAGTCCAAGGAAATCGCCCTGCGCCTGGCGATCTCCCATCGTACGGTGGAAGTACACCGAGCGCGGTTGATGAAGAAGCTGCAGGCCAAGACGGTGGTGGAGCTGGTGTCGAAGATCATCCCGACCAACTGATAGAGCTGAACATCAAGCGCGGGTGAACGCCGTTGACGGTTTTTTCATGTTTGGCCCTCTATGATGCAGCCCTTCGTTGGGGAGTAACCGGCTTCTGACCCGTTCAGAAGCGTTCGTATCAACATATTCGGCAACCTGCCGTGGTACGAACACCGTTGTGGTTGGTGAGACCAGCGACATATCCATGCCAGAAGTCGGGCGTGTGGGTGTGTCGTTGACTCATGCAGCCCGACTGGAAGCCTGACCGTGAACCCCATTTCCCTGATTCTTCTCGCCCTGGCCATGTCCACGGACGCCTTTGCGGCGGCCATTGGCAAAGGCTCCAGCCTGCACAAACCACGCCTGACCGAAGCCCTGCGCGCCGGCCTGATCTTTGGTGTGATCGAGGCCATCACGCCGATGATCGGCTGGGCCATCGGCCACGCTGCCACTCGTTGGGTTGAACAGTGGGACCACTGGATCGCCTTTACCCTGCTGGTCGCGCTGGGCCTGCACATGATCTACAACGGGTTCAAGGCCGAGGATGAAGAGGTCGAGAAACCGACCCAGCATTCATTCATGATCCTGGCCGTGACGGCGTTTGCCACCAGCATCGATGCCCTGGCCGTGGGCGTGGGCCTGGCATTTGTCGACGTGAATATCCTGGTGGCCGCAGCGGCCATTGGCCTGGCGACCATGACCATGGTCACGATCGGCATGATGCTCGGGCGTGTGCTGGGCACGGTGGTGGGCAAGCGCGCCGAGATGGTCGGTGGTGTGGTGCTGATGCTGGTGGGTGCGACGATTTTGTATGAGCACTTGTCGGCCTGAACCAAACACATAACAGGTGTGGGAGCGGCGGTGCGACGATTCGACTTGCTCGCGAATACGGTGGATCAGGTGACAAATCTGTGACTGATACACCGTATTCGCGAGCAAGCCCGCTCCCACAAAAAGCATTTCCCACTCGCTCAAATCAGGCCGCGTGGCTTTCCTTTTTCAGGCTCTGCATGTCGATGACGAAGCGGTATTTCACATCGCCCTTGAGCATCCGCTCATAAGCTTCGTTGATGCTCTGGATATCGATCATCTCGATGTCCGAGACGATCTTGTGCTTGGCGCAGAAGTCGAGCATGTCCTGGGTTTCCTGGATGCCGCCGATCAACGAACCCGCCAGGCTGCGGCGCTTGAAAATCAGGTTGAACACCGCCGGCGACGGGTGTGGGCTGTCGGGTGCGCCAACGAGGGTCATGGTGCCGTCGCGCTTGAGCAGGCTGATGAACGCATCAAGGTTGTGCGGCGCGGCGACGGTGTTGAGGATGAAGTCCAGGCTGTTGGCAACCTTGGCCATTTCGTCCGGGTTCTTTGACACCACCACCTGGTCGGCGCCCAGGCGCAGGCCGTCTTCACGTTTGTTGGGCGAGGTGGTGAACAGCGTGACGTGGGCGCCCATGGCATGGGCGATTTTCACCGCCATGTGGCCCAGGCCGCCAAGGCCGACCACGCCAACCTTCTTGCCCGGGCCGACCTTCCAGTGGTGCAGCGGCGAATAGGTGGTGATACCGGCGCAGAGCAACGGTGCCACGGCCGCCAGGTTGGCATCGCCGTGGGAGATGCGCAGCACGAATTGTTCCTTGACCACGATGTTGTCCGAGTAACCGCCGAAGGTGTTCTCCCCCCCGAACATCGGTCCGTTGTAGGTGCCGGTAAAGCCGTTTTCGCAGTACTGCTCTTCGCCCTCGGCGCAGGATGCGCAGTGCTGGCAACTGTCGACCATGCAACCGACACCGGCCAGGTCGCCCACTTTGAACTTCTTCACATTGGCGCCCACCGCCGTGACGCGGCCGACGATTTCATGGCCCGGTACCGAGGGGTACAGGGTGTTGTTCCATTCGTTGCGCACGGTGTGCAGGTCGGAGTGGCAGACCCCACAGAAGAGAATGTCGATCTGTACGTCATCAGCCCCCGGCGCGCGGCGCTCGAAGGTGTAGGGCTTGAGGGAATCCTTGGCGTTCTGGGCGGCGTAGCTGTAAGTCTTGGCCATTTCGTTCACCTGTGTGATCTGACGTTGGAGGTCAGTGGACCAGCATAGACGCTGAACCGTTCAACCGAGCACATCCGTACAAGCCCTTCGTCCGGTTTGGCGCAATAGTGCGACGTAATGCTTTCACCCCACCCTCCCAGGAGTTTTCCATGAGCACATTCGTTGCCAAAGACGGTACGCAGATCTACGTCAAGGATTGGGGCAGCGGCAAGCCCGTGCTGTTCAGCCACGGCTGGCCGCTGGATGCCGATATGTGGGAATACCAGATGGAATACCTGAGCAGCCGGGGTTTTCGCACCATCGCGTTCGACCGTCGCGGCTTCGGGCGTTCGGACCAGCCGTGGACCGGCAACGACTATGACACCTTCGCCGATGACATCGCCCAGTTGATCGAACACCTGGACCTCAAGGACGTGACCCTGGTGGGCTTCTCCATGGGCGGCGGCGACGTGGCGCGCTACCTCGCCCGCCACGGCAGCGCCCGCGTGGCCGGCCTGGTGTTGCTGGGCGCGGTTACCCCGCTGTTCGGCCAGAAACCGGATTACCCGCAAGGCGTGCCCACCGCCGTGTTCGACGGCATCAAGGCCGGGTTGCTCAAGGACCGCGCGCAGTTCATCGCCGACTTCAATACGCCGTTCTTCGGGATCAACAAGGGCCAGACCGTCTCCGCCGGCGTGTTGACCCAGACCTTGCAAATCGCTTTGCAGGCCTCGCTCAAGTCCACGGTGGATTGCGTCACCGCGTTCTCCGAGACGGACTTCCGCCCGGACATGGCGAAGATCGACGTGCCAACTCTGGTGATTCACGGCGATGGCGACCAGATCGTGCCGTTCGAGACCACCGGCAAGGCCGCCGCCGAGCTGATCAAGGGCGCCCAGTTGAAGGTCTACAAGGATGCGCCGCATGGTTTTGCGGTCACCCATACCCAAGCGCTGAACGAAGACCTGCTGGCCTTCCTTAACCGCTGATCCGCCCACCGCGGTGTCCCTGATGCACCGCGACGGTCCTGTAGTGAGCGAGCTTGCTCGCGCTGGGTGGCACAGCCGCCCCAACCCCTGCCACCGCGGTGTACCTGATGCACCACGGCGGTCTTGTAGTGAGCGAGCTTGCTCGCGCTGGGTGGCGCAGCCGCCCTAACCCCTGCCACTGCGGTGTACCTGATGCACCACGGCGCGGGGCAAGCCCGCTCACTACACGCTGGGTGTCACACGCCGATGCCGGTAAACGCCGCGACGATTTCATCGATCACCACCCGCACCCGTGCGGTGTGGCGCAGGTCAGCGTGGGTCACCAGCCAGACGTCATAAGGCAAGGTCCGGGTCCGCTCGGGCCAGACGCGCACCAGCCCGTCGCGCTCGCCGGTGTCCACTGGCAATTCACCCAGGCCAATACCGGCGGCGATGGAACGGCGCACCAACAGGCTGGACCCCACCGCCGCCACAATGCGCCCGCGCCCCAGCGGCTCGTTGACCAGCGCCAGGTCTTTCTGGCTGTGCAGGTGCGGGTGATAGACCACCAGGTCGTGGCCTTCAAACACGCTGCCCGGTTCAGGCACGCCGTGACGGTCGATGTAACCCTGGGACGCAAACAACCCCACCGGCCAGCGGGCGATGCGCCGGGCAATCAGGTCGGGGTTTTCCGGGCGGGTGTTGCGCACGGCAATATCGGCTTCGCGCTTGGCCAGGCTGAGAATCTGGGTGGTGGCGTCCAACTGCACGCGCACGTCGGGGTGCTTGTCGTGCAGGCAGGCAATGGCCGGGATCAGGAAGTCGATGGCCAGGGAATCGGTGGTGCTGACCCGCACGGTGCCGGTCAGGCGGTCATCCAGGCCCTGGATCTGGCGCTCAAGTTCAATCGCCGAGCGCTCCATCTTTTCCACCGACAGCAGGGCCGCCTCGCCCACCGCCGTCAGCGCATAGCCTTCTGACGTGCGCAAAAACAACGTCGCGTTCAAGGACTTTTCCAAGGCGTTGACCCGTCGACCAACCGTCGCCTGGTCCACCCCCAACACCCGTGCGGCCCCACGCAAGGTCGACTCGCGGCACACCGCCAGGAACACCCGCGCATCATCCCAGTTCATATACACCTCCCCCGCTGCATATATGCATCAGTGACTTGCCAAATCGCAGCATTATTGCATCAAAGATCGCCGTTATGCTGGGCGCCATGGAAACACCACTGAATCAATGACCGCGCCTTGCGGTCCCACCCCATACGTTCACCGTTACAGGATTCGCACCATGACCCTGCCAGCACAGATGACCCTGATTGAAATCACCACCCCGGGCGGCCCCGAGGTACTCAAGCCACGTCAGCAGCCCGTGCCCTCCCCGGCACCGGGCGAAATCCTGATTCGCGTGCACGCCGCCGGGGTCAACCGCCCCGACGCCTTGCAACGCGCCGGCACCTACCCGATGCGCCCCGGCATGAGCCCGTTTCCTGGGCTGGAAGTGGCCGGCGAAGTGGTGGCGTTGGGCGAAGGTGTCAGTGCATACACGATTGGCGACAAGGTCTGCGCCCTGACCAACGGCGGTGGCTATGCGCAATTCTGCGCGGTACCGGCCGGCCAGGCCCTGCCCGTTCCCGACGGGATGGACTGGGTACACGCGGCCGCAATCCCGGAAACCTTCTTCACCGTCTGGGCCAACCTGTTCGGCTTGGGTGGCGCGCACAAAGGCCAGCGCGTGCTGATCCACGGCGGCACCAGTGGTATCGGCACCACCGCCTTGATGCTGTGCCGCGAGCTGGGCATCCAGGCCTTTGCCACGGCCGGCAGCGAAGATAAATGCGCGGCCATCCGTGCCCTGGGCGCCGAGGCCATCAATTACCGCGAGCAGGATTTTGCCGAGGTCATCGCCCAGAAAACCGAGGGCCAGGGTGTGAATGTGATCCTCGACATCATGGGTGGCTCCTACTTCAACAACAACCTCAAGGCCCTGGCCATGGACGGCCGGCTGGTGATGCTGGGCTTCCTCGGCGGCGCCCGGGCCAATGACGTGGACCTGTTGACCATCCTCGGCAAGCGCGCAGTCGTTACCGGTTCACTGCTGCGCCCGCGCACCGGCGAGGAAAAAGCGGCAATTGCCGCCCAACTGCGTGAGCACGTATGGCCGCTGCCGTCGGCCGGACGCTGCCTGCCGATGATCGACCAGGTGTTCGACTACACCGCGGCCGACCAGGCGCATGCACGGATGGAAGGTGGGGATCACATCGGCAAGATTGTGTTGCGGGTTATCTAACACCACCGTCACCCACCTGTGGGAGCGGGCTTGCTCGCGAAAGCACCCTATCAGTCACTCAATCACCGACTGATCCACCGCCTTCGCGAGCAAGCCCGCTCCCACATTGTTTTGAACATCTGTGCTTCTACAGGTAGGCGGGATAATCGGTATACCCCTGCTCCGAGCCCCCGTACATCCCTTCCACCCGCAGTGGATTCAACGGCCAGCCATTGAACAGCCGCTGCGGCAGGTCCGGGTTGGCGATGAACGGGCGACCAAAGCCGATCAAGTCCGCCAGCCCCGCCTCGACCAACCGCGCACCGCGCTCGGCGGTGTAGCGGCCGGCGTAGATGATCCGCCCGCTGAAGGTATCGCGCACATCACGGCGGAACGTGTCCGGCAGTTCCGGGGCATTGTCCCAGTCGGCTTCGGCGATGGACACGTAGGCGATTCCCGCCGCCTCCAACACCTTGATCGCTTCGAGGTAGGTGTAATGCGGGTCCTCTTCCACCAGGCCGATGTACACGCGGTCCTGGTCGGTGCCGCTGAACAAGGGCGAGAACCGCACGCCCAGGCGCTGCGGGCCGACCACCTCACTCACGGCAGCGACGATTTCACGCAGGAAACGCAGGCGGTTGTGCACCGAGCCGCCGTATTCGTCGTCACGGGTGTTGGCGTGCGCCGAAATGAATTGGTTGACCAGGTAGCCGTTGGCCGAATGAATCTCCACACCGTCAAAACCCGCCGCCATCGCGTTGCGTGCGGCCTCGGCATACAGGAGGACCAAGTCCTTGACCTCCTCAGTCCTTAGCGCGCGAGGAACCGGCGGTTGCACCAACTCCCCGGCCCCCGGCGCGGTTTCGATAAAGGCTTTGACCTGCTGGGGCTGGAGAGCCGACGGCGCCACTGGGGCCGCTCCCTCTGGCTGCAGGCCGTGGTGAGACACGCGCCCCACATGCCACAGCTGGGCAAAGATCACCCCGCCTTCGCTATGCACGGCATCCGTGACCTTACGCCAGCCCTCGACCTGCTCCGGCGTGTAGATGCCCGGCGTCCAGGCGTAGCCCTGGCCACGGGGTTCGATCTGCGTGCCTTCACTGACCATAAAGCCCGCCGTGGCGCGCTGGCGGTAATACTGCGCCATCAGGTCGGTGGCGATATCACCGGGTTGGGCGCTGCGTTGGCGGGTCAGCGGCGGCAGCACAATACGATTGCGCAAGGTATGGCCGCCCAGCGTGACCGGGGTGCTTAAAATGGGGTCTGTCATGGGAGGTTTTCCAAATCCTGGACGAGCAAAAGCATTGGCGACTCCTGGGAGTCGCCAATCAATAAGGGGATTAATTAAATTACGCGGTGAGTTTCAGCAGGGCCTTGGCCACGTCACTGGAGCTGCCAGGGTTTTGCCCGGTCACCAACGTGCCGTCCACGATCACGAAGGATTGCCAGTCAGCGCCCTTCTCGTACAGGCCGCCCAGTTTCTTGAATTCGTCCTCCACCAGGAACGGCACCACATCGGTCAGTTCCACGGCGGCTTCTTCCGAGTTGGAGAACCCGGTCACGCGACGGCCCTTGACCAGCGGCTCACCGTTGGCGACCTTGACATGGCGCAACGCACCCGGCGCGTGGCACACAAAACCGATGGGCTTGCCGGCCCGCTCGAACGCCTCGATCAGGGCGATGGAGGTGGGCGATTCGGCCAGGTCCCACAGCGGGCCGTGGCCGCCGGGGTAAAACACCGTGTCGAAGTCGGCGGCGCTCACCGTGTCCAGCTTCACGGTGTTGGCCAGGGCCTGTTGCGCAGCCGGGTCGGCGGCGAAGCGGTGGGTCTGCTCGGTCTGGAAGTCCGGCAGGTCGCTGACCGGGTCCAGCGGCGGCTGGCCACCGGCTGGGGATGCCAGCACGATCTGGGCACCGGCGTCCTTGAACGCGTAATAGGGTGCGGCAAACTCTTCAAGCCAGAAGCCGGTCTTGCGGCCGGTGTTTCCCAGCTGATCGTGAGAGGTCAATACCATCAATACTTTCATTGTCGAGTGCCTCGGGATGAGTGTGGGTTGAAGCTTAGGAGCCGGGGGGTGTTGCCACAACGTCATATCCGCAAGGTTTTCGGACATGCCCGATGGCAGTTGCCGTTTGCCCACCCGCCGCCGACAATCCCCTCCTTGCCATGCCCCTTGGAGAATAACGATGCACAGTGTTGCGCTGCTGGTTTACCCAAATTTCGAATGCCTGAGCCTCAGCGTGGCCTCGGTGTTCGAATGCGCGAACCTGTTGCAGGGCGAGCCGGCCTACGAATTCCACCTGGTGTCGGAAAACGGCGGCGCGGTGATGACGTCCCAGGGTTTCTCGGTGAATACCACGCCGATCCGGCCACAGGGCTATGACACATTGATCGTCGGCGGCTACATGGAGTTCCGCCTGCCGGAGGCCAGCCTGCTGGAGCAGGTCAAGGCCGCTTCGGCCCAGTCGCGGCGCGTGGCCTCGCTGTGCATGGGCATCTTCGTGCTGGCCGACGCCGGCCTGCTGGAAGGCAAGCGCACCACCACCCACTGGATCCACGCGCCGGCCTTTCGCAAGCGTTATCCGCATATCCAGTTGGAAGAAGACAAGTTGTTCGTGGTGGATGGCCAGGTGTGGACCGGGGCCGGCATGAGCGCCGGCGTGGACCTGGCACTGGCCATGGTGGAGAACGACCTGGGCCACGACCTCGCTCGGCGCATCGCACGCAAACTAGTGATCGCCCAGCGTCGGGGCAGCGAGCAGTCGCAGGTGTCGGCCCTGCTGGAACTGGACCCCAGGTCCGACCGCGTGCAACTGGCCCTGGCCTATGCCCGCGAGAACCTCACCCACGACCTGTCGGTGGACGCCCTGGCCGATGTGGCGCGCTTGAGCCCACGCCAGTTCAGCCGGGTGTTCCGCGAGGAAACCGGGCAGACGCCCGCCAAGGCCATCGAGTCGCTGCGGGTGGAAGCCGCCCGGGTGCTGATGGAAACCAGCCGCCACCCGGTCGAGGTGGTGGCCCGCGAAACCGGCTTCGGTGATCGCGAGCGCATGCGCCAGGCCTTCCTGCGGGCCTTCGGGCAACCGCCCCAGGCCATGCAGCAGGTGTTCAGGAGCTAGAACGCCTAGCGGCAGTGGTAAGGGCTTTCGCTCTTGAGTTCTTCGCCGGTGTGGAAGTCGCGGATGGTCACCGTGGCTTTCGGGAAGTTGCTGCAGAACGCGTTGCGCGAGGAGTAGATCGCACTGCCATGGCTGGTCATTACCATCTTGATCGGCTGCCCATTGGCGTCCACCGCCGTGACGTTGTAATCGCCGGACATCGTCACGCAACCGCCCAGGGTCAACAACATCGCGGCACTGACAAGCATTTTTGGCAAAGGGAACAAGCTCATTTCGCTTCCTTGTGAAATTCAGGGCCAGAGCGGCCGACGAGTCTAGGAGCTAACAGGCTCGGCTAAGTTCAACCTTATCGTCAACCCTCTCCCGGCTGGTAGCCGAACAGCGACTTCACCTCCAGGTAATCCTCCAGGCCGAACACCCCCCACTCGCGCCCGTTGCCCGATTGTTTGTAGCCACCGAACGGCGCGCCGTTGTCGGCCTTGCTGCCATTGAGATGAACCATACCAGTGCGCAAGCGCCGTGCCACGGCCTGCGCCCGTTCCAGGCTGCCGGCACTGACATAGCCCGACAGACCATAGGGGCTGTCATTGGCGAGGGCGATGGCGTGTTCTTCGCTGTCATAGGGGATGATCACCAGCACCGGGCCGAACACTTCCTCACGGGCGATGGGCGAGTTCGGGTCGACATCTGCGAATACCGTCGGCCTTGCGTAGAACCCGGTGGTCATACCTTCGGGCCGCCCCACGCCGCCGCACACCGGTGCAATGTCCACGCAACCCAGCAACGCCTGTACCCGTTCGAACTGCGCCTGGTTGGCCAAGGGGCCCATGGCGCTCCCTGGGTGGCTGTCGTCAAAGCAGATGCCAGCAGCGACGTCCCGGGCAATCGCCACCGCACGGGCCTGCAAGGCACGGGGCACCAGCATGCGCGTCGGCGCATTGCACGACTGCCCGCTGTTGCGAAAACAACTGCTCACGCCATGGCGCACGGCAACCTCAAAGTCAGCGTCGGCCAGGATCAGGTTGGCCGACTTGCCGCCCAATTCCTGGGACACCCGCTTGACCGTATCCGCCGCCGCCTTCGCCACCGCAATGCCCGCACCGGTGGAACCGGTGAACGACACCATGTCGATACCGGCATGCCGAGCGATGCCGTCCCCGAGGGTCGGCCCATCACCGTTGACCAGGTTGAATACCCCCTTGGGCACGCCGGCCTGGTGCAGGATGTCCGCCAGCAACATGGCCGACAGCGGTGCTTTTTCACTCGGCTTGAGCACCATGCTGCACCCTGCCGCCAGGGCCGGGGCGAGCTTGCAGGTGAGCTGGTTGAGCGGCCAGTTCCACGGTGTGATCAAGCCGCACACGCCGATCGGCTCGCGGCAGATCAGCGTGCTGCCGTGGAGTTGGTCAAAGGCATAGTCCTTGAGTACCTCATGGGCGCGCTGCAAATGGCCCAGACCTGCCGGGACGTGCGCGCTGCGGGCCAGGGACAACGGTGCGCCCATCTCCTGGTGCACACACTGCGCCAGCGTTTCGCTGTGTTGGCGGTAGCCGTCGATGATGGCCGCCAGCAGGTCCAGGCGCTGTTCGCGGGACCACTGCGCGTAGCCGTTGAATCCGCGCCTGGCCGCCGCCACGGCACGGTCAAGGTCGACGGTAGTGCCCAGGCTGATGGTCGCGATGGTGCCTTCGGTGGAGGGATTGATCACCGGCAAGGTTTCACCGCCCGACGGTTTGACCCAGGCACCGTCAATATAGAAATCCAGGCTGTTCATCGGGTGGCCTCAAGGGCGTGGCCCAAGGTGTTGAAAACCAGCGCGACCTGTTCTTCGTCGATGATCAACGGTGGCGACAGTACGATGTTTTCCCCGGAAGCCCGCACTAGCACACCGGCGTCGAAACAGCGCTGCGCCACCTCGCCCGCCCTGGCGCCCGGGGCACCGTCGCGGGGTTTGAGTTCGACGGCACACAGCAAGCCAATGGCGCGCACGTCCTGCACCCACGGGTTATCACGCAACCCCAGTGCGGTGCGCTGCCACAGCGGCGCAATCTGCTGCACACGGGCATTGATGCCCAGTGCCCCATGCACCTCCAGGGTGGCCAAACCGGCCGCGCAGGCCAGCGGATGGGCGGAATAGGTGTAGCCATGCATCAGCTCGATGGCCTGTTCCGGGCCTTGCATGAAAGCCTCATACACCGTGCCGCTGACCAGCACACCGCCCATGGGCACGGCGCCGTTGGTGAGCCCTTTGGCCAGGCACATCAGGTCTGGCGTCACACCGAACGCCTGGGCGGCGAACGAATGCCCCACGCGCCCGAAGCCGGTGATGACCTCGTCGAAAATCAGCAACAATCCATGGCGATCACACAGCTCGCGCAGCTTTTGCAGGTAGCCCAGTGGCGGTGCATACACCCCACCGGAACCGGTGACCGGCTCGACAATCACCGCCGCCACAGTGGCCGGGTCGTGGACCTCCAGCAGTTGCAGCAGCGCATCGGCATAGTGCGCACCCTGCTCCGGCTGGCCGGCGCTGAACCGCGAACCCGCGTCATAGGGCAACGGCAAGTGCGCTACGTCACCGAGCAACGGGCCGAAATCACGTTTCTGCCGGCCGATCCCCGACACCGACAACCCGCCAAACCCCATGCCGTGATAGCCCTTGGCACGGCCGATTAACTTGGTCCTGCGGCAATCGCCCCGGGCCTGGTGGTAGGCACGGGCGATCTTCAGCGCAGTGTCCACCGCTTCGGAACCGGAGTTGGTGAAAAACACCTTGTCCAGGCCGGCCGGGGCCGTGGCCACCAGGCGATCGGCCAGGGTCAGCGCCGCCGGGTGGCTCATCTTGAACGAGGACACGAAGTCCAGGCGCCCCGCCGCTTCACAAATCGCCTCGACGATCTGCGCCTGGCCATGCCCGGCATTGACGCACCACAGCCCGGCCATGGCATCCAGCACCTGGCGGCCTTCAGGCGTGGTGTAGTGCATGCCGGCCGCGCGGTCGAACAGTATCGGCTGGCGATTGAACGGGCGCATCGCAGTAAACGGGGCCCACAGGGATGAGGTCATGAGGTGTACTCCTTAAAGCTGGATGCGCGACCCGCTCAGGGTCGGACGTTGCAAGCTGCCGGCGTTGGTGTTGACGCCACGGTCGAAGCGCAGGCGACCGTCCTGCAGACGGCAGCTGACATGGTCACCGAAGGCCGTTTCGACAAAGCGCCAATCCATGATCAGCGCCCCCTCGGTGGACCAGCGTGCCTGGGCGATCACCGGGGTCTGTTCCGGCTGGTATTGGTGGTGCAGGTAGTTACCGGTAAGGCTGGTGAGCGTCTCCAGCGGCTGCTGGAAACCGGCGCGCACGTGGTGAGTGCCGCGATGATCCACCAGGGTGAAATCGCAGTGATCGCCCTGGAAATCAAAGGCGATTTCGCGCACGCCGTCTTCGTTTGGCTCCATGGCGAAACGGCCTTGCAAGCCCTGGCTGGCCGGCGAAGTTTTCAAACCCTGCAAGCTCGGCAAACGCAGGCCGTCGATCAGCGCCTCCAGTTGTGCCTGGCTGGCCTGGGCATCAATGGCCGTGCGGCCCAACGCCGGGAACAGGTGCTGCCACAGCGCCGCATGCAAGCGTTTCTCCCCCAGGCGCAGGCCACTGGTGAAGACAATCACCGTGTCCTGGTCCGGCAGTACCATGCAGTGCTGGCCAAACACGCCCGAGGCGTAATAGCCGCCGTGCTCGGTCATCCACCACTGGTAGCCGTAGCCTTCGCGCTGGGCCTCATTGGCCTTGTTCTTGTCACGCGGCAGGTATTGCTTGCCGTCGAACTCGCCCATCCACACGTCTTCCACCTGGTTACGCGTGGCATCGGCCACCCAGTGTGGCGATAACAGCTGGCGCCCCTGCCACTGGCCCCGGTTGAGGTGCAGCACGCCGAATTTCAGCGAGTCTTCACTGGTGCAGCTCAGGCCATTGCCCCCCGAGTTGAAACCACCCGGGGCCAGGTCCCACTCCAGGTGGTCAAGCCCCAAGTCATCGAGCACGCGCTCCTGCAACAGCGCCTGCATCGTTTGCCCGGTGACTTGGGTCACGATGGCCGACAACATGAAACTCGACGCGCTGCTGTAGATGAATGACTGACCCGGTGGCTCATCCACCGGCTCATTGAGGAATGCCTCGACCCAACTGCTCTGCAGGTTGCGCCAGTCGCCGCCGGAGATTCCGCGAGAGTGACCGGTGCGCATAGTCAGCAGGTCTTCCACGGTCATTGCCGCAAGGTTGGCGCTGATGGGCTGCGGGCAGAGTTCGGGGAAGAAGCTGACCACCTTGGCATCCAGGCTCAGGCGACCGTCGTCGATCAACAGGCCGATGGCGGTGGCGGTCCAACTCTTGGTTGCCGAATGCTGCACGTGCATGCGGTGGGCCGAATAGGGCTGCCAATAGGCCTCGACCACCACGGCGCCCTGGCGATACAGCAGGAAACTGTGCAGTTCAAGGCCGATATCGGCGACGGCCTGGAGGAAGTCGACAACACCGGCGGGATCGACGCCACGGTCGGCGGGCAAGGCCCTTGGCAGCGGGATGTAGGTCATGATGGATCCTCGAAAATGTTTTTATATTTCAAATAATGCAGATAAAGATTTATTCACAGCGGCCCAGATGTATTTGAGCCCTCTATAATTCAGAATTTCCGGGTATCCTTGCCCTCCCTGTCACAGGAACGATCACGCGCCATGTCCCCACTCACTTCGCTGCAGACCAAAGTCGCCGGTCAGATCCTCGCCGCCATCACCAGCGGTGACTTGCAACCCGGTTTGCACCTCAAGGAAGTGGAGCTGGCCCAGCGCCTGGGCGTATCGCGCTCGCCGATCCGCAGCGCGCTGGTGTACCTGGCCGAACAGAAGGCCATCGAGCCGCTGCCCCAGCAGGGCTATCGCGTGCCGCTGGAAGCGGCCGATGGCCTGGTGCAACAGTTCACGCAGTTGCATAACGAAGAGGACGAGCTGTACACACGGCTGATTGACGACCGGCTGAACCAGGTACTGCCCGATCAGATTTCCGAAAGCGACCTGCTGCGCCGCTACGGCGTCGGCAAAAGCGTGTTGCGCCGCTGCCTGCTGCGCCTGTCGGACGAAGGCGTGATGCAACGCAAACATGGCCACGGCTGGCAGTTCCTGCCGACCCTGAACAGCCCGCAGACCCGTTTCGAGAGCTACCGCTTTCGCATGCTGCTGGAGCCTGCGGGGTTGATGGAGCCGACCTTCAAGATCAACCCCGAACAATTTCGCCGCTGCCGCGAACGCCAGATGGAACTGCTCGAAGGCAAGGTCGATGGGCAACGCTTCATCGAGTACAACGCCGAGTTCCATGAACTGCTGGCGGCGGCATCGGGCAATGGCTACCTCCTGCAAGCCATCCAGCAACAGAACCGCCTGCGCCGCCTGACCGAGTTCCACACCGTCAACAACCCGGAGCGGGTCAAGGTGTCGTGCTGCGAGCACCTGGCAATCCTGGATGCGCTGGAGCAAGGGGATAACGAGTGGGCGTCGACGTTGTTGCACCGGCATTTGGATGTGGCGAGCAAGTTGCGGGTGGCCAGGAACAAGGGCTAATGACCTTGCCGCCGTGCGGGGAGACCGAGCACGCTGGCCGAACGCAGGTTTGACTGCAGCAACGGATACGCACACCGAGAGACCGTTATCGCAGGCAAGCCAGCTCCTACATTTGGACCGAGCACACCACATCCCGCCCGTCGTCATTACCAGAGCGCCACGGTGTAGCCAACAATCACCCGGTTCTCATTCATGTCCCGGAAATAGTTGGCCTTGCTCAACCCGTTGCGCCAGCGCAGCGACACCCCCTTGAGCGCTCCGGACTGAAACACATAGCCCAGGTCGATATCCCGCTCCCACTCACGTCCCTCCCCCGCAAACCCCTTCACCTCGGCCTGATCGCCCTTGGCCCACCGCGTGGAAAACGTCAGCCCGGGCATCCCGAGTGCCGCAAAGTCGAAGTCATAGCGCGCATGCCAGACCCGCTCGTTGGTCTGGGAAAAGTTGCTCAACTGGTACTCGGAAAACAGGTAGGTGTTGGTGCCGTCCACGTAGGTGAACGGCGTCTCCCCGTACTGTTCCTGATAGCCGCCGCCGAAGCTGTGGCCCTTGTAGCTGAACATCGCCCGCGTACTCAGCGCACGGTTGTCCACCTTGCCGGCCAGGCCGGCGCCGGACTTGTCGGCGTCGAAGTAGCGGATATCGGTCTTGAGCGTGCCGCCGCCCAGGGCAAAGCTGTTTTTCACGCCCACGAAGTGCTGCTGGTAGATGTCTTCCAACTGCGCAAAGTGGTAGCTGAGAGTCATCCCCGGGGTGAGCTTGTAATCGCCACCGGCAAAGCGGAAACGATCACTCTTGCCCGTGCTTTTGTAGGCGCCGTTCTGGCTGGTCAGCGCCATGTCTTCGTAGTCGGTGGACTCGCGCTGCCTGGTCTGGTCGATCTGCCCGCCGATCAGGGCCAGCCCGGCGATATCGGTGGAGGTCACCTGGGTACCGCGAAAGGTCTGCGGGAACAGACGGCTGGTGTTGGGCTGCAAGGTCGGCAAGTCGGGCAGCAGGTAGCCGCTGCGCAGTTCGCTCTTGGCAAAGCGCACCTTGCCGGTCACGCCGTATTTGGAATATTCGTCATGGGCGCGCTTGGCGTAGCTCGGTTTGCCCGGCGTGGCGTCGTTGTCCCGGGACAACAGGCCCGAGCCGGAACGATCCGGGCTGGAGTCGAGCTTCAGCCCGAGCATGCCGACCACGTCGATACCCAACCCCACGGTGCCCTCGGTGAACCCCGACTTGAGGTTGAGGATGAACCCCTGGGCCCATTCCTCGCGCTTGGATTGCCCGGCGTCTTCACGGTAATCGCGGTTGAAGTAGTAGTTTTTCAGCTCCAGATCCGCCTTGCTGTCCTTGATGAAGTCCGCCTGGGCGGGGGCGCACAGCAGGCCCCCGCTCACGAGGCCGGCGCCCTTCAGGATCAGGTTGAGCGTGTTGTTGTTATGCATGGTCTTGGCTCCTGGCAGTCGTTGGGAGTGAGTAGGTCTTATTGTTTTTCTGGGCACGACGTTCCCCATCGCGCAGGCTTCACGGCCTGCGCGCCGAGTGAAATCAGGGTTTTAAATGGCCGGGCGTATTCGGTAGCCGCCGTCCGGCAACTGTTCCAGCGGGCTGGCGGCGGCCAGCAACTGCCGGGTGTACGGGTGCTGCGGGTGATCGAAGATCTGCTCGCGCGAACCCACTTCCACCACATTGCCCTGGTGCATCACCGCCACCCGATGGGCGATGCGCTCCACCGCCGCCAGGTCATGGGAAATGAACAGGCAGGCAAAGCCGTACTGGGCCTGCAAACGCTCGAACAGCTCGAGGATCTGCTTCTGGATGGTCATGTCCAAGGCTGAGATCGGCTCGTCGGCGATCACCAGTTGCGGGTGGCGCACCAGGGCACGGCCGATGGCCACTCGCTGGCGCTGCCCCCCCGAGAGCTGATGGGGGAAGCGCTCGACAAACTGCTCGCCCAGGCCGATGTCCTTGAGGGTCTGCGTCACCCGCTCGCGGCGCTCGGCAGCGTTCAGGCCGGGCTCGTGACGCAACGGTTCGGCGAGGATTTCACCGATTTTCATCCGTGGGTTCAGGGACGAATACGGGTCCTGGAAAATCATCTGGCACTGCAAGCGATGGGTACGGTTGGCCGCCTTGAGGATGTCCACGCCCTTGAAGCGGATCGCCCCGGCGCAGGGCTTGATCAACCCCACCAGCGAACGCCCCAGGGTGGTCTTGCCCGAACCGCTGCCCCCCACCAACGCCAGGGTTTCGCCGGGGGTGATCACCAGGCTGGCCGAATGCACCACACGATTGAACTGGCGCTTGCCCCAGAACGAGGTCGGCCCGGGGTGCTCGATGCACACCTGGTCCACCTCGACCAATGGCCCATTGCTCGCCGGCAGCGCTGCCAGCTCGCCACGCCGGGGCAAGGCTTCCAGCAGTTGGCGGGTGTAGTCGGCCCTGGGCGCCAGCAGGATGTCGTCGATGCTGCCCTGCTCCACCGCCTTGCCGTGGCGCATCACCACCACCTTGTGGGCATAACGAGCGACCAGGGACAGATCATGGCTGATAAACAGGATCGCGGTGCCCTGCTCGCGGGTCAGTTCCAGCATCAACTCGATCACGTCCAACTGCGCCAGGCAGTCCAGCGCGGTAGTGGGCTCGTCGGCAATCAACAACGCCGGGCGCAGCAGCATCACCGAGGCCAGCATGATGCGCTGGCGCATGCCACCGGAGAACTGGTGCGGGTAAGACTCCAGGCAACGTTCGGCCGCCTTGATGCCGATACGCCGCAGCATGGTCAGGCAACGTTCGCGAATCTGCGGCGGATCGAGGTCGGTGTGCAGCCTGAGCGCTTCGCTCATCTGCTGGCCGATCTTCAACGCCGGGTTGAGCGACACCATGGGCTCCTGGAACACCATGCCGATGCTCGCGCCGCGAATGCCGCGCAGCTCTTCGCTGCTCACACTGGCCAGGTCACGCCCCTGAAAATCCAGGCGCCCACCGCACACCTGCATCGGCAACGGCAGCAGGCCGATGGCGGCGCGGGCGGCCATGGTCTTGCCACTGCCAGACTCGCCCACCAACGCCACGATCTCACCGGGGGCGATGCTGAAACTCAAGTCATCCACCGCCAACGGGCCGTGCTCACCTACCCGGATCTTCAGGTGCTCCACGTTGAGCAAAACAGGATTGGTCGACATGTTCACTTCCTCATCCGTGGGTCGAGGCGATCACGCAGTGCATCGCCAAACAGGTTGATCGCCAGCAACGTCAGGCAGATAAACAGCCCGGGGAATACGCCCAGCCAGGGTGCAGAGGCGATGTAGGGACGGCTGCTGGCGAGCATGTTGCCCCAGGTCGCGGCCGGTGGCGGCACGCCCAGGCCGAGGAAGCTCAGGGCACTTTCCGACAGCAATGCCCAGCCGAACATGCTGGTGGCGAGCACGCACAACGGTGCCAGGCAGTTCGGTGCGATGTGCCGCAGCATGGTGTACAGCTCGGAATTACCGATGACCCGCGACGCTTCGATGTACTCCAGCTCGCGCAGGGACAACACCGTGCCGCGCACCACGCGCACCACCGAAGGCGTGTAGGCGATGCCCAGGGCCAACACGATGCCGTACTTGCTCGCGCCGATGATCGCCATGATGCCCAGGGCCATGAGGATGCCAGGGAATGCCAGCAGCGCATCGTTGAACATCATCAACAGGCGGTCGGTCCAGCCGCGCAGGTAACCGGCGAGCATGCCGATCAAGGTGCCGGCGATAACTGCCACACTCACCGTCAGCAGGCTCACCCACAGGCTGGTGCGTGCACCGATCAACAAGCGACTGAACACATCGCGACCGAACTCATCGGTGCCCAGCCAATGGGCGGCCGATGGCGCCTGGAAGCGCGACAGCAAGTCGATCTTCAGCGGGTCGAACGGCGACCACACCAGCCCCATCAAGGCCAGGACCACCAGAGCCACCAGTAACCCGCCGCCGATCAAGGCGTTGGCCGGTGCCCAGGCGCGGCGGCGCTTGGCCGGCGCCGACACGGCAATTGTCGAACTCATAACTTCACCCTTGGATCGAACAGCGGATAGAGCAGATCCACACACAGGTTGACCAGCACATAGATAAAGGTGATCAGCAACAGGCAGCCCTGTAGCACGGGATAGTCGCGGGCGAAAATCGCGTCCACCATCAACCGGCCGATACCCGGCAAGGTGAACACGGTTTCCAGCACCGCAATGCCCCCCAGCAGGTTGCCGAGGATCAGCCCCACCAGGGTCCAGGTGGGCGCAAAGGCGTTGGGCAAGGCGTGTTTCCACAGCACGGCACGCTCCGACAGACCCTTGGCCCGAGCATGGGCAATGTATTCCAGGCGCAGCACTTCGATCGTGCTGGCCCGCGCCATGCGGGTGATCGCGCCGACTTCCACCAGGGTCAGGGTCACCACCGGCAGCACCATGTAGCTCATGGCTTGCCAGGGAGCCTGTGCGAAACTCACGTAGCCCACCACTGGCAGCCAGCCTAGCTGGATGCCGAACGCATGCAGCAACAACAGGCCGAGCCAGAAGCTGGGGATCGACAGCAGCAAGGTCGCCACGGACACCAACCCCAGGTCGAGGGCGCTGTTCTGTTTCCAGGCAGCGATCAGGCCGATCGGCACCGCAATCAGCGTGGCCAGCAGCACCGCCACCAGCACGATGGTCGCGCTGACGCTGAACCGGTCGAGAATCAGCGGCAGCACCGCCTGTTTGGTGCTGATGGAAAAGCCCAGGTCAAAGCTCAACACGGCCTTGAACCAGATCAGGAACTGGGTCACCAACGAGTGATCCAGGCCGAGGGTGTGGCGCATGTCCGCCAGGCTTTGTGGGTCGGCCATATCGCCGAGCATCAGCAGTGCCGGGTCGCCGGGAATCAGCCGGATCAACGCGAACACCATCACCGAAATCAGCAACAGCGTAGGCACCGCCATCCCGAGTTTTTGCAGGATAAAACGCAACATGTTCAGGCCCTGTTACTGTGCCGCGAGGCTGACGCCCCACAACCGTGGCGATGACACCGGCCACGAGTGGAAGCCCTTGACGCTGTCGCGCAGCGCTGCGGCGACCGTGCCGTTGTAGATGATCACCATCGGCGTGTCGTGGATCATCATCGTGTGCAGTTGGTCGAACAGCGCCTGACGCTTGGCCGTGTCGCTCTCACGCACTGCTTCGCGCAGCACCACCTGGGCCTGGGGGTTGTCCCAGACTTTGCGGGGTTCCTTGGTCTTGTCGCCCATCAGCGAGTCGAAGCTGGTGGCCGGGTCCAGGCGCGAGGAATAAGAAAACGCCATCATCTGGTAGTTGCCGCTCTGGTAGCGCTCCAGCTGGGTGCCCCACTCCAGGGTTTCCATCTGGATGTTCAAGCCGCTGGCCACCGCCATGGCCTGGCTGAGCAGGCCCATGTCGAACATCTGCGAGTAACGCTTGTTGACGATCATCTTGATCGGCTGGCCGTTGTAGCCGGCCTCTTTGAGCAGGCGCTGGGCCAGTTGCGGGTCGTGGTGGTAACCCTGTTTGGCGGTGGCGCTGTAGAACGGGCTGGTCTGCGGGATCGCCGAGTTGTTCGGCTCGGAGGTGCCGTTGGACAACGCGGTGACCATCTGCCCGTAATCAAGGGACGCAGCAATGGCCCGGCGGATGCGCACATCCTTGAGCAGCGGGTCGTTGGTCTGGAACAGCAAGCCACAGATGGCCATGATCGGGCTGAACGAAATCTGTACGCCCGGCGTGGCTTTCAGCTCCTCGGCATCGCTGGCACTGACGTTGGGCAGCAGGTCGATGTTGTTGGACATCAAGGCGGCTTTGGCCGACGACGGGTCGGGGATCACCATGAAGCGCAGGTCATCCACCAGCGCCTGCTTCTTGCCGGTGAAACCATCCGGCCCGGCTTCGTCACGCGGGCTGTAGTCCTTGAAACGCGACAACACCACGTATTGGCCGGGCTTCCATTCGGTGAGGCTGAACGGGCCAGTGCCCACCGGCGCCTTCCAACTGCCATCGGCCGACAGCGAGTCGCGGTGCAGGATGCCGCTGCCACCGCAGTCGGGGCGTGCCATTGAGGCCAGGAACAAGCCACTGGGCTGGTCAAGGTGGAACACCACCGTGAGTGGGTCCGGCGTGTCGATGCCGGTGATCTTCGCCCCGCCACGACCATCGAATTCGGCCAGGCAGCGCCATTGGGTCTTGGGGTTGAGGTAACGCTCCCAGGTCCACTTCACGTCCTGGGCGGTCAGGGTGGCGCCATTCTGGAAGTGCACGCCTTCACGCAGTTTGAAGGTGTAGGTCATGCCGTCGTCCGAGCGCAGCACCTCGCGGGCCAGCAACGGGCCGACGGAGGCGTCTTCACGGTGAGCCACGAGGCCCTCGACGATGTGCAGCATCACCGTGTCGGTGTTCTCATCACGGTTGACGCCCGGTTCAGTGCTGCGGATATCGGCGTTCAAGCCCACGCGCAAAGTGCTCTGGGCCTGCGCGAGGCCGGCGCCCAGTGCGAGGGTGACACATAGCGTTCCATTGAGTAAGCGATTCACGGGAGACGTTCTCCTTCGCTGAAAAGACCGGCCAGGGGCAGGAGCCGGCTTCAAGCCTGTGTTAGGTCGTTATTGTTATGGCCTGAGCGAGGTCATGGCCGCGGATGATTTTTGTTTTTTTAAATTCGCCGGGACATATTCACAGCATGCACCCTGCTTGTAAATGTTTTTTTATGCATTTAAAAACATTAAAGTCAGAGACAGCTACAGCGAATGGGCCGAAACGCAGACAAAAAAAAGAGGCCGAAGCCTCTTTTAGATGAACCCGCCAATCCTCAATGCAGCGCCACCCGCGTAATCAGGTAATTGACCAGCTGCGGGTCATCGTCCAGTTCCAGGGCTTGCACCGGGCGCGGCAGGTTGTCCAGCACCGTGCGCCAGAACGCCTGGGACACTTCGTCCTGGTCATAGAAACGCACCAGCCAATTGCGCTCGCCGCTGCACAGCACTTGGGTGGCGATGGCGCGGCCAATGCCTTTGCGCCGGTAGCGCTTGAGAATGAACAGATCGGCCAGTTCCAGGGCGTCGACACCCGGCAACTCGCTGCCTTCGATCAGCAGGAAGCCGGCGATGTAACCCTCCACCAGCAGCAGGTGGGCGCTCCATTGCGGGTCTTCCCAGTAGCGCACCAGGTGCTCGTCGTGGATATAGAAGCGCCCGTCGGACTCGACATCTTCCTGTTCCCAGTCGGAGGACTCATAGGCGTAGTACTGGTAGAGATTGCGGATCAACTCCAAGGCGTCGGGGCCGGTCTGGATCAATTCGACGGTGGTTTCAGGCATGGGGCTCTCGGTCAAAAAACGCAGGGCGCCATTGTTCACAAAAGCCCTGCGCAGGCCAATACATTGCATAACCTTTCTGTTTGCTGAACCGATTGCGGATTTACCTGGCCCCGTCCAAAATCCTGAAACATTTAGAATAAACTTCCCCAAAATTGTAGTGAGCGGGCTTGCCCCGCGCGGCGCCATACCAGGTTCCGGGTTTCTCCCATGAGTGTGCGGTGTCTGGACCGACGCGGCGCGGGGCGAGCCCGCTCACTGCATGGTTATTCATTTTAAGGACATGTATTTTGACCAACGTCTGTACCGCCGGCCTGGATGTGGGCTTTGCCTCCCTGGATTACCTGCAGATCTTCATCCTGGGCGTGATCCAGGGCATTACCGAGTTGTTGCCGGTGTCGTCCACGGCCCACATGCGGGTGGTGCCGGCCCTGCTCGGCTGGCAAGACCCGGGCTCGGCGTTTTCGGCGGCCATGCAGCTGGCGGCGCTGGCGGCGGTGGTCAGTTACTTCTGGCGTGATGTGCGCCAGGTGACCACCGGCAGCATCGGCGCGGTGCGCCGGGGCGACTACAACGACCGCTGGTTCAAGCTGGCGGTGGCGATTGTGCTGGCGACCATCCCGATCGGGATTGCCGGCCTTGCGCTGTCCTCAACCCTGAACGCCTGCAACTCGCCGTTGCGCGGGTTGATGGTGATCGGCATTTCCTGCGTGGTCATGGCGGTGTTGCTGGCCGTGGCCGAAGTGCGCGCACGCCACACCCGCGAGGTGAGCGAAATGCGCCTGCGCGATGCGTTGATCGTGGGTATTGCACAAATTGGCGCGCTGATCCCGGGCGTGTCGCGTTCCGGCTCCACCCTCACCGCCGCGCTGTTCCTCAACTTCAAGCGTGAAGAAGCCGCGCGTTTCTCCTTCCTGCTGGGCCTGCCGGCCATCGCCCTCGCCGGCTTGAAGGAACTGTGGGTGTTGTTGCATGCGGACATGCCGGCCCACGCCTGGCCGCACCTGATCTTCGGGCTGGTGGTGGCGAGCGTCTCGGCGTTCTTCGCGATCTGGGGCCTGATGAAGTTCCTGGAGCGGTTCTCTACCTGGCCGTTCGTGATCTACCGCGCGTTGCTCGGGGTATTCCTGATTGTGGCAGTCAGCACCGGCCTGCTGAGCTGACTCCTACAGGGGATTGTGGTTAGCGGTCGGCCAGCTCTTCGAGCAGGTCGGCCGAGGGCACGAAGAACAACCCGCCCGTGACTGCCGTGCTGAAATCCAGCAAGCGGTCGTAATTGCCCACCGGGCGGCCGACGAACATGTTCTCCAGCATCAATTCCAACGGCTGCGGCGAACGTGCATACCCAATGAAATAGGTGCCGAACTCCCCTGCCCCCGGCCGGCCGAAGGGCATGTTGTCGCGCAGGATCTTCACTTCTTCACCGTTCTCGTCCGTGATGACGGTGAGCGCGCTGTGGGAGTTGCTCGGCTTGGCTTCCTCGTCCAATTCGATATCCGACAACTTGGTGCGCCCGATCACCTTCTCCTGGGCCTCCACCGTCAGGCCGTTCCAGGCCGTCATGTTGTGCAGGTACTTCTGCACCAGCACATAGCTGCCGCCGCGGAATTCGCGGTCTTCGTCCCCCACGATGGTGAAACCCTCGGCCTTGCGCCCCACCGGGTTTTCGGTGCCGTCGACAAAGCCGATGATGCTGCGCATATCGAAGTAGCGGAAACCCTGCACCTCATCCACCACCTTCACCGCGTCGCCCAGGGCCGCCATGAGATGGGTGGCCAGTTCGAAGCACAGGTCCATCTGCTCGGCGCGGATGTGCAGCAGGATATCCCCCGGTGTCGACACCGCCAGGCGCCCTGGCACACCGAATTCGCGGAACGGGTGCAGCGCGGCCGGGCGTGGCGCGCCGAACAAGCGGTCCCATGCGTCCGAACCGAACCCGCACACACACGTGAGGTTGCCCGCCGGCACGCGCTTGCCCACCGAACGCACCAGCCCGGCGATGTCGGCGCACCAGCCACGCACCGTGTCTTCACTGCCGGGGGCAAGGGTGGCGACCATGAAGATGGCGCTGCTGGTGATGGGGTGGCAGACGGATTGCGGTTCCAGGGGCGGCTGAACAGAGGATGTCGACATGGTGAGAGTCCGGGCTGGGGGCTAAAGACCCGGGCAGATTAGCAGATCCGATGGCGATTTTACGGGCGCCATCGCCGGCAAGCCGGCTCCTACGAGGTCTCGGTGCAGCGGTGCCATAGGTTGCGAATCAGTGCCTGCAGTTTCAAGGCTTCGGCCCAGCGATCACTGATCTCGTGGCCATCGGCGCCGGTGATCGCATAGGGCGGCGGGCCGAGTTCGCAGGTGAAGGACAAGCTCTGCGGCGTGTCGGGGCGCGCCAGCCAGTCGCTGATCCCGTAGCGCCACCACTCGGTAAACCGCTGCACCCAGGCCTGGTGCTGGGGGAACTCCAACGAAACCTGCACCTGCTCGCTGCTGGCTACGCGGCCATGAAAGCCCCAGCTATGGCGCAGGATTGTGCGGATCTGTTCGTCGTCTTCAAGCGCGCCAGGTTCGGGCAACTCACGCCCGACCACGTAGTGGGACAGGTCGGCCAGCAGTTTCAAGTCGGGCATTTGCGCCAGCAGGTCGAGGGTGAACAGCAGGTCGTTGGTCAGGCGATAGCGATGGGTTTCCAGCAGTACCGGAAAGTCCACCTGCTCGGCCAATCGCTGCCAGCCTTCCACCAAGCGCGCGGCTTCGCTTTGGGTGCGCGGGCGCACGTCGGCTTGCAGCGTGAGGTGATGGCAACCATGGCGGCTGATCACGTCCAACGCTGCGGCCAGGTCGTCGACGCTTTGTGGGAACAGCTGGCCTTCGATCTGCAAGCCCCTGGCCGTGGCCGCCGCGTGCAGCCGGGCAACGTCGGCGGGCTTCCAGTAGTGGTCGGTGACGCCGTCGAAACCGGCAGCCTTGATGCGGTCGAGTTGCGCCTCCAGCGGGCCGGGTTCGGTTTGCATGGCCCATAGGGATTGGAATACCAGGAATTGGCGCATATCAGCCTCGCAGCAGGTGTTTGAGGGACTGCCCGGGATCGGCCAGCGTGGCGGCGTCGAGGGCAGTCCGTGCGGTGATCAGGCGTTCGCACAGCTTGATGTCCTTGGCCACGCCGTTGCCCTGGGCCCAGCCGCAGGCACCTTGCAAACGCTGATCGGCATCCAGGTAAAACAGCAGCATGCCGCCTCCCGCCAGTGGGCGGCTGATCATCAACGGCGTCAGCACCCCCACGGTCTGCAAGCCCCAGTCGTACTGATCGGACCAGAAACCCGGGATCGTTTCGAACGGCACTTCACGCCCCAACAGATTCAACGCCGCATGCCGCCCCTGAGCCTCGGCGTTGCGCCAGGTCTCCTGGCGCTGATAGAGGCCCTCCAGGCGAAACTCACACACATCACCCGCCGCATAAATGTTGGGCGCACTGGTACGCAGATAGTCATCGACACGGATACCCTGCCCCACCTCCAGCCCTGCGGCGGCGGCCAGTTCCATATTCGGCTGCATGCCAATACCGACCACGACGCGCTCGCAGGGCAAGCGTTGCCCGTCGACCAGCAACACGCCGTCGGCCTGGATGGATTCCAGCGCCACATTCAATCGCACGTCCACGCCGTGTTCGCGATGCAGGTCCAACAGCGCCTGCGAGATAACGGGTGGCAGCACGCGGCCCGCCAGCCGTGGCCCGGCCTCCAGCACCGTGACTTCACAGCCAAGCCCACGTGCGGTCGCCGCCACTTCCAGGCCGATAAAGCCGCCACCGACCACCACCAGCCGCGTGCCGGGGTTCAGCGCGCTGCGTAAGGCCAGGGCTTCATCATGGGTGCGCAGGTAAAACACATTGGCCTGTTCCTGGGGCAGACGCCGTGCCCTGCCCCCGGTCGCCAGCAACAGCCCGGCGTAAGGCAACCACTGGCCGTCAGCCAATTGCAGGCGATGTTGCGAAGGCTCCAACCGGCTCACCGGGTGACCGGCAAGATGCTCGATGCCCAATTCGGCGAGTCGCTCGCTGTTGAGCAGGCTGCACCCGGCCAGGTCCGTGGTGCCCTGCAACAAGCCCTTGGAGAGTGGCGGTCGTTCGTAGGGCACGTGCGCTTCATCGCCGATCAGGATCAGGCGCCCGGTGTAGCCCTCTTCGCGCAGGGTCAGCGCCGCACGGCCACCGGCATGGCCGGCACCGACAATAATCAGGGGTGCATTCATTATCAGGCCATGACAGCGAGCAGCACTCGCCCCGCTTCGACCCGCACCGGATAGGTCTTGAGGTTGACGCATACCGGCGCGCCCAGGGCCTTGCCCGTGCGGTAATCGAAGCGCCCGTTGTGCTTGGGGCACTCGATGATGTGGTCCATCACCAGGCCGTCGGCGAGGTGGATTTTCTCGTGGGTGCACAGGCCCGCCGTGGCGAAGAATTCATTGTCGGCCGAGCGGTAAACCGCGTAGGTGTGCGGCCCGTGGTCGAAGCGCAGCACGTCTTCTTCGTCTATTTCGCCCACGGCGCAGACGTCGATCCATTGGTCGTTCATGGTATTTGTCTCCGGGTGACCGGCTGACCTTGTGGCGAGGGAGCTCGCTCCCGCTGGGCTGCGAAGCGGCCCCAAGATCGACGGTCGGAATTTGTCTGGAAAAACGCGGTGGCGTTATTGGGGCTGCTGCGCGGCCCAGCGCGACGGTTCGACGCCTCGACAAGCTCGCTCACTACAAGGGCTCGGGCGTTGGATGAAGTAATTCGGGTCGCGGCGCTGGCGCCAGATGGTCGGGAGGATTTCCTTGTAGGCCTCCAGCAGGTTGGCGTAGGGCGGCGGGCAGTCGTTGCGGATCTCGTCGTGCAACTGGGCCAGGGCGTGGTACGGCACCATCGGGTACATGTGGTGTTCGAGGTGGTAGTTCATGTCCATGTAGATAAAACGCAGCACGCGGTTCATGTAGATCGTGCGGCAGTTGCTGCGGTGGTCGAGCACGTCTTCGGCCAGGCCGACGTGTTGAGTGAGGCCAAACAGGTAGCCGAGCCAGGCACCGTAAAGGCTCGGCAGGCCCACCAGCATCAGCGGCAGCCAACTGTGTAGATACAGCGCGGCGCCGATGATCACGGCATAGATACCCACCCAGATCCGCGCCGCACGGAACACCTTGGGCCATTCGGATTCAGGGATGAAATCGGCCTCCTGGGCACTCATCTTGCCGACGGCATGGCGCGCCACGCCGCTGAAGGTTTTCCAGGCCAGGGGCAGGTTGAACAGGCTCAGGAACATCATCAGGAAGCTGGGCGGACGCGGTTCGACGATCTCCGGATCGCGACCCACCACGATGGTGTCGGTGTGGTGCCGCGCATGGCTCCAGCGCCACACATGGGGTTCGAAAATGCACATGAAGCTGGCGACCTGATACAGCCCGTCGTTCATCCAGCGCGTCTTGAACGCCGTGCCGTGGCCGGTCTCGTGCCAGCGCGGGTTGGAGGCGGTGCCGTACAGCACGCCATAGGCCATGAAGAACGGCACGCAGGCCCAGGTGCCCCAGAACCAGTAGCCGCCAAAACCGGTGGCGAACAGTGTGGCCACCCACAGGGCGGTGTCGCGCAAGGCCGGGCCGTCGCGGCGCTGCATCAGTTCCTTCATGCGTTTACGGGCAATCGGCGATTGGTACCAGCTCGCTGACACCAGGCCTTTTTCGGCCGCGCGGGCCGCTTCGGGGCCGGTGAGGCTGTAGTCGCGTCGGGTGGGTTGAGGCATTGTTATTGTTCTCCGCAAGCGTGGGTTTCAGGGGCTTTGCGAAACCCACGATAGAGAACGGGTAATTCACCCTCAAGGCCTTGAATCCATTCCCTATCAAGCTATCATCCAGGCGCGGTGGGGCTTGATAGTTTTCTATCACGTGGTGCTTGCACGCGCCTTGGTATGCCTGGCGCCTCAAACTTGTCTGATACAACGCGGCGCGGGGCAAGCCCGCTCACTACAAACTTCGGGGGTTCAGATGAACAACAGTAAACGCCCGACCATCGCCACCGTTGCTGCTCATGCGGGGCTCAGCGTGGCGACTGTGGACCGGGTGTTGAATGCACGGGCGCCGGTCAACCCGCAGACTGCCGAACAGGTGTTCCAGGCGGCCGAAGCCGTGGGTTATTTTGCCGCGCGGCTGATCGGCCAGCGCATTCGTGAACGTCGCCCCACGTATCGCTTCGGCATCTTGCTGCTGGCCACCGCCCAGGCGTTCTACGCCAGCCTGGCGCAGGCGATTGGCGAGGCGGCGCAGCGTCATGCCGGTGCCAACCTCAGCTGCCAGTTCGAGTACATCGTGGATCGCACGCCAAGCGTGATCGCCGCCCAGATCGAACACCTGGCCGTGCAATGCGACGCCCTCGCCGTGGTCAGCTTTGCCCACCCACTGATCAACGCCACATTGGCGCAAATCCGCGAAGCCGGCGTGCCGGTGGTGGCGCTGCTCTCGGATATCCACGAGCACGCCGCCGAACCCTACGTGGGCCAGGACAACCATGTGGTCGGGCGCACCATGGGCTGGTTGCTGGCCCGCACCTGTGGGGCGCGCAAAGGCAGCGTGGGGATTCTGTTAGGCGGCCATCGCTTCCTCGGCCACCAGGCGCGGGTCGAAGGCTTGCACAGTTACCTGGCCGAACACGCGCCGGGGCTCAAGCCACTGGAACCGCTGATCAACCTGGACAACAGCGACATCACCGAAGAGGCCACCCTCGACCTCATCGCCCGGCACACAGACCTGCGCGGCCTGTGCGTCGTGGGCGGCGGCGGAGACGGCATCATCAGCGCCCTGGCGCAGTTGCCCAAGCGGCCGGCGCTGTGCTGCATCCTGCAGGAGTCCACCGACCTGTCACGCCAGGCGTTGCGCCAAGGCCTGATCGATGTGGTGATGGATTCACAACCGCGCCAGACGGCCACGGCGCTGATCGAATTGCTGGTGGATTTGCAGACCGCCGAGACCTTCGACCCGGTGCGGCACCGGATGTACATTGCGCCGCAGATCGTGACCTCGGAGAACCTTTAAAGCGCGCGGCACTCGATTTTCAACCCGCCCTCTTCCAGCACATGGCTATCAATCGTCACCGGCAGGAAGCGCTGGATCACCTGCATATTGCTGTGCAAGTGGTCGCTCATGTGCGGCGTGGTAAAACTGCCACCACCGGCCATTGCCATTGGCAGCAGCAGTTGATCGGCCAAATGTTCACCCACTGCCGTCTGCGTGCAACGCCATTCCTGCGCCTGCTCGATGGCCTGGTCAGCCACCTTTTCGGCACGCAGCCTGTGCATGCCGAAGGCGCTGAACACCTCGGTGACGTGTTCGTGTACATACTCCAGCATCAGCAGGTTACCGGGGCCTTGTTCCGGGTCGATGGCTACTGAAAGCAGTTGCGCGTCGTCGAACCCCAGGCGCTGGCCCACACGCTTGAGTTCACGCTCGCTGACCTCGGCGGGCAGTCCGGCGTTCAGGGCAATGGCGCGTGACTCCAGCAACTTGCCGCGCTGCATCAGGTGCAGTGGCGCGAGTTCAGAGGGCTGGATAAAGGCCTCCAGTTCGCCACCGCCTGCCGGGGCAAACCCATACCGATTCAGGCTCAGTTCAATGCGCCCCCCCATGCGGCGCAACAACGGCAGCCAGGCCCGTTGCAGGAAATCCACCGGCGGCGCCAATGGGTTGTGGGTGCCACCGCAAATCGTCACGCGGCTGGCGGTCGGTGCGCGCAACAACGCTGGGAGCAAGGTTTGCAGCACCAGGGTGCAACTGCCGGCAGTGCCGATGCTGAAGCGGTATTCGCCGCCCTGAATCGCGCCCGGTTCAAAGCGCAGCGTCTGGGAGCCCAACTCGGCACCTTCCACTTTGGCACCGCACACTTGGGCCGCCGCCAGCACGGCGGTCAGGTGTTGACGCATCAACCCCGGCCGACTGCGCTTGGCGCGGATGTTTCGAATGTGCAGGCCCTGCCCGGTGACCATCGCCAGGCTCAAGCCGCTGCGCAATACCTGCCCACCGCCCATGGCGCCATCGAGCTCAATCATTTCGTATGTCCTTATGCAAAGTGTTTGACCGTGCTGCGCAGATAGTCATCCAGTTGTTGTGAGTCTGCGTGGGTGCGTGGCAATGACGGCACCTGGCGTTCCAGTTCACGCTGGATATAGGCATGCAATGCAGGGCGCCGTGGCCCGTAGGCCGCCTCGTCGGCATTGCGTTTCAACACCAGCAGGGCCGCTACTTCATCCAACAGTTGCGCGTCATCCACCGTCCCCAGGAGGTCGGCAAAGGTCATCGGCGGGCGGCCCAGGCCCAGGTCGATCCAACGCACCGCGAGTAACGGGCGCAGCACGTAGAAGTACTTCTTGAAACGCACCGAATCGCCTTGCAGGTAACCGCGAAAATTCTTCTTGGCCATCGACAAGTAATGACTGCGCGCAGCCGGCGGGCTGTAGAACGCCTCGGCCAACCCACGCAGTTGCGCAGTGGCGGTAGCGTCCTGGCGATACACCAGCGGCGAATCCAGCCATTCCAGCAACGTGGGATTGGATTTGCGCAGCAGCCCCAAGGTTTTGCGCAGTTCCCAACCGCTGATATCCAGCTCGTCATCCAGCGGGCGCTCGATCACGTCCCGTGGCGTGTCCACCTGCACGAACCAGTCGGGCTTCTCCACATAGACAAAGCGCACATCGTAGTCACTGTCGGTGGAGGCAAAGCCCCAGGCTCGGCTGCCGGACTCACAGGCGTACAACACCGTGACATTGCGCTCGCGCTCGATCCTTTCCAGCTCTTGCAACACCCGCGCACGCATGGTGTCGCAGAGTGGGTGACGCTCTTCCCTTTCCATCCTGATTCCCCTCTTATCCTTTGACACACACCACTTGGCGCAAGGTGTGCAGCACTTCTACCAGCTCGCGCTGGGCGTGCATGACCTGATCGATGTCCTTGTAGGCCATCGGTATTTCATCAATCACATCGGCGTCCTTGCGGCATTCCACATGGGCCGTCGCACGCACCTGATCGGCCACAGTGAAGGTGTTCTTCGCCTTGGTGCGGCTCATGGTGCGGCCGGCACCGTGGCTGCAGGAGCAGAACGACTCTTCGTTACCCAGGCCGCGCACGATGAAGCTCTTGGCGCCCATGGAGCCCGGGATAATCCCCAGTTCGCCTTTTTTCGCCGACACCGCGCCTTTGCGCGTGACCAGCACCTCTTCGCCAAAATGCCGCTCTTTCTGCACATAGTTGTGATGGCAGTTCACGGCTTCCAGGGCCACTTCAAACGGCTTCTTGATCACCTGGCGCGTGGCCTGCACCACCGCGCGCATCATCAACTCGCGGTTCTGCCGGGCAAAATCCTGGGCCCAGCCCACGGCTTCTACGTAGTCATCGAAGTGCTGGCTGCCTTCTTCGAAATACGCCAAGTCGCGGTCCGGCAAGTTGGCGATATGCTGGCGCATATCGGCCTGGGCCAGCTGGATAAACAAGTTACCGATCGCGTTACCGACGCCACGGGAGCCGCTGTGCAACATGAACCAGACACGGTTGGCTTCATCCAGGCATACCTCGACAAAGTGGTTGCCAGTACCCAACGTGCCCAGGTGCTGGCGGTGGTTGGCGCGTTCCAATTGCGGGTACTTGTCGGTGATCGCCTTGAAGCGTGGGTGCAACGCCGCCCACACCTGATCCGCCTCGGCCGGTACATCTTCCCAGGCACCTTTGTCGCGACCTTTCCGGCTGCGGGTGCGGCCATGGGGCACGGCGGCCTCGATGGCGCAGCGCAGGCCAAACAGGTTGTCGGGCAAGTCGCCGGCCATCAACGTGGTGCGCGCGGCGATCATGCCGCAACCGATGTCCACCCCCACCGCCGCAGGAATGATCGCCCCCACGGTGGGGATCACACTGCCAATGGTCGACCCCTTGCCCAGGTGCACATCCGGCATCACCGCCAGGTGTTTGAAGATGAAGGGCATCTGGGCGGTGTTCATCAATTGCTGGCGGGCCTCGGGTTCCACAGGCACGCCTTGGGTCCAGAGTTTGATCGGCTTGCCGTTGGCCACTTCCAGCAGTTGGTAGGTCTTCTCTTGCATGATCTCGATTCTTTTCTTGAAAGCCGTCACTGCGGCGTTGGTTGGGATATAGCAGCGGTCATGCCAGATATTCAGAAAGTTCACATAAAATTTTTAACTAATTGTTTTTAATAGATATTTCTATTTAACCGAGAAAGTTCTACGAAAAAGCCATGACAGGCCTTTCATCACATCCATATCCTTACCTATCGTTCCTTATATTTTGGTCTATCCATGAAGCACAAGCGCACGGTCGCCATCGGGTTTATCGGTTCCAAGCTGGATCGCGTCGGCAAGGGCGCCAATCGCTGGAACCATTGGCGCCCCAGCGTTGGCTTGTGCCAGCAGGACGACCTGCAGATTGATCGCCTGGAACTGATCCACGACATCGACGCCCGCGACGTCAGCATTGCCGAGCGCATACGCGCCGACATCGGGCAAGTCTCGCCGCACACCGACGTGCGCCTGCACCCGATGCCGCTGAACAACCCCTGGGATTTCGAAGAAGTGTACGGCGCCCTGCACGACTTCACCGCCAACTACCGCTTCGACACCGAGCACGAGGACTACCTGGTCCACATCACCACCGGCACCCACGTGGCGCAAATCTGCTGGTTCCTGCTGACCGAGGCGCGCAACCTGCCGGCGCGGCTGGTCCAGACCTCCCCCACGCGCCGCCGGGATGAAACGGCGCCCGCCACCGGCACCCACACCCTGATCGACCTCGACCTGTCGCGCTACGACCGCATTGCCTCGCGCTTTGCCCATCAGCGCCTGGAGGGCCTGGCCTTCCTGAAATCCGGGATCGCCACGCGCAACAGCGCGTTCAATGCCTCCATCGAACAGATCGAACGGGTGGCCGTGCGTTCCACCGCGCCCATGCTGCTGATTGGCCCCACGGGCGCCGGCAAATCCTTCCTGGCCCGGCGCATCTTTGAGCTCAAGCGCAGCCGCCATCAAGTGCAGGGGCGCTTCGTCGAAGTGAACTGCGCCACCCTGCGCGGCGACGGCGCGATGTCGGCGTTGTTCGGGCATATCAAAGGCGCCTTCACCGGCGCGCAAAACGCCCGCGACGGCCTGCTGCGTGCGGCGGACGGCGGCATGTTGTTCCTTGATGAAATCGGCGAGCTGGGCCTGGACGAACAGGCGATGCTGCTCAAGGCCATCGAAGAAAAACGCTTCTATCCCATGGGTGCCGACCGCGAAGTGGCCAGCGACTTCCTGATCATCGCCGGCACCCACCGCGACCTGCGCGGGCGCGTGGCCGAGGGACTGTTTCGCGAAGACCTGTATGCGCGGATCAACCTGTGGACATTCGACCTGCCCGGCCTGGCGGGCCGACGGGAAGACATCGAGCCGAACATCGACTTCGAGCTGGAACGCCATGCCCGCGAACAAGGCCGCCGCGTGCGCTTCAACCTGGAAGCACGCCGCCGCTACCTGGCGTTCGCCAGCTCCAGCGAAGCGGCGTGGCTGGGCAACTTTCGTGAGCTGTCGGCGTCAATCACCCGCATGGCCACCCTGGCCGACAGCGGGCGCATCGATGAAGCCCAAGTCGAAGAAGAGATCCGGCGCCTGCGTTACGCCTGGGGACTGTCCGAACCGCAGGCCTTTCTGCCAGACGACCTGGACCTGTTCGACCAGTTGCAACTCAAGGCGGTAATCGACGTATGCCTGCAGGCCGACAGCCTCTCCGACGCCGGCCGCCGCCTGTTCGGCGTATCGCGCCAAGCCAAGGCCCAGCCGAACGACGCAGACCGCCTGCGCAAATACCTGGCGCGCTTCGGCATCGACTGGAAGCAACTCAAACCCCTGTAGGCGCCGACTTGCCGGCGATGGCGACCTCAAGGCATGCATTGAAATCAAGGGCCTCATCGCCGGCAAGCCGGCTCCTACGGGGTTGGGGCGCTTGTTCGGAAGTCGGCGGCGTTCAGGCCCAAACGGCTCATCTTGTTGTACAGCCCGCCCCGCGACACATTGAGCTGTCGCGCAGCCAAACGGATATTGCCCCCGGTGCTCTGCAAGGCCGCCGCAATCGCCTGCATTTCATGGCTGCTCAGGTCTTGCGCGGGCTGCGGCTCATAGGCGCGTGCCGGCGCCCGGTGGCGTGTCTCCAGTGGCAGGTCGCTCACCTGGATCAACTCACCCGTGGCCAGGTTGGTCGCCCGTTCGATACTGTTTTCCAATTCGCGCACATTGCCCGGCCAACCGTAGGCCGACAGCAGCGCCAGCGCCTGCGGCGCAAAACCCTGCACCGATTTGCGCAATGAGCGAGCAAAGCGCGCAAGAAAATGCCGCGCCAGCAACGGGATGTCTTCGCGGCGCATACGCAGCGGCGGCACGGTGAGGTTCAGCACGTTGAGGCGGTAGTAGAGGTCTTCGCGAAAGGCGCCCTCGGCCACCGCCTGACTCAGGTTGCGATGGGTGGCCGCAATGATGCGCACATCCACCCGTCGCGAGTTTTTCGCACCCACGCGGGTGACCTCCCCCTCCTGCAACACCCGCAACAAACTCACCTGGGCATCGAAGGACATGTCGCCAATCTCATCCAGGAAGATGGTGCCGCCATCCGCCAACTCAAACTTGCCCGCCGAACCGCCACGGGTGGCGCCGGTGAACGCGCCTTCCACATGCCCGAACAGCTCGCTTTGCACCAGGTCCCGTGGGATCGCGCCGCAGTTGACCGCAACGAATGGGCCTTTATGACGGTCGCTGCCGTTATGGATCGCCTGGGCGAACAGCTCCTTGCCGGTGCCGCTTTCGCCGAGGATCAAGGTGGTGGAATCGCTGCGACTGGCGATGCGCCCCAGGTGCAAGGCGTCCTGGATCGCTCGCGAACTGCCCTGGATGGTCTCAAAGGTGTAGCGGGCCTGGGTGCCGATGATGCGCCGGGTAATCTCGCGGATACGCCGGTTCTCGCGCAGCGAGACGATCACCCCGCCCTGCTCCAGCGGGCACACCGAGACCAGGCAGGCGAGCTGGCTACGGTCCTGCAGGTGAAAAGTGCAATCGAGGTCGCGCACCGGCTCGGCCAGCACGTCGCTCAACTCGCTGCGGCCCAAACACTGGAACGGGCTGCCGATCAGCTCCAGGCCCACGCCGAACAGTTGCCGCGCGTAACGGTTGAGCGCTTTGATGCAACCGCGCTCATCCAGCACCACCAGGCCTTCGTTGAGCACTTCGAGCACGGCTTGCTGCTCTTCCAGCAAACCGTGCAGCGCCATCTGCCGCGACACCGCTTCGGCTGCGGCCTGCACGGTGCCCAAGGTATGGAAGTGAAACCAGCCAGGCTCGGCGGTGAGGGTCAGCATCGCCAGGGTCTGGCCCTGGGCGTTTTTGATCGGCGCGGCGGCGCAGTGCATGCGGCGTTGGCGCAAGCCCGTGGCGAAGTTTTCTTCGGCCAGCACATACACCAGGCGGTCTTCGGCCAGGGCCAGGCCGGTGCAATTGGTGCCCTGCACCGACTCCAGCAGGCGGCTGCCGACCGGCGTGATATCCAGCCCGCAGAAGTACAAGGTGGTGCCGTGAGCATCGGTGAGGTTGATATGCCCGCGCGGGTTGTAGGCCAGCAGGCCGTGCATGACGTGCGCGGCGGCGGCGATCAGGACGCGGTGGGCGGCCAGGGTGGCGGCCAGGGTTTCATCGGCGACGAAGCGATACGCGCTGTCAGCCGGGTCAAGCCCCGCCTCGACACTGCGCCGCCATGAATCCCAGATGACCTGCCGCACCCCATCCGGGCGCTCGACCTCACCCGACAGGCACGCCAGCCACGCCTGCTCCAGGGCTGGAACGGGGCCGTCATTCAGCGCCGCTGGCCCCAGGGCCGTGAGGTAATCGAGGTCTTGTACGCTGAACGCCATGCTCATCCGGGGTGCCCATGTTCATATTTTCGACATGTCAGTATAGACATGTCATTTAAATGAACACTTTTTGTTTATAAAGATTAATTAATCGATAAATATCAGTAGTTTATGAATTGGCACAGCCCTTGCTCCTACCTCATTGCCCATCAGGACCGTCCTGAGGCCAACAATAAGAAGGGGTCAATTCATGAGTACACAGAACATCCGCCTAGGTCTGATCGGTGCCGGTCGCATGGGCAGCTTCCACGGCCTGACTGCTGCGCGGCACATCCCCGGCGCCAGCCTGGTGGCGATTGCCGACCCTACTCCAGGCCAGGCCGCGCGCCTCGCCGCTGAATTGGGGGTGGCCAAGGTCTACACCGACCCGCAACAGTTGCTCGACGACCCCGACATCGACGGCGTGATCATCGCCGCCCCCGCCCGCAGCCATGCCGAACTGGTGATCAGCGCCGCCCGCGCCGGCAAGGGCGTTTTCTGCGAAAAACCCATGGCCATCACCCTGGATGAAGCCGACCGCGCCATCGCGGCTGCAGCCGACGCCCGAGTGCCGCTGCAGGTCGGCTTCAACCGGCGTTTCGCCAAGAGCTTCCGCACCGCCCACCTCGATGTCGCTGCCGGCCGTATCGGCACCCCGCAGTTGCTGCGCTCGCTGACCCGTGACCCGGCGCTGAACAATCCGGCTGCTTCGCCGCAGTGGGTGATCTTCCTGGAAACCCTGATCCACGACTTCGACACCCTGCGTTATCTCAACCCCGGGGCCGAAGCGGTGCAGGTCTACGTGATGGCCGACGCCTTGATCGCCCCGGCCTTCAAAAGCAAAGGTTTCCTCGACACTGCCGTGGTTGCGATCCGCTTCGACAACGGCGCCATCGCCACTGCCGAAGCCAACTTCCAGGCGGTGTACGGCTACGACGTGCGCGGCGAAGTGTTCGGCAGCGAGGGCATGTTGAGCATGGGCAGCCTCAACGATTCCGACCTGGTGCGCTACCTGGCCCAGGGCATCCAGGCCGACACCCAGCGCATGGACACCGACCTGCTGCGCGACGCCTACATCGCCGAACTCAACCACTTCGCCGACTGCCTGCGCACGGGTGCCAAGCCGATGGCCAGCGGCGAAGACGCCCGCGCCGCCCTGGCGATTGCGCGCGCTTGTATCGAATCATTCGAAACCGGCAAGGCCGTGGCCGTACAGGACGCCCGCCCATGATCCCTTTCAAGCTGGCAATCAGCGCCGAGATGGTCTTTCTCGACCTCCCCTTCATCGAACGTGTGAAGCGCATTCATCAATTGGGGTTCAGTGCGGAAATCTGGAACTGGACCGACAAGGACATCAGCGCCCTCGCCGCCACGGGCGCTGACTTCACCTCCATGACCGGCTACATCAGCGGCACCCTCACCGACCCCGAGGGCATCCGCCAGTTGCTCGACAGCGCCCGCGAATCCATTGGCGTCGCCGAGCAACTCAACTGCCCCAGCCTCAACTTGCACGGCACCGGCCTGGGTGAAGGCGGCCTGCCCGTGCAACCGGTCAGCCAGACCACCGGACGCATGTGGCTGAGCGCCTGCAAGACGCTGGAAAAAATCGCCCGCCTGGGCGAGGACGCCAACCGCGTGTTCCTGCTGGAAAACCTCAACACCGAGGTCGACCACCCCGGCACGCCCTTCGCCCGTGCCGACGATACCCTGGCGCTGATCGAAGCCGTGGGCAGCCCGCACTTGAAGATGAACCTGGACCTGTACCACGCGCAGATTGGCGAAGGAAACCTGATTGAACTGATCCAGCGCGCCGGCGATTCCATCGGTGAAATCCAGGTGGCCGATGTGCCGGGCCGCAAGGAACCCGGCACCGGCGAAATCCACTACCCGGCCATCGCCAGGGCCTTGCACACCATGGGCTACACCGGCGTGGTCGGCCTCGAAGGCTGGGCCAGTGGCGACAGCGAATTGGCCCTGGAGCGTTTCCGCCAGGCCTTCACCCTATAACAATAAAAGGACCATCCTCATGCATCGCTATTCATTGCTCGTTGCCACGCTGTTGCTGCTGTTCAGCCAATGGACCTTCGCCGCCTACCGCATTGGCGTGAGCATCGCCCGGGTCGACGATAACTTCATGACCTATGTGCGCACCGGCCTCGAAGCCGCCGCCAAACAGCAAGATGTGCAGATCCAGTTCGAAGACGCCCAGGGCGACGTGGTGCGCCAGCTCAATCAGGTCGAAGGCTTTCTCAATCAGAAGGTCGACGCCGTGATCGTGTTGCCGGTGGACACCGCCGCCACCGCCAACATGACCCGCGCCGCCGTCGCCGCGAAGACGCCGCTGGTGTACGTCAACCGCCACCCGGATGAACGCACCCTGCCCAAGGGCGTGGTCACCGTGGCCTCCAACGACATCGAGGCCGGGCAGTTGCAGATGCGCTACCTCGCGGAAAAACTCGGTGGCAAGGGCAACGTGGCGATCATCATGGGCGACCTCGCGCAAAACGCCACCCATGACCGCACCGAAGGCGCCAGGCAGGTGCTCAAGGACTTCCCCGGGATCAAGGTGGTGGAGCAGCAAAGCGCGGAATGGCAACGCAACAAGGGCATGGACCTGACCAGCAACTGGCTGCTGGCGGGCACACAGTTCGATGCCATCGTCGCCAACAACGACGAAATGGCCATCGGCGCCGCCATGGCGTTGCAACAGGCGGGCAAGGCCAAGGGTGACGTGGCGATCATCGGCATCGACGGTTTGCCGGACGGTCTGGCGGCCATCAAACGCGGCCAGCTTGCCGCTTCAGTGTTCCAGGACCCCAAGGCCCAGGCGACCCAGGCCGTGCAGGCAGCCATCCGGATGATCAAGGGTGAGCCCATCGAGCCGGAAGTCTGGGTGCCCTTCGAGCTGATCAAACCCGAGCAAGTGGCGGTGTTTGAGCAGCGCTACAAGTAGGTATTGTGAAGCACGGCTTCAAAGCCTGAGCAGCTTCTGCCCGATTGTGTGCCTGGCCTTAACGGAGAAAGATCCCAGGCACACTCACGGGAGATCACCATGCCTGCACAACCCCAGAAAACCTGGCTTATCACCGGTATCAGTTCCGGCTTCGGCAAAGCCCTGGCCGAGGCCTTGTTGGCTGCCGGCGAGCGCGTCGTCGGCACCGTGCGCACGCCGGAGGCCATCGACGCGTTCGACCGGATCAAACCCGGCTACTCCTTTGCGCGCTTGCTGGATGTCACCGACAGCCTGTTTGTCCCGGCCGTGGTGGCCGAGATCGAAAAGAACGTTGGCGCGATCGATGTGCTGGTCAACAACGCCGGTTACGGCTTTGAGGGCGTGCTGGAAGAGTCGTCCCTGGACGATGTACGCCAGCAATTTGAAGTCAACGTGTTCGGCGCGGTGGCGATGATCCAGGCGGTGCTGCCGTTTATGCGCAAGCGCCGTCGCGGGCATATTCTCAACATCACCTCGATGGGCGGCTTGACCACCTTCCCCGGCCTGGGCGTGTACCACGGCAGCAAGTTTGCGCTGGAAGGCATCTCCGAGGCGTTGGGCAAAGAGGTGAAACCGTTCGGTATTCACGTCACCGCGATTGAACCGGGTGGCTTTCGCACCGATTGGGCGGGGCGCTCGATGATCAGGGCCGAACGCAGCATTGCCGACTACGACGCCTCGTTTGATGCCGTACGAGCGGCGCGGCACGCCCGCAGCGGGCGACAGGACGGCGACCCGGCAAAAGCGGCCCTGGCGATGATGCAGGTGGTGGCAAGCGCCGAGCCACCGGCGCATTTGCTGCTGGGCAATGACGCGGTGGAGCATGTGACGGCCAAGCTCACAGCGTTGCAAGCCGAGATCAGCGCCTGGGAAAGCGTTTCCCGCGCAACCGACTTTGGATAACCCAACCCTGTAGGAGCTGGCTTGCCGGCGATGGCCTCGACTCGGTGTACCTGATGCACCGAGGCGCCTGCAGGTGATGGCGTGAACGGTCTCAATAATGGCGTTTGCGACAATAGCCGCAACAGCGCACGGGCCGTAGAGTTCACTCACCTGATCCCTGCAGAGCCCCTGCCATGACCCCACTGGACATCGCCTTGAACAACCCCGTGTGGCACAGCCTGACGGGGAGCCACGCCCACCTGGGCAATGCCGGCACGCTGGCGGCGCTCTATCATTGCGACGTCACGCCCTTTGCCGGCTTGGCCGAACCCTCGGCCGAAGCCTTTGTTCAATTGGCCAAGATGACGACACCCGGCCAAGTGGTGGCATTGCCCAGCGCGCAGGCGGTCCATCCCTCCTCCGAATGGCAGATCATCCACCAGACGACCGTGGAGCAATTCACCTGCTCGCAGCTCGTCACACCAGCGTTGGAAAACCGGGCGCAATGGATTGCCCTGGGCGCCGCCGACACCGATCAGATGCTCGCATTGGCAGCCCAGACCCAGCCAGGGCCGTTTGGAATTCGTACCCGGGAATGCGGGCACTATATTGGCGTGCGCGCCCCCGAACTGGTGGCCATGGCCGGCGAACGCTTTCAGTTGCAAGGCGCGGTGGAGATCAGCGGTGTATGCACCGCCGCCAGCCACCGCGGCAAAGGCCTGGGCGGCCGGATGGTAGCGGCGCTGGCCGAGCGTATGCTCGCACGTGACACCGTGCCGTTCCTGCACGTTGTCACCACCAACACCTCGGCCATCCGCCTCTATGAAGCCCTGGGTTTCAGCCACCGGACGACGCTGCAGTTGACCACCCTCAAGCGCAATGCCTAAACGTCGAAGTCACTCGCGGCGTGCCGCTCGCGCAGTTGCTCATGCGGTTCGCCGGACACCCGGTTGACCCTGCGCCCGCGCTGCACGGCCGGCCGTGCCTCGATGGCGTCCGCCCAACGCAGCACATGCTTGTATTCATTCACCGACAGGAACTCAGCCGCGCCGTACAACCGCCCCTTCACCAGGCCGCCGTACCAAGGCCAGATCGCAATGTCGGCAATCGTGTACTCATCCCCGGCAATGTATTCGCTCACGGCCAAGCGCTGGTCGAGCACGTCCAACTGGCGCTTGGTCTCCATGGCAAAGCGGTTGATCGCGTATTCCATCTTGCTCGGTGCATACGCATAGAAATGCCCGAAACCACCGCCCAGGTACGGCGCGCTGCCCATTTGCCAGAACAGCCACGACAGGCATTCAGCACGTGCCGCCGGCTCGGTAGGGAAGAACGCACCGAACTTCTCCGCGAGATATTGCAGGATCGCCCCCGACTCGAACACCCGGATCGGCGTGGCGCCGCTGCGGTCCAGCAGTGCGGGAATCTTGGAGTTCGGGTTGACGCCCACAAAGCCGCTGCCGAACTGGTCGCCGTCGCCGATCTTGATCAGCCAGGCGTCGTATTCCGCGCCGCTGTGCCCCAGGGCCAGCAGCTCTTCGAGCAGGATGGTGACCTTTTGCCCGTTGGGCGTGGCCAGTGAATACAGTTGCAACGGGTGCTTGCCCACCGGCAATTCCTGCTCGTGGGTCGCTCCGGCGATAGGCCGGTTGATGCTGGCGAAAGTGCCGCCGCTTTCGGTGTCCCAGGTCCAGACTTTCGGGGGTACGTAGTCAGTCATCGTTACTGCTCCTTGGGTTGAATAGGGTTCGACGCCGCCAGTTGCGTCACGTTCCAGCCGCCACCCAGTGCCTTGATCAGGCCCACATTAGCGCTCAATTGCTGGGTTTGCAGTTGCAACACCGTGCGCTTGGCTTCCAGCGCCGCCACTTGGGCGGTCACGACATCGAGGTAGGCCACGGCGCCCTGGCGATAACGCGCGGTGGAAAGGTCCTCGGCGTACTGCGCAGCCGCCGCTGCATCACGCTGGTCGTCCAGGGCGCTGCCCAGCCCGGCGATCTGCGAGAGGTTGTCTTCCACCTGTTCGAACGCCCCCAGCACCACGCCCCGGTATTTGGCCGCGGCTTCATCGGTAGCGGCCTTGGCAATGTCGACCTGAGCCTGGCGCGCGCCGCCGTCGAACAGCGTGCCCACCAGTGATGGGCCGATGGCCCAGAACAGGTTCGGCGCGCTGAGCAGGCGCGCAAACTCATCGCTCTGGTAACCGCCCTGGGCGCTCAGGGTGATCTGCGGGAACCACGCGGCCTTGGCCACACCGATGCGTGCATTGGCTGCGGCGATGCGGCGCTCGGCGGCGGCGATGTCCGGCCGGCGTTGCAGCAGGCTCGACGGCACGCCGGTGGGCACGTTCGGCAAGGCAATCGGCGCAACGTTGACCGCCACCGTATAGGTCGACGCCGACTCCCCCAGCATCGCCGCAATCGAATGCTCCAGCACCGCGCGCTGCACCAGGCTCTGGCTCAATTGCGACTTGACCGTGGACAGTTGCGTGCGCGCCCGTGCCACGTCGAGGCCGGAGACAATCCCGCCGCCGTGCAGGCCTTCGGTCAGGCCCAACGCTTTGGCGTACGCGTCACGGGTCTGTTCCAGCAGTTGGTTCTGCCAGTCGATGCCGCGCAGGCGAATGTAGCTGTCGGCCAATTGCGCCTGCAGGCTCAGGCGCACCGAGGCGAGGTCGGCCTTGGCCGCTTCGGAGTCGCTGGTGCCGGCGGCGACGGTGTCGCGCACGCGGCCCCACAGGTCCACTTCATAGTCGACTTCCAGGCCCAGGGTGGCCGAGTTGTAGACATTTGGCGAGGTGGCCGAACGCAGCGGTTTGGTGTCGGACTGGCGAATACGCTGGCCGTTGCCGATGGCCGACACTGTCGGAAACAGCCCCGAACGCGCCTGGGCCACATAGCCCTGGGACTGCTCGTAATGGGCCAATGCCGCACTCAGGTCGGGGTTGTTCTTCAGCAACTGCTGCTGCATCGCGTCCAGTTGCGGGTCGTTGTAGATGTGCCACCAGCCGTCACGGCTGGCCTGGTCGTTAGGCGCGCCGACCGTCCACGGGCCCTGGGTGTGAAACTGTGCCGCCACCGGGGTTTCGGGCACTTTGAGCGGCGGCGCCAACGAGCACGCCCCCAGGCTCAAGGTGGCGACCAGGCCGAAGAGAGTGCGCTTAGCCATGGGGCTTGACCTCGGCTGGAGCGGCCGCCAATTGCACCGCATCGTTGTCGGCCAGGCCATCGGGCGGTGTGTCGATCACACGTTCGTTCGCTTGCAGGCCGCTGGCAATTTCCACGCTGTCGCCAAAGTCGCGGGAAATGCTGACGGTCTTGAAGCGCACGTGATCCGTGCTGTCGAGGGTGGCGACGCGCATGCCGTGGTCATCGAACACCAGGGCGCTGGAAGGCACCCGCAGCACATCGGCCTGCACCGGCAAGTCGAACTGCACGCTGGTGTAGCCGCCCGGCAGCAGGCGCCCGCCCGGGTTGTCCACCAGCAGTTGCACCAGGGTGCTGCCGGAGGCGGCATTGACCGCGTCGGCGGTGGCGATCACCTTGCCGGTGAAAGTTTCGCCGCGATATTCCGGCACGCTCAGGCGCGCCGTGGTGCCTTCGCGGATCTGCGGCGAAAAGGTCTGTGGCACCTGCACGTACACGCGCAGGCGGCTGACGTCGGCCACCGCGAACAGCTCTTTGCCGGCAGCGCCACCGGCACTGATCAGTGCGCCCACGTCGGTGCTGCGGGCGGTGACCACGCCGGCAAACGGCGCCACCAGGCGCTGGAAGCCCTTGGTTGCCACCAACTGGTCGACATTGGCCTTGGCCGCCGCCACCTTGGCTTGTTTGGCGGTCAGGTCGCCGGTGCGTTCGTCCACGTCCTGGCGCGACACCGAATCGGTCGCCAGCATCGCCTGCCAACGCTTGGCGGTGGTTTCGGCAAGGTGCGCATCGGCCTGGGCCGAGGCCAAGGTAGCGCGGGCCTGCAGCAATTGCTGGTCGAGTTCCGGGGTGTCGATTTCAGCCAGCACCTGGCCGGCTTTCACCCGGGTGCCGATGTCGACGTTCCAGGATTTGAGGTAGCCATTGACCCGCGCAAAGATCGACGCACGGGAATAGGCTTCCATGCGCCCCGGCAGGTTGAGCACCGGGCCCTGGGCCTGCACCAACGGCTTGATCAGCTTGACGCTGGGCAGCGCCTGCGCGTCGGTCCAGGTCTTGAGGTCACGGGACTCATTGGCGCGCACGCCGATGCCCACGCCCACGATGGCAACCACCACCACCCCGCCGACGATCAGCCAGAGCAGCCCACGGGAAGACTTCGGTTTAGAAAGAGAAACGGACATGTCAAACCCCTTGGGTAACGGTGGTCGCCCGCGTGGCGTGCTGGCGACGCCCGTGGACAAGACTGAAAATCAGCGGAACCAGAATCAGCGTGGCGATGGTGGCAAACGCCAAGCCACCAATCACCGCACGGCCGAGCGGCGCGTTCTGCTCGCCGCCCTCCCCCAGGCCCAGGGCCATGGGCGCCATGCCGATGATCATCGAAATGGCGGTCATCAACACCGGCCGCAGCCGGGTAAAGCCGGCTTCCAATGCGGCCTGCACGGCATCGCCATGCACTGCCAGGCGCTCGCGGCAGAAGCTCACCACCAGGATGGCGTTGGCGGTGGCCACGCCCATGCACATGATCGCCCCCGTCAGCGCCGGCACCGACAGCGGTGTATGGGTGACAAACAGCATCCACACGATCCCCGCCAGTGCGGCCGGCAAGGCGGTGATGATCACGAACGGGTCGCTCCACGACTGGAAGTTGACCACGATCAACAGGTAGATCAGCACCACCGCCCCCAGCAGGCCAAACAGCAAGCCGCTGAACGCGGCGTTCATGGTCTGCACCTGGCCCTGCAACAGCACCTTGGAACCGGTGGGCACTTCACTGGCGTGGGCGGCGATGATCTTCTGGATATCGGCCGCCACGGCGCCCAGGTCACGACCCTGGATCGCGGTGAGCACTTCGACCACTGGCTGGATATCCGACTGGGTAATGACCGAGTTGCTGTGGCTGCGCTGGATATTGGCCAGGCCGCCCAGGGTCTGGTCGGTGGCCGCGCCGGCACTGCCGCTGAGCGGCAGGTTATGCAGGGCCGCCAGGCTTTCCAGGCTGTACTGCGGGGTTTGCATGACGATCGGGTAGGAAATGCCGTTGGCCGGGTTCAACCAGAACGTCGGCGCCACCTGGCTGGAACCGGCCAGGTTGACCACCAGGCTGTTGGTCACATCGCGCTCGGTGAGGCCGACCAATTGCGCGCGGGTGCGGTCCACGTCGATGTTGAATGTGGGCAACTGTCGGGACTGCTGGATACGCGCGTCCACCACTCCGGGCACGCGGCGAATATCCCGCAGCAATGCACTGGCATAGGTGAAGTTGGCGGCCAGGTTGTTACCGGTGACTTGCACGTCCACCGGTGCCGATGAACCGAAGTTGAGGATCTGCCCGACGATGTCCGACGCCGGGAACGAGAACACCGCACTCGGGAATTCCCGTGGCAGGCTTTCACGCAGCTCACGCATGTACTCAGCGGTCGGACGATGGCCTTCGTTGAGGCTGATCTGGATGTCGCTGTCCTGGGAACCCACGGTGCCGGTGTTGTTGTACACCACGTTGATGCCGCTGATGGACAGGCCGATGTTGTCCACCAGGGCCTTGAGGTCTTCGCCCGGGATCTTGCGGCGGATCGAGTTCTCGATGTCGGCAATCAGATGCGCATTGCTTTCCACCCGTGTGCCCACCGGAGCACGCACGTGCAGCAGGATCAGCCCGGAATCAACCTCGGGGAAAAAGTTGCGGCCCAAAAACGGCACCAGCGCAAACGACACCGCGACAAACGCCAGCAAGCCCACCACCACGGCGCGGCGATGGTGCAAGGCGCTGTCGAGCACGCCATGGTAGCGCTCGCGGAACGCTTCAAAGTGCCGCTCGAACCCACGCTGGAATTTCACCAGCGGGTTGCGCGACGGCGCATGCCCGTCTTCGCCGTGCACATGGGGCTTGAGCAGGTAGTTGGCGAGGGTCGGCACCAGGGTCCGCGACAGGATGAACGAGGCGATCATCGCGAAGATCACCGCTTCGGCCATCGGCACGAACAGGAAACGCGCCACGCCGTCGAGGAAGAACATCGGCACGAACACGATGCAGATACACAGCAGCGAGACGAACGCCGGGGTCACGATCTGCGCCGCGCCGTCGAGAATCGCCGTCTCCACCGGCTTGCCCTGCTCCAGGTGCCAGTTGATGTTTTCGATGGTCACCGTGGCGTCGTCCACCAGGATCCCCACGGCCAGCGCCAGGCCGCCAAGGGTCATGATGTTGAGGGTTTCGCCCAAGGCCGAGAGCGTCGCAATCGAGGCCAGGATCGCCAAGGGAATCGACGTGGCAATGATCACGGTGGAACGCCAACTGCCGAGGAACAGCAGGATCATCAGGCTGGTCAGCGCCGCCGCGATCAAGCCTTCACGGGCCACGCCGCCGATGGCCGAGCGCACGAACAGCGATTGGTCGCCGATCAGGTCGATGTTCAGGTTGGGCGGCAAGGCGGCTTTGTTATCGGCCAGCTTGTCCTTGACCCCGGCGATCACGCCCAGGGTGGAGGCCGAACCGGTCTTGAGCACGGTCAGCAGCACCGAACGGTTGCCGTTCACGTGCACGATGTTGGTTTGCGGCGGGTTGCCGTCGCGCACCGTGGCCACGTCACGGATCAGCACGGTGGTGCCGTCGGCGGTCTTGATCGGCAGGTTTTCCAGGTCATGGAAGTCCGACGGCGAGTTGTTCAACTGCAGGTTGAACTCGTAGCTGCCGATCTTTTGCGTGCCCACCGGGGTGATCAGGTTCTGGGTGGCCAGGGCGGTGGCGACGTCTTGCGCCGACAGGCCACGGGCTTGCATACGCGCCGAGTCGAGGTCGATCTGCACCTGCCGGCTCTTGCCGCCGAACGGGTACGGCAGCGCCGCACCCGGCACGGTGGTGAGCATCAGGCGCACGGAGTTGATGCCGATATCGCCCAGTTGCTGCTCACTCAGGCCCGGGCCCGATAAGGCCAGCTGCACGATGGGCACGGTGGACGCGCTGTAGTTGAGCACCAGCGGCGGCACCGTACCCGGCGGCAGTTGGCGCAGGATCGCCTGGGACACCGAGGTCACCTGGGCGTTGGCGGTACTGATGTTGACCCCGGGCTGGAAGAAGATCTTCACGATGCCGTAGCCGTTCATCGACTGCGCTTCGATGTGCCGGATGTCGTTGACCGTGGTGGTCAGCACCCGCTCGAACGGCGAGGTGATACGCCCCGCCATCTGGTCCGGCGGCAAGCCGGTGTACTGCCAGATCACGGCAATCACCGGGATGCGAATTTCCGGAAAGATGTCGGTTGGCGTTCGCCAGGCCGCCAGCGGGCCGATGATCAGGATGAAAATGGCCAATACCAGAAAGGTATAGGGGCGCCGCAACGCGATGCGCACGAGGCTCAGCATAGGAGGTGATCCAGACAGGGGGTTGGATGTTCAAGCCGGCAGGGCCGTGCCTTTTTTCCGCCTCGCCCCATGCGCTTCCTGGGGAATTTGCAACGACATCCGGGTCACAAAGAGGCATACGCCACGATATCGAATTTAGTGGCGTACGCAACTAATTTGTTTCAAGCTGTCTCAGTCTTCATCTGGAAGGGCATATTCGGCCGAAAAGCCTTGTCCTGAAGGGTTCGAACGGCATAATTGCCACGTCGTTTTTGTATCAGAGAGTATCCGCCCTTGAAAGCTGCAAAGCCTTGCTCCGAGAGCCCCAGCGCCTGTGTGAACGGTGCCGTGCGTCGCACGTCGCGCCGCCTGGGCCAGATCTATGACGAGGCGTATGCCCCCTGCGGTTTGAAAGCCACCCAGTACGCAGTGCTCAACCAGATTGCCAAGGCCGGCACGCCGAAGATGGGTGAGTTGGCACAAAACCTGGTGATGGACCTGTCGGCCCTGGGCCACACGCTCAAGCCGCTGGTGCGTGACGGGCTGGTGGAGTTGCGCGTGGACGAACTGGACCGCCGCACCCGCCGCGTGCTGCTGACCGAGGCCGGTGTGCAGACCCACGCGACGGCCCGGCAGGTGTCATTGAAAATGGCCGAACGCTTCGATCAGGCGTTCGGCCGCGAAGCCGCGGCGCAGTTGCGCCAGACCCTGGACTTCATCGCCTCCGACGAATTTGCCAGGGTGCTGCTGGCAAAGGACGACTAAGCCAGCGGCTGGTGGTTGGTCACGCAGTGAATGCCACCGCCACCTGCCGCGATCGCGTCGATATTGAGCTGCACCACCCTGCGGTTCGGGTAGAGCTGCGACAGCAGGTCCAGCGCCTTGCGGTCGGCCACCGCATCGCCAAACTCTGGCGCAATCACCGCGCCGTTGATCACGAAGTAATTGATGTACCCCGCCGCGAAATCCTCATTGCCTCGGCTGAACTTGCTTTTGCGCGGGTTCAGCGGCGGCGACACGGTGTGCACGGTCAGCGGCCGGCCGTCGGCGTCGGTGGCGTTCTTGAGGATGTCCAGGTGCGCCAGGGTGACCTTGTGGTCGTAGGACTCAGGGTCGGTGTCGAGGTTGGCCAGCACCACACCCGGGGCGACGAAGCGCGCGTAGAAATCCACGTGAGCGTCGGTGATGTCCTTGCCCTTGATGCCGGGCAGCCAGATGATCTTGCGCAAGCCCAGGCGCTCCTTGAGTTCGGCTTCGACGTCGGCCTTGCTCCAGTCGGGGTTGCGATTGCGGTTGATCCAGCTGCTTTCGGTCATGATGCCGGTGCCCAGCCCATCCACCTCGATGGCACCACCCTCACCCACCAGTTCACTGCGAATGTGGCGCGCACCGGTTTCTTCGGCAACCAGGGCCGCCACGTGCGCGTCGTCTGCGTGCTGCTGCTTGTTGCCCCAGCCGTTGAAGTTGAAGTCCACCGCCGCCTGGCCGCCCGTGCCGTCGATGACGAAATTGGCGCCGGTGTCACGCATCCAGATGTCGTCCAGCTCGGCTTCCACAAAGGTGATGTTGCGCGTACCGCAGTGCTGCTCGGCGAGGGCGCGCTCGTCTTCGCGGCAGAACAAGGTGACCGGTTCGTATTGGGCAATCGCTCGGGCGATACGGCCCAGCGCGGCCTGCACGTCGGCGGTGAAGTCTTCCCAGATGGCGTCCTGGGCGCCAAAGGCAATGAACGCCTGGCGGTGTTTTTCACCCTCGTCGGGCATGTAGAAGCGGCCCTTTGTGGCGGCCCGCACGTGGGGAGTGAGCATTGTCATGGCGCAGACCACGCTGGCTTGTTTGATGAAGGTACGACGGGTTGGCATGGTGGTTCCTGCATACGGTATTGAATTGAAAAACGCTCGCTACGGACGCGACCAAACTCGCTTGTAGTGAGCGGGCTTGCCCCGCGCCGGCGGCGTAACGGCCCCACACAAACAGGAGCGCTGCACACTCCGGCGCGAGCAAGCTCGCTCACTACAAACGTTCGCGCGTCCAAAAATGCGCGATCATTGCTGGGTTTTGAATTTAGTCCACACGCGCATCCGTGCACGCATGTCCGCCTGGGGAATGTCCTTGCCGGCGATCAACCGCTCGAACGTGGCCGCGTCCGGGTAGATGTCGGGGTTGTCGCGCATGCTGGCTTCCACTTCCGGCCGGGCCTTGGCGTTGGCCGTGGGGTAACCGGTGAAATTGGTGATGGCGGCCATGTTTTCCGGGCGCATCACGAAGTTGATAAACGCGTAGGCGTATTCCGGGTGCTTGGCATCGACGGGAATGGCCATGGTGTCCATCCACACCGTCGTGCCTTCGCGGGGGATGTGATAACCAAAGGTCACCGGCTTGCCGGCCGCATCGGCGGCGCGCTGGGCCTGGGTCATGTCGCCGCTGTAGCCCAGGGACAGGCACAGGTTGCCGTTGACCAGATCGGTCACCGGTTGCGACTGGAACTTGCGGATGTACGGGCGCAGCTTGAGCAACACGTCGCTGGCCGCCGCCAGGTCTTCACGCTTGGCGCTGCGCGGGTCGCGGCCCAGGTAGTTGAGCACCACGGCCAACACCTCGTCCGGCGAGTCGATCAGCGAGATGCCGCAATCGGCAAATTTGGCCGCCAGCTCAGGCTTGAACAGCAGGTCCAGGCTGTTGACCGGCGCATTTGGCAAGCGCTGCTCGATCTGCCGCGTATTGTAGGTCAAGCCAATGGTGCCCCAGGTGTAGGGCACCGTGGCCTTGTTCGAATTGACGTAATGGGTGCGCAGCTTTTGTAAGCCCGGTTCGATATCACCCAGCGCGGTGAGCTTGGCAGGGTCCAACGACTGAAGGCTGCCGGCCCGCATCAGGCGCTCGGCCACGGTGTCACCCGGGAAGATCAGGTCGTAGCCGCTGCCGCCCGCCATCAGCTTGGCTTCCAGGGTTTCGCTGCCATCCATTACGTCGTAGATCACCTGGATACCGGTCTCGGCCGTGAACTTGGCCAAGGTGTCGGCGGCAAAATAGTCGGCCCAGTTGTAGAGCCTCAGGGTTTTGTCGTCGGCCAAGGTGCAGGCACTCGTGAGCATCAGTACGCAACTCAATAGACGTTTCATGATGGGCGCCCATCCAAGGTGAGTAGGCCGCTGTACATTTCCGGGCGGCGGTCGCGGAAGATGCCCCAGGTCAGGCGGTCTTCGCGCATGGCGGACAAGTCCAGGCGATGCACCCGCACGCCGGTAGTGTCGCGGTCGGCTTCGGCCAGCAACTTGCCTTTGTGGTTGCAGATGAACGAGGAACCGTAGAAGTCCATTTGCAGAGCAGTGTCGGTGCTCGCCACTTCACGCCCGACGCGGTTGGCCGCCACCACCGGCAACAGGTTCGCTGCCGCGTGGCCGCGCATGGTCATCTGCCAATGGTCGCGGGAATCAAGGGTCGCACAGCCCGGTTCCGAGCCGATGGCCGTGGGAAACAGCAGCACTTCAGCGCCCTGCAACGCCAGGCAACGCGCGGTTTCGGGAAACCACTGGTCCCAGCAGATCCCCACGCCCAGGCGCCCGAAAGCGGTATCCCACACGCGAAAGCCGGTATCGCCGGGGCTGAAATATTCCTTCTCCTGATAGCCGATGGCATTCGGGATATGGGTCTTGCGGTACACGCCGAGCAAGCGCCCGTCGGCATCGGCCACGCTCAGGGAATTGAAGAACGCATTGCCAGCTTGTTCGAACCAGCTCAACGGCAGCACCACGCCCAGTTCCTTGGCCAACGCAGCGAAGCGTTTGAGCACGCCGCTGTGCTGGTACTCTTCGGCCAATGCCAGATGCTTGTGATGCTGTTCGATACAGAAATACGGCGTGGCGAACAGCTCCTGCAACAGGATCACCTGGGCGCCCTGCGCCGCCGCCTCTCGCACCAACTGCTCGGCACGGTCGAGGTTGCCCGGCAAGTCCCAGGTGCAAGGCATCTGGGTCGTCGCAATCGTCAGCAGGCTCATGGCTGCACCCACTCAGGTTGTTGTTGGGTGATGCAGTGCACGCCGCCGCCGCCATGGGCCAGGTGGTTGATCTGCACCGGCACGATTTCGCGCCCCGGGAACGCCCCGGCCAGGACCTCGGCCGCCACCTGATCGGCGGCAATGCCATAGGCCGGCATGATGATTGCGCCGTTGGCGATGTAGAAGTTGGTATAGGACGCGCAGAACACTTCGGCCTCGGTGTCGACCGCGTCGGTGGCTTCATACAAGTCGATCAGCTCGAAACGCCGGCCATGGGCATCGGTGGCGAGTTCCAGGGCGCGGCGGTTTTCCCGCACCACTTCGGCGTAGACAGAGCCCTGATCATGGGTCGCATCGACCAGCAACACCCCGGGACGGGCGAAGGCGCAGACACCGTCGACATGGCCGTCGGTCATGTCGCCCGTGACGTAGTGCGGATCGCCGGGCAGCCAAATGGTCTTCTTGATGCCCAGCAGCCGCGCGAAGATGTCTTCCATCTCGGCCTTGGTCACGCCGGGGTTGCGATTGGGGTTGAGCAGCACCGATTCGGTGGTGATCAACGTGCCCTCGCCGTCCACGTGGATCGCCCCGCCTTCGTTGCTCAGCGGCGTGCCGAAGCACTCCAGCCCCAGGTGATTGAGCACTCGGCGCGCCAGGCTTTCGTCCAGGTCATGGGCCGACTTGCCACCCCAGGCATTGAAGCGCCAGCTCACCCCGGCCGTACCCAGTTGCGGGTGGCAGACAAAGCTCGGGCCGGAGTCGCGGCACCAGCTGTCGTTGACGGCCTGCTCGATCAGTTCGATGCCAGGACCGCACAGGGCCTTGGCGCCCGCGACTGCGGACGGATCGACCAGCATCTTCACCGGTTCGAAGCGGGCGATCGCATTGGCGACCCGCGCAAAATCCTGCTGCACCTGCACCAGGGTCACGCCCCAGGTGGTTTCCCACAAGGCGCGGTTATGTGGCCACACCATCCAGGTCGCCGCGTGCCGAGCCCACTCCGCAGGCATCCACCAACCATTGCTTTGCATTGCATTCTGCTGCATGACAAGTACCCTTTAGTTAAGTCATTGTGTTCAGTGAAAACTGCCCACGGAGTCTTGGCGTACATGCTATGGCGGGCTGCAAAGCCGGACAAACGATGGATTTTGTAGAAAACTGATTAGAGGAACTTATCAGCATGCTCAACCACTGGCCGCCCCTTGGCACCCTGCGCGGCTTTGAAGCCGCGGCCCGGCTAGGCAGTTTCCACAAGGCTGCCGAAGAACTGCACCTGACCCAATCGGCGATCAGCCAGCAGATCCGCAGCCTGGAGGCGTACCTGGAGCAGCCGCTGTTTTTTCGCAGCGGGCGCAGCGTGAGCCTGACCGACGCCGGCCATGACTTCCTCAGCACCACCCAGGCCCTGCTGCAGCAACTGGCGGTGGGCGTGCGGCGCCTGGGCCAGTACCGCAAACCCAACCAGCTGGTGCTCAACACCACGCCCACCTTTGCGCGTCACTGGCTGTTGCCACGGCTTGCGGATTTTCGCCGGCAACACCCGGAAGTCGACCTGTGGATCTTCAGCACCGACGAAGTGCCCGACATGGCCAGCCAGACCATCGACCTGGCGGTGCGCGACGACATCAGCTCCCAGGCCGAATGCAGCTTCAAGGTGCTGCATACCGATCGCTTGTTTCCCGCCTGTCACCCGCGTGTACTGGAACAGCCCCGGGAGCAACGCACCACCCTGCACGGCGAGCGCGAAATGGATTGGAGCCACTGGGCGGTGGAAGCCGGGGTTGATGTGGGCCAACAAGACCAGGGGCTGAATTTCTCCGACCCTGGCCTGTTGCTGGACGCCGTATGTACCGGGCTAGGCATTGGCTTGGTCAGCCAGTTGTTGTGCCGCCAAGCGCAGCAAGACGGCCTGCTCGTGCCCTTGGTGGAGGCGACAATCCGTGGGCCGAGCTGGGCGCTGCTGACCCATCGCGACAGCGAACACGACCCGCTGGCGCGCAGTTTCACGGCGTGGCTGCTGGCCAACCTGATCAGCTAGCTCACAGGTGCAGCGCCACGCCCACGCCAGCGTCGGCGCGTGGTACCTGCACGCGTAGTGCGATCAACAAGGCAGCCAACAGCATCAGTACCCCCGCCCCCAGAAACACCCCGCTTATGCCACTGAGACTGAACATCGCGCCCCCACCGGCCGCTCCTGCCGCGATGGCCGACTGCACCGAAGCCACGACCATGCCACCCGCACTTTCAGCTTGATCCGGCACGGCGCGGGCTACCCAGTTCGACCACGCCACGGGCACTGCGCCAAAAGCCATGCCCCACAGCATCAGCAGCGCTGCCTGCCCTGGCAGGGACGCAGGCAACACCACCAGGGCGAGCGCCGCGACGCCCACCGCCACCGGCATCAACACCAGGGTGCCACGCGGAAAACGCACCAGCATCCAACCGGCCAACAGCGTGCCAACAAAGTTGGCTGCACCGAACCCCAGCAGCATCAGGGCAAGCCCTTCGGTGCCCACGCCCGTGGTGCTTTCCAGGAATGGCCGGATGTAGGTGAACAGCGCAAAGTGCCCGGTGTGTACCAGCACGCAGCCAAACATGCCGATGGCAATACCCGGGCGCAGCAACACCTCCAGTATCGTGCGCAGACGTGCGGCCCCCGTGGGCGCCAGGCGTGGCAGCGTGAACAGCTGGAATGCCAGCGTCACGCCACCGACGGCGGCGGCGGCAACGAACGCACTGCGCCAGCCATACAGCCCCCCGAGGTAGCTGCCCAGCGGCACGGCGACCACCGTGCCCACCGCAATACCACTGAAGATGATCGACAGCGCACGGGGCAGCAGTACCGCCGGCACCAAGCGCATGGCCACCGCGGCCGCCATGCTCCAGAAACCACCCAGGGCGATGCCCAGCAAGATGCGCATCAGCAACAACACCGCCAGGCTTGAAGAGAACGCCACCAACAGGTTTGAGGCAATCATCAACACGGAGAAGCCCAGCAGCACCACGCGCCGGTCGATGCCCCGCGTGAGGCCGGGCACCAGCAGCCCGGCAAACAGTGCCACCACTGCCGTTACGGTCACGGCCTGGCCCGCCAGCGCCTCGGACACGCCCAGGTCCATCGCCATTGGCGTCAACAAGCTGGCCGGCAGGTACTCCGCCGTCAACAGCCCGAACACCCCCATGGCCAGGGAAAACACCGCCATCCAGGCAGGCGCATCGGGCTCCGCGTGGGCAGGGTTAGCGGCTTGAGCGACACAATCATTCATCACACGACATCCTCGGGAAATTAGCGCGACGGCCAGTCTAGGTTCGCCCGTTAGGATGATCTATGATGCAGACCCTTGAGTTTTTGACTGAAACCCCGAACATGAGCGTAGCGGCCCCTTTCAATCTGTCTTCCGACCTGATCGACGAACTGCTGCGCGGCATGCGCCTGAGCGGGGTGCAGTACCGGCGCATCCAGGCCGGACCGAGCTTCGGCATGGGCTTTGAGGCCAAACCCGGACACGCCTACTTCCACTTCCTGGCAGCGGGAACGGCCACCCTGCGCACCGACGACGGCAGCCTGTTTGAGTTGTCGGCGGGCAATGCCGTGTTCATCTCCCACGGCGGCGCCCATGCGCTGTCCTCCGACGCAAACGCGCCTGTGCAAGACATTGGCGGCTTTGGCGCGACCCCGTTGGGCGAGACCGTGTGTGCCGTGGATGCATCTCCCGATAGGCCCCCCAACACCTTGCTGTTCAGCGCCTGCATGGCGTTCGAACTTGGCAGCCTCCAGGGGCTCGGCAGCCTGATGCCGGCCTTGATGCTGATCGATGCCCAGGGCCAGCGTTACCCCGGCCTGATGCCGATCCTGGCGGTGATGGAACGTGAAGTATCCGCTGCCCGCATGGGCTACTCCGGCATCCTCGCGCGCCTGGCCGATGTGGTTGCCGCCATGATCGTGCGAGGCTGGGTGGAATGCGCCTGCGGTAATGCGTCCGGGTTAGTGGCGGCGCTGCGCGACACGCGATTGGCCGGAGCCCTGCTCGCGCTGCATCAACAACCGGGTCGCGATTGGCGCGTGGACGAATTGGCTGCGCACTGTCACACCTCGCGCTCGGTGTTCGCCGAGCGCTTCCAGGCCACCCTGGGCATCCCGCCCCTGCGTTACGTGACAGAGTTGCGCATGCGCCTGGCGAGCCAATGGCTGACCCTGGAGCGTTTGCCTATCGAAGAAGTGGCGCTGCGGCTGGGTTATACCTCCCAGGCAGCTTTCAGCCGTGCGTTCAAGCGCATTACCGGCCAACCACCTGGGGCCAGCCGTCAGCGCAGCAGGCGCTCGACATGAACGACCGCCTTGACGACATCCTCGCCGACCACCTGGACGTGCTGTTCTGCGGCATCAACCCCGGCAAAGGCTCCGCCGCCCTGGGCCTGCACTTTGCCAATCGCAGCAACCGCTTCTGGCGCACCTTGCACCTGGCCGGTTTCACGCCCCATGAACTCCGCCCGCAGGATGGCCCCATGTTGTTGCACCATGGCTGCGGCCTGACCACCGTGGTGGAGCGCCCCACGGCAAGCGCGGGCGAGTTGGCGCGACATGAATTCAAGGATGCAGCAGCGGCGTTCGAACAGAAGATCCGCCGTAGCGCACCCCACTTCGTGGCGTTCCTGGGCAAGGCCGGCTACAGCGCGCTGTCGGGCCAGCGCGACATCGCCTGGGGCTTGCAGCCACAGGCTTTCGGCGGCGCAGCGGTGTGGGTGCTGCCCAACCCCAGCGGGCGCAACCTGGCGTTCAATCTGGAGCAGTTGGTGGAGGCTTATCAAGCCCTGCACGCGGCCATTGCGCACGCCGATCCTGAGCCCTTACTCTCTTGAGCCCGTCACCGTAAGCAATGGAGGCTTTATGAAACTGATCGGCATGCTGGACTCGCCTTACGTACGCCGCGTGGCCATTTCCCTGGAGCTGTATGGCGTGGAATTTGTGCATGAACCGCTGTCGGTGTTTCGCACCTTCAATGAGTTCGCCCAGATCAACCCGGTGGTCAAGGCCCCGACCCTGGTGCTGGACGACGGCACGGTGTTGATGGATTCCAGCCTGATCCTCGACTACCTGGAAACCCTCGCCCCAGCTGACAAAAAGCTGCTACCCCAGGCGCCCGCCGCCCGCGCTCGTGACTTGCAGTTGTTGGGCCTGGCCCTGGCGGCGTGCGAGAAAAGCGTGCAGATCGTCTATGAACACAACCTGCGCCCGGCCGAGAAACAGCATGCACCGTGGCTGGACCGGGTCAGCAGCCAATTGCTGGCGGCCTACGCGCTGCTGGAAAAACAGCTGCCTGACAGCGAGGCGCTGACCCAGGCGTCGATTACGGCCGCCGTCGCCTGGTCGTTCAGCCAGTTCACCGTGGCGTCGGTGGTCAGGGCCGATGCGTTTCCCAACCTGAAGCGCCACGCTGAGCGGCTGGAGGAGCACCCGGCGTTTAGGAAATACCCAATCGAATAATCACCCCCAAACTGTAGGAGCTGGCTTGCCCCGCGCTAGGAGGCGACGCCACCCCAACCTGAGCACCTCGGCCTTTCTGAAAGACGGAGGTGCCCCGGCGCGGGGCAAGCCCGCTCACTACAGAGGCAAGCTGCCTATACCCAGCCGCCATCCACGATGAAGTTCTGCGCCGAGCACATTGCCGACGCGTCAGAGGCGAGGAACAGCGCCATGTTGGCGATGTGCTCCGGCAGCACACTGCCGGGCAGGCACTGGCTGCGGCTGATCAGTTCCTTGGCGGCATCGTCGACCCACATCGCCAGTTGTTTTTCGGTCATTACCCAGCCCGGCACCAGCGTGTTCACGCGGATCTGGCTCGGCCCCAGTTCCCGGGCCAGCGCGCGGGTCATGCCGTGGGCGGCAGCCTTGCTGGCGGCGTACACCGGGTAACCGGCCGAAGCCATCATCCACCCCACCGACCCCAGGTTGATGATTGACCCACCGCCTGCACTTTTCATCATCGGCACCACCGCCTTGGCGGCGAAGAACGCGTGCTTGAGGTTGACGGCGATGAGTTTGTCGAAGGTCTGCGAATCGACTTCTTCCAGGGTATGGCGCACGTCATTGGCTGCGTTGTTGATCAACACGGTGATGGGGCCCAGGGACTGCTCGAAGCGTCCGATCGCTGCCTTGTAGGCGATTTCATCGGTGATGTCGCCATGCACGAATTCCACCGTGTGCCCCTGGGCACTCAACAGTGCCGCCAGGCGCTCGCCCTGGCTTTGAGCACGGTCGACAAAGCCCACCTTGGCGCCCTGCGCGGCGAAAGCCCGCACCATGAACTCGCCAATGCCAGAGGCGCCCCCGGAAATCAGTACGGTCTTGCCTTTGAGGTCGGGGTAACTGGCCTGCTGCGTACTCATAAAATGCTGCCTCGCTTAATTAGTCTTATTTTATTTTGCAAAAACGGCTCTAAAGGCTATAAATTCGCTGTCATATCGACAAAATATCGCACATTAGTAGAACTATTCCACTCAAAACAACAAAAGGAAGTTCGATCATGAAGCACCCTCGATACCTGCTGTCGGGCCTCGCCATGTCCCTGCTGATCGCCAGCGGCGGCGCCCAGGCTGGCGGGCTCACCAGCGAGCACAAACCCTTCGGTAAAACCAATGACGGCACCGCCGTCGAACAGTACGTGTTGCGTAACAGCCATGGCATGCAAGCCACGGTGATCACCTACGGCGGCGTGCTGCAGTCGCTCAAGGTGCCGGACAAGCACGGCAAGGTCGAAGACGTGGTGCTCGGCTTCGACGACGTTCAAGGCTATCAAAGCGGTACCGCGTTTTTTGGCGCGACCATCGGCCGCTTCGGCAATCGCCTGGCCGGGGGAGCCTTTGAACTCGACGGCAAGCGCTACCAGGTGCCGCTCAACGATGGTCCCAACTCGCTGCATGGCGGCGCCCAGGGCTTTGACAAGCACGTGTGGAAGGCCGCGCCGGTCAAGGGTAAGGACTCGGTGGGCGTCACCCTCACCTACCTGTCCAAGGACGGTGAAATGGGCTTCCCCGGCAACTTGAAGACCGAGGTCACCTACAGCCTCAATGACAACAACGAACTGCACATCGACTACAAGGCCAGCACCGACAAACCCACGGTGCTGAACCTCACCAACCACAGCTACTTCAACCTTGCCGGTGCGGGCAACGGCGACATCCTCAAGCAGGTTGCCACCTTGCATGCCAGCCATTACACGCCGGTGAACGCCACCTTGATCCCCACGGGCGAACTGGCACCCGTCACCGGCACGCCGATGGACTTCCTCAAACCTACGCCTATCGGCCAGCACATCAAGGACGATCACCCGCAGCTGAAATTCGCCGAGCCTAAGCAGGGTGGATTCGACTTCAACTGGGCGCTGGACACCCAAGGCGACGTGAAGCAACTGGCGGCCGAGGTGCATGACCCTGAGTCCGGGCGGCGCCTGCAGCTGTTCACCACCGAGCCGGGCGTGCAGTTCTATACCAGTAACTTCCTTGATGGGACGGTGAAGGGCAAAGCGGGCAAGACGTATCAGCACTGGAGTGGGTTTACGCTGGAGACGCAGCACTTTCCGGATGCGCCGAATCAGCCGACATTTGCCTCGACCCGTTTGAACCCGGGCCAGACCTACACCCAGCACACCATTTTCAGATTCACCGCGGACTAAAACTGTGGGAGCGGGCTTGCTCGCGAATACGGAGTGTCAGGCCCTAATGAGTTGACTGATACACCGTCTTCGCGAGCAAGCCCGCTCCCACATTTTGGTCTTCACGTGGCTGGAAATCAGCGTTGTTTCATACGGTCGATGACCACCGCCAGCAGCAGGATCGAGCCACGAATCACGTACTGGTAGAAGGTGTCGATGTTCTTCAGGTTCATCGCATTTTCAATGATCGCCAGGATCAGCACCCCGGCAATCACGTGCCGGATCATCCCCACTCCGCCGCTCAACGACACCCCGCCCAGCACGCACGCCGAGATCACCGTCAGCTCGAAGCCTTGGCCAATCATCGGCTGGCCAGAGGTCATGCGCGACGCCAGGATCACCCCGGCCAGCGCGCCAATCACCCCATGCACGGCAAAGATCAGGATCTTGGTGCGGTCCACATTCACGCCCGCCAGCAGCGCCGCTTCCGGGTTGCCGCCAATGGCCATGGTGTTGCGCCCGTAGGTGGTGTAGTTGAGCAACCAGCCGAAAAACAGGAAGCACAGGACCGTGATCAGGATCGGCACAGGCACGCCCATCAGTTGGCCGTTACCGAAGATAAAAAACTGATCCTGGGATACGCCCACCGCCTTGCCGTTAGCAAAAATGTACGCGAGGCCGCGCACGATCTGCATGGTCGCCAGCGTCGTGATCAGCGCATTGACCCGCAGCTTGGCGATGACGATGCCGTTGATCAGCCCCACCATCAGGCCCATCAGCAACGCGGCGCCAATCCCGAGCAGGACGCTGTCGGTGTCGCGCATCACAATCGCCGCGACCACGCCGGCGCAGGCAATCACCGAACCGACCGACAAATCGAAATGCCCGGATGCCAGGCAGAACAGCATGGTGCAGGCCGCAATGCCCACGGTCGAAATCGCCAGGCCCAGCCCGCGCATGTTCAACGGCGAGAGGAAGTTGTCGATGAGCAAGGCGCACAGCAAAAAGAGGCTCACGGCGGCCAGCAGCATCGCCCAGTTGTCGAGCAATGCACGCAGGTCCAGGGGCTTGCGCGCCGTGGGCAGCACGTTGTGTTGAGTGGTCATAGCGCTCTCTCAGTGGGCCAGGCTGCGTGGCAGGGCCAGTTGCAGCAAGTTGGATTCAGTGGCGTGCTCGCGGGTGTGTTCGCCGCGCATCGCGCCTTCGCACAGCACCAGGATACGGTCGGAGATGCCCATCACTTCCATCAGGTCGCTGGACACCACGATCACCGCAATGCCCTGGGCCGCAAGGTTATGGATGATCTGGTAGATCTCGGCCTTGGCGCCGATATCAATGCCGCGGGTGGGCTCGTCCAGCAGCAGGACTTTCATCGGCATGGACAGCCAGCGGCCGAGAATCGCCTTCTGCTGGTTGCCGCCAGACAGGTACATGATCTTCTGCGCCGCGCTGGGAGTCTTGACCTTCATCGCCTGGATCTGTCGGTCAGCGTTGCCCTTTTCCCAGCCGTCACGCAGCAGCCAGCCGAAGGCGGAATGGGCGCTACGGGCACTGAGGTTGATGTTCTCGGCCACGCTCGACAGCGGGATGATGCCTTCCTTCTTGCGGTCTTCCGGGCACAGCAGCACACCCGCAGCGATGGCATCACGGGGTGACTGCAAGTGCAGCGGTTTACCACACAGCTCCAGTGTCCCGGCGCTCGCGCGTTCCAGGCCGCTGAGCAGCCTGAACAGCTCGGTGCGCCCTGCCCCGACCAAACCGAACAACCCGAGAATCTCGCCCTTGCGCACCTCAAAGCTGACGGGCTCACGCAGGCCGGGGCCCAACAGGCCATCAACCTTGAGTGCGACTTCGCCGTGCTGACGTGGGCGGTAGTCATAGATGTCCTGGATGTCGCGACCGACCATGCACGTCACCAGTTGGTCGTGGGTGAGCGCGGCCATGTCATCGAAGGTACGCACGTAACGACCGTCCTTGAACACGGTGACCGCATTGCAGATGCGGAACACCTCTTCCATGCGGTGGGACACGTACAACACCACTTTGCCCTCGTCCCGCAGGCGCGTGATGATCGCCATCAAGCGGTCGATCTCCCGCGCCGACAGGCTGCTGGTGGGTTCATCAAAGGCAATCACATGGGCACCACGGGACAACGCCTTGGCGATTTCCACCAGTTGGCGCTGGCCCAGGGACAGGCGCCCGAGCTTCTCAGCCGGGTCGATTTCATCCGCCAGACCCTTGAGGCAAGCGAGGGCTTGCTGACGCAGCCGCCCTCGATTGACCACGCCAAAACGCGATGGCAAATGGCCGAGGAACAGGTTTTCGGCGACGGTCATTTCCGGCACCAGGTGCAGTTCCTGGTGAATCACCGCGACGCCGCTGGCAATGCTGTCGGCAGCGCTCTTGAAGGCCATGACCTGCTCGCCAATCTGCAACGTGCCAGAGCTGGGAATGTAGGCGCCGCCGAGGATTTTCAGCAGCGTCGACTTACCCGCGCCGTTCTCGCCCATCAAGGCGTGTACCTGCCCGGGCTGGGCGCTGAAACTGATTCCGTCCAGCGCCTTGACCCCGGGGAAGGTCTTGCCGATGCCGTCAAACCGCAAGGCGGCCGCTGTCATTGCCACAGCCCGATCTTGGTCAGCTCTTCCTTGAAGTTGGCACGGGTGATCAGTGTGACTTCATCCATCGCCGTGTACTTGGCCGGCTCAGTGCCTTTGGTGACCCACTCGTACATCATCAGCGCGGTGTTGTAGCCCTCGATGTGCGGGCTAGGCAGCATCGAACCGAAGAAGCCGCTGTCAGCCTTTTTCAATTCGCCGATGGCGTCGGTGCCATTGATGCCGATGCCGATCACGTTGGCCGCCTTGAAGCCGGCGCTTTCAGTGGCGCGTACGCCGCCCAGCACAGTGTTGTCGTTCATGCCGCCGATGATCAGGTTTTTCGCGGTACCCGGCAGTTTCACCAAGGCCGAGTTGGTGGCGTCCATGCTGCCCGGAACGTCGAGGGTCTTGGCGGCGGTGAACAGGATGTGGTCCTTGGGAATACCCGCCTCTTCCAGGGATTTGACCGAGCCGTCGGTGCGCTTCTTGCCGGTGTCGAGTTCGTTGAAGGTGTTGATCACCGCGTAGGTCTCTTTCCAGTCCCAGCCGCGTTTTTTCGCTTCAGCCGCCATCGCTGCGCCTTGCTTCTGGCCGACTTCAAAAGCGGCCATGCCCAGGTAAGGCACGTCCTCCATGAAGTTGCCCTTGGCATCGACAAAACGGTCATCCACCGCAATCACTTTCAGGCCGTTGGCCTTGGCCTTGGCGACAATCGCCGGGCCGAGTGACACGTCAGGCGGGCAAATCACAAACCCCTTGGCGCCGTTGGCGGCCAGGCTGTCGATGGCCGACAGGGTTTTCTCGCCATCGGGCACGGCGATCTTGATCACAGTGAAGCCATGTTCCTTGCCGGCTTTTTCGGCGAAGGCCCATTCGGTCTGGAACCATGGCTCTTCCGCCTGCTTGACCAGGAACCCGATCTTCACTTCTTCTGCGGCCAGCAACAGCCCGCTCAAGCTCATGGCCGAGACCGCCACAGCGGCGCAAGCCAGGGAACGCAAACCACGACGACGATTCATACGGGTGACTCCTTGTTGTTGTTTTTAAATGGGCACTTATCCAGCGAAGCGAGTGCAGGGTTTTCCGGGTACATCCACTTCAATCGCCAGCACGGCACCGTCCAAAGGATGATCCAAAGGGCTCGCGGCACTGGTGATGTAGAGGGTGGTGAGGTTCGGCCCACCAAAAACGCAGCTGGTGGGGCGGCTGACGGGCAGCTCGATAATGCGGTCCACGCTGCCATCCGGTGCTATGCGTAGCAGGCAACTGCCATCCCAGCGGGCATTCCAGATATAGCCTTCGATGTCCATCGCCGAGCCGTCGGGGCCACCGCGCTCGTGTGGGCCGAACCAGATCTGGGCGGGCGCGAGTTGACCATCCGCTTGAATGCCATGTCGGTACAGCGTGCCATCCATGCTGTCACCAAACAGCACCTGGCTGCCGTCTTCATGCCACAGCAAGGTATTGGGAATGCCCAGGCCACTGAGCAACGGCGTGACCTGTGCATCGGCATCGATGCGAAACAGTCCACCTGATCGCCGGGTGATTGGCAGGTCTTCGCCGCGTTCGCCAATGTTGTTCTGCATGGTGCCCAACCACAGGCGGCCCCTGGCATCGCAGCGTGCTTCATTGCCACGGTTGCCGGGTTGCGGGTCGGCCACGCACAACAGTGTCAGGGCTTCAGTGGCGAGGTCGAGGCGGTACACGCCGCTGCTCAAGGTCACCAAGGCATCGCCGCTCTCACACGGAATGAAGGCCGACACATGCTCGGGCAACTGCCAAACCTGCAACTGCCCCTCCATCAGGCGCAGCGCTTGTTTGCCGGCGATATTCACCCAATACAACGCTTGGGTCGGCCCATCCCAGAACGGACCTTCGCCCAATTGCGCCCGGTGCGGGGTAACGGCGATACACGACATGTTGCCTCCTGGATTGTTGTTGTTCTCAGGTGTGCGTTACAGCGGGTCGCGTGATGGCGTGCCATCCACCAGCCGCTGGATACGCAACGGGTTGGCGTTTTTCAACGCGTCGGGCAGCAGGCTATCAGGGTAATTCTGGAAGCACACTGGGCGCAGGAAACGGTCGATCGCCAAGGTGCCGACCGAGGTGCCACGGGCATCCGACGTGGCCGGGTACGGCCCGCCGTGCACCATCGCATCGCAGACCTCCACACCGGTCGGGTAACCGTTGAGCAGGATGCGCCCGACCTTCTGTTCCAGCAGCGGCGTGAGTTCGGCGAACTGCTGCAGGTCGGCGGGCTCGCCAATGAGTGTGGCGGTGAGTTGACCGTGCAGGCCGTGCAAGGCGGTGCTGAGCTGGGCCTGGTCGGCCACCTCGACGAACACCGTGGTGGGGCCGAAGACTTCTTCCTGCAGCACCTCATCGCCATCGATCAGCAGGCGCGCATCGGCCTTGAACAACTGCGGTTGTGCTTGGTTGCCGGCCTGTTGACTGCCCGCCAGGTGCTGGATGCCAGGATGGGCCAAGAGTTTTTCCAAGCCCTTACCGTAGCTGCCCAAGGTGCCTGCGTTGAGCATGGTTTGTGGCGGTTGGTCGCCGATCATCTGTGCCACTTGTTGGGTGAACGCGCTGAACTCAGGCGATGCAATCCCGATCACCAGGCCCGGGTTGGTGCAGAACTGCCCGCAACCCTGGACCACCGAGGCGGTCAGGTCCCGTGCGATGGTGTCGGCTCGCGCAGTCAACGCCTGGGGCAGCACGATCACCGGGTTGATGCTCGACATCTCGGCAAACACCGGAATCGGCTGCGGGCGCGCCGCTGCCATGTCGCACAACGCACGGCCGCCCTTGAGCGAGCCGGTAAAGCCCACGGCCTGGATGGCCGGGTGCTTGACCAGCGCTTCACCGACGCCACCACCGAAGATCATGTTGAACACACCGGCCGGCATCCCGGTGGTTTGGGCTGCTTGAATGATCGCGTCAGCGACACGCTCGGCCGTCGCCATATGCCCGCTGTGGGCCTTGAACACTACCGGGCAACCTGCCGCCAATGCCGCAGCGGTGTCGCCGCCCGCCGTGGAGAACGCCAGGGGGAAGTTACTCGCGCCGAACACAGCGACCGGGCCGAGGCCGATGCGGTATTGGCGCAAATCCGGGCGCGGCAACGGCTGGCGATCCGGCAGTGCTTTGTCGATGCGAGCGCCGTAAAAGTCGCCGCGACGCAGTACGGTCGCAAACAGGCGCATCTGGCCACTGGTACGCCCGCGCTCGCCTCTGATACGCGCAGCCGGCAGTGCAGTCTCGCGGCAGACCAACTCGATAAAGTCATCACCCAGCGCGTCCAGCTCATCCGCGATTGCATCGAGGAACTGCGCACGGCGTGCTGCACTCAACCCGCGATAGGCAGGGTATGCCGCGGCCGCGGCCTCGGCGGCGGCGTCAACTTCTTGCGTGGTCGCCTGGAAAAAAACCTGGGACAACGCCTCGCCGGTCGTGGCATCGACGCTGTTGAGGGTGACGCTGCCGTTGGCGCTGCGTTGACCGCCGATGTAGTTGTGGCCGAGGAACTGGGTCATGTGGATCTCCGTTAAAGGGTGACGACGTTGCCGGGTTCAAAGGCGGTTTCGGCGCTGCCGACGCGGTTGATCAGCGGCGCGCCGAACTCGCCTTGGCTGATCTCGAACACGTCGCCCGGCTGGGTCCGTATACCGTCGGCGAATGACAGGGTGGCGGTGCCGAAGAAATGAATGTGCACATCACCCGGCGTGAGGAACTGGTGGTATTTGAAGTGGTGGTATTCGAGGTTCTCCAGGCTGTGGCACATATTGGCTTCACCGCTGAGGAACTCGTTCCGCCAGATTTCCTCGCCGTTGCGCAGGATGCGACTGGTGCCCGCCAGGTGCTCGGGCAACTCGCCCACGCGCAACTCGGGGCCATAGCTGCAACTGCGCAGCTTGGAATGGGCCAGGTACAGGTAGTTCTTGCGCTCCATCACGTGGTCGGAAAACTCGTTGCCCACGGCAAAGCCGACGCGATAGGGCTTGCTGTCCGGGCCGATGACGTAGAGGCCGCCGATCTCCGGTTCTTCACCGGCATCCTCGGCAAACGGCGGCACCGGGAACGCGGCACCGGGGCGCACGACGATGCTGCCGTCGCCTTTGTAGAACCACTCGGGTTGCACGCCCGCCTGACCGGCTGCCGGTTTACCGCCCTCCACGCCCCACTTGAAGATGCGCATGGTGTCGGTCAGCGCCGTGTCGTCACCGGCCTGGTGCATTTTGTCGCGAGCAGCGGCGCTGCCCAGGTGGGTCAGGCCGGTGCCGCTGATCAGCATGTGGGCCGGGTCCGGGTGGTCCAGGGGCGGCAGGATTTTCAAGTCCGCCAGCAAGGTGGCGTAGTCATGACTGTCACCCAGGCCCAGGCTGTCGACCTGTTGCGCCAGGCCCACGCCGGCTTCGATGGCGGCCAGCGCCAATTCGCGCACGCTGCGCGCCGCCTGGACTTCACGCACCTGAGTGCCTTGAACCACGCCGACGCGGCGCTCACCGTTGCGAGACTCGAACTGAACTAAACGCATGCCATTTCTCCTGGATTAAGTACGTGTGGCGCCACGGGCGCTGGCGGCGAATTGGTCCACGGGCAGCACGTGCTTGCGTTCCAGCAGGCGGTACACCACGCCGGTCAGCAACAAGCCGAACACCATCACCGCAGACAAGAAGTACAAACCCGACGCCAGGTTGCCGGTGTATTCCTTGAGCGCACCGATCACGAACGGGCCGATATAGCCGCCGAGGTTGCCCACCGAGTTGATCAAGGCAATGCCCGCCGCCGCACTGGCACCGGCAAAAAACCGCCCCGGCAAGGTCCAGAACACCGCCGTGCAGGAAAACAGCGCGAACGCCGCCAGGCACAACGCGGCCATTTGCAGCACCGGCACATTGAGCCAGGCACTGCAGAACAGGCCGATGGCGCCCAGCACATAGAGCACGGCGAGGTGGCCGTAGCGGTCATTCAAACGGTCGGAACTGCGCGGGATGATCAGCAGGCCGATAATCCCGAAGAGATAAGGCACGGCAGAGATAAAACCGGTGACCAGATCAGTGCCGCCGAACTGCTTGATCAGCGTCGGCAACCACAGGCCGAGGCCGTAGATGCTCAGGGTCACCGGCAAGTAGAACAGCGCCAGCAGCAGAACACGCTTGTCTTTGAGGGCATGCAGCGGGTTGCCGTGGCGGGTCTGGCCATAGGCTTGCAGGTCTTTGGCCAGCTCACCGGTGAGCCAGGCTTTTTCGTCCTCGCTCATCCAGTTGACCTGCCTGGGGCCGTCCGGCAGGTAGCGCAGTACCGGCCAGGTCAGCAGGATCGCCGGGGTGCCGATTACGATAAACAACCACTGCCAACCGTGCAGGCCAAGCATGCCGTCCATGCCCAACAAGCCACCGGAGACCGGCCCGGTGATCATCATCGCAATCGGCTGGGACAGGATGAACAACCCCAGGATCTTGCCGCGATGGCGCACCGGAAACCATTGGGTGATGTAGTAGAGAACCCCCGGAAAGAACCCCGCCTCCGCCGCGCCGAGCAAAAAGCGCATCACGTAGAAGCTGTGCGGCCCCTGCACGAACGCCATGCCGATGGTGATCGCGCCCCAGGTAATCATGATGCGTGCAAACCAGCGGCGGGCGCCGAAGCGGTCGAGCATCAGGTTGCTAGGGATCTCGAACAGGAAGTAGCCAATGAAGAACAACCCGGCACCCAAGCCGTACGCCGCATCACCGATGCCGACGTCGGCGCCCATGTGCAACTTGGCAAAGCCCACGGCAGAGCGGTCCACGTAGGCGATCAGGTACAGCAGGATCAGGAAGGGAATCAGTTTCAGCGTGATGCGCCGAATAAGCCGCAGTTCCTGGCTCATGGGGTCGATCTCCGATTGTTGTTTTTATAGAAGCTCGGGACACGCCTCTCGCGAAAAATCGCCAGGGCAATGCCTCAGTTGAGACGGACTATATAGTATGACTATTTGCAAAACAACACTTCCAAAGCTTCGATTTTGCGCTTATGTTTAGACGCAGATAGAACATATAGTCATACAATAAGAGAATCGATCATGCCCGATAAAAAGCCTGGCCTACGCTCCGCCCAGTGGTTTGGTACCGCCGACAAGAACGGCTTCATGTACCGCAGCTGGATGAAGAACCAGGGCATTGCCGACCACCAGTTCCACGGCAAGCCGATCATCGGCATCTGCAACACCTGGTCGGAACTGACGCCGTGCAACGCGCATTTCCGCCAGATCGCCGACCACGTCAAACGCGGCGTGATCGAAGCCGGTGGCTTCCCCGTGGAATTCCCGGTGTTCTCCAATGGCGAATCCAACCTGCGCCCCACCGCCATGCTCACGCGCAACCTGGCGAGCATGGACGTGGAAGAAGCGATTCGCGGCAACCCGATTGATGGTGTGGTGCTGCTGACCGGCTGCGACAAGACCACCCCGGCCTTGTTGATGGGCGCGGCCAGCTGCGACGTGCCGGCCATCGTGGTCACCGGTGGGCCGATGCTCAACGGCAAGCACAAAGGCCAGGACATCGGCTCGGGCACGGTGGTGTGGCAACTGAGTGAACAGGTCAAGGCCGGTACCATCACCTTGGACGACTTCCTCGCCGCCGAGGGTGGCATGTCACGTTCGGCGGGTACCTGCAACACCATGGGCACCGCGTCGACCATGGCCTGCATGGCCGAAGCACTGGGCACGTCCCTGCCCCACAACGCGGCGATTCCGGCGGTGGATGCACGGCGTTATGTGCTGGCGCATATGTCGGGCATGCGTGCAGTGGAAATGGTGCGTGAAGACTTGAAGCTGTCGAAGATCCTCACCAAGGAGGCGTTTGAAAACGCGATCCGCGTGAATGCGGCCATCGGCGGTTCGACCAACGCGGTCATCCACTTGAAAGCCATTGCCGGGCGTATCGGTGTGGAACTGGACCTGGATGACTGGACGCGCATGGGCCGTGGCATGCCGACCATCGTCGACCTGCAGCCGTCGGGGCGCTTCTTGATGGAAGAGTTCTATTACGCCGGTGGCCTGCCAGCGGTATTGCGGCGTCTCGGTGAAGCCAACCTGATCCCCCATCCGAATGCCTTGACCGTCAACGGCAAATCCCTGGGTGAGAACACCCAGGATTCGCCGATTTATGGCCAGGATGAAGTGATCCGTACCCTCGACAACCCGATCCGCGCGGATGGCGGCATCTGTGTGTTGCGCGGCAACCTCGCGCCACTGGGCGCCGTGCTCAAGCCTTCGGCGGCAAGCCCGGAACTGATGCAGCACCGTGGCCGTGCGGTGGTGTTCGAGAACTTCGACATGTACAAGGCGCGCATCAACGATCCGGAGCTGGACGTGGACGCCAACTCGATCCTGGTCATGAAGAACTGCGGGCCCAAGGGTTACCCGGGCATGGCCGAAGTCGGCAACATGGGCTTGCCGGCCAAACTGCTGGCTCAGGGCGTGACCGACATGGTGCGCATCTCCGACGCGCGCATGAGCGGCACGGCGTATGGCACGGTGGTGTTGCACGTGGCGCCGGAAGCCGCTGCCGGAGGGCCGCTGGCCACGGTCAAGGAAGGTGACTGGATCGAACTGGACTGCGCCAACGGCCGCCTGCACCTGGACATCCCCGACGCAGAGCTGGCGGCGCGCATGGCCGACCTGGCGCCGCCGCAGAAACTCATCGTTGGTGGCTATCGCCAGCTGTACATCGACCATGTGCTGCAGGCCGACCAAGGCTGCGACTTTGACTTTCTGGTGGGGTGCCGCGGGGCGGAAGTCCCAAGGCATTCCCACTAATTGGGATGCTATGATGCGGCGAATTCAAGCCAGAGCCTCCCTGTAGTCATGGATCACCAGCCGTCCAAGCCGCGCAAGAGCCAGCATGCCCAGATCGTTCAGGACTTGGGCATGCACATCGTTTCCGGTCGCTTCAAGCCGGAAGAAAGACTGCCCATGGAGGCCACGCTCTGCGAAGAGTACAAGGTCAGCCGCTCGGTGTTGCGTGAAGCCACGCGGGTGCTCAGTGCCAAGGGCCTGGTGTATTCCAAGCCACGGGTGGGCGCGGTGGTGCGACCACGGTTGAAATGGCACCTGCTCGATCCGGACGTGTTGTCCTGGTTGATGCAGTCCACGCCCCACAGCGAGTTCTTCAATACCCTGGCCGGTGTACGCCGCATCCTCGAACCGGAGATCGCCGCCATGGCCGCGACCACCGCCACCGATGAAGACATCGCCACCATCGAAAAAGCCTACCTGGGCATGGAAACCGCCAAGACCCACGAGGACCTGTTGCAGGCCGACCTGGACTTCCACCGCGCCATCGCCGACGCCACCCGCAACGACCTGTTGGCCTATATGTGCAACATGCTGTCGCTGCCGTTGCGCGAGTCGATCAACATCACCAACCGCCGCCCCGACATCCAGGGCCTGAGCCTGCCTCGGCACAAGGCGATCCTCACCGCGATCCAGAACCGTGATGCCTTGGGCGCTCGGCATGCCTCGCTGGTGCAGTTGGATGACACGCGGGTGGCGCTGGATACGGTGATGAATGTGCTGACGCCGCTTTAGGCTGCGGGCGACTCCTGTAGGAGCCGGCTTGCCGGCGATAGCGGTGGCTCAGACGACTCATTCGTCACTGAAACGCTGGGCTGGGAATGGGCCTCGTCAGCCATTTGCTCAGCCGCCAAGCGCAAGCCGATGAGTTGCTGGTGCCCGTGGTCGACGCGACGATTCGCGGGCCTAACTGGGCCTTGTTGACCCACCGTGACAGCGAGAACGACCCGCTCGCACGCAGTTTCACCGCATGGCTGCTGGCCCACTTGCAAGTAGACTCGACATGAACTGGCGTTCAATCTGGAGCAGTTGGTGAGTGCTTATCGGGCTTTGTATGAGGCTTATGGCGTGCTGGGATAGCCAATTGCGATGAGACCTGGAGAAGCGACCAGTGCTAAAATGCCATCATCCAATCACCAACGGAATGGCGCAGAACACAGATGGATCTTTCCTTCTACCTCAAGTACCCCGAATCAGCCAAACGCATCGCAGCCCAACTCGAACCGCTAAACCGCAGGTTCCAATGGGTCAAACACTGTCCAGATCTGTCCCGCTACAATCCAGAATTATTCGACACGCTTATTCACGATCAAGTCGTTGACTACTACCGCCAGAATCCTCAAAGCGTGGCCCCTGACGGGACAGAGACACTCCCACTGATCTATCTCGATGAAGAGACCCGTACCGGTCAGTTGATCAAGAACACACGGGAGAAGTTCGGCGATATCATCGCGGTCTTCGCTCTTATCTTTCTGACCCCCACACCTCGCCAGCTCATCGGTAAAGCACCGATGATTCATGATCTTTTGCAGGACGAGAACTTCGCCTACGAAAAATCCATGGCCCAGCAAATCGCCGGGCATGCGGCCGGCATTCAAGCGTTTACCGAAGACTCGGACAACAAAACAGCCAGCGAAAGACTCTTGGACCTCTCCATTCACGCCCACACCATCACAAGACAGATAGAAGAACTGGACGCACTCAGCAAAGAGACAAAAGCCCGCACCCACATGCTGGACGACACCCAGAAAACCAAGGCTATAAAAGCCAGAAAGCTGATGGTCAACCGTCTAAGAAAATTCAATACCACGCTGAAAACCCTCAAGGCCGACGCTTCCAGCTCAATTAAAACCGCCGAGCAACACCTGGCCAATGCCAAAGAGCTGTACACCAGCCAAGTCGACCTGTCCAAATCGGTGGAGTACTGGAGAAAACGAGCCGCCGACCATAAGCAAAGCAAGGCCTCCAGCCTCAAGATGGTCATCGGCTCAATGGTGCTGACCGTGGCTATCGTCTTTGGCTACTACGCCATGGGCGGCATCGCCAACATGGCTCGGGACACTGGCCCGCACAACGTGGCAAACGCCCCAGCACAACCCGCAACGCCGACCACAGCCGCCGTCGACAAGGCGCTGGCCGACGCTGCCAAAACGGAACCCACCGGCAAGACCATCATCGTCGACACCGCAAGTGCCGGTGGCCTGGAACTGGCCAAGACCCTCACCAACTTGGTGGGTGCGGCTTTGTTGCTGGCCCTGTGCAGCGTTTTGATCCGCCTGGCGTTACGCCAATACAACACCCATTCCCATTGCGCGCTGGACGCCAATGAACGAGTGATCTTCATCGAGACCTACCTGTCCCTGATGCTGGATGAAAAGCTGACCGCTGACGCAGACCGCAAAATCATCCTCGAAAGTATCTTCAGGGCCACCCAGCCGGCGACCGGCACTGACATTCCGTTCGCCACACCCGTGGACACCCTCATTCGTTTGCTCGACAAGAAGTAACCCGGCCTGCGGCAGCCTGCTTCCGCGGGCAGCCTTACAAACGAACCTTTACCCCCAAACCTGCGTCCGAGCTAAGGCACTGTTGCCAACCGCCGCGAGGTTCCCGTTTGAAAGCCGCCATCCTCAAGAAGTACCGCCTGATCATCAAGACCATGGGCTACGTGGGCTGGGCCCTGTTCTGGCTGTTGTTGTGGGACATCGCCGTGACGGTGGATTTCATGCTGTTCCTCAATGCCAAGATCAACTTGCCGTTGATGCCGTTGACCCTGCTGGGCTCGGCGCTGGTGGTGCTGATCAGTTTTCGCAACAGCAGCGCCTACAACCGTTGGTGGGAGGCACGCACGCTGTGGGGGGCGATGGTCAACAACTCGCGCAGCTTCGCACGCCAGGTGCTGACCCTGCTGGACGACCCCGGCAGCGAGGCCAACCCGGTCAAGGCCAGCCTGCTGCGCCGCCATGTAGCCTATGTGAACTGCCTGGCCGCCCACCTCAAGGGCCAGCCGTGCCCCGACGAAGTGCGTGCGTTTATTCCGCCAGAGGAGTTCGCCCGCAGCGGCGCGACCAACAACTTTGCCAACGACATCCTCACCGGCTCTGCTGCGTTGCTCGCCAAGGAATACAAGGCCGGCCACTTGGACAGCATCCGCCTGGCACGGCTGGAGTCGACACTGGTGGACTTGTCCAACGCCCAGGGCGGCATGGAGCGCATCGCCAACACGCCGCTGCCCTACCCCTACGTGTACTTTCCGCGCCTGTTCATTTCGTTGTTCTGCCTGATCGTGCCGGTAGGCCTGGTGGAATCCCTGGGCTGGTTCACCCCGCTGGCCTCCACGGTGGTGGGCTTCATGTTGCTGGCCATCGAGCGCATCGGCACCGACCTGCAAAGCCCGTTTCATTCCAGCGAACACCAGATCCAGATGGAAACCATCTGCGAAACCATCGAGAAAAACCTGCAGTCGATGCAGCGTGATGCGCTGGGCGGCGAGCGTATCGTTTAAACCCGCCTTGCGGCCTAAAGTGCGTACTCCCGCAGTCGATATACAGGGAGTACGCATGGGCCCTATCCCCTCAAAACAACACATGCGACGCTCGACGCTACTGTTTTCTCCTTGCCAAAATTATAAATACCCGCGGGTGAAGTCATGAATATCAAGCAAAAGCTGACCTGGGCGTTTGCCGCCATCGCGTGCGTCCCGGTTATTTTGGTCGCTGTGTTGGTTGTGCTGAACCTGCGCGAGGGGGCCCTGGCCAATTTCCTCGACAGCAGCGGCCGCGAGATCCGCCAGATCGACAATGGCATGAAGCAGTTCTTCGACGGCATCAGCCAGAACGTCGACTACGTGGCCAAGGACCCGCGCGTTGTCGCGGCCAAGGACCTCAAGAGCTACGCCGGCGCCGACGCCGCGCAAATCCCCCTCACCCCGACCAACAAGGCGCTGCTGGAGATTTTCGACCAGTTCGCCAAGAGCCACCCCAGCACTGCCTACCTGTCCCTGGGCTTGAAGGACGGCGGCTACGCCAGTTGGCCCGACGACACCAAACTGAACAACTACGACCCGCGCGTACGCCCCTGGTACCAGGCGGCTATCGCCGCGCCGGGCAAGACCGTGCGCACCGGCGCCTATTATTGGGCGCCGGACGACGTGACGCTGATCGGCACCGTGCACACCGTGGCCGATGCCAGCGGTAATATCCTTGGCGTGGTCGGTCTGGACGTGTCGCTCAAGCAACTGACTGAGCTGGTGCGCAACATCAAGCTCGGCGACAGCGGCTACCTGATGCTGGTCGAAGCCAACGGCAACGTGCTGGTCGACCCCAGCGATGCCAAGCACAACTTCAAGCCCCTGACAGACCTCGGCGCCAATTATGCCGAGCTGGCCAAACGTGGCGACGGTGTGACCCAGATCGACATCAATGGCGTGACCTACATGGCCAACGTGGTCAGCTCCAAAGACTTGGGCTGGCGCTTTATCGGCCTGATCAAGCGCGATGAAGTCATGGCCCAGGCGGCGAGCCTCACCTGGTTGATCGCCGCCATCGCGGCGGTGCTGGCGGTGATCTTTGCGATTGTCGGCGCCAGTTTTGCCCGGGTGATCGTGCGCCCGATCCGTGGGGTTGCCGACGGCCTGCAGGAGATTGCCGAAGGTGAAGGTGACCTGACGCGCCAGCTCAAGGTCGAGGGCAAGGACGAAACCGCCAGCCTGGCCGGCTGGTTCAACCAGTTCCTGAGCATGATCGCCCAGCTGGTGCAGCGCATCGGCAACGCGTCCTCCGACCTGCAGACCGCCGCCGCCGACACCCGCGAAGTGGCGAACAACATGAACCAGGCGGCCGGGCGCCAGCGTGAAGCCGTGGAACTGGTGAGCACCGCGTTCAATGAAATGGTCGCCACCGCCAACGAAGTGGCCCGCTCCTGCAGCGCTGCCGCGTCGAGTGCCGACGAAGGCTACCGCGACGTGCACGATGGCCAGCAACACATCGGCGAGGCCACCGGCAGCGTGCTCAAGCTGAGTGAAGACCTGCAGCGCTCGACCCAGACCATGCAGCAGCTGGAGCAGGACAGCAAAAACATCAACACCATCCTCGACACCATCCGCTCGATTGCCGAACAGACCAACCTGCTGGCGCTCAACGCGGCCATCGAGGCAGCCCGCGCTGGTGACCAGGGCCGTGGTTTTGCGGTGGTGGCTGACGAAGTCCGTGCCCTCGCCCGCCGCACCGCCGACTCCACCGGCGAGATCGACAGCCTGCTGGGTAACCTCGCCCGCCGCACCCAGGAAGTCACCCAGCAGATGCAGGGCAGCCTGTTGGTGTCCCACACCAGCGTGGAACGCATCCAACAGGCCCGCGACAGTTTCGACAAGATCCGCGGGTCGGTGGACTCGATCCGCGACCAGAACACCCAGATCGCCACCGCCGCCGAAGAGCAGCACCAGGTGGCCGAGGAGATCAACCGGCACATTGCGCAGATTCACGCCGATGCGCAGTTGGTCGAAGGCTTTGCCCATTCGGCGCAGACCGGTTCCGGGCGGTTGACGGATATTTCCGGTCAGCTCAAGGGGTTGGTGGGCCGCTTCAAGTTCTGACCTGGCGGGCGGTGGCGACCTTGCGGACGCCACCGCCGGCAAAGGCTCATGATTTCAACCCACTTGCAGCTCGGTGGAACGGCCAGTGGCCTTGAAGAAAGCCAGCACGGCAATGCCCAGCGCGATCCAGCACGTCCCGCCAACCTTGGCGTAGATATCGGAATTGACCAGCACGTAGCTGATGATCACAAAGCCGATCAGCGGCACCAGCCCATGCACCACCCGGCGACCGGCGCCACGGTAGTGCCAGGCCACGGCCACATGAAGCAGCAGGAACGCGGTCAGCGCACCAAAGTTGCACATGGACGCCAGCAGGTTGATCTGCCCCACAAAGAACAGCCCCAGCACCAGGCTCAAGCCCGCCACCAACAACGTGGCGCGTTGCGGCACGCCGGTGACCGGGTGCACCTGGCTCAGAAACTGCGGCAACTGGCGGTCGCGGGCCATGGCGAACAACAGCCGTGAAGTCGCCGCCTGGGCCACCAACGAGTTGGCAATGGCCGCGCCGATGGCCACGGCCAGGGCGATCACCACCTGCAACCAGGGCCCGGCCACCAGGCGGCCGATTTCGTAGAACGCGTTGTTCGACGCATCGGCATCCGGGTACTGCACCAGGTTGGGCTGCAACAGCGCCGCCAGCCAGGTCTGCACCATGAACAGCGCCGCTACCAAGGCCAGCGCCCACAGGGTTGCACGCCCGACGGCGCGGCTGCCGCCACGGGTTTCTTCCGACAAGGTGGAAATCGCATCAAAGCCCAGGAACGACAGCACCGCCACCGACAGCGCACTGAAGATCAGCGGCAAGGAAAACTCGGCCGGGTTGTACAACGGCTTCATCGTCCAGCTGGCGCCATTCACACCGTTGCTGATCGCGATACTCGCCAGCACCACAAACACCACCAGCACCACCAGTTGCCCATAGAGGAACAAGCGGTTGGCACGGGCCGTGGTCTGGATACCGCGCAGGTTGACCAGCGTATTGAGTACCACGAAAAACACGATCCACAACGGCTGGGGCACCGAGGGGATCACGTTGGCCATGGCATTGGCGCCGATCACATACAGCAAGGTCGGCACCAACAGGTAATCGAGCAGGATCGCCCAGCCCGCCAGGAACCCCAACTGGCTGCTCAGCCCGCGCCCCACATAGGCATACACCGAGCCTGCCACCGGGAACGCATGGGACATCTGCTGGTAGCTGATGGCGGTGAACAGCATCGCGACAAAGCCGATCAGGTAGGTCAGCGGGACCATGCCGTGGCTGGCGTCGAACACCCCGCCAAAGATCGAGAATGGCGCCAGCGGCACCATGAACACCATGCCGTAGATCAGCAGGTCGCCGAGGCTCAGCTGGCGCTTGAGTTGTTGGGTATATCCGAAACGCGCGAGGTCCGCGCTGTCACCGGGGGTGGAAGGGTCGATCATGATGGCGCTCCGCAAGGGTTGAACACAAAGCACACTCTAGGGCGACGCAAGCCCGCGCTCTATCCTGAAAACTACTAGGTTTTGGCCTTGGCAGAGTGTTTGCTTGCAAACCTGCGCAGCCCAACGCCCGGAGGCGCCATGCACACCGACCTGATGAGATTCAGCGAACACCTCGCCCACACCACGACGCTGGACGCGTGCCTGGCCGAGGTTCAGGCCGCCACCCAGCAACTGGGTTTCAAGACGCTGATCTACGACTACGCGCCCGTACCCGTCAGCCATGAGGGCGCGCTGATCACACCGTCGGTGTTCAAGACCCTGGATGCGCCGAGCGACATGCACGCGCTGTGGTGCGAGCGCGGTTACTACCAGATCGATCCCGTGCAGCAATGCGCCGCCCGCCGCACCACGCCGTTTGCCTGGTCCTTCAGCACCGACGCGCCCTGGAGCGGCACCCTCACCGATGCCCACCGCCCGGTGGCCCACTACATTCGCGACTACGGCCTGAGCACCGGGCTGACCGTGCCGCTGCACCTGCCCGACGGCGGCTTCGCCACCCTCACCGCGATTGTCGACGGCACGCCCGCCGATGCCGAGCGACAAGCCCAGCACAACCTTGGCGAGATGCTGGTACTGGCCCACGCCTTCCAGGCCCGGGCCAGCGAGCTGCTGGCGCCGGCCGAGCGCTGCTGCAGCCACATCCACCTCACCCGCCGCGAGCGCGAGTGCCTGCAGCATTCGGCCAAGGGGCTCACGGCCAAGGGCATTGCCGCCACGCTCCACCGTTCCGAAGCCACGGTCAACCTGCACTTGATCGGCGCGGCGCGCAAACTGGGCGCACGCAATCGCGTCGAAGCCGTGGTGCGCGGCCTGCATTACCGGTTGGTGGAAGTCTGAGAACCTAGCATTTTTGCCAGTGCCCTTGCCGCGCGCTTTTGACTAGCCTGTACCTCATTGATCCCCAAGGAGGTACACAACATGCAGGTTCGCGAAGGTTATGCCGATTTCCGTGGCCATCGGACGTGGTTCCGGGTCACCGGCGACTTGAATTCAGGGCGAGTGCCCTTGATCGTCGCCCACGGCGGCCCCGGCTGCACCCATGATTACGTCGACAGCTTCAAAGACCTGGCCAGCACCGGCCGCGCCGTCGTGCACTATGACCAGCTTGGTAACGGTCGCTCCACCCACCTGCGTGACGCCGCCAGCGATTTCTGGACCGTGGAGCTGTTTCTCGCCGAACTGAACAACCTGGTCGCCCACCTGGGCATCCGCGACTACGCCCTGCTGGGCCAGTCCTGGGGCGGCATGCTCGGGGCCGAACACGCAGTGCGCCAACCGGCCGGCCTTAAAGCCTTGATCATCGCCAACTCGCCGGCGTCCATGGACCTGTGGTGCGAAGCCGCCCACGAGCTGCGCCAGGCACTGCCGGCGGAGGTGCAGGCCACTCTGCTGCAGCATGAAAACGCCGGCACCACCGACAGCGCTGAATACCGCGCCGCCTCGGACGTGTTCTACGCACGCCATGTGTGCCGCCTCGACCCGGTGCCCGAGGATGTGGCGCGCACCTACGCGGCCATCGACGACGACCCCACCGTGTACCACGCCATGAATGGCCCGACTGAATTCCACGTGATCGGCAGCATGCGCCACTGGAGCATCATCGATCGGCTGTCGCGCATCCAGGTGCCGACGCTGCTGATTTCCGGGCGCTACGACGAAGCCACCCCGGCGACCGTGCAGCCGTTTGCCGACGGCATCGCCGATGTGCGCTGGCAGATTTTCGAACAGTCCAGCCATATGCCCCACGTGGAAGAGCGCGAGGCGTGCATGGCGTGTGTGGCGGCGTTTCTGGAACAACGCGACGGCTGATCCCAGGCCCCCGTCAACACCCGCCGCAAGCGCATGACCCCGCCGGTCATGCTAATTCGCTCTTGTCTATTGTGATTCTCGTATTATGGTATACCATCATACGCATACCTCACCTTAGACGGAGCACCCCATGAGTTTTGAAATCCGCAAAATCGTCAGCTACGTAGACCAGACCTTTATCGAAGGCGGCAAAGCCTCGGATACGCCGGTGACCATGGTCGGCCTGGCCGTGGTGCTGAAGAACCCGTGGCTGGGCCGCGGTTTCGTCGAAGATCTGAAACCGGAAATCCGCGCCAACTGCTCCGACCTCGGCGCACTGATGGTCGAACGCCTGGTGGGCATCATCGGCGGTGCCGAGAAGATCGAGGCCTACGGCAAAGCGGCAGTGGTCGGCGCCGACGGCGAGATCGAGCACGCCTCGGCGATCATCCACACCCTGCGCTTTGGCAATCACTACCGCGAAGCGGTCAAGGCCAAGAGCTACCTGAGCTTCACCAACAAGCGCGGTGGCCCGGGCACGTCGATCCAGATCCCGATGATGCACAAGGACGACGAAGGCCTGCGCTCGCACTACATCACCCTGGAAATGCAGATCGAAGACGCTCCGCGTGCCGACGAAATCGTCGTGGTACTGGGTTGCGCCGACGGTGGCCGCCTGCATCCGCGCATCGGCAACCGCTACATCGACCTGGAAGAACTGGCCGCCGAAAAGGCCCAGTGAGGCCCAGTCGATAACCCAACAAGAAAAGGTATGCAGGAGCGCTCCATGATTCGGCTCACCGCTGAACGCACCCCGGCTGGCACCAGTTATCTGGCGACCGGCCAAGGCCAGCCTGTGGTTTTGATCCACGGCGTGGGCCTGAATAAAGAAATGTGGGGCGGGCAAGTCGTTGGCCTGGCCACGCACTACCGCGTGATCACCTACGACATGCTCGGCCATGGCGCCAGCCCGCGCCCGGCCGCCGGCACGCCGCTCTTGGGCTATGCCGATCAACTGCTGGAACTGCTCGACCACCTGCAACTGCCCCAGGCCACGGTGATCGGCTTTTCGATGGGCGGCCTGGTCGCCCGGGCGTTTGCCCTGCAGTACCCCGAACGCCTCAAAGGCCTGGTGGTGCTTAACAGTGTGTTCAATCGCAGCCCCGAGCAGCGGGCCGGCGTGATCGCCCGCACCGCCCAGGCCGCCGAACACGGGCCGGACGCCAACGCCGAAGCGGCGCTGTCGCGCTGGTTCAGCCGCGAATACCAGGCGGCCAACCCGGCGCAGATCGCAGCACTGCGCGAAACCCTGGCGGGTAATGATCCCCAAGGCTACCTCACGACTTATGAACTGTTTGCGACCCAAGACATGTACCGCGCCGACGACCTCAAGACCCTGCGCGCGCCAACTCTGGTCGCCACGGGCGAACTCGACCCGGGCTCAACCCCGGAAATGGCGCGCCAGCTGGCTGATCGCATTCCCGGTGCCACCGTTGCGGTGCTGGCCGAGCAACGGCATATGATGCCGGTAGAATCGCCGCGCCTGGTCAATCAGCTGCTGCTGGGCTTTCTTGACACGGTGTACGCCCAAAACACTCCAATAAAGGGGATCGTTGCATGACGCTTGAACGCTTCCAGATGTGCATCGGCGGTGAATGGGTCGATGCCTTGTCCGGCAAGACCTTCGACAGCCTCAACCCGGCGCTGGCCGAACCTTGGGCGCAACTGCCCGACGCCGATGAGGCCGATGTGGAGCGCGCCGTACAGTCTGCCCAAGCGGCGTTCGACAGTCCGGCCTGGCGCGGCCTCACCGCCACCGCGCGGGGCAAACTGCTGCGCCGCCTGGGTGACTTGATCGCCGAGAACAAGGAGCAACTGGCCCAGCTGGAAAGCCGCGACAACGGCAAACTGATCCGCGAAACCCGCGGCCAGGTCAGCTACCTGCCGGAGTTTTTCCACTACACCGCAGGCCTGGCCGACAAGCTTGAAGGCGGCACCCTGCCGCTGGACAAGCCGGACCTGTTTGCCTACACCGTGCACGAAGCCATGGGCGTGGTCGCTGCGATCATTCCGTGGAACAGTCCGCTGTACCTGACTGCGATCAAACTCGCGCCAGCCTTGGCAGCGGGCAATACCATTGTGATCAAGCCGTCCGAGCACGCCTCGGCGACCATCCTCGAACTGGCCCGCCTGGCGCTGCAAGCCGGCATTCCCCCAGGTGTGGTCAACGTGGTCACCGGCTACGGCCCGAGCACGGGCGCCGCCCTCACCCGCCACCCGCTGGTGCGCAAGATCGCCTTCACCGGCGGCGCGGCCACCGCTCGCCATGTGGTGCGCAGCAGCGCGGAGAACTTCGCCAAGCTGTCCCTGGAACTGGGCGGCAAGTCACCGAACATCATCTTTGCCGATGCCGACCTGGACAGCGCCATCAACGGCGCGATTGCCGGTATCTATGCCGCGTCCGGGCAGAGCTGCGTGTCCGGCTCACGCCTGCTGGTGCAGGATGAAATCTACGACGAATTCGTCGAGCGCCTGGTGGCGCGTGCCCAACGCATTCGCATCGGCAACCCGCAAGACGACGCCAGTGAAATGGGCCCCATGGCCACCGCGCAGCAACTGGCCGTGGTCGAAGGCCTGGTGGCCGATGCGATCGCCGAAGGTGCGCGCCTGCGTACCGGCGGCAAGCGCCCGCAGAACCTGGGTGAAGGCTGGTTCTATGAGCCGACGCTGTTCGAGTGCGACCGCAACTCGATGAAGATCATGCAGGAAGAAGTGTTCGGCCCGGTGGCCTCGGTGATCCGCTTCACCGACGAAGCCGAAGCCCTGGCCATCGCCAACGACTCGCAGTTCGGCCTCGCCGCTGGCATCTGGACCCGCGACCTGGGCCGCGCCCATCGCCTGGCCCGGGACGTGCGCTCAGGCATCATCTGGGTTAACACCTACCGCGCCGTATCGGCCATGGCGCCCATCGGTGGCTTCAAGAACAGTGGCTATGGACGCGAAAGCGGCATCGATTCGGTGCTGGCCTACACCGAGCTGAAAACGGTGTGGATCAACCTGTCCCAGGCGCCCATGCCTGATCCTTTTGTGATGCGCTAGGAGTCCCCTGCCATGATCGAACCCGGCATTTACAAAGACGTGATGAGCTCGTTCCCGTCCGGTGTCACAGTAGTGACCACCCTCGACCCGGACGGCGGCATCGTCGGCATCACCGCCAGCGCCTTCAGTGCGTTGTCGATTGACCCGGCACTGGTGCTGTTCTGCCCCAACTATGCTTCCGATACCTACCCGGTGCTGCGCGACAGCAAGCGCTTTGCGATCCACCTGCTGTCCGCCGACCAGACCGCCGAGGCCTATGCGTTTGCCGGCAAGGGCAAGGAAAAAGCCAAGGGGATCGAGTGGCACCTGAGCGAATTGGGCAACCCGCTGCTGGCCAAGGCAACGGCGATCATCGAGTGCGAGCTGTGGCGTGAATACGACGGCGGCGACCACGCGATCATCGTCGGTGCAGTGAAGAACCTGATCCTGCCTGCGCAGCCGGTCACGCCGATGGTCTACCACAAAGGCAAGCTGGGCCCTTTGCCAGCCCTGGCCTGAGGCCTGCCGGGGGTGGTGAGGGTTTGTCGCTTAAAGGACATCGCGTGATAAACTCGCCGGCAATTTAGGCCCTCGACCGGCCCCCAGTTAACCGTTACATACAGAGCAGACCCCATGAAACGCCTGCCACTCGACGACAGCTTCAAGGTCAATCACAACCCGGTAACCCTGCGGGAAATCGTGCTGGAAAAACTGCGCAGCGCGATCATGAACTTCCAACTGCTGCCCGGCGACCGCCTGGTGGAACGCGACCTGTGCGACCGTCTCGGCGTCAGCCGTACCTCGGTGCGTGAAGCCTTGCGTCACCTGGAGTCCGAAGGCCTGGTGGAGTTTGCCGATGCCAAGGGCCCGCAAGTGGCAATCATCACCCTGGCCGACGCTGTCGACATCTACGAGCTGCGTTGCGTACTCGAAGGCTTGATCGTGCAGTTGTTCACCCTGCGCGCCAAGGCCAAGGACATCAAGGCCCTGGAAAAAGCCCTTGAAGAGAACCGCAAAGCCCTCAAGGACGGGGAATTGCAACAGGTGATCGACTCGGTTCAAGGCTTCTACGACGTCTTGCTGGAAGGCTCCGGCAATCACGTCGCGGCCACCCAGCTGCGCCAGCTGCAGGCGCGCATCAGCTACCTGCGCGCCACGTCGGTATCCCAGGAAAACCGCCGCGACGCCAGCAACCAGGAAATGGAACGCATGGTCGAGGCGATCAAGAGCCGCGACCCGCTGGCCGCCCACCAGGCCTGCGTCGATCACGTGCGCGCCGCCGCTGCCGTAGCCCTGGAGTACCTCAAGCGCAAACAGGACGAGACCGGCAAAGTCCCCGAGATCACCCTGCCCATCGCCCTCAAAGAACCGCGCATAGGTCACTGACCGTGTTCAGCCCCAGCTTTTGCCCGGAATGCGGCGGCAGTGACTTAGGTCACCAGCTGCCACCGGGCGATACCCATGAGCGCCTGATGTGCCGGGGCTGCGGCTATATCCACTACATCAATCCCAAGATCATTGCCGGCTGCATCATCGAGCAGGACGGCAAGTACCTGTTGTGCCAGCGGGCGATTCCACCCCGCCCAGGCACGTGGACACTGCCCGCAGGCTTCATGGAAGGCGGCGAGACCACCGAACAGGCCGCATTGCGCGAGGTATGGGAAGAAAGCGGTGTGCGGGCGGAAATCGTTTCGCCCTACTCCATCTTCAGCGTGCCGACGATCAGCGAGGTGTACATCATCTTCCGCGCCATTGCGCTGGAGATCACCGGGCAATTCGGGCCGGAAACCCTCGACTACAAGTTCTTCGCCCCCGAGGACATTCCCTGGGAAAGCATCTATTACCCGGCGATCCGGCAGATCCTGGAGCGGTATATCGAGGAGCGCCAGGCCGGGGTGTATGGCATCTACATCGGCAATGACGACAGCGGCAAAATCCATTTCATCCGCTGATCTCCAGGCAAAATCGGGTCCAAATGTGGGAGCGGGCTTGCTCGCGAATGCGGCATGTCAGTCAACTGATTCGTCGGCTGATGCACTGCATTCGCGAGCAAGCCCGCTCCCACATTTAGATCAATTGATACCCGATAAATCTACGGTTCCAACCCTTCCACAATAATGATCTGCGCCTGCGCCACGCCCTCCCGATGAGCCTTGGCGTCCTGGTACTCCTTGGACTCATAGCAGGCCACCGCCTGGTCGTAGCTATCAAACTCAATCACCACGTTGCGCGCCCTTGCCGGCCCGCCTTCCAGCGCAATGCTGCGCCCACCCCTGGCCAGGAACCGCCCGCCATACTTTGCAAACGCCGCCGGGCCACGGCTGGCGTACTGCGTGTACTGCTCGGCATCCGCCACATCCACATGGGCAATCCAGTAAGCCTTCATCGGGACATCCTCTTATTCAAATTTTGTGGTATACCATAATACATACAACCAACAAATCGAGCACCCTACTATGAGCTTCAACAGCATCGCAGACATCATCGAGGACTACCGTCAGGGCAAGATGGTATTGCTGGTGGACGATGAAGACCGCGAAAACGAAGGCGACCTGTTGCTGCCTGCTGCGTGCTGCACCGCCGAGACTATCAGTTTCATGGCCCGCGAAGCCCGTGGTTTGATCTGCCTGACCCTCACCGATGAACATTGCCAGCGCCTGGGCCTCGAGCAGATGGTGCCGAGCAACGGCAGCGTATTCAGCACGGCGTTTACCGTCTCCATTGAAGCCGCCACCGGCGTGACGACCGGCATCAGCGCCGCCGACCGCGCGCGCACCGTCGCGGCGGCTGTCGCACTTGATGCGGGGCCAGCCGATATCGTGCAACCGGGGCATATCTTCCCGCTGCGGGCCAAGGACGGCGGCGTGCTCACCCGCGCCGGCCATACGGAGGCAGGTTGCGACCTGGCACGACTCGCCGGGCACACACCGGCCTCGGTGATCGTCGAGGTGATGAACGACGACGGCACCATGGCCCGCCGCCCCGACCTGGAGGTGTTCGCGCGCAAGCACGGGATCAAGATCGGCACCATCGCCGACCTGATCCACTATCGCCTCAGCACCGAGCGCACCGTGGTGCGAATCGGCGAGCGCGACCTGCCGACGGTGCATGGCACCTTCCGCCTGATCACCTTTGAAGACCGCATTGACGGCGGCGTGCACATGGCCATGGTCATGGGCCAATTGCGCCGTGATGTGCCTGCGTTGGTCCGCGTGCATGTGATCGACCCGCTGCGCGACCTGGTGGGCGCCGAATACAGCGGCCCGTCGAACTGGACGCTGTGGGCCGCGCTGCAACGCGTCGCAGCAGAAGGCAGCGGTGTGGTGATGGTCCTCGCCAACCACGAATCCTCCCAAGCCCTGCTGGAGCGGGTTCCGCAGTTGACCCAGACACCCCGCCAGTTCAGCCGTTCACAGTCGCGGATTTATTCGGAAGTGGGCACCGGTGCGCAAATCCTGCAAGACCTCGGAGTCGGTCAACTGCGTCACCTCGGCCCTCCCCTCAAATATGCCGGTTTGACCGGCTACGACCTGGAAGTGGTGGAGAGCATCCCGTTCACTGAATGAACCTGGCCAGATGGCCGGCATGGCAAAATGCTTGCGCAAATGTTGGAATACCATAATATGATATTCCATAGGTTGGATGACGCTCGAAACGTCATCCACACCGACTGCTCCCGATAGGCGGGCACTCAAAAGCCCCGCTCATAAACACAACAATGAGGGCGTAAAAATGGTGTTGAACAAACAGCTCGGCGCAATCCTGTTCGCAGGCTTGCTGGCAACCGCCACCCAGGCGGCCTTGGCAGCCGAAAGCGTGAACTTTGTCAGCTGGGGCGGCAGCACCCAGGAAGCGCAGAAGCAGGCATGGGCCGACCCCTTCAGCAAGGCCAGCGGTATCACGGTGGTGCAGGACGGCCCCACCGACTACGGCAAACTCAAGGCCATGGTCGAAAGCGGCAACGTGCAGTGGGATGTGGTCGATGTAGAAGCCGACTTCGCCCTGCGCGCCGCTGCCGAAGGCCTGCTTGAGCCCCTCGATTTCTCGGTGATCCAGCGTGACAAGATCGACCCACGGTTTGTCTCCGACCATGGCGTCGGCTCGTTCTTTTTCTCCTTCGTGCTCGGCTATAACGAAGGCAAGCTCGGCGCCGGCAAGCCACAAGACTGGACTGCGCTCTTCGACACCAAGACCTACCCCGGTAAACGCGCCCTCTACAAATGGCCAAGCCCTGGCGTGCTCGAACTGGCGCTGCTGGCCGACGGCGTCCCCGCCGACAAGCTCTACCCCCTGGACCTGGACCGCGCCTTCAAGAAGCTCGACACCATCAAGAAAGACATCGTCTGGTGGGGCGGCGGTGCGCAGTCACAGCAACTGCTGGCCTCCGGCGAAGTCAGCATGGGCCAGTTCTGGAACGGCCGAATCCACGCCCTGCAGGAAGACGGCGCACCGGTAGGCGTGAGCTGGAAACAGAACCTGGTGATGGCCGACATCCTCGTCGTGCCCAAAGGCAGCAAGAACAAAGCCGCAGCGATGAAGTTCCTGGCCAACGCCAGTAGCGCCAAGGGCCAGGCCGACTTCTCCAACCTGACCGCTTATGCACCGGTGAACATCGACAGCGTGCAGCGCCTGGATTCAGTCCTGGCACCGAACCTGCCGACGGCGTACGCCAAGGACCAGATCACCCTCGATTTCGCCTACTGGGCCAAGAACGGTCCGGCCATTGCGACACGGTGGAATGAATGGCTAGTCAAATGAAAATGGCGGCAACCACACCGAGCGGCAGTACCCTCGGTGCCCGCGGCGCGGTTTCAGGCGGCGGTGCATCGCCGTCCCTGGCTCAGCGCTGGAAGGGGTCGAGCAACCTGATCCCTGCCCTGCTGTTTCTGGGGTTGTTCTTCCTGGCCCCCCTGATCGGCCTGCTGTTGCGCGGCGTGCTGGAGCCGGTGCCGGGGCTGGGCAACTACGCGGAGCTGTTCGCCAACTCGGCGTACGCGCGGGTGCTGCTCAACACCTTTTCGGTGGCGGGGCTGGTGACCCTGTTCAGCCTGTTGCTCGGCTTTCCACTGGCCTGGGCGATCACCCTGGTGCCACGGGGCTGGGGCCGCTGGGTGTTGAATATTGTGCTGTTGTCGATGTGGACCAGCCTGCTGGCCCGCACCTACTCCTGGCTCGTGCTGCTGCAAGCGTCGGGGGTGATCAACAAGGCGCTGATGGCCATGGGCATCATCGATCAGCCGCTGGAGATGGTCCACAACCTCACCGGCGTGGTGATCGGCATGAGCTACATCATGATCCCGTTTATCGTGCTGCCCTTGCAGGCGACCATGCAGGCCATCGACCCGATGATCCTGCAGGCCGGCTCCATTTGCGGCGCAAGCCCATGGACCAACTTCTTCCGGGTGTTCCTGCCGCTGTGCCGGCCGGGGTTGTTCTCCGGTGGCTTGATGGTGTTTGTGATGTCCCTCGGTTACTACGTCACCCCGGCGCTGCTGGGCGGAGCGCAGAACATGATGCTGCCTGAGTTCATCATCCAGCAGGTGCAATCGTTCCTCAATTGGGGCCTGGCCAGTGCCGGTGCCGCGTTGCTGATCTTTATCACGCTGGTGTTGTTCTACTTCTACCTGAAGCTCCAGCCGGAATCCCCGGTTGGCGCCAGCAACACGAGGTAAGTCGTCATGCTCCTGACCCCCAATGCCATGAGTCGCAGGATGCGCTTGGGCCTCTACACCACCACCGGCATCATTGGCCTGTTCCTGCTGTTGCCGATCGTGTTCATCGTGCTGCTGTCATTCGGTTCCTCCCAATGGCTGGTGTTCCCGCCGCCGGGCTGGACCCTGAAATGGTACGGCCAGTTCTTCTCCAATGCCGACTGGATGAACGCGGCCATGGCCAGCCTCAAGGTGGCGGTGCTGACCACCGTGTTCGCCGTGGCGCTGGGCTTGCCAACGGCATTCGCCCTGGTGCGCGGGCGCTTCCCCGGCCGCGAACTGCTTTACGGCTTGTTCACCCTGCCGATGATCGTGCCGCTGGTGATCATCGCGGTGGCGGTGTACGCACTGTTCCTCAAGCTCGGCTACACCGGCACGATGTTCGCCTTTGTGGTCAGCCATGTGATTGTCGCGCTGCCATTCACCATCATCTCCATCATCAATTCGCTGAAGCTGTTCGACCAGTCGATTGAGGATGCCGCGGTGATCTGCGGCGCATCGCGCCTGCAGGCCGTGTTCAAGGTGACGTTTCCGGCGATCCGCCCCGGCATGGTGGCCGGTGCGCTGTTTGCCTTCCTCGTCTCGTGGGATGAGGTGGTGCTCAGCGTGATGATGGCCAGCCCTACCCTGCAAACCCTTCCCGTGAAAATGTGGACCACCCTGCGCCAGGACCTGACGCCAGTGATCGCAGTGGCTTCGACGCTGCTGATCGGCCTGTCGGTACTGGTCATGGTGATTGCCGCCGTCGCTCGCCGACGCTCCGAAACCCGCGCATGAGCGCCGAGGATCAAGACATGAGTGCAGTGATCAAAGACCCCGCACAGAACCCTGGCCAACCCCTGGTCAGCCTGCGCAACCTGAACAAGCACTACGGCGAATTTGCCGCCGTGGACAACATCTCGCTGGACATCAGGGACGGTGAATTCCTTACCTTCCTCGGCTCCAGCGGCTCGGGCAAAAGCACCACCCTGTCGATGCTGGCCGGCTTTGAAACACCGAGCAGCGGTGAGATCCTGGTAAAGGGTCAATCCCTGGTCAACGTACCGCCGCACAAACGCGACATTGGCATGGTGTTCCAGCGCTACTCGCTGTTCCCGCATTTATCGGTGCGCGACAACATCGCCTTCCCCCTGGCGATCCGCAAACTGGCCAGTGCCGAGCGTGAAAAGCGCGTCGACGCCATGCTCAAGCTGGTGCAGCTGGAACCGTTCGCCCATCGCCGCCCTTCGCAACTCTCCGGCGGCCAGCAGCAACGCGTGGCCATCGCCCGGGCGCTGGTGTACGAGCCGCGCATCCTGCTGATGGACGAACCCCTCGGCGCCCTCGACAAGAAGCTGCGTGAAGACTTGCAAGATGAACTGCGCCAACTGCATCGGCGCCTGGGCATCACCATTGTCTACGTGACCCACGACCAGGAAGAAGCCATGCGCCTGTCCCAGCGCATCGCGATTTTCAGCCACGGCAAGATTGTGGGGTTGGGCAGTGGTTTTGATTTGTATCAGAACCCGCCGAATGCGTTTGTGGCCTCGTTCCTGGGCAACTCCAACTTTCTCAAGCTCAAGGCACAGGGCAATGCCGTGGCGTCGTTCGAAGGCCAGGCGTTGTCGATACGGCTGACGACCGGGCTGCGTACCGAACAGGATGTGTTGCTGATGGTGCGCCCGGAAAAAGCTCTGGCGCTGAGCGTGGAGCAGGCTAACCTTGAACCCTTGGCCGCCGGCTGGAACGAGGTGTCCGCCATCGTCGGCGAAGTGTTGTTCCTCGGCGAAAGCCAGACCTGCAGTGTAAGAACCCAGGGCGGCACGTCCATGACGGTCAAGGCGCTGTCCGCCGCCGGCATGCCGCTCAAGGCCGGCGACCCGGTGCGGGTGCGCTGGGCCACGGCGGATGCATGTGTGTACACCGAATGGGCCGAAAGCGACCTGAACAAGGCCGCCGGCGCTCACTGAGTCACCCTTGGGCCGCCACAACGTCGGGTTGTGGCGGCCTTTTTTCGCCCAGGTATTGCGTGCGTCAATCACACCCTCGATCCAGATGCGATCTCGGTTAAACAGGTGGAAGCGAGCAAGTCAAATCGTCGCACCGCCGCTCCCATCTTTGAGTCACGGTCAATCAGACCGACAACGTTCAGCACAGAATCAGTCGGTGTAGCCCAACCGCGCGGCCCTGACCTTCTGGGTATGTTGACGCGTTGCCAGGCAGTAATACAACGGACACGTCACCACCAACCCCACCAGCCACGACAGGTCCGCGCCTTCCACCAGATTGGCCCACGGCCCCACATACAGCGACGTATTGGCAAACGGCAGCTGCACGATGATGCCGATGAAGTACGCCACGATCGCGTGCAGGTTGAAGCGTCCGTAAACCCCGCCATCGGCACGGAAGATCGAGGCAATGTCGTAGGCCCCGCGCTTGATGATGTAGAAGTCGATCAGGTTGATCGACGCCCATGGCACCAGCACCAGCAACAGCGCCAGAATCAAACCGATGAACTGCGAGATAAAGTCCGCCGATGCGCCCAGCGCAACCACACAGCACCCCATGAGGACCACGCCCGACAGCACCACACGCACCTTGATGCTGGGGGTCCAGTGGCTGGCGAAGGTCTGGATCGAGGTGATGATCGACAAGACTGCGCCGTACAGATTCAGCGCGTTGTGGCTGATGATATTGAGCAGGAACAGCACCATCAGGATCGGCCCGAGCACGCCAGTGGCTTGCTTGACCGCGACCATGGCTTCGGTGCCTTCAGGCGTGGCCAACGCAGCAACCAAGCCAAAGGCGAAGGACAGGAAGGTGCCGAGCGTCGCGCCCAGGTAGGTCGCGATAAACGGCCGGGTGATGCCGATGTCGGCCGGCAGGTAGCGGGAGTAGTCGCTGGTATAGGGCGAGAAACTGATCTGCCAGATCACGCCCAGCGACACGGTGGCCAGCCAGCCGGCTGCATTGAAGCCGCCCCGGGTGGCGAAATCCGCCGGCAAGTCATGGGCGAAGATAGCGATGAAGCCGGCGAGCAATGCGCCGCCCATCACCCAAGTGCCAATGCGGTTGAGGGAATGGATAAAGCGGTAACCGATCACGCCGATGGCGGTGGCGCTGAGGGCGCCGATCAGGATGCTCGCCGGGACCGGCACCGACGGCACGATGCCAACGATGGACTTGCCGGCCAGCACGATATTGGAAATGAAGAAGCCGATGTAGATCAGTGCCGCGAAGAACACGATCAGCAGCGCGCCGTAACGCCCGAACTGCCCCCGGCTCTGCACCATCTGGGGGATGCCCATGCGCGGCCCCTGGGCTGACGCGAGGGCAATCACGACGCCGCCGAGCATATGCCCGAGGGCAATCGCTAGCAGCCCCCACATCAGGTTGAGATGGAACACCTGGGCCACCATGGCACCGGTGACAATCGGCAGCGGGGCAATGTTGGTGCTGAACCATAAGGTGAACAGGTCGCGGGCCTTTCCATGGCGCTCAGCGAGGGGAACGTAATCGACCGTGTGATTCTCGATCAGGGGGTCTTGCCGTGACATCTGGGGCATGGAAATGAACTCGCGTTGGTCTGATCTTATAGTTGTTTGACGCCAAACCGGGGGCGCTCTATGGCCGCCCCTCAGATGAACACCATATTATGGTATTCCAACATTTTCACAAGACTGATCCGTAGTCTTTGCACGCATCTGCTCTGCAATTGTGCCACAGGCCCCACGCCCACTTCTCGCTGAAACCCCCGTATTTATTGGTTATAAGACCAATGGCCGACACCCGTCGGGCGTTTGAAAAAGCGCTTGCATCATATGTATTACGGTATACCATCAGACATACAAACTCATAAAAACCACCCTACCCTCCGAGGTTCCCATGATCGATGCCGCCCTCTATAAACAAGTGATGGGTTCGTTTCCGTCCGGAGTCACCGTGATCACCACCCTGGATGACGACGGGCAAGTCGTCGGGCTGACCGCCAGTGCATTCAGCTCATTATCGATGGACCCGGCCCTGGTGTTGTTCTGCCCCAACTACAGCTCTGATTCCTATCCGGTGTTGATCAAGAACAAGCGCTTTGCCATCCATGTGCTGTCCGGCGGGCAACAGAACGAAGCCTACGCGTTTGCGCGCAAGGGCAAGGACAAGGCGCAAGGCATCGAATGGACGTTGAGTGAATTGGGCAACCCGATCCTGGCGAACGCCACGGCGGTGATCGAATGCGAGTTGTGGCGCGAATATGAAGGCGGCGACCACGCGATCATGGTGGGTTCGGTGAAGAACCTGATCGTGCCCCAGCAGAACGCCGGGCCGTTGGTGTATTGCCAGGGCAAGATGGGCGCGCTGCCCCTCGTTGCCTGATTATTTCTGATACATCGCAGTGCCTGCGATAGCGGCGGCACAGCCAATAGAGATGTCACCTGGCCCACCGCCTTCGCAG
>NZ_JACARO010000126.1 GCF_013386585.1 Pseudomonas sp. P7548 | reverse complement strand
TGCCTGCGATAGCGGCGGCACAGCTAATAGAGATGTCACCTGACCCGCCGCCTTCGCAGCCTCGCTAAAGCTCGACAGCTCCCACAGGGATTTGTGCAACGACGAAGATCCACTGTGGGAGCTGGCTTGCCTGCGATAGCGGCGGCACAGCCAATAGAGATGTCACCTGACCCGCCGCCTTCGCAGCCTCGCTAAAGCTCGACAGCTCCCACAGGGATTTGTGCAACGACGAAGATCCACTGTGGGAGCTGGCTTGCCTGCGATAGCGGCGGCACAGCCAATAGAGATGCCACCTGACCCACCGCCTTCGCAGCCTC
>NZ_JACARO010000125.1 GCF_013386585.1 Pseudomonas sp. P7548 | reverse complement strand
CGCCCAGATAGGCCGCAACAAAGGCGGGGCCGAGTGAGTATTTACCGGTGCCCAGCACGTCTCTCTCGGCCGTGGGGAACATGGCCGTGGGGCCGAAGCCCCAGACCATCTTGCCGCCGTTGGCAAAGCGCACCGGCTGCTTGGGCGAGAACACGCCCACGTACGCCAGGTCGCCAAAGCCCGAAGTGCGGTCGAACGGGTCGTTCACCACCGAGGGAAAGTCGCGGTCCGTCAGCACGCCGTAGGGGCTCATGCCGATCAGGTCGCCCGCCTTGGAATTGACTGGTGCGCTGACATAGCTCACCGGGAGGCGGTTGATCAAGTTCCAGTCCTCCCCCAGGGAAATGGGAAAGGTCGGCATGAAGCTGTATTTGCCCAGGTAGCGCGTACCGTTGCTATGGGGGCCTTTGAGGGCGCTGTAGTCGAACTGGTTGAACAGCAACACCAGGTTGCCCACCGGGTTGTCCATCAACTTGGCGATCTGCTCGGTGGACGGCTCGCAACCGGCCTTGACCACTTGCTTGAGGTCGATATCGAAGTCTTGCTGGAGGCGATGGCAGGTTTCGGCATCGGCCTTGGGGGGCGGTGTGGGGCTGCCCAGTTGCGGCAGGTTGGCCGCCGACACGCCGCAGCTGGTGAGCATTCCGAAAACCAGAGGCGTAGCGCAGAACCCTTGCGCACGAGCAGGTGAAATCATGGCGTCATCCATCCTTGTATCGGCCTGATATCAGGGGGTTACATGCCCGGCCTAACCCTGTTGCGGCCGGGCACGCGGCGTTACTTGAGCGGTGTCAACGGCGGCAGTTTCCATTGACCATTACCCACCTCAGGCTTGGGCAGGTAAATCCGCAGTACGGCATAAAACGGGCCGGGAGGTGCCGGCAGCCAGTTGCTCTGTTCGGCTTTCGGCGGCTCATGGTGCTGCAACGCCAGGGTCAGGCCGCCGTCGGCGTCCAGCTTGAGGTTGGGCAGCATCCGCGAATTGATCAGGTAGCGTTTCTTCAGGTTCGGCGCCAGCAGCTTGGTCTTGGCGTCGTACATGGTCAGCGACCAGAAGGCATCGGCTGGCGGCAGTTGGTCCTTGGCGAAATGCACGGTGTAGCTGTGGCGTGCGCCGTTGGCCGGTTTACCTTCGCTGTCGACAAAGTAGGTCATGTAGATCGCTTCGTCGGTGGAGTTGCCGAAAATGCCCAGGTCAGCCCCGGCATAGCGGTACAGGTAGTTGTTTTTCAGGCGGTCACGACTGCCGAACAGGTCGCCGCTGGACACCTGATGGGTGTCGATTTTGTCTTTCTTGAAGGCCGCAAATTCAGCCCGGGCGTCGGCGATACCGTCTTCCAGGGCCTTGCGTTGCTCAACCGTCAGCTCTTTGACCTTGAATGGCGCGCCCGGGGCGATGCCGATCTTGGCGAAGCGGGCCAGCAGGTCTTTTTCGCTGTCCTGGGGGGCAGCAAACGCCAGCATGAAGTTCAGGTAGCGGAACAGTTGCGGGCCTTCGGTCATGGTGGCCATCGGCTTGGGCCATTCGATCTTCGGCACGGCGGCCGGGGCCGGCTGTTTCACATAGCTGCTCAGCGACTGCACTTTGTAGCCGTTCTGGATCTGCTTGACCTTGTTCAGGTCCTTTTCGTCAAACAATTGCGTGCGGTATAGGGCGTAGGCGATGTTGCTTTCGCTGTAGACCACGCGGTCGACGTCTACCGGCTGCTGACCTTTCCAGTCTGGCCCCGCGATCATGTAGTGACCGCCATTGTTGCCGGTGCTGCGGGTGCCCAGGTAGGCGATGTTCTGGGTGTAGAGGTCGATCAACTGCACCGAGTAGTAACGGTTGTCTTCGATCTTCGGCAGGGTCAGGACCAAGGGTTCCTTGCGCAGGTCCATCCACACGAAGGAGTAGGGCGTGTCCGAGTTCGGAGTGACGAACGCAGTGTCCTTGGGGGTGAACACCTGGGCGGTGTTGCCGATATGGTTGAACGGGGCCTTGAAGTTGGCACCGCCTTTATCAACGGCCTGGGTGTAGAGCGTCTTGTACATCGCCACGACCGGGTAGCCATACAGGTACGCCTCCTTGGCAATGGCCCGGGCTTCGGCGGGGGTGGCCGTGAAGTCGGCCAGGGCGCCGGTACTCATCAGTATCGAGAGGCTCGCCAACAGCAGGCGCGTCGGTTTTCCAATCATGTTGTTGCGTCCTTCCAGAGATCTTTTTAAAGGGCGTGGGATGAAAGCGCCGAGTTTCCAGTTTTATTTGCCGAACGTCACGTTAATCCCTGCGAACAAGGTGAACTGAGGCAGGCCATCGCCTTTGCGTGCCACGGTCCATTGTGGCTCTACATAGGCGTTCACGATGTTGGTGCCGGCTTTCCAGGCTTTGCCCGCGCCAAAACCGACCGGGATGTAGTGGGTGTCGTTCTTCAAATCGAAGGTCCAGGTGCCGGTGGAACGCAGGTACCAGCCCTTCGGCAGGTTATGAATGATAAACGGTTGAAAAGTTGCACTCTCCACGTGCGCTCGGTCACGGTCCCCGGCAAATGAGCTTTGGTATTGCACCAGCGCGCCCAGCAACCCACGGGGTGATGCATCGATGGCAATGGCCGCCAGCCCGGCCTGCCATTTGCCGGTGCCCAGCTCATCGTGCTCAGCCGTGGGCGCGGTGATCTGCGGGCCGATGCCCAACTGCACGCCTTCGGTCTTGAGCAAGAAGATATCGAACAGGTTCAGGTCGCCGATGCCAGTGCTGTAGCCACTGTGCGGGTCGGGTCGCGTGCTGATGGGCAGCGTGGCGCGCAACAGTTGCGGCACACCGATAAAGTCCGAGGGCGCGACCGGCAACGTGCCGCGCAGTAACAGGTCGTTGGTGTGGGCGTTAGTGTCGAAGAGCCTGGGGGTGTAGTAGTCCTGCAGGTTGGCACCTGGGGCGAGGTTGAGGGGGTTGTTGCTCTTGTTCGCCGTTTCGGCGTTGTCGGCCAGGGCGCTGGCGCCGGGCATTGTCAAAACGGCCAGCATCAATGCCGACCTGTAAGGCGACTTGA
>NZ_JACARO010000124.1:7723-8223 GCF_013386585.1 Pseudomonas sp. P7548 | reverse complement strand
GTAGGGCTGTGTACATATCCGTTATTTAGGTAACGGCTGGTATTGGTTCCGCTCTTACAGCGGCTCACTTTTGATAGAGCGCAAAAGTAAGCAAAACGCTCTTGCCCCAACACTCGGCACCTCGCCTAGGCTCGGTGTGCCCGAACGAAGTTCTTGGAGCGTGGGCCGCCGCGCTGGGCCATCCTTGGCCCAGCGCGGCTAACCCGGCGTCCTGCCGGGTTACCCACGCTCCAAAGCCTGCGTTCGGCCAGCGTGTTTGACGGGGCGCCCCAGATCAAAATCAAAAGCAAGAGCACGGCGGCCTAGTAGCCGACCTGAGTGGTTGGATCAAAAGCAGATACGTGTAGGAGCCGGCTTGCCGGCGATGCAGACACCTCGGTACCCCCGACACGCCCAATCAAACCAGCGATAGCTCTTTGCCCTTGATCTACACCACTCAAGCCGGCTGTCAGGCCGCTGTGCTTTTGATTTTGATCTGAAGCGGCCCCCCAAATACCTGT
>NZ_JACARO010000124.1:0-7633 GCF_013386585.1 Pseudomonas sp. P7548 | reverse complement strand
GGGCGGAACCCATACCAGCCGTTACCTAAATAACGGATATACACCCGGTAAACCAAACCAATCCCCCTCCCCAAAGGTCCACATCCTCCAAGCACCTTCGAATCAGGAGATTCACCCCATGACCACCCCCAAAGCCCTACTCATCCTCCACGGCAAGCAAGCCCTGAACGAGGACGTACGCGCCGCCGTGCAAGCCCGGCGTGAACAAGGTTGGGAGCTGGCAGTACGGGTGACCTGGGAAGGCGGCGACGCCCAACGCCTGGTCAACGAAGCCCTGGAAGGCAACTACACCCATATCATCGCCGGCGGCGGCGACGGCACCCTGCGCGACGTGGCCGAAGCCATGGCCTTGGCCAAGACCGACGCCAGCCTGGTGATGATGCCCCTGGGTACCGCCAACGACTTCGCCAAAGCCGCCGGTGTACCCCTGGAGCCCGCCCAAGCACTGGCGCTGCTGGACGTGCCGCCCAGGGCGATCGACCTCGGCCAGGCCGGTGGGCAGATCTTCCTCAACATGGCCACCGGCGGCTTCGGCAGCCAGGTCACCGCCAACACCTCCGAAGACCTGAAAAAAGTCCTCGGCGGCGCCGCCTATCTGTTCACCGGCCTGACCCGCTTCAGCGAGTTAAAGGCGGCCTACGGTGAACTGGAAGGCCCGGGCTTCCATTGGAAGGGCGACCTGCTCGCGCTGGGCATCGGTAACGGCCGCCAGGCAGGCGGTGGGCATGTGCTGTGCCCGGGGGCGTTGGCCGATGACGGCCTGCTGGACATCAGCATCCTGCCGGCGCCTCAGGAGGTGGTCGGCACGCTGCTCACCCTGATGACCGATGGCTGGGGGTTGGACAACCTGTTTGTACGGGCGCGCCTGCCGTGGGTGGAGATCAAGGTGGCCGAAGGCTTGTACATCAACCTCGACGGCGAGCCGCTCAAGGGCGACGACCTGCGCTTCAGCGCCTTGCCCAAGGCGTTGCGCGTGCACCTGCCGGAGGGTTCGCCCCTAGTCGTCCAGGCTGATGATCTGCTCGCGAACGGCGAATAACACCAAACCCGCCACATCGAATATCTGCAGGCGTTTCATGATCTGCGAGCGGTGTGCTTCCACGGTCTTGATGCTCAGGCCCAGGCCGTGGGCGATCTCCCGGGTGGATTTGCCGCGCACGATCAAGCGCAGGATCTCCAGCTGGCGAGCGGTGAGGTTATGGCTGTGGGCGGCAGGGGAGGCCGGGCCCTGGCTGCGCACCAGCGCCTGGTTGATCACCGTATGGGCGATGGCCGGGCTCAGGTAGCGCTCGTTGTTGCGCAGGGCCGCCAGGGCGTGTTCCAGCTCGTTGGCGGTGGTGTCCTTGAGCAGGTAGCCATGGGCGCCGCATTCCAGCGCGCGCATGATCAGCTCGGGGTCGGTGTGCATCGACAGGATCAGCACCTTGCTCTTGGGGTAGGCGGCCTTGAGCTGCTGCAGGGCGTCGAGGCCACCGGTGTGCTTCATCGACAGGTCCAGCAGCACAATATCAGGCTGCAGGGCGCTGAATTTTTCCAGCAATTGCGCGCCATCGCTGGCTTCGCCGATTACCGTATAGCCATCGATATCCTGGACCAGCGCGCGTACGCCGGCCCTGATCAGTGCGTGGTCATCCACCAGGAGTAATTTGCAGGTCACTCGAGAACCTTAGGGGAACTGGCCCGTTCGAGGGCGCGGGGCGCCCAGGGGAAAAGCGCGTCGATCCGTGTCCCTTTGCCTGGTTGGCTGCTGACGGTCAATGAGCCGCCAAGCTGATCGATCCGCTCTGACATGCCGGCCATGCCCCGTTGGCCTTCCAGGCCGGGGTTGATGGCGGGCGAAAAGCCCTGGCCGTCATCGCAGATACTTAGCGACAGGCCTTCGGGCAGGCGTTGCAGGCGTACCAACAGATTGCGCGCCTGGGCGTGGCGTAGCATGTTGGTCACCGCTTCCTGGGTGATACGAAAGGCCGCGACGGCCATTTCTTCCGGGATGCCGGTCAGCCGTTGCTGGCATTCCAGGCTCCAGTGAATCGAGGTGTTTTCCAGAGTCTTGAGCAGGTGCGCGCGCAGGCTCGCCTCCAACCCCAGGCTGGCCAGCTGCCGTGGGTTGAGGATGGCGGACACGTCGCGCACCTTGGCCAGGGTTTCGTTCAGGGTGTTGCACAGTACGCTGCACCTGCTTTGCAGGTCTTCGGGCAGGCGACGCTTGAGCCATTCACTTTGCAGCTTGGCGGCGGTGAGCAACTGGCCGATGTCGTCATGCAGTTCGCGGCTGAGGCGATGGCGTTCGTTTTCCTGGACCTGCAGCAGGCGGTCGGCGAGTTCCTGCGGCTGGAACTTGATCGATTTGCGCGAGCTCCACTGTTGCAGGCCCACCACGATCAGGGTCGCCGCGTTGAGCAGCAGGATCAGCAACGGCAGCGGCGCCGAGCGCGCGTAGGCCCACACACTGACCAGCAGCGAACACAGGCACAGGGCAAGGACCATACGGCGTGCATTGCTGCGGGACACGGACCTTGCGATGAGTGACTTGAGGCTGGCGTACATAGCGGATGGAGCCAATGAAGGTTCGCTGCGGGAAGACCGGTCACGGCGGCTGACAGGGCTCTGTTTGGGATGCGGTGCCGAATCGTTTTTATACATGATGAAGTTGAGTCACTTCGAGCGGGGCATAGTACCACCACTATTACCGTTGGTCGCCTGGCGCCTCTCTTGGCCGGCTTAATTAACCACGCAGACGCCCTGGGCGGTAATCCCAGAGTTCTAAAGAGAGGGCAGTTGTATTTATAAAGTTGGTTTGTACCATTATTGCGCTGATGGCTAATTGATATGTATTGCCCGCAATGACGTAGCGTCCGTTTAGGCTGACGGTCGTTTTTAGATAACTCGCCTATTAATTACGACCTGTTCGACACTCAAGACGCGTGGTGCATGCGCTGCTGCGGTTTATAACCGAAGTCTTTTTGTGGGATTTGCAAGGTGACAGTCGCAATCAGCGTTGTTTGCTCGGTTTCATCCAGCCCTAATTCTCCAGTGCGGATGTCGATCAACTCCAGTTGCCAGGCCAACAACCTCAAACAGTCCTGCAAGGCATCAAGCGCCTGGTCATGCAACTGCATGGGGCTTGCGGCATTGGCAATCAGGTACTGAATGTGACGCGAGAACTCGCTGATCGCCTGCAGGGCCAGGCCTTCGGCCTTTTCGGCCAGTTTGGCGAGGCTGGCTTTCATGCAGTCTATGGCGTCGCTGTCGTTGCGAATCAAGTGCAAATGGTTCAGGCACTCTTCCGACTTGGCCAGCAGCATTTCTGCTTCAAGCAAAAAATCGGGAAGTGCAGTTTGCCATTCGTTCGCGTTATTCATCATGCAAGTCTCCGCAACATTAGGTCCGGTGATGAGATGCCGCATCGGGTGAATGGCTTAAAACTACCGCTGAAATATGACTGAAATCTGTAGCCCGTTTCTGGGATTTCAGTAGGACGCTTATTTGAATGATCACGAAAGCCGTGCGCGGCCCTCATTATCAGGGGCGATTGCACAACTTCAGTTGCCGCCACGTGAATGTCTGGAAGACCCGTGGGCCGAGGGCTTGGGATGGCAAACAAAAGCCTGACTCCATTCATGCAATGAGAATGGCGTCACATTAATGGCTATTAGATATCGCGAATATCAGGTTGGGCCTGATTGTGTATAGGGGAATCCCTTACAGGGTGGAACCTCGCGTCGATTTGAATGTCGCGCGACGTCGCTGTGATGCCGTCTGGAGAGGCCGTTGCAGTAAAGCATGATGTCAGTGTGACATCAATGAATTTACGTGGCATTTTACGGGGGTCAAGGTCTGGCATTTGCCGCCGATAACAAACCTTAGTGAGCAGCACATTCTCTCAGCGCGAACCCACGCGCCCATCAGGAGCTTTTAATGGCCGGCATTCTCGACACGGTAGATCAACGCACGCAACTGGTGGGTGAGAATCGCCTGGAGATCCTCATGTTCCGCCTGTTCGGGCGCCAGCTGTTCGCGATCAACGTGTTCAAGGTGCAGGAAGTTCTGCAGTTGCCCAAGCTGACGTTGATGCCCCAGCGGCACCCGTTCGTCTGCGGCGTGGTCAACCTGCGCGGCCAGACCCTGCCGGTGATCGACCTGTCCCAGGCCATCGGCATGCGCCCGCTGGTGCCGGGGCCGAACAGCACCATCATCGTCACCGAATACAACCGCTCGGTGCAGGCGTTCCTGGTGGGCGGCGTCGACCGCATCGTCAACATGAACTGGGAAGCCATCCTGCCGCCGCCGAGCAGTGCCGGCCGCCAGCATTACCTCACCGCCATCAGCAAGGTTGATGACCAACTGGTGGAAATCATCGACGTGGAAAAAGTCCTCGCCGAGATCGTGCCGTACAACGCCAAGGTTTCCCGCGAAAAACTCGAAGACCCGGTGCTCGAGCGCGCCCGTGGCCGCGAAGTGCTGCTGGTGGACGACTCCAACGTGGCCCTGTCGCAGTTGCGTGACACCCTTGGCCAACTGGGGGTGAAGATGCACATTGCCAGTGACGGCCTCAAGGCGCTGAACATGCTCAAGGCCTGGGCCGACAGCGGCCAGGTGATGACAGACAAGTTGCTGATGATCTTCACCGACGCCGAAATGCCCGAGATGGACGGTTACCGCCTCACCACCGAGATCCGCAACGACCCACGCCTGCGTGGGCTCTACGTGGTGCTCCACACCTCACTGTCGGGCAGCTTCAACGATTCGATGGTGAAGAAGGTCGGCTGCGACAACTTCCTGTCCAAGTTCCAGCCGGACAAACTGGTGGACGTGGTGCGCCAGCGCCTGATGCTCGACCACGCCCCTGCCTGACAGCCCGCACGGTAACTTGTAGTGAGCGGGCTCGCCCCGCGCGGCGTCGTGTCAGGCGGCCCAGCGTTAACTGGCACACGGCGGCGCGGGGTAAACCCGCTCACTACAAAGACGGGCGTGTTTGGGATAGGGTGGCGTTTTATTCTTGCAGGAAAGCAGGCCCATGCTTCGTCTCAGCGCGTTGTACCGTTACCCCTTGAAGTCCGGCAAGGCCGAAACCTTGCAGCAGATCGGCCTGGATAAACTGGGGTTGGACGGTGACCGACGCTGGATGCTGGTGGATGAAGCCAGCGGGCGTTTCCTCACCCAGCGCGCCGTGGCCAAGATGAGCCAGTTGTCTGCCCTGTGGAACAGCAGCGGCGGCCTCACCCTGAGCACCCCGGGCCAGACCGCGCTGGACGTGGCATTGCCCGGCAGCGAGGCCGAGTTGCGCGGCGTGACCATCTGGCGTGACAACCTGCGTGTACCGGACGCCGGCGATGAAGCCGCAGCCTGGGTCAGCGATTTCATCGGCAAACCCACACGCCTGGTGCAGGTGCCTTTGGAGCGTGCACGCACCACCGAGGCCGGTTACGGCAAGGATGACGACCAGGTCGGGTTCGCCGATGGCTTCCCGCTGTTGCTGATCGGCCAGGCGTCGCTGGACGACCTTTCCCAACGCATCGGTCGCCCCATGGAAATGCTGCGCTTTCGTCCCAACCTGGTGATCGAGGGCAGCGAGGCGTTCGCCGAAGACACCTGGAAACGCGTGCGCATCGGCGACGTGGAGTTTCGCGTGGTCAAGTCCTGTTCGCGCTGCATCCTCACCACTATCGATCCGGCCAGCGGCGAACGCAGTGCCGACCGCGAGCCCTTGGCCACGCTCAAGACCTATCGCGAGCAGGGCGGTGACGTGATGTTCGGCCAGAACCTGGTCAACGACGGCATCGGCCAATTGGCCGTAGGCATGCCGGTGACGATCCTGGAATAAAAAATGCCCGTCTCGCGAGAGACGGGCATTTTTTTGACGGCCGGAGAAGGTTAGCCGCGGTATTCGCACAGGTAAGCGGTGTCGACGGCGACCTTCAGTTGGAACTTGCTGTTGGCCGGTACGTTGAACTGGCTGCCGGCGGCGAAGGTTTCCCAGTCGGCGGCGTCTGGCAGCTTGACGGTCAGGGCGCCGGACACCACGTGCATGATTTCACGCTGGGCGGTGCCGAACTCGTATTCACCCGGGGCCATCACGCCGATGGTCGCCGGACCTTCAGCGGTGCCGAAAGCGATCGACTTGACGGTGCCGTCGAAGTACTCGTTGACTTTGAACATGGGCGAATCCTCGGAAAATGGGTTAAGGCTTCCCGCCCCCCTTAGGAGCCGGCTTGCTGTGGCGAGGGAGCTTGCTCCCGTGGACTGCGTAGCAGTCTCCGGCTTTTGGGGGCGCTTCGCACCCCAGCGCAAGCAAGCTTGCTCGCCACAGTTTCCGGCTTCTACGGGTGAGCAGTATTTCGGAAAAAGGGCGGCCAGTATGCCCAAGCCAGCGGAGGCTGCCTAGACCGGCAAAATCAACGGCAGCAGGCGTGCGGTGTTGCGCGCGTCTTCCAGCGCCCGGTGTTGCTGGCCATGGAACTGCATGCCCGCCAATTGCAGCGCGCCGTTGAGCCCCAGCGGCTTGTCCAGGCGCCGGGCCTTGGCAAAGCGCTGCTTGAGGTTCACGTGGGGCGTATGGGCCAGCGCACTGGCCAGGCCATGGCGTTGCCACTCCAGCTCCAGCTGCGCGCGGTCGTAGTCGCCCCAGCTGGCCCAGCCTTCCAGGCGTGCCTGGTGCTGGCCCAGCCAGCGTTCGAACAACGGCCACACCTCGGTGATCGGCGCCGCAGCGTCGATGTTGGCCTGGGTGATGTGGGTCAGTTGGCGGCAGAAGGGCGTCAGCAATGGACGGCGCAACGGCCGCACAAAGCGCTGGAAGTGATCCAGCTCGCGGCCCTGGCGGTTCACCAGGCTCGCGCCGATCTCGATGACTTCCATCTCCGTCACGGGCCAGCCGCCTTCATCCGTTGTGGCTTCAAGGTCAATAATCAGCCAATGAGGCATCGCGCAGGTTCCCGTACTCATCCCTTCCTGATGGGGATAGAGCGTAGCCCGGCCGCGTAGTTCCGCCCAGGCCTTATTCGATCTCCAGCAACACCTGGCGATTGCGCACCTGGTCGCCCGTCACCACCTGCAGCGTCTTGACCACGCCATCGACCCCGGCAATCAGCGGGTGCTCCATTTTCATGGCTTCGAGCACCAGCAGCAGTTGGCCTTTGGTCACGCGGTCGCCATGGCTGACATGTACATCGACGATGGCACCGTCCATCGGCGCCTTGACCGTACCGCCGCTGGCATCGGCCTGGCGGCTGGCGACGTGCTGGGTGCGATTGATCACCGTAAGGCCGGGCAGCCACAGGTGGTTGCCGTCGAGGTGGTAGGCGATACGTCGACGTATGCCGTTGAGTATCAGGGTGGCGTGACGACCGTCGGTGCTCAATTGCAGCGGCTCGGCGGTGACGGTGTGGATGTCGCCATGGGCTTCCAGGCGATAAGTGCTGGGGGCGCCAGCGTTGTTGCGCCATCCCGCAAGGCCCTGGGCATGCTGATTGGCGCCGTGCTGATAAAACAGCGCGGCGGCCAGGGCCAGTTGTTCGGCCGTCGCTTTCGGCTGGGTGATGTCACTGAAGTGCTCGGCGATAAATCCGGTGCTGAATTGACCGTCGATAAAGTCCGGATGCTTGAGCAGGTCCACCAGCAGCTGCTGGTTGGT
>NZ_JACARO010000123.1 GCF_013386585.1 Pseudomonas sp. P7548 | reverse complement strand
GTATCAGGCACATCACATTACTTGACACACCACGGCGCGGGCTGCGGTCTGCCTGGCGCCTTGTATTCGGCTGACACACCGCCGCGCGGGGCAAGCCCGCTCACTACAATCAGAGGTCGATGCGGCGCAGTCTTCCGGTTAATGGCACAACGTTGCCATCCGGGGTCGGTAATGGCCGGCCCGTCAATCCCATGCCTTCACTCACCACCACTCCACCGGGCACCAGGCACAGGTTGGACGGTGTATCCAGCCCACGTGCCAGCACCTTCACGTCACCGTTGTGCAGGTCGCAGTCGAGCAGGCGCCCCGAGAATCGGGTAAAGCCGCCATGCAGGGTTTCGCCGTTCCAGTCAGGCGGCAACGGTTGTTGCAGGTGGCTGCACAGCTCCAGCACCAGCACATGGCCGTTGGCGCGCAATGCCAGGCCGGTGGGCAGTTGCAGGCCGCTGATCAGCACCTCGATCTGCCCGCTGGCCGGGTGTACCCGGATCACCTGGCCGGCGTGGTCGGCAAAGTCGATGCCCTTGCGGGCCGGATCGCCGTGCAGTTCACCGGAGAACAGGCTGATCAACACCGCGTCGGTCTGCGGCTCATACACGAGGGTGACGGGCACCGCTTCCTGGCCCTGGTCCAGGCCAGGCAGTTGCACCCGCACACGCTCGTCTTCACCGTCGCCGAATTCCACCAGCTGGTTGGTATCGGGCTTGACCGCCAGCCAACTGCGTCGGGTCGGGTGGTAGCACAGCGCATTCAGGTTGCCCCGGCTGTGGTACACCGGTTCGGGCGGGCTGTATTGCAGGTCGAGCAACTTGGAACCGCCTATGTAATCGGTCTGGCTGGCCAGGCAACGCCCGCCACCGCAGGCAATGTCCGACAGGCCCATGATTTCATCGCGCAGCATGCGCGCCTGCATGTTCATCGCACGAAAGCCCTGGGCCAGGGGCTCCCCCGGAAGGTAGGCGCCGGGTCGTTCAGGGTCGGGGTGCAACAGGCTGATGCGGCCACTGAAGGTCTGGTCCGGCAAGCCCGAGCCGGCCTCGGCCAGCAACAGGCTGCCGTCGGGTTGCAGGCACAGGCCACGGGGGTTGAGCAGGCCTTCGGCGATCAGCGTGCTGGGGCGCAGGGTTTCGCTGGGCTGCGCGGGTATACGTAGCGTCATGGCGGTGTCCTCCTACTGCGGCGGTTGCCAAGGGGTTTGGGTGAGGTAGGCACTCAACAGGGCGCGCTGTGACGGCGACATCGAACGCACCACCGGCATGTACAGCGTGGTGCCTTTGTACACATCCGCGATGCGCGCGAGGATCGTGTTTTTCGCGCCCATGACCGCATCCGGCTTGTTCAATGCGACGTAGCGCGACATGGCCGGGAAGGCCAGGTAGTGAAAACGCAGGACGTGGGGGTAGACCATGTCCCAGGTGATGAGCGTACCGACCGGGATACCGAAGTCGGTCTGGGCGTATTTGCGAAAGCTGGTGAAGTAGCCACTGCTGTCGAGCCCGTTGGCGGTGCAGTTCAACGCGACGAAACCCGCCTGGGCTTCGCTGCCCGGCTTGAGGGCCACAGGGACACTGATCGAGCGTTGGCCGGCCTCCACCGTCAGCGTGGCGGGGAAATCGAGAAACTCGTAGTCCTGCGGGGCGGTGTACAGCGCCGGTGGCGATTGTTCAATACTGATCGCTGTGGCAGCGGGCACCGGACCGCCCAGGTAGCGAACCTGCAACGTGATCGACAGGCCGTCAGGGTAGTCCTCGAGGTAGACGTTACGCAGATCGCCGTACACCCGGTACTCCGATTCGAGGGCCTGCAGGGTCGAATCATCGACGGTACCCGGGGCATTGACCGCCAGGGCCGACGTCTGCGCAGCTTGCTGCTGGGTGGCACTCAGGGGCAGGTCGACGATGCCGCCATACACGTAGTAGTCAACCAGTGGGCTGCTCGTTGGGTCGAGCGTGGTGAGCTGAGTGGTGCCAGCGGTAATGCTGACAGGGCCGTAATTCGCATTCGGCCCGATGGGGCTGGTGATGTCGGTACGGTCAGCGCGGAAGGTTTGCTTGGGGATGAGGTTGACCATGTCGATGCTCAGCAGGCCGTTGCTGGCAAGCTCCGCATAGGCGGCATTGTCCGTGTCCTGGTTGATCAATTGGCGACTGGGTTGACAGTTCAACGGCTCATTGGCAAACGCCGGTGCCAGTGTGCCGATGACCCGGCCGATACTCGGGTTGGGGTCGTTTTTGTTGGCCGCATAGTCGGCGTTCAGTTCGGCCGTGGTCATCTTGGGGCACATTTCGAACATCACGAAGCGCAGCACGATCCCCGTCGCCCCGGGTGCCTCGATGATCGATTTGAGGCCCGCGCTGTTGCGGTTCCATTGGACAATGCTACTCAGCGGGAACGTCAGCTGGAACGTACCGCTGGCATGGAACGAGCCGGGTGCGTCCATGGTGTTTGGCTTCAGCACCCGGGTCTGCACGTCGAAACTGCTGCACACGGTGTTGCAGTGAATCAGTAACTGGAGGTCGTCATCGGTGCCTATTTGCAGGCCGCCGACGAAGATCTGGGTGGTGGTCGACGCTGTCGGGTCCAGGTCTACCATCATCGGACCGGTGAAAGGCCCCTGGCCGGTAACCGGGTCCACCGATCCAAGCAGGCCGATCGGCTGGCCAACGAGGTCACCGCTGGTGCTGACGCTGCCCGGGCTGCCCTGGGAGCTGACCAGGGCGTTTTCCATGAAGACCTGATGGTCTCCGAAGTGGTTCCAGCCGCCGAGGGTATAGCGCACCGCACTCGGGGTATCGATCATGGCGTTCAGTTCGTCATCGCTGTAAGCCTCGGCCTGGGGGGCCACGATAGAACGCGCCAGGTCAAACACCGGCCAACCGTTGTCCGCGTTCTGGGGCAGGCACGGGGTGTTGTTCGACACGCTGACGTCGGTGGTGATACCGCCCCAGAAATTCAGGCGGGGTCCGTTGAGGATACTCATGATCTATTCCTTGATCTGGGAAGGGGTGGCGCCCGGTGTTTGGGCGAATTTGAACAGGTAGGAGTAGTCGGACTTGATCGCGCTCTTGGGCGGCGTCGCCATCGAATGGCACGCCATGCAACTGCTGGTGGGCTGGATATAGCTTTCCATGGTCACGTTGGCTGACAGCGTGGGGGTGGGCGTGCCCATCGGGTTGCCGATCATGTTGGGGTTGAGCGGCCGCTGGGTGGTGATCAGCTTGTAGTACTTCAACGGGCTGTTTTGCAGGCCAGGGTCGGCGCGGTAGGTGGCGTTGACCGTGTCGGTGGCGCTATCAATGGCAGTGACACGGGTCAGCGGGTCGGGTGTCTGGAACGTGGTGCCGTTCACCGGCACGCACACCGGATGCGCCCCTTGGGTGTTCCAGTTGCACGGCGATTGGTTGACGGTGGTGGCGGTCGGGTCGTAGTAGCTGCCGTTGGTTGATAGGTCGGCCGGCACATTGTCGATTTGCTCGAAGGTCGACCACACCCACTGCGGGTAACCGACGGGCTTGGTGATGATGTGCAGCCCCACCAGCCCCAGGAGTTGCTGGGCGACTCCGTTGGGCTTGCCTTGGGCGTCGAACGTGGTCACCTGCGCGATCATGTTCAGGTAGCGGCTGGCATTGTCCTTGGACGTGAGGATGCGCCAGCTGGATTTGACCTCGATGACCCCGTTGGGGAACTTGATGCTGCTGGCGTTGGACACCACGTCCGCGTTGTAGAAGTTGTTGGCGACGATGTAGTTATAGGAGGTCTCGTTGGCAGCAATGTCGTAGTAGGTCGGGTTGCCCGCCTGGTCGATCAGCCAGCCGCCGATGGCCTGGTCGACGTGGTTCTGCAGGCTGGTGTTTTTCAGCGCGGCGATATTGATCAGGCCCAGGCTCCTGGCGGTCAGCACGCTGTTCCAGGGGCCGGGGTTGGCCGCATTCGGCAGGAAGATTTCCTCCACGCTCTTGTAGGTTTGCCACACGGTATAACCGCTGCCACCGGGCTGTTTGGTGCAGTCGGGGCTGCCGCGTTGCCCGTCCTTGGCCGGCCAGTTCAAGGCCACAAACAGCTGCCAGCTGTATTCATCAAACGGTGTCTGGCCGGCGCCAGCAGCCGGCGCGGCGCCGGGCAGTTGGCAACTCAGCGACGTGGCCAGGGCCGACGGCTGGGTCGCCTCCCTGGCCTGGGCCGGCAGGCCTGCCAGCCCCAGTAACAGCATGGAAAAACACACGAGGGTTTTCATGGCGGATCCTTCCTTTGATGTCGGGGTCAGGGTTGCATGAGCTGGTTCCATTGCGCCTTGTGGCCGTTGCTCTCGCCTGCCGGTGGCACGAACAGCTGGCAGGGCGGCGGGTTCGCCGGGCACATGGCGGCCACCTGGTCCCAGGTGTCCTTCGGGTCGGGGGGGGCGATGCGGAAGTTGGTGTAGTTCTGGCTCACGATGGGCGCGTTGGCGACGCTGGTATCCCCCGAGAAAAAGAACGACTGCGGCTGCCGGTAGGGCGGGCTGCCGGTCGGTTGTTTGTTGAAGGCGTAGCCAAACAGGATCGGCCCTGCGGGAGACTTCAAGTCCATGGCATAGGCTTGCAGGCTGCCGCCCAGGTGTTTGCTGCGCTCGGCGCTATAGGGCAGGTGCTCGATGAAGCTCTGCCGTGGCGGATGGTTCATCGGCGAGAACATGCAGCAGGCCGGCATGTCTTTCGGGCGGTCTTCCGGATAAGTGAGGAAGTACGCCTTGTTGCCCAGGGACACGAAGGTGCAGGTGTAGTTGTTGTCCTCTATCGGGAAGATCGGCAGGCAGTACTTCTCGTAGTGCTCCATCATCGCGCCGTAACCGTCGCCGTCCGCCGGGATATAGGTGGTGTCGTAGTAGCTGGTGCCCTTGGACACGGTGTAGTCGGCCGGCGTCAGGGTGGAAGGCGGGTCACTGTAGGGCGGCGGGTTTTTCTGGTAGTTGTGGATCACCCGGTACATCGTCCAGTCGCTGATCCATTGCGCCGGGAAGAACGGGTCGGATGGGTCGCTGGCGGTGCGCTTGGCGATGCAGTTGCCATTTTTCTTGTTGCAGCCTTCGGTGTTGTGCACCCCGTTGGTGAAGTACACCGCGCCGCTGTCACTGGCAGCAAACGCTGCGGGGCTGAGCAGCAGCACCAGCAGCAAGAATCGACGCAAGAAGTTGGCGTTCATATGACACTCCTGTGCAGTGCCGGGTGACGCAGGCGTCACCCGGTGGTCCTGGCGTTACAGCGTTATTGGTAGTCGCTCATGCTGAGCGGCACGGGTGGGTAATTGCGTTTCACCAAGGCCTGCGCCCACAGCTCCAGCACGGCGCGACGGCTTTGCGGCATGTCGCGGGTGATGGGCATCGCCAGGGTGCTTTCTTCCTGGTACTCCTTGCTGATCAGCACGATCAATTGGTCGATGGCGCCTTCGATCCGGGTCAGGGAATTGAGCGGCATGAACTTGTTCATGATCGGGTAGAGGTAGTAATAGGGTTTGAGGATGAAGGGGAAGATGAACGTTTCCCAGATCACCACGCCGGCGTCCTCGCGCTGGTACACGCGGTTCCAGGTATCGACGAAGTTTTTCTGTAACTCGGGCTCCAGCGGCAACACCCGCAGCGGTGCGAGGAAGTCTGTGTAGGCCTGGGTGAGCGCGAAGCTGAACGGGATATCCGGCGCTTGCTGACCCTCTTGCACAAAGAAACGCAGGGTCGGAAACCCCGCCGCTTTCCCCGTGACCGTGAGGTAGGCGATACCTTGGTCGTCGGTCTGTATCTGGGTCACGCTGTATTGCACGACACTGTTGGACGCGTCACGCAGCGTGCCTTGCCGGTTGATCGGGTTGGCGAACTCCAGCGTCGGGCTCAGGGCGACAGATGCAGGTGTCTTCAAGTATTCCTGATACGTCACGGGCACCGATGTGGCATTGGTGTCGGCCAGCCGTATGGACACCAACTGGCGGCCGGTGCCTTCGGTCACTTGGCCAAGCAGCGGGGCAACGCCGTTGAATTGCGGCAGGTTAGCGGTGTTTTGCAGGAACGTGGGAGGGAAGCTGTCGAACAGCTTGAAGTCGGCCGAGTTGTTGAACGCCAGGTAGTAGTCGGTGGTGCACAGCATGTAGGCATTGCCGTATTCCGCGATCCACAACGTGGTTCCCTTCGGTGCCGGCTGGCCGTCGCATTGCACCATGATCTGCAGCGTCTGGGTGGCGCCTACATCGATGAAACTGCCACTCTCCACCACCTCGGCGGTCCATCGTTGCTGGGTCGCGGCGACCACATTCGGGCTACCCTGCAACTGCAGTTCCAGCGTGCCGTTTTGCAGCAGGGTCTGCGCGGCCACGGTGAAGGGCAGGTCGAGGATGCCCGAGCGCTTGTCGAACTGTGCCTGTTGGTAATCGGCATAGCCGAAGCGGGCCAATTCGTTGAACAGCGTGCCCTGGCGGATGCCAATCGCATAGTCGCCCGCCAGGTACTTGGCGGCCACAGGGATTGGGGCGCTTTTGTCGACCGGATAGAACGGAAACGTGTTGCCCAGGTCCAGCGACAAGGTGTTGCCATGGATCTGCGCCGAGGTCACGCCGAGCTGTACCTGTTTTGGGCTGTCCCCTGGGGTGATGTGAATCGGCACTTTGGCGGCCGGCACCAGGCGCATGCCGGCAGGTGCGGTGGGGAACTCATCCTCGAACCACAGGCCGAGGGTGCCGACCGTGCGGCTGTAGGCCGGGTTGAAGAAAATATCGCCGACGTTGTCCAGCCCCTGCTGGTACATGGCTTGCACCTTGGCCAGCGCCTCCGGGGTGGAGGAGTGGGTGTCGATGGGCGGGAAGTCGTTGAGGATGCCGTTCTTGTCGTAGCACGTGAGGTAGGTGGTAAAACGGAACATCAGGCCCTTGGCGTTTTGTTGCTGCATCTGCGTTTGCAGGTTTTGCAGCAGCGCCGAGTCGCCCACCGCCCATGCCAGGTTTTCTTTCGGGAAGCACGTCTGCCAGGTCGTGGTGACGTAGCTCAGGCCGCCGAGCCCCGCCCAGTTGAAATTCAGCAAGCGGTCGAGCATGCGATGCTCGCGGTTCAGGGTCAGGCCGCATTGCGGGGTGCCCAGTACCAGCTTGTCGAAGTACAGCGCGGTGAAGGTGTTCTGCCACGGGCTCACGTCGACAAAACGCGCCGCCGTAGGGCCTGCGCCGCCAAAGGGGTTGCCCACCAGCTGGTAGGGCTGGTTGATCAGCGAGTCAGTGGCGACGTAACCGCCACCAGGCAGTTCACCGCCACTGATCACCGATTGGGTCTGCTGATAGCTCACGGTGCCGCAAGCATTGTCACCGAACAGGTTCCATTCGCCGGGGATCATCGGCGTGGTCACTTGTGGGGCATTGCCCGGTACTTGCAGCACATAGTCAGGAATCTGGTTGACCGGCAGCGGCGCAATCGTCCAGGGCAGCAGTGTGCTGGCTGCATTGAGTGGCGTAATGCCAAAGGACTCCAGGAACGGCCAGTTCATCTGCATCTTCACCGCGTCATACACCGGGAACATGTCGTTGTTATTGGCCGTTGGCGGGTTCCAGAACATGTGGCCTTTGACGTAGATCCGAGGAAAATTCAATACGCTCATGTCAGGCTCCTTAACGTTGCCACTGGGCGCGTTTGAGCGACCAGACAAAGTCCAGTTTGTGGTAACCGACGAAGTCGGCGGCCGGCAACTCGGCGGTGGGGTAGACGATGCCGCCCTGTTGCTTCAGGGCGAAATTGAAGTAGCCCTGCTTGGGTGAGTACGCCGCCGTGCCGTGGCAGGCAAAACACGATGATTCGCTCTGGAACGCCGACTCCAGTTGGGAGTTGGCCAACAGGGTGGGGTTGGTTTCCGACTGCACGCCGATCAACTCGTACTGCGCCAATGTCGGGTTGGCGGCCTGGAAACTGGTGTTCACCGGTTGTGCCGCCGCAGTCGGGCCGGTGCTGTTGGTCATGGGCGTGGCCGGCGTCGCGTTGGTCACTGTGTACTTGCTGTTGTTGACGTTTTCAAAGGTGGTCCAGACCCAGTTGGGGTTCAGCTTGTTGATCACGTGCAAACCGCTCAACGCGGCGTAGCCCACCTGGTACGTATCGCCTTGCTGGTAGTAGGCCTGGGCGATGTAGTAACCGTCGTTGGCCAGTTGCTGTTGATAGGTGGCGTCGCTGCCGATCCACAGCCAGGCGGCCTTGAGCTCCCAGGCGGTGGAGGGGAAGTTCAGGTCGCTGGTCAGCGCCGCCTGACCGTTCACGTTGTAGACGTTCTGCTGGACGATGTAATTGAACGTGTCCTGGCCCATCAACAGCTGAAAGCGCACGGCCTGGCCTTTCTCGGCTGCCGGCACCTGGCCGCCCATTTGCAGGATCAGCCCGTCCACCTGCTGCGTGGCGTTGAGGTTGTGAAACAGACGGCTGGTGTTCATGCCCAGCGCTTTGGCCTGCGTGAGCACGGCGGCGGGTACCGGCACGCGCTGGGCGTACGGCAGCGGTTGGGCACCATTTTTCAGGTAGACCTGGTCTGACGGTTTCAGGGTTTCCCAGACCCGGTCCGGGCTTTGGGCGGCCGTGGGTTGGTTGAGGCAGGCGAACCAGTTCCAGGCCAGGGTCTCGGGGCTTTGGGTGAAGAGGGTTCGGGTGGCATTGAGGTTGCCTCCAAACTGCAGGAAGTTGCTGCAATCGAAGGTGCTGGGGGCCTGGGCCTGGGCCAATCCGGCCAGTGCACTCAGGACAGTGATTGATAAGGCTCGCCGCATGGAAGCTCCTTGGCTGTGGCCAGTTTGGTGTGTGGGCGCCCCAGGAAGTGTTCCAGGAGCAGTTGCTTGACTGCCGTCGCCGCAAGCTGCTGCGGCAACGCCAGGTCGCAATTGGTGATCAGCAACGGGCCGCCCTGCACGCTGCTCGGCAGGCGGCCATGGCTGCCACGGACCAGGCGGGTGTCCAGCGGGATCAGGTCCATGTAGTAGCGAAAGCCGAGTTTTTTCTGCAGCAGGCGGCGCGCCACTTTCAGCCGGGGGAAGCGGATGGCCGGGTCGACAAACAGCTCCAGCGGGTCGTAGCCGGGCTTGCGGTGGATGTCCACGGTGCGCGCGAAGTCCGGTGCCTTGCGATCATCCAGCCAGTAGTAGTAATCGAACCAATACCCGGCGGCGGCCACCGCCACCAGCTCACCGCTGCGCGGGTGGTCCAGTTGCCAGGCGCATTGTTCGGTTTTATCCAGCACCTGCTCAATGCCCGGCTGGCGCTGCAACAGCGCTTTGACGCGGGGAATGTCCTGCGCCTGCTTCACATAGACATGCGCGATTTGATGGTCGGCCACCGCGAACGCCGCACTGGCACCGGCGTCGAGCAGCTCCCAACTGAGGGACTGGCGCACCTGCAACAGGCCTTCGCTGCGCAGCACACGGTTGATCGAAATCGACTGCTCGACCGCTTCGATGCCGTACTCGGAGAGCACCATCACCGCCGCCCCCTGATCCTCGGCAAATGCCAGCAAACGCCCGACTTCCAGGTCGATGGCGCGCACTTCATCGGCAATCGAGGGGTGGTCGGGGCCCACGCGTTGCAGGCTGTAGTCCAAGTGAGGCAGGTAGATCAATTGCAGGTGCGGCCGATTGATCTGGAATTCGGCGATGGCGCAATCGACGATCCAGCGGCTGGAGCGAATACCCGCCGCTGGCCCCCAGAAACCGGGAAACGGAAACTCGCCGATCTGCTCTTCGATCCGGGCGTGCAGCTCGGGCGGCGACGAATACAGGCCGAACTGTTTGCGCCCATCGGCGGGGTAATGGGGGCGCGGGGTGATGGCGGCGTCCACGTCGGCATACATGTTGTACCACCAGAACAGCTGGCTGCAGCGAAACCCCGGCAGTGCACGCTTGAGGGTGTGCCAGACCTTTTCACCCTGGATCAGCGCGTTGGGTTGCAGCCAGAATTTCACCTCGGCCTGGTCGCGAAAGTACCAGCCGTTACCGACGATGCCGTGGGCCGATGGCGGTGCGCCGGTGAGGATCGAGGCTTGCACCGTCGATGTGACGGCCGGGAACACCGGTTGCAAGTGGGCCATCTGCGCGGTCTTGAGCAGCGCATTGATATGCGGCGTGGCCTCGCCGAGCAACGCGGGCGTCAGCCCCACCACATTGATCAGCAACAACGGTTGATCAGAGGGCATGGGCGTAAGCCTCCTGCACCGGGGAACGCAGCAGGTTGCGTTGGCGCAGCTGCGTCTCGACCCAGGTCAGCTCGGCGGCGATGCCCGCCAACTGGGCCTGCTCGGAGGCGGGCCTAAGCTCGGCGGGCAGCACGCCCCAGCTGTAGGTTTCCACCTCCAGCACCGGGCGGAACTCGGGATGGCCCGCCAGGTAATCGAAGGTTTGCGCCAATGCCACCTGGCTGCCGCTGAGTTCGGGCAGCAACAAGTGTTCGCTGAACAGCGGCACGTGGAAGTGAATGCGCAGCTCGCGAAAACGGTCGCAACCCGCCAGGGCGGCAGGCAAGTCCGGCCAGGCGACCACCCGGCCTTGCGCGTCGAGGGCTTTGACCTGATGCAGGTAGACCGCTTCGGCAAAGGTCGCCAGGGTGTCGAGTACCGGTTGGCGTTGCGCGTCGCCTTGCGACGGCAGGCGACAGATCATGGCGTTGGACAGCTGGATCTTGCCCACCGGTACCCGGGCCTGGCGCAGGCGGTCCAGAGACTGATAACAGTCTTCGAACATCACCGCCTGATGGCACACGTCAAAACACAGCGCCAGGTAGGCGTGGTTCGGGTCGGTCACGCGCCGCTGCTGGAAGAACGCGATGGACTGCTCGGTGGTTTCCAGCACGCAGTCCGGTTCCATCTCCAGGCAGAACACGATCTTCTTGCCGGTTTCCCGGTGCAGGTCGGCGAGAGCAGCGGTGAGCCGGTTGAGGTGCTCTTCAGCCCGCCGTTGCAAGGCAGGCGTCCAGGTGGCGGCATAGCCCAGCGGCACGCTGGAAATCACGCCCTGGCGACAGCCGGGCGGCAAGGCGTCGGCGAGGATACGCGCCAGGTCCAGGCTGTAGCCCAGCCGCTGCGGGTCGGCCCAGTCCGGCAGGTAGACCTCGGCTTTCACCGCGCCCTGATGGAACTCACCGTAGGGAAAGCCGTTCAGCGAGGTCAGGCGCACGCCACTGGTGTGCAGCAGCTTGAGGAAGTGCGCCCGTGCCGAGGCGTCGCGCAATTGCTCGGCAGCGCGGGCGCAGATCCACAGGCCGCTGTCCTGTTCCAAAAGCCCGCGCAGGCTGCGCACGCCCTGGAAATGCTGCGCGATGGACGCGCTGAGCCCGGCCAGGTCACGGGTGGGATGCACATTGCTGCAATAGCCGACCTGGGCGGCCGTCCAGCCACTGGCGGCACTCATTTGACCACCGGTTCCTGGCCGCGCAGGGCCGAGTTTTCCTGCCACTGCTTGCGCTGGTCGATGGGCAATGGGGTGCTGACCAGGGCCTTGTCCAACTGGCCGCTCTGGGCAAAGAAGTCCACGGGGTTGTGGAACAGCACCTGCTCGACCTGGGCTTCGCTGAAGCCTGCTGCCAGCATGGCCTGGCCGGTCTTGGGTACTTTGAGCGGGTCGCTGATGCCCCAGTCCGCCGCGCTGTTGACCACCATTTTTTCGGTGCCGTATTCCTTGAGCAGGGCCACCATGCGTTGCTCGGACATCTTGGTGTTGGGGTAGATCGAGTGGCCGCGCCAGCAGTCACTATCGAGTACCAGGGGCAGGGTGAGTTCGTTGAGGTGGTCGATGATCACCAGGTGTTCGGCAATCCCCACTTCGCGGACCACTGCGAGGGTGCGCTTGGTGCCGCCGATTTTGTCGCGGTGCGGGGTGTGTACCAGCACCGGCAGGTTGAATTGCTTGGCCAGCTCCAGCTGCGCGGCGAGAAAGCGGTCTTCTTCGGGGGTGATGTCGTCATAGCCGATTTCACCCACTGCCACCACGCCATCCTTGACCAGGTAGCGCGGCAGGATCTCCAGCACTTCATTGGCAATCGACAGGTCATTGGCTTCCTTGGGGTTCAGGCCGATGGTGCAGAAATGATGGATGCCGAACATGCTCGCGCGAAAGCGCTCCCACCCCAGCAGTGTGTCGAAATAGTCGACGAAACTGCCGACGCTGGTGCGCGCCTGGCCCTGCCAGAACGCAGGTTCGATCACCCCGGTAATGCCGGCGGCGGCCATGTTCTGGTAGTCGTCGGTGGTGCGGCTGACCATGTGGATATGCGGATCGAAGTACTTGAGCATGGTGAATCCTCGTCAAGGGAAAGGGGCTGGCGGTGGGGCTCAATTCAGGTAGGCCTGCCACTCCTGCGGCAGGCGCAGGCCGCCCAGGCGCTGGCGTTGCGCAGGGCTGAGCAGGTGGAAGGCAATGGCGTGGGGCAGTCCGGGTGACACGGGGCGGTCGGCGGCGAGTTGCTCGTCCAGCAGGTCGAGGGCGAGCTGGTTGAGCGTGACGCCCTGGCGTTGTTCCAGGCCGACCAGGCGTGTGATGTCCAGGCCCATGCCAAGGGCCTTGAGCACCAACTGGTGAAAGGCGCGCTCGGGGTAGTGCCGCGACGGGTAGGCAGTGTCCAGCGCCAGGGCGGCAAACACCTGGGGGTTGCTGGTGCGCCCGGCCTGGAGCGCCAGTTCCAGGCACACACCCTCGCTGTCGAGCCAGTCGAGGGCCTTGAGGGTGGCGACTTTTTCGTGGTCATCGCCCCATAGGAACAGCTGGCGCAGCAGCGCCGGGCGTTCGTCGACAGGTGCCTGTTCGAGTAGCTGGCTCAGCAACAAGGCACGTGCCCGGTCAACGACGGCGGCGTTCAGGTGGCGTTTGCATTGGCCGCTCAACAGCGCCGTTGTGGTCGCGCTTGGCTGTTGGGCCAGTTGCTCTTGTGCCTGCTGCCACCAGTGCAACTCGGCGGCATTCAGTTGCTGGGCCAGGGTGTGATGCTGTTCGGTGAGGCATTCGGGGCGCATGTTCATGTGGGTTTGATCCAGCGCTGAAAGTGGGGGAGCAGGAAAAACACCAGCACACACAGCAGGCTGCCCAACGGCTGGTCAGCCACCGCCAGCACCAGGGCATCGAACAGCGGTAACGCCGCCAGGCCCGCGCCGATAAACGCCCGCACCTGGCGGTGCTGGGGGTTGGCCAGGTGCTTGACGTAATGCCAGCCCAACCAGCCCAGCCACAGCGCCAGCACCGGCCAGAACCACAGGTTGTTGGAGTAGAGCGCCAGGGCCAGCGGGCTGAGCATCAGCAGCACCGGCAGGCGGCTGATCAGTCTGTTGCGGTGTTCCTGGCGGGCCAGGTAGGTCAGGCCGCTGATGTACACGCCCAGCAACATCGCGCAGAGCCAGATCGGCTCCGGTGGCACCGCCAGGCTGGCAGCGGCGGTGAGGTACAGCGCCGAGCGGCAGGCGCCCATCAACCACACGCTGTGGGCGTATTTCTTGTGCAGCAGGTTGTAGCCGAAGATGCAGCCCACCAGCAGTACCACGCCGCCGAGCAGCCAATGGGGCTGGTCAATCAACCGGCTCAGGCCCAGCACCGCCACGGCGGCCAGGGTCAGCAACAGTGCCGTGGCGCGCCCCACCTGTTGGCGGCTGGCCAGGCCCAGGGTGATCGGGCGTGGGTTGTGGTGTTGTGCGTCCCAATCGGCATCCAGCAAGTCGTTGAGCAGCATGCCGGCCAGGTACAGCAGCGACAGCGTGAACAGCAACAGCAGCCACACCAGCGACGACGGTGGCGCCAGGGCTCCGGCGCTGCTGGCGAGCAGGGCGGCAGCCAGGGTGTTGGTCCACACCGTGGGCAGGTTGGACACGCGGCCCAGGGTCAGCCAGGTTTTTACGTCGGCCTGGCTCATCTGGCGTAGCCCTCGTGCAGGGGCAAGGGGCGCGCGCTGCTGGCCATCAGGCGTTGCAGGGCGGCTTCCATGTGCGCGTCATCGATCTCGTGCAGGTCCACCGACTGGCCGATCCGGTTGAGCATGGGGATCGACAGCTGCCCACCCAGGTGCTGGCGGAATTCTTCCAGGCCGAGCAATACCTGCGAGCGACCTTGGCTGTCCTTGAGGCCCAGTTCCGCCGGGCATAGGTTGAAGCCCAAGGTGCGCAGCAGGTTCATCACCCGTTCACTGTCGGCATCGCTCAACAGCCCCAGGGCGTTGGCGTACAGGCCATCCAGGGCCATGCCCACGGCAACCGCTTCGCCATGGCGCAAGCGGTGGTGGCTGAGGTTTTCCAGCTTGTGCGCGGCCCAGTGCCCGTAGTCCAGCGGCCGGCCATTGCCGCGTTCGAACGGGTCGCCGGCACCGGTGATGTGCCCCAGGTGCAATTCGGCGCAGCGGCGAATCGCGTAGCGGCTGGCGCTGTGTTCGAAGTGGGCGAGGGCGTCGGCGTGCTGTTCCATCCATTCGAAGAAGGCCTGGTCCTTGATCAGTGCCACCTTGACCGCCTCGGCGAGGCCGGCGATCTGGTCACGGCGTGTCAGGCTGGTGAGCAGTTGGAAGTCATTGATCACGGCGGTGGCGGGGTAGAAGGCACCCAGCAGGTTCTTCTGGCCGAAGGCGTTGATGCCATTTTTCACGCCGATACCGGCGTCATTCTGGGCCAGTACCGTGCTGGGCAGGCGGATCAGGCGGATGCCTCGGTGGAACGTGGCACAGGCGTAGCCCACGGCGTCCAGCACCGCGCCACCGCCCAGGGCCAGCACGTAGCAGTGCCGATCCAGGCCGTGGTTCAACATGTCGCGGTAGAGCTGTTCGAGCACCTGGGCGGTCTTGCTCAACTCACCGGCCGGCACTGCGACAGGGGCCGTTTGCAGGTGCAGGTCGTCATGGGCGGCGAAATACGCGTCGATCTGCTCACCCAATTGCGGAGCGCTTTGCAGCAACTGGGCGTCGGCAAACACCATCACCGTCACCGGGCCCGCGTGGTGGGCGGTGAGCTGGCCGTGCAGGCACGGGTTGAGTGGGTCGAACAGGTGATCGGTGAACACCACCGGGTAGTCGTAGCTCACCTCGAAGCGCCCGTGCAGCGGTTGATCCTTGGCGGGTTTGCGCAGGGTCTTGAGCAGGCTGTAGCCGGCGACGAACAGCAGCGGCAACACCATGCTGGCGAGCACCGTCACCAGCAGCGCGTTCTGTTCGATCAGGAAGGTGCCGATGGCCGTGTAGGCCAGCGCCAGCCCGGCGTTGGCCAGGGTGGTGATCAGCAAAAACGCCCGCAGCGGATAGCGTTGCATGCCGGCCGCGACCACCGAGGTTTCCGCCAGCACCGGCACGCCGCGCAGGCAAATCAGCGACAGCGTGCCCAAGCGATACCCCAACTGCCCCGGCCGGCGCTGATGCAGGCCCAGGCGGCTGGACAACAACCGGAAATACCCGGCCCCCAGCGCATACCCCAAGCCGGCGCCCAGGCACAGCCCGATAAAGATCACCAGGTAACCGCCCAGGCTGCCGAACAGCGCCACCGCCAGCAGCGCCACCACGCTCGACGGCACCGGCAGCACCACGTCCAGCGCGAGCAGGGCGACCAGCAACAGGGCGAGGTTGAGTGTTTGCGCGGGCGTCGAAGGTTGGTACAGGTTCAGGTGCGCGAGGAAGTCTTGGATCTGTTGCTCGAACAACAGGAAGCTGGCGATGACCAGGCCGCAAAAGCACAGCAACGACAGCCAGAAATGATCGACTGGCCCCTTTTTCGAGAACGCACGGTACCACTGGCTGCGCTTCATCAAAGCATCCCTTCTGAGAGTTAAGACTTAAGTTCCGTGTCTTGAGTTAAAGCAGCGTCTGGTCTTTTTTCAGTGCAATAAAATCCCTCGCCCGGCAGGGTGGTTTTATCAATAGTGGCTGATGGCTTTTACGGTATTCATGAACGTAGACGGTTGTGGTTGTTTTGCAAGCGGGTGCAGTAAGGAGTTTCAAAAGGGACGTGTAGGCGAGGGTTTTTGCGCGCATTAATTCAATAATTACAATTAGTTGTATGGTCTTTCAGTGGGCGTCAAGAAGCCGTTGGCAGCGGGGTTGGAAAGTGCCGGTTTAATTGCAATGTTGTTGCCTGTGGCGCGTGATTTATTGCGGTTGGCTATAAGTAACGGGGAAGAGCTTAGTTGTCGAGAATGATTCCGCTTAAAGTAATAAGGCGGGGGTTTACTTGGCCCGTTGTATGAAGCGAATACCTGTCACTAGTGACAGGTTTTTTGCTCGAACACAGAAGTGCGTGCCTAAAGTGGCGTAACAACACTGAAGCCACCCGACAGCGCGTCCCTCAGATAACTCACCAACACACTCACCGACTTCGGCACATGGGGCGAATACGGCCGGATCAAGTAGATCTCATCGGCAAACACCCCCTTGAGCGTCCAGTCCTTGAGCACCTGCACCAGCTTGCCGCTGGCCAGCGCGGCATGGGCGCTGAAATCCGGGAGCAGGGCGATGCCCAAGTGGTTGAGGGCCGAGTCTCGCAGGGCTTCGCTGTTGTTGGTGGCGAAGCTGCCGGCGATGGGCACGGTGAGGCGCTTGACCTTCTTGATGCCGCGCTCGAAGGTCCACGCCGGCTGATCGGTGCCGCGCGGGTAGAACAGGCAGTTATGCGCAGTAAGGTCGCCAGGCTCGCGGGGTTCGCCGTGGCGTTGCAGGTATTCCCGGGTCGCCACCAGCACCGAGGCGGTGTCGCACAGTTTCCAGGCCACGTGGGTTTCCGGCACCTGGAAGCCATGCCGCACCGCCAGGTCATAGCCTTCGGCCGCCAGTGAGCTGAGCGCGTCGGACACGTCCAGCTGGATACGCACCTGCGGGTATTGCTGCAGGAACGCCGACAGGTGCGGCACCAGTTGCTGGCGGGCGAACGCCACCGGCGCCGTCAGGCGCACCAGGCCGCGAATCTCGCCTACTGAGTCACGCACCGACGAGAAACTGCGGGCGATGTGTTCGTAGGCGCTGCGCACTTCGCGGGTCAACGACAGGCCGGCATCCGTCAGCCGCACGCTGCGCGTGGTACGGGTGACCAGCCGGGTGCCGGTGGCTTTTTCCAGGTCGGAAATGCGCTGGCTGACCGCCGATTTGCTCACGCCCAGTCGCGCCGCCGCAGCGGTGTAGGTGCCCTGTTCTTCCAGCACCGACAGCCAGTGGATATGGGTCCACAGCCCTTCGATCTCAGCTTTTTCCATGGGAGTATTGTTCGCATAGGTGGACAATAAGTTCTGGATTCTGCTCTGGTTTGGAACAAACCAAAAGCCTATCGTGGTTCCCATCGCTACCCACCTGGGAACCACTGCCATGACCACCACCATCGAGCACTACATCAACGACCAGCGCGTGTCCCGCGATGATCGTTATCAGGATGTCTTCAACCCGGCCACCGGCGAAAAGACCGGCCGCGTCGCGCTGGCCAGCCGCCAGACCGTCGCCGAAGCCGTCGCCGCTGCCCAGGCCGCGTTCGCCGGCTGGGCCGACACCCCGCCGATCCGCCGTGCCCGCGTGCTGTTCGAATACCTGCACCTGCTGCGTGAGCGCAAGGACGACCTGGCGCGCATCATCGTCGCCGAGCACGGCAAGGTGTTCACCGACGCCCAGGGTGAAGTGGACCGTGGCATCGACATCCTCGAATTTGCCTGTGGCATTCCCAACCTGCTCAAGGGTGAGTTCTCCGACCAGGTTTCCCGTGGCATGGACAACTGGACCCTGCGCCAACCGCTGGGAGTGGTGGCCGGTGTCACGCCGTTCAACTTCCCGGTGATGGTGCCGATGTGGATGTACCCGATCGCCATCGCGGCGGGCAACACCTTCATCCTCAAGCCAAGCCCGACCGATCCGAGTGCCTCGTTGTTCATGGCTGAACTGCTGCGCGAAGCCGGCCTGCCCAAAGGGGTGTTCAACGTGGTGCAGGGTGACAAGGAGTCGGTGGATGCGCTGATCGAACACCCCGATGTCAAGGCGGTGAGCTTTGTCGGCTCCACGCCGATCGCCCAGTACATCTACGAGACCGGCGCCCGCCACGGCAAACGCGTGCAAGGCCTGGGCGGCGCGAAGAACCACATGGTGGTGATGCCCGACGCCGATATTGAAAAAACCGTCGACGCCTTGATGGGCGCGGCCTACGGCAGTGCCGGCGAACGTTGCATGGCCATTTCGGTGGCGGTGCTGGTGGGGGATGTGGGTGACAAGGTCATCGCGGCCCTGACCGAGCGTGCCCAGCAACTGCGCATCACTGACGGCCGCGACCTGAAAGCCGAGATGGGACCGATCGTGTCCCGCGCCGCGCTGGAGCGCATCAGTAGCTATATCGAACAAGGCGTGCAAGCCGGTGCCAAACTGCTGCTCGACGGCCGTGACTATGTGCCTGCTGAAGCGGGCCTGGAAAATGGCTTCTGGCTCGGCGCGACGTTGTTCGACCACGTGACCAAAGACATGAGCATCTACCGCGAAGAGATCTTTGGCCCGGTGCTGGCGTGCGTGCGCGCTGCCGACTTCGCCGAAGCGGTGAAGCTGGTCAACGACCACGAGTTCGGCAACGGCGTGAGCTGCTTTACCCGCGACGGCAACATCGCCCGCGAGTTTGCACGGCGCATTGAAGTGGGCATGGTCGGCATCAACGTGCCAATCCCGGTACCGATGGCCTGGCATGGTTTTGGTGGCTGGAAGAAGAGCCTGTTTGGCGACATGCATGCCTACGGCACCGAAGGCGTGCGCTTCTACACCAAGCAGAAATCGATCATGCAGCGGTGGTCAGAGAGTATCGAACAGGGTGCGGAGTTCGCGATGCCGGTATCGAAGTAACTCAATATTGTGCTGGATCCAATGTGGGAACGGACTTGTCCGTTCCCACATTTTTACTTGTGTTTCAGGAATTTGAGGATCTGGCCTAGGGTGTACTGTGAAAATAGCGTGTAACAACCGCCCTTCTTGTTTAAGGAACTCATTTACTTTCTGGGGCGACTTATACAGCGACTAATGTAAGGGTTGTTTCGTAATTTGAGTGCGAAAAATTACAGCAGTCTATTCAAAAACCACTAATGCGGTGTTTGAACGGGAGCAGTGGACGCTCAATCCAAGTTTATATTCCGTGAATGAGTTGTTTAACTGTAGTCGCCTGAAGAAGGACGTCGCCCATGAATGTTTATTCTCCCTCCCTGCCGTCGGTTTCGCTACGTGGAGACAGCATCTCAAATGTCGCTCAATTGCGCCCCAGTTTCAGCCAGCTAGCTGGCGCGCCTGCGATCAGTGAACACACTGGTCCTGCGCCACTGGCGAATTATTATAATTCGGTTATTTATAATTCTGACTTCGCATTGCCACCTACCAAATATTACACGTTGTCACAACGAATGGAGCTTATAAAAGCGTATTCCGAGCGAGTGGTGACGCATATAAAGAACATCGAAAGTGGCAGCGAAGGTGAACGTAATGTCAAGTTTCAGCAGATTCGTAAGTTTCTGGAGCCGGCGGGTTACTTCAGCGGCGGGCTGTTGGCGGCAGGTCGTGACCCTCATGAAAAGTTCACGGTGACCTTCCGCAGCTATACCGGACGAGGATCGCCAGATACATTGACCGGCACCGAAGAACGCACCTATTTTGCCTGGGAGATCGCAGCCGGTGCTCTTCAGCACGATAAGGTTCCGCGTGGTGGCCCGATCAATTTCCAATTTATGCATATCGAACCGAAAGATCGGAGCACGATCGACGAGCTTGAGTCGCTCGGCGACAGCCTCCAATCCCATTGGAAAGAGGACGTCGCCACGCCCATGCGCGACGCTTCGGGGGGATTGGCGAGTCGCTCAGGAAAAGCGGACGCTTATGTCGTTCGTGGCACCTTACAAAGTCTGGTTAATAATAATGATGCCTCGGGACTTTTAAGTGCCGAAGGGCTGGCGGCGATCAACCGTACGCTGCAAAAAAATGGGCAAGTTATTATTCCAAATATCTATGGCTACCCTATGGCGGGGTATGCCTTTATTCCCTTTAGCGAATTTGATGGGAATTACGCGAACAGGCCCAACAAGGGCGTGATCATTGATTTGAAGAACGGTAGTGCGCGTGAAATTCACAGCGACGCTGATTTTGCCGACTGGGCGAAACACAACCGCGACAATATACTGAATAGTTTCAATGCCAGCGATAAGCAAGGCGGCAAAGATGCGCATTGGCCGAAAGCCGGCGATGTACTTGACACACTGATTGCAGGTAGCAATGCGACTTACCCTGGGTATCAAAACCTTGTCAAAGATAAAGAGGTGCCGGTAGGGGAAACCTTCAACTATACCGAATCGAGAGGGGGCGAATACCGGTTGAAATTCGGTGACCTGAATGCTGGTATTGCCGCCAAATTCCAGGAAGTGAATGCCAAAAATGCCCTCTGGTCTGACCAGACTGAAGTCTTTGGCTCCTCGCAGCAAGGTTGGAAAGCCGCGAAGGAACTGTGGAGTAATACGTTCGGTTACGTGCCTATCGTTGGCAACCTCGGCAACGTTGTATTTGGCATACACGATGCAATTGATGGCATGACCGCCGACGACCGAGTGGGTGGTGGTGCTGCGGCTGTTATCTCGGCTTTACAGTTGGCGCACGAAATTCTGCCAGTAGGCGGCGAGGTTGAACCGGGTGAACCGGTTCCGACGATCAACCGTTCCCAGACTGAGCAGTACACGTGGCGGCGCAGTTCGCGTACGAATGAAATTGAGCTACAAACCCTGCCAAAGTATAAAACGCTGGATGATGAAGCGCCGATTTCAAAACCGCACATGGCTGATGTAGTCCCGACGCCTGAGGGAACTACCTCTTTTTCGGGAATGCGCGAGGTCGAGATACGGGGTAATCATTATTTTGCCGCTGAGCACCCTGATGCAGGGGACGGTGTCCATTTTATATTGTATGTGCGAGACACTAAGAATCCGGAGAAATTGAGAAGCAGCTATATCATTGCTGGGCTTGATAAAAAGGGCGATTGGAAAGAACGCGGTATGGTCGGGGTCGACGGAATAAAAAGATACTTTTCAAAAAAACATTTGCAAGCGCGCGACTCCTTGGAGGAAGTTGCTGCTAACTATAAACAGCGATTACACCCACTCTCGGGTGAAGAGCAGCTAAAGCTTACTGAAAAATTTAAGAATCTTTTGGAGGGAAGTAATGCCGATCAGTACCCTTTGGTAGAGGGCTATGTTGAGGCAGGCTCAGATACAGTCAATGGACCTTTGCGATCGGGCAGAACCTCCCCAGAAATAGAAAATTTCCTTAAGGAATTCTACCAGATGACCGTATCTCAGGAAAAAGCCTAACGCTCAACGTTTGTCACTGCAGAAGCGGCAAAAAGGATCAAAGATAGTGTTGGCAAGGTATTGCAAGATTCCGGTGTGCAATCTGCCGCGACGACCCTGCAGGGTTTAGTTGATTTGGATGCCTGGGCGCAGACTGAACCAAACAAAGAAAAAGGTACGACCCAGAAAGTGGTTTATGTATTTGATGAGTCAGTACCCAAAATGAATTTGTCTACGAAAAAAATGCCGGATCATCTCGCAATAGGCCCTAATGAGTTTATGAAAGTTATGGCCGTCAAGGAGTCGGATGGAACCTTGTTTGTATATCTTTCGTCGCCTACCACGAAGCCAAAGATTGTTAACCATATCTTTGATGGGGAAATCGCTGATTGATTGGGTATGCGCCAAGCTCAGGCCTCTTCGAGGTTTTAGAGCGACTTCTGATAGCAAAAACTTGATATCACTTATCTGCCAGTAACTGTCCACATGCAGCATCGACATGCCCAGCGCACGTCGGTCTGCAGCGCTGGTTGGAGAGCATCGAGCAAAGCGCTGAGTTCGTCATGCCGGTCTCCCAATAATCCGACGCCATCGTCCACTGTAGGAGCCGGCTTGCCGGCGATGGCACCCTTAAGATATGCACTCATATCAAGGGCCTCATCGCTGGCAAGCCGGCGCCTACAGTTGCGGTGTGACGCGCTTGATTGCTTGGGGCGATTGGCCGAATGCCCGCAAAAACGATCGACGCATCCGCTCCCGTTCGCCGAACCCGCATTCCCGGGCGATAACGTCCAGAGAGTAGCGGCCTTCCTCCATCATGATCCGCGCCGCTTCAACCCGCAGGTGCTTGATGGCCTTGGCCGGCGATTGGCCGGTTTCTTCCTTGAAGATCCGGCTGAATTGGCGCGGGCTCAGGTGGGCGATCTCGGCCAGTTCTTCCACCGACAGCTCGGCATCCAGGTGTTCTTTCGCGTAAAGCAGCGTGCTCTGGATGCGGTCGGTTTTCGGGTCGAGGTCCAACAGCGTCGAAAACTGCGATTGCCCGCCCGAACGACGGTGGTGCACGACCATTTTTTTGGCAACACTGCGCGCGATCTCGGTGCCCAAATCCTTCTCTACAATCGCCAGCGCAAGGTCGATGCCGGCGGTCATGCCGGCCGAGGTCCACAGCGCGCCGTCGATCACGAAGATGCGGTCTTCTTCCATCCGCACGCCGGGGTAGGCGTCGCGAAACGCCCGGGCGTGGGCCCAGTGGGTGGTCGCACGCCGGCCTTCCAGCAAGCCCGCCTGGGCGAGCACAAAGGCGCCGGTGCACACCGCGGTGATGCGCTGTGAAGTGGCGTTGCGCAAGTAGTCGAGCAGTCCTGGCGACACATCGTCCAGGCGGTTATTGCCGATCACGACCAGTGTGTCGTAGTGCGCGCCCTTGAATGACTGCGACTCCATGCCGAAGCCCAGGGAGGAGTGCACGATGCCGCCGTGTTCCGACACCACCGTCAGCGTATAGGGCGCGCCGTGCAGGTCATTCGCCGTTTCGAAGACTGCTGAAACAGCAAGCCCCAGTACCTGGAAGCCCGGGTAGATCACAAGGCCGATGGTTTTCATTACATGTACCGCTCTCTGGGAAGGCGTGTCCTAAAAAGGTGTATATACGACATTTGTGACGTGCAGGGGAAGCCGTACGATCAATCACCGAAGTTTGTCGGCTCATTTTCCTGGAGACACCTCATGAGTACTGTAGCGTCCAAGGGCACGGCCCTTATCACAGGTTCTTCCACCGGTATCGGCGCGGTCTATGCCGACCGTTTGGCCAAGCGTGGCTATGACCTGATCCTGGTGGCCCGTAACGCCGAGCGCCTGGATACCCTGGCGGCCAGGCTGCGCGCCGACACCGGGCGTAGTGTCACCACGCTGGTCGCCGACCTGAACGACAAGACCGCCTTGGCGAAGGTCGAGGCCGTGCTGCGGGAAGACGCGAGCATCAGCGTGCTGGTCAACAATGCCGGGGTGGGCTCGGTGGCGTCCGTGCTCGACGGCGATGTGGAAACGATGGACGCCATGATCGGCCTGAACATCACCGCCCTCACGCGGCTGACTTACGCGGTGGCGCCGGCCTTTGTGGCGCGAGGCAGCGGTACGATCATTAATATCGCGTCGGTGGTGGGCATTGCGGTGGAGATGCTCAACGGTGTCTACAGCGCCTCGAAGTCCTACGTGTTGAGTTTCGGCCACGCCTTGCAACGCGACCTCGGCGACAAGGGCGTGCGCATCCAGAGCGTGCTGCCAGGTGCAACCGCCACCGAGTTCTGGGACGTGGCCGGCTATGCGCCGCAGAAGGAGAGCCCGATCACCATGTCGGCCAGCGACCTGGTGGACGCCGCATTGGCAGGGCTGGACCTGGGCGAGCGCGTCACCATTCCTGGGCTGCATGAAGGCCAGGCGTGGGACGAGTGGGAGGCCGGGCGCCGCGCGATCTCGGGCAAGTTCGGCAACGCCAGGCCTGCGGCACGCTACCTCAAATAACCACAGTTTCCCTGTAGGAGCCGGCAAGCCAGCTCCTACAGAGGCAACGTGGCGTACAACATTCATGGCTGGCAGGAAAAATCCTACGATTTGCAGGGATCGGTCCTACGCCACCATTCAATCCCAGTGCCCATCATTCACCTTCCTCAATGATTGAAGGACGATCGACGTTCTCTCGCGTGTTGCACCCATCGAACAGCAGGGAAAGCCGACTGCCGCTTTGTGTTGTAGAAAGGAAACCTATGTCTAGCGCATTAGTGGTGGACGACCACCCCTTTATCCGTTCCTCGGTCAAAATGCTGCTGGCCAGTGCTGGCTTTACCGTCATCGCCGAGGCCGGCGATGGGGTTGAAGCGATTCGCCGCGTTCGCGAAAACGCGCCGGACCTGATCATTCTTGAACTCACCTTGCCCAGGCTCGACGGGCTGGAGCTGATTGCAAAGGTCACAGGGGCGAATGGCCCCAGCAAGGCCCTCGTGTTGACCTCCCAGCCAGCGCTGCTCTATTGCGCGCGTTGCATGAAGGCAGGGGCGGCGGGGTTTGTCTCCAAGTGCAACGAGTTGAGTGAACTGGTCAAGGCGGTCGAAGCGGTGATGAACGGCTACACGTACTTTCCCGACCTGGCCAGCAATACCGTGCGGCGCAGCGATACCCAGCGTTCAGACCATGACCTGGTGCAACGCCTGTCCGACCGTGAGCTGAGCATCTTGAAGCAACTGGCCCTGGGCATGACCAACAAGCAGATCGGCGATGCCATGCTGATCAGCAACAAGACGGTCAGCACCTACAAGACCCGCCTGATCGAAAAACTCAACGTCAAGTCGGTGGTGTACCTGGCCGACTTTGCCAAGCGCAACAACCTGGTGTGAGTGAAAACATAATCCTGAGGAAATTTCCTACAAGTTGGTGGGAAATCGGCTGCGCGTTGGGTAATGGCGGCTTCCCATAATCGCGCTTCATCGGGCCTTGGTGCCCGAACCCGATCAACCGACAGGCTGATGGCAACTCCTGCCTGCAGTCATGCTCAGCAGGATTACACCCATGCAATTCCTATCTAGGCTCTTGTGTTACCTGGGGCTGTCAGCCCTGTCGATGGTTGCGATCCCCGCGCTGGCCTGCACCTGGACCTCGGGCGGCACGACGGCCAAGGCGCTGACGTACAACGCCGGCGCTGTCTTCTCACCACGCGACGTGCCGATCGGCACCACACTGAACAACCCGTCGCCGATCCGTGCGGTGAACTTCGGTGATCGGCTGCGGTGCGGTTCGTCGTCGATCTACAACGTGGCGCTGATCGGCCCGTTGGCCGCCGATATTCCCGTGGATTACCTCAACGTGCCCGCCAACGCGCTGTTGCAGACCAACGTGCCCGGGGTCGGCCTTGCGGTCTACATAACCGGCTTTGCCGCCGGTTGGCGCGGGCCGGCCGACAATCCGAACCGGTTTGTGCCGCTCAACCTGACCTACGCCTCGGGCACCATCGCCGAGATGCCTTCGGTGATGTTCCGCTACATGCTGGTCAAGACCGGTGATATTCCGGCCGGCACCCACAGCATCAACCAGTTGGTGGCCTCTGGCACGACGAACATCGGCCCCATGTTCGACCTGACGTTCACCGCCACCATCACCGTGGCGGGCTGTTCGATGCCGGCCGCACCCGGCAACCAGATCGATGTGCCCATGGGCACCTGGGAAAAACGCGTGTTCAACGGCAAGGACTCCACCACGCCCGCCACGCCGTTTGCCATCACGCTGAGTGCATGTATCGCGGGCAGCAACTACCCCAACAACGCCAACGGTTACTTCAATGGCAACTACGCCAACATCCAGATTGATGGCAACAAGACTTCCAGCATCGTGGATGCGGCCAACGGCATCCTGAGCCTGTCGAGCGACTCCACGGCCCAAGGCGTGGCCATCCAGGTGTTGCAGGCCAACGACGCGCCCATGAACCTGGGCCAACCGGTACGCCTCAATCGCATCGTCAACGGCACCACCACGGTGCCGCTCAAGGCGCGCTATATCCAGATCGGCGACGGGCCGACACCGATGCCGGGCACCGCCGATGGGCATGCGAGTTTCACCGTGACCTATCGCTGACCGTAGGAAATTTCCTACGAGTTGGCGGGATATCGGCTACGGGTTGGCCGATGACTGTTTTCGATAATCAGGTTTCACCCGGTTCTTGTGCCTGACCCCTCTGGTGAGGCCAAAGACCGTCCATGCCTGCAGTTACTCTTACGGGGACTTCAATCATGAAAGCACGCTCAATGCTCACCAGCGGCCTTGCCGCCGTCGCCCTGGCGCTGGCGGCGACACCCGCCATGGCGGCCTGTACCTGGGCCTCCAACAACGGCACGCCCAAGCAACTGACGCTGGGCGCCGGTACGGTGTTCGCACCGCGGGATGTGCCAATTGGCACCACGCTCAACAACAACGCACCGATTCGCACGGTGCCGTTCAACGACCGCCTGGTGTGTGGCCTGGTGGCCCGTTACGCCACCACGCTGGTCGGGCCCGTTGTCACCGATGTCCCGGTGGATGTGGTGCGGGTGCCCGCCAGTTCGTTGCTGCAAACCAATGTGCCCGGCATCGGCCTGGCCATCTACATGACCGGGTTTGCTTCCGAGTGGAGAGGGTCGGCGGACAACCCCAGCCGGTTCATTCCGTTTGAGCTGAACATGAATATTTCCTATGCCGTCGCCGGCATGACCGGGGCCTTGATGCGCTATGCCCTGGTCAAGACCGGTGATATCCCGGCGGGCACCCATACCATCAATCAACTGGTGGCCACGGGCACGTCTGATCGGGGGCCGATTTTCGACCTGACCTTTACCGCCACGGTGACGGTCGCCGGCTGTTCGATGCCGGCTGCGCCGGGTAATCAGATCGATGTGCCGATGGGCACCTGGGAAAAGCGTGTGTTCAACGGCAAGCACTCCACCACGCCCGCCCAGCCTTTCGCCGTCACGCTGGACTCGTGCATCGCGGGCAGCAACTACCCGAACAACGGCAGCGGCTATTTCAACGGCAACTACGCCAATATCCAGGTCGACGGTAACAAGACCTCGACCATCCTGGACGCGGCCAATGGCGTCCTGAGCCTGTCGAGTGATTCCACCGCCCAGGGCGTGGCCATCCAGGTGCTGCAGGCCAACGACACGCCGCTGAACCTGGGCCAGCCGGTGCGCCTGACGCGCATCGTCAACGGCACCACCACGGTGCCGCTCAAGGCGCGCTACATCCAGACCGCCGACGGACCCACGCCCACCCCGGGGACCGCCAATGGCCACGCGAGTTTTTCCGTGACCTATCGCTGAGGTGTTCCAGCGCCACAACGCCAACGCCACAGGTGCATCGCGCCTGTGGCGTTGGCGTTTCTACAGCCCGGTGAAGGGTGCCTGCTCGTGGGAAATTTCCTACAGCTACGAGGACGTTTCCTACATAGGTGTACCCCTCCAACTTCCAATAATGACACCAGACGAAACGCGCTGACCCGCAGTCGGGTAGCCCCGTCGCTTTGTCTGGATGCCTGATGCAGGTGCACAGATACCCCCTCTCTTAACTGTGGATGTGATCATGAAAAAGTACGCTCTCAAAGGTTTGACCCTGGCCCTGGTTCTGGGCGGTGCATCGCAAGCGGCCATGGCCGCTGATGGCGAAATCAACTTCATCGGCAGCGTCACCGACAACACGTGCCCGGTGGTGGTGGCGGACCTCAACGGTGCGGCCGGCGCAGGTGACGTGACCCTGGGCAGCGTCCCGGCCACCTCCCTGGCCACCGCCGGTGCAGTCGCCGGTGGCGGTGCGTTCACCCTGACCATCGACACCACCGCGCCCGGCTGCAGCGTCAGCGGCAAGAAAGCCGTGGTCAAGTTCTTGTCCCTGAGCGGCAACGCCGGCGCCAGCGGCCAGTGGATCGGCCTGACCCCAGATCCGGGTGTGGCCACCAACGTCGCCGTACAGATCAAGGACGCCACCGGCAAGGACGTGCAGCTGGGCCTGGAGTCCTCGCCGTACCTGGACCTGACCCAACCGTTGCGCTTCACCGCCAACTACATCGCCACCGGTGCTGCGACCTCGGGCCCGGCCAACGCCAAGGCCGCGTTCACCGTCGACTACCAGTAAGCCCTGTGACACGCCCCAGCCCAGCCGGGTTGGGGCGCCAAGAGGATGACCGATATGAAACGTTTTGCGACCCCATTCAAAGCCACAGCGATGCTGGCCGTGCTGCTCGCCACGACGCTGGTTGGCACCGCAAGCCAGGCCGGTGTGATGCTCGGCGGCACGCGTATCGTGTTCGACGGCAGCAAGCGCGATGCGTCCATCAGCGTCGGCAACACCACCACACAGCCCTATGCGGTGCAGACCTGGATCAACACCGAGGCTGACGACAACACCAGCGCTACCCCCTTCGTGGCCACGCCGCCCCTGTTTCGCCTGGACCCGCGCAAAGAGCAGATGGTGCGCATCCAGAAAGTCCCGGGCGCGCTGCCGGAAGACCGCGAGTCGGTGTTCTACTTCAACGCTCAGGAAATCCCGGTGGCCGGCAAGGCCGACGAGAACACCCTGAAGATCGCCATGCGTACCCGCATCAAGCTGTTCTATCGCCCGGCCGGCCTCAAGGGCAACCCGCTGGACGCGTTGCCGCAACTGCGCTGGAGCCTCGCGCAGGAGCAGGGCAAGACGGTGCTGGTGGTCAACAACCCGTCGGCGTTTCACGTCTCCTTCATCGGCGTGAAGGTGTTGGCGGGTGCACAAACCGTGGAGGTCGAAGAGCCGAAGATGGTCGCGCCGATGAGCAGCCAGCGTTATGCCTTGCCCGGCTTCAGTGGCCGCGGCGGCGAGGTGATGTTTTCCGCCATCAATGACTACGGCGGCTACAGCGAACCGACCAAAGTCGCGCTGACCAGCACGCCCTGATCCCACTTTTCTTGTCCTTGCGAAGGTGCTCCCACGTTGCCCACGCGGCAACGTGATGGCGGCCCATTGAGTATTGTCATGCGAATCGATGCCCTGAACCTCGACTGGTCTTCACTGCCGTTTGCCCCGCTGCGCCTGTCCGCCGCCATCCTGGCTGCGTTGATGGCCGGTGTGGCACAGGCCGATGACGCGGTGAAGTTTGACTCAAGCTTCATGCAATCCTTTGGCGGCACCGATGCCGGGCCGAACCTGGACCTGAACGCGATTGCCAACAGCGGCAGCCTCGGCCCTGGCACCTACCCGGTGCTCATTCGCCTGAACCAGAGCTTTTTTGATCGCCGCGACATGACCTTCACCCAGGACGAAAAAACCGGTGAAGTGCGCGCGTGCCTGTCGGCAGCGTTTCTCACTGAGCTGGGGGTCAAGCTGGATGCCTTCCAGGTGCCCGGCGAAACCCTGCCCGAGTGCATCGACCTCGCGGCGCTGGTGGACGGCGCTGCGGTCAGCTTCGACGCCAACCACCTGGCCCTCGACATCAGCGTGCCGCAGATCGCCCTGCGCCGTGACGCGGCCGGCTACGTGGCGCCGCAGGAGTGGGACAACGGGATCAACGCTGCGATGCTCAACTATCAGTTCTCGGCAGCCCAGACCCAGTCCGACGCGCGGGGCAGCGGTACGCAATACAACCTCTACAGCAATGGCGGTTTCAACCTGGGCGACTGGCGCTTTCGCACCAGTTCGTCGTTCCGCCAGGACGAGGAGGGCAAGCAGGATTGGCAGCGCAGCAACACCTACGCACAGCGGGACGTGACGGCCATGAAAGGCACGCTGACCGTGGGCGAAAGCTTCACGCCGGGCGATGTGTTCGACAGCATTCCGTTTCGCGGTGTGCAGTTGGCCTCGGACATGGGCATGTTGCCGGACTCGATGCAGGGCTATGCGCCGATCATCCGCGGTATCGCTGAAACCCAGGCCAAGGTCGAAGTGCGCCAGAACGGCTACTCGCTGTACACCACCTATGTGGCGCCAGGCGCGTTCGAGATCGATGACCTCAACGCCGCCTCCGGCAGCGGTGACCTGGAAATCGTGATTACCGAGGCCGACGGCCGCGAACGACGTTTCACCCAGCCTTACGCGACCCTGGGCAACATGCTGCGCGAGAAGACCTGGCGCTACAGCATGACCGTCGGCGAGTACAACGCCGTCGACGGCGGCCAGCGTCCTTCGTTCGCCCAGGCCTCGCTGGCCTACGGCTTGCCGTTCGACCTGACGCTGTACGGGGGCCTGCTCGGCGCTAATTTCTACAACGCCGGCCTGGTCGGCATGGGCAAGAGCCTGGGCAGCCTGGGTGCGGTGTCGATGGACGTGACGGCAGCCAAGACCGAGGTGCCGCAGGCGTCCGGTAACCCGGCAGGCAAACAGAATGGCCAGAGTGTCAGCGTGCGCTACGGCAAGGCCTTCGAGACAGGCACCTCGGTGCGTTTTGCCGGCTATCGCTATTCCACCGAAGGCTACCGGGACTTCGACGAGGCCGTGCGCCTGCAAGAGCCCGACAGCTACTACAACCTGTCCCGCCGCTCCAAGGTCGAGGCGAGCATCAACCAGGCGCTGGGGAGTGCCGGTTCGTTCTACCTGAACATGAGCCAGCAGAACTACTGGGGCTCATCGCGCCAGGACAAGCAGATGCAACTGGGTTTCAGCAGCCAGTACAAGGGCGTGACCTATGGCGCCTATGCCAGCAAGACCCTGACCGACAACTTCGGCCAGAACAATCAGGTGGTGTTGACCGTGTCGATGCCGATCGGCCAGACCCGCAGCACCGCCACCTATGCCGTCACGCGCAACACCGACGGCAGCCTGGACCAGCGCGCGGGCCTCAGTGGGCGCGATGGCGAGATGACTTACAACGTCAACGCCAACCGCTCGGACAACGCCGGCAATAACGGCTCGGCCCTGGTCGGCTACCGTGCGCCGTTTGCTCAGCTGGGCGCGGGTGTCAGCGTTGGCAGTGGTTACCGCCAGACGTCGGTGAGTGCCGCAGGTTCGGTGTTGGCCCACGGCGACGGCGTGGAGTTCGGGCAAAGCCTGGGCGAAACCGTGGCCCTGGTGGAGGTCAAGGACACGCCGAACGTGGGGGTGCTCAATGCCCCTGGCACCTTGACCAACAAGAAGGGCTACGCGCTGGTGCCCTATGTGATGCCGTATCGCAAGAACCGCGTGGCGCTGGACACCAGCGAACTGGACAGCCAGGTGGACATCGAGGACGGCGTGACCAACGTGGTGCCGCGTCGCGGTGCCGTGGTCAAGGCGACATTCGCCGCCAGCCGTTCGGAGAAAGTCGTGGCCACGGTGCGCCTCGCCGACGGCGGCTTGCCACCGTTCGGCACTTCGGTGCTGGATGCCAAGGGCTTGAGTGTCGGCGTGGTCGGACAGGCCGGGCAGGTGTTGATGGCGGTGGGCGAAGGCACCCGGTTCAGCATGAAGTGGGGCGAAAAAGCCGCGCAACGTTGCACGTTCGAACTGGATATCAGCAAGACCGAACCGGTGGATGGCTACCGTGTGATGGCGGCCACCTGTGCGGCGCCATGAGGTGCAATAGGACAAATCTGTGAGGGAAGCTGCGGGGAAAATTCCTACAGCCTGGACGGAACGGGCTTACATTTCGGCTCAGGTATACATCGCATTATTTGCCCCGCACCAAAGATGGTTGAAGTTGTTGAATAACAATGATGTTGGCTGCACTTGACTGAACAACGAGAACACTCAAGTCGATGCTTGAGTTGTTTTAACGGATGAACGTTGTTTGGTGGGGGAACTTGTCGTGCCGCATTGTTGTGTATTCAGGATTCAGCGTCTTTGCGCAACCCACTATTAATAATCCAAGAGTTGTACTCATGAAAAAGCTTGTCGCTGTTACCGCCGCTACTGTTGTTATGGGTCTTGCTTCGTTCGCCAACGCTGCGACGCCTGCCACCGGCAATCCGGGCACTGTGCGCTTCATTGGTGAAATCGTTTCCGGCGCTTGCGGTATCGATGCCAACTCTCTGGACCAGACCGTGTCCCTGGGCCAAGTGCCGTCGAACCAGTTCAAGGCCATTGGTGATCGTTCGACGCCGACCAAGTTCGACATCGTCCTGACCGAGTGCGACACCTCCACCCAGAAGAACGCCCGCTTCACCTTCAGCGGCGTGCAAGACCCCGTGGTTCCGGGCCTGTTCGCCACCACCGGTCTGGCCCAGAACGTCGGCATCCGCCTGCAGGCCAGCGCTGGCGAAATGCTGGATAACGGCACTGAGCAAGTCGCACCGGTGGTGCTGCAAGACGGCAACAACACCGTCACCTTCGCTGCGATGTACGAAGCCACCGCGGCTTCCGTCACCACCGGTGAAGCCGACAGCGTTGCCAACTTCACCGTCGCCTACAACTGATACGTGCGCGGGTGAGTTCGTCCTTGATCTTGTAGTGAGCGGGCTCGCCCCGCGCCGCAGCAGCCCGGGCCCTGAGTGTCTCCAGTTGGAATGAGATGGCTGGTCCGGCGCGGCGCGGGGCAAGCCCGCTCACTACAAGTTTTGTCTATCGGTGTTCGTTGTTGGTGTTGTAACACTTTGGGGCGCAAGCCCCTTTTTTATTGTCTGATCCGGTGCTGATAAAAGGGTAATGCCCGTGTACTGCCGCACACTTATGCTGTCTTGCGTATTACTGCCTTGCGCGGGTTATACCTATGCGCTGGAGTTTAATACCGAGTTTTTAAATATTGACGGTCATGACGGCGTCAGCCTCGGACAATTCACCCATGCGCATTACACCGTACCGGGCAACTACGTATTGGATATCGTGGTTAATCAACGTTATTTCGGAACACGCTCCATAGCATTCAAAAGCGGCGATCAACCGCAACAGAGTTATGCCTGTTTGCCGCCATCGCTGGTCGAAACCTTCGGGCTCAAGCCCGACCTGTACAAGCGCCTGCCACGCATTGCCGATGGTCAATGTGTCGACCTGAGCGTGATCGAAAACGCCAGCGTCACTTACGCCCAGAACCTGGGGCGCCTGTTGATCAGCCTGCCGCAGGCGTCATTCGAATATGACGACCCCAGCTACATTCCACCGGCCGCCTGGAGCGAAGGGCTCGACGGCGCATTGCTCGATTACCGGGTCATCGCCAATAGCCGCCAGACCACAGGCTCGGCGTCCAGCGGCGACTCCACCTCGTTGCAGAGCTACGGCACGGCAGGCCTGAATGTTGATGCCTGGCGGCTGCGTGCCGATTACCAGGCCCAGCAAGTCACCGGTAACCAGGGCGGCGGCAACAATGGCCAGGCGTTCCAACTGAACCGGCTGTATGCCTACCGGGCGCTGCCGTCGATCCGCTCGAAACTGTCGGTGGGCGAGGACTACCTGAACTCCGACGTATTCGACACCTTCGCCCTGCGCGGCGCGAGCCTGAGCAGTGACGACCGCATGCTGCCGCCGAACCTGCGCGGTTACGCGCCGCTGATCAGCGGCCTGGCGCGCACCAACGCCACGGTGACCGTGTCGCAGCAAGGCCGCGTGCTGTATTCCACCACGGTGACCCCGGGTGCATTCAGCCTCCAGGACATCAACAGCAGCGTGCAAGGCACGCTGGATGTGACCGTGCGCGAAGAAGACGGCACCGAGCAGAAATTTACCGTCACCACCGCCGCCGTGCCGTTCCTCGCCCGCGAAGGCGAGTTGCGCTACAAACTCTCGGCGGGCCAGCCACGCCTGACAGGCAGGGGCGGCACTGAACCGAGCTTTGTCGCCTCCGAACTGGCCTACGGTTTGTCCCGTGACTGGACGCTGTACGGCGGCATGCTGGCGGCCACCGACTACGTGTCCAGCGCCGTGGGCGTGGGCCGCGACCTGGGAGTGTTCGGCGCGGTGTCGGCAGACGTCACCACGTCGCGCGCCAAATTGCGCTGGACCGGTGAGACGGCGGTGGGCAACTCCTACCGCATCAACTATTCCAAGCATTTCGATGCCATCGGCACTGACCTGCGCTTTCTCGGCTATCGCTTTTCCGACCGCACCTTCACCAACTTTTCGCAGTTTGTCGGCGACCCGGACTCCTACGCCTTGAACTCGGGCAAGCAACGCTATTCGGTGATGCTCGCCAAGCGCTTCGCCTGGCTGTCGACCAGCTTATCTTTCGACCATTCGACGTTTTGGGACGCCGCGCCGTCCGACCGGTTCGGCCTGACCCTGGCGCGCAGCTTCACCCTGGGCAACGTCAAGAACATCAACTTGAACTTGTCGGCGTACCAGACCAAGAACGCGCAACACAGCGACGCACAGCTCTACCTCGGCGTGAGCGTGCCGCTGGGGGGCAACGCGATCATGTCGAGCAACGTGCAGCGTTCAAGCGCTGGCGCGTCTTCGACCAACGTCGGCTACAGCTATGACGACGGTGACGGCATGAACTACCAGGTGTACGGCGGCATGGGTGACAACAAGTACGTCAACGCCTACGTCGGCCAACGTGCCGCGACCTACCGGGCCAACGCCTCGGCCACCACCGACGGCAGCACCTACCGCTCGCTCACCGGCGAGTTCGACAGCTCGCTGGTGGCGACCCGTTACGGCGTGGCGGCCCATGGCAATGGTTCCAACGGCGACACGCGTTTGCTGGTGTCCACCGACGGCGTGCCGGACGTGACCTTCACCGGCCGGGCGCGCACCAACAGCCAGGGCTATGCGGTGATGGACGGCTTGCCGTCGTTCCAAGCCTACGAAGCACGGGTCAACCTGGAGAAGCTGCCGCTGCGCACCGAAGTGAGCAACCCGATCCAGCGCCTGGCGTTGACCGAGGGCGCCATCGGCTACGTCAGCTTTGCCGCCGCCCAGGGCCATAACGCCTTTATCGAGTTGATCCGGCCAGACGGCCAGCCGGTGCCTTTCGGAGCTTCGGTCCAGGACAAACACAGCCATAAGGAAGTAGGCATCGTCGGCGAGGCAGGGGTGACTTACCTGCTGGGTGCCAAGACCGGCGCCGAGCTGGTGGCGCGCTGGGATGACAGCCACAGCTGCGCGTTGGCAACGCTGCCCGACGAAGACGTCGTCACCAACGTCGCCACCACCGTGCGGTGTTTGTGACTCACCCCTTACCCCTGATTCATGGAGACTCCTGATGCCTCGATTGACCTTTAAACGCCTGGCCACCCTGGTGGGGTTTTGCCTGCCGCTGCTGGCCCAGGCCGCGGTGATCCCCGACCGCACCCGGGTGATTTTTGAAGAGGGCGCCTCCTCGGTGAGCGTCACCGTGAGCAACAAGAACCTGCAACTGCCGTTTGTGGTGCAGTCATGGATCGAAGACGCCAGCGGCAAGAAAATCAGCTCGCCGTTCATGGTGCTGCCGCCGCTGCAACGCATCGAGCCCAATGAAAGCAGCATGCTGCGCATTGTGAAGCTGCCCGAGACCGCGCTGCCCAAGGATCGCGAGTCGGTGTTCTACCTCAACATCCGCGAGATCCCGCCCAAAAGCGATGCGGTCAACGCGATGCAGATTGCCCTGCAATCGAAGATCAAGCTGTTCTACCGCCCGGCGTCGGTCAAGCGTGAGCGCGGTGAAGACCTGGCCCAGCGGCTGAACCTGAAAATCGACCCCATCGGCAAGCAACTGCTGATCGACAACCCGTCACCGTTCCATATCACCGTGGTGGGCCTGCTGGCCGGGCCGCAGATGACCAAGCTGCCGGTCGAGACCGTGATGATCGCGCCGTTCAGCGGTGCACGGTTGCCGTTGAGCACCACCGCCCTCGGTGAGTTGCGGGTGTCGAACATGAATGATTTCGGCGGCCAGACCGACACGCTGTTCCAGTGCGCAGCCGAGGCGTGCAAGGCAGTGAAACCGTGAACATCAAGCCACTGCTCAGGGTGGGTCTGGCGCTGCTGATGCTGGGGTTTTCCAGCGCCTCGTGGGCGCTGATTTGCAAGTCGCAGTCCGACGGCGATTTTCTCAGCGAATACATTGGCCCGGTGTCGGTGCCGGACACAGTGCCCGACGGTACGATCATCTGGCGCTCGCAAACCCACGTGGTGCCTGCCAAGTGCTGGAAACTGCGTGACCAGCACTTCAACGAAGACGATCCGATCTATTTCTACGGCAACCCTGCGGGGCTCAACGCGACGGCCTGGGGCATCGAGTTCGGCCTGGTGTACCGGCAGGTGACGGCCTGGGATGGGGATTGGAGTTCCGACCCGACCCTGGGCGTCAATACCGGGTTCGTGTCCCGTGGCTGCCCGGCGGCCACCAACAATGAAGAGATGCTGCCGTGTTCATTGGCCACGCCGAACATTGCGTTTCAGGTGGTGATCCGCAAGCGTGGGCTGCTGCCCTTGCAGCGCCCGTCCCAGGACACCTACGACGTGTTCCAGTTTGACGGCCAGTACGGTCTCAACGGTGGGGTGGGCAACCCGTTCAACAACTTCCGCTTCAAGCTCAGCGGCCTGCAGAACATTGTCGGCACGGCGTGCACGGTCGAAGTCACGGTGACGCCGGAACCGGGCATTGTCGATTTCGGCGTGATCCAGAAAACCGCCACCGGGCTGTCTCCGCCCAGCCCGACCAAGCCGTTCAGCCTGGCCTTGGAGAAAAAGTGCAGCAGTGCCATCAACGTCGGTGCCACCTTTGTGACCGCCAACCAGCAAGGCCTGTACACGGTGTTGCCGACGGCCGACAGCGGGTTCGGCATTCAGGTGCGCGATGGGCGTAACGCATTGGTGCCCATCAACGAACCGTTCCCCCTGGCGACCTTTGCGGCCAATGTGAGCCACATCGATGTGCCGTTCAGCGCAACGGTGGTGGCCCAGGGGGACCCTCAGATCGGGGCGTTCGAAGCCATCATGGTGGTGCAGATCATCTACTACTGAGGCGCCTTAGAAGCTCGCCTTGATCTGCAACCCCAGCACCAGCGCATTGTCGATGTCGCTGCCGGAAAACGCCCCGGGCTCGATGATGTATTGCACGTCCGGGCGCAGGGTCAGCCAGGGTGTGGCCTGGTAGCCGTAACTGAGTTCGATCAACTGCTCGGCGTTGTTCAGGTTGGGGTAGTCGGTGCCGGCGTTGAACGCCGCCAGTTCCTGCGCGTCACGGCTGCGCGGGTTGGGCACGGCGCGGCCATAGCCCAGGGCGAGGGTGTCGCGCGGGCGGCCTTCGAACGGCTTATACAGCACCACGCCTGCGCCATACCACTTCGTGAAGGGCGACGCGGCCAAGCTTGCTGCCGAGTATTGGCCGAAGGCATGCAGCACGCGGCCGGCGGAAGCGTGCGAAGCCCACACCGCCTGGTCGACCAGCAGGTAATGCCCGCTGCGCCCGCTGACGTCCTGTTTACTGCCGATGCGTTTCACGTCGGAGCTGTCGTAGTAATACCCCAGCTTGTATTCACCCGGCAGGGTGCCCGCGTGCTTGTAGACCAGTTCGATGGGCAGCACGGTGCCGGTGGTGCGCTTGGGGTCCAGGCGCCAGGCGCGGCTGGAGTTGCCGTTGCTGTCCGGGTCCACGTTGAAGGCGGCCACGCGCAGTTGCCAGTTCGGTGAAAAGTCGTATTTCACCCGCGCGCCCAGGCGGGCATTCGGGTAGTTGGTCCAGCCGCTGCCTCCGGACATGTTCAGCGGGTGGCCGCAGAAACCGGCGTTCATGAAGTTGCACAGGATGCCGCTGTCCAGGCCGCCGAGATCGTTGCCCATGGCCATGTAGCCGAGCTTGACGTTGAGCACCGGGGTGAACAGGGTGCGCTCGTAGCTCAGCTCGGTGAGGCGGGTGTAGAGGCCGCCGTAGTTTTCCTGGATCGGCAGGCGGTTGCCCACCAAGTCCTCTGAAGCGCTGTTGCCGCGACGGTCGTTGATCGTGACCTGGATGCGGTCGCCATTGTTGAAACCGTACAGCTTGCCCAGGTCGAACTGCACGCCGAGCTTGATGTTCTGCGAGTAGCGCGCCGAGCGATGCAGGCCGCCATCGGCGTTGTAGGCGGTCTCGCCGCTGTAGTCGCCGGTGAAGCGAATGCCTTGTTCGTCGAGTTCGCGGCGCAGGCCGCCCCAGTCGCCGGTCAAGGTGGTGTCATCGGCTTGCACGGGCAGGGCGGCGCCCAGGGCCAGGCCCAGCAACAGGCGCCCAAGGGAAATCTGAGAAGTGGGGGTCATGCGACGTTTTCCAAAAAAAAGCGCGGCGCCGGGGGAGGCGCCGCGCAAACAGAAGGGGTTATGGCAAGGCGTAGGCGATCACATAGTCGCCACGGTCCGTGGATTGGCGTGCGCCGCCAGCGGTGATGACGATGTACTGCTTGCCGGTTTTCGGCGACACGTAGGTCATCGGACCGCCTTGGCTACCGACGGGCAGGCGGGCTTTCCAGACTTCGTCACCGTTGCCGCTGTTGAAGGCGCGCAGGTAGAAGTCTTGGGTGCCGGCGATGAAGATCAGGCCGCCCTGGGTGGACAGCGTGCCGCCGAGGGTCGGCAGGCCGATCTTGATCGGCAGGTGCATGCGGATGCCCAGGGGGCCGGTGTCTTCAACGGTGCCCACCGGCACTTGCCAGGCGATCTTTTGGGTCTTCATGTCGATGGCGGTCAGGGTGCCGAACGGCGGTGCCTGGCACGGAATGCCGGCCACCGACAGGAAGCGGTTCTTGTTCACCGCATACGGCGTGCCCTTGAGCGGCACGGCGCCCATGCCGGTGTTCAGCGCTTCGCCCCCGGAGGCGGCCTGGGCTTTGTTTTGCGACGGTACCATCTGGATCCACAGGCCCAGGCGCATGTCGTTGACGAAGATGAAGCCATGTACCGGGTCGGTGGAGAGGCTGCCCCAGTTCATGCCGCCCAGGGAGCCCGGGAAACTCAGGGATTTGTCGGTGCCCGGCGCGGTGTACAGGCCGTCATAGCGCATGCCCTTGAAGTCGATGCGGCACAGCAACTGGTCGTACGGCGTGGCGCCCCACATGTCCGATTCGGTCAGGGTTTGCGCGCCGATCTGCGGCATGCCAACGGATTTTGGCTGAGTGGGCGAGTAGGGCTCGTTGGGGATGTTGGCGGCCTTGACCGGCACTTCACGCACGTCGGTCAACGGCTTGCCGGTGGCACGGTCGAGCACGTAGATCTGGCCGGCTTTGGTGCCGATCACCACCGCGGGTACCGCCTTGTCGCTACCCGGTGGGGTGAAGTCGATCAGGCTGGGTTGCATCGGCAGGTCGAAGTCCCACAGGTCGTTGTGGACGGTCTGGTACACCCACTTTTCAGCACCGGTGGAGGCGTCCAGCGCCAATACGGAAGCGCCGTATTTGTGGTTGAGCTGGGTACGTTCCACGCCATAGATGTCGGTGGACGAACTGCCCATCGGCAGGAAGACCGTGTTCATCAGCGGGTCATAGGACATCGGCGCCCAGCTGTTCGGGGTGCTGCGCACGTAGGTGCTGCCGGCGGCCGGGGCTTGCTTGTCTTCGGGGTTGCCCGGGTCGAAGGCCCAGCGCATCTGGCCGGTGATCACGTCAAAGCCACGAATCACGCCGCCGGGCATGTCGGTTTGCACGTTGTCCGCCACACGGCCGCCGACTACTACGGTGGTGCCGGCCATCAGCGGGGCGGAGGACAGTTGGTAGTAGCTGTCGGGGACATTGCCCAGGCCGGCTTTCAGGTCCACTTGGCCGTGGTTGCCGAAGTCTTCGCAGAACTTGCCGGTGTCGGCGTCGACCGCGATCAGGCGCGCGTCGATGGTGTTGGTCAGCAAACGACGCTGGCACTGCGCACCGGCTGGCACGCTGGCGGCGATGATCGGCGAGCTGTTGGGCTGGGTGGGCGCGGCAATCGGCGCGGTGGCGTCGAAGTAAGCCATGCCACGGCAACGCTGCCACACCGCCGACTTGGCGTTGACTTCGTTCTTCCATAGCTCTTTGCCGGTGTCGGCGTCGAGGGCGATCAGGTTGTTGTGCGGGGTGCAGATGAACACCTTGTTGCCGATCTGCAGCGGGGTGAGCTGGTCTTCGGCGCCGTTGCCGTCGCTGATGGCCACGTCACCGGTGTGGTAGGTCCACGCCACTTTGAGCTTGTTGACGGTGTCGCGGTTGATCTGGTCCAGCGCGGCGAAGCGGCTGCCACCTTCGGTATTGCCGTAGTGGGCCCAGTCTTTCTGTGCGTCGGCCGGGGCCACGGGGGTTACACCTGGGCCTGCGCCGGTGGGTGCGACGCTGGGGTGCGCGACGAACATATTGCCCGCCGCGACAGCCACGCCAACCGCCAGCACGGCGGCAACGCCATAGGCGCCGCGTGCCGGCTTGCCCGCGAGCAGCGGGTACACCAGCGCCACCACCAGGCCAATCACGCTGAACATGAACAGGCGCGAGAACAGCGGCCAGAACACCAGGCCCACATCCGCCACCGCCCAAACGGCGGTGCCCACCAGGAACGCCGCAAACAGCCACGCCCCAGCAGGCTTGCGCCGGGCAATCAGCACGCCGGAAACCGCCATGGCCAGGCCGCCGACCAGGAAGTACCAGGAGCCGCCGAGGCTGACCAGCCTGGCGCCGCCAACGGCCAGCGCCACGCCGAGCAGGGCGATAACGACGCCCAGGCCCAGCAGGATAAATCTAGAGACGCCAGCGGCGCGCGATGCTCGTTTCATATCGATAAATGCTCGAAGGTGAGAGGGCAAAGACGCGATTTTAGCAAGATAAGTAACTGGTTAGTACATTATGCTCCGCAATACACTATTACAGATGCTGTGATGATGGGCTGAGACCAAATGTCGCGCGCGCCACCGAACGCCTTTGTCGTGAGCGGGTTAGTCCGGCGCAGCGTTCGTCCGAGTAAAAACGGGGTACCTGACACACTGCGGCGCGGGGCAAGCCCGCTCACTACAAGGCCGGGTTGATCACGGGGGTGTAGTGAGCGGGCTCGCCCCGCGCCGCGTCCGTCCAGGCAACAACGGGGTATCTGACACACTGCCGCGCGGGGCAAGCCCCTATCAGCGAAACGCTGGCACCACCTGCTCGATAAACAACGCCAGCGACTTCTTCTTCTCGGCATGGGGCAGGCTGTTGTCACACCAGAAGCTGAACTCATCCACCCCCAATGCCTGGTAATACCGGATGCGCGGGATGATTTCGGCGGCGGTGCCGATCATTGCGGTCTTGTGCAGGCTCTCCAGTTCGAACTCGGGGCGCCCTGCGAACTTCTCTTCCGGGCTTGGCGCCAGGAAGCCGTTGACCGGCACGGTCTTGTTGCCGAACCAGGCATCAAAGGTGCGATAGAACTTCGAGATCGCCTCGGCCCCGACCTTCCAGCCGTGCGGGTCGTCTTCAGCGTGCACGTGGGTGTGGCGCAGCACCATCAGTTGCGGGCGGGGTACGTTCGGGTTGTTGTCGAGTGCGGCCTGGAACTTGTTTTTAAGGTCCAGGACTTCTTCGTCGCCCTTCATCAGCGGCGTGACCATCACGTTGCAGCCGTTGGCCACTGCGAAGTTGTGCGAGTCCGGGTCGCGGGCGGCAATCCACATGGGCGGGCTGGGCTGCTGGATGGGCTTGGGCACGCTGGTGGACGTGGGGAACTTCCAGAGGTCGCCGTCGTGGGCGTAGTCGCCTTTCCACAGCGCGCGTACCACCGGCACCATCTCACGCAGGGCCTGGCCGCCGCTGGAAGCGGGCATGCCACCGGCCATGCGATCGAACTCCACCTGATAGGCACCACGGGCCAGGCCGACTTCCATGCGTCCGTTGCTGATCACGTCGAGCAGTGCGCATTCGCCCGCGACCCGCAGCGGGTGCCAGAACGGCGCGATGATGGTGCCGGCGCCCAGGTGAATCGTGGTGGTCTTGGCCGCGAGGTAAGCCAGCAGAGGCATCGGGCTTGGCGAGATGGTGTATTCCATGGCGTGGTGCTCGCCAATCCAGACAGTGCTGAAGCCACCGGCCTCGGCCATCAGGGTCAGTTCGGTCAGGTCTTCGAACAACTGACGGTGGCTGACACTTTCATCCCAACGTTCCATGTGTACGAACAGGGAAAACTTCATGGCGCTTACCTCGGATCTATTGTGATCGGCCTGTCGACTGCAGGCCCTCAAGTGCTCTCGCCAACGTAAAACCGATCAGGGGAGACGGCTGGTCGACGGATTGATTGTTGGTATACCATAATACAGAATATCTGCAAAATTTTTCTCTCCAACGGCGACACACTCACCTCACAAGGAAGGCGAGCCTGATGAACATAAAACAAAAACTGATCCTGGCCTTTGCCGTCATCGCCAGCCTGCCGGTGATTCTGGTGGCGGTGCTGATCATCCTCAACGTGCGCCACGAAGCGCGGGACGGTTTTGTCGACAGCAGCGCGCGGGAGATCCGCCAGGTCGACAATGCCATGCAGCTGTTTTTCGAAGGCATCAGCCAGAACGTTGCCTACCTGGCGGCACACCCGCAGTTGCAAAGCATCAATGGCGATGTGAAGCGCTACCTGGCCAGCGACGCGGCGCAGGTCGCACCCGGCGAGCACGATCAGCGCCTGTTCAAGCTGTTCGAAGGGCTGGCCAAGACTCATTCGGCCTACACCTACTTGTCCCTGGGCACTGAAGACGGCGGCTATGTGTTTTGGCCCGGCGACCCCGCGCTCGCCAGCTACGACCCGCGCACACGCCCCTGGTACAAAACCGCCATGGCCCAACCGGGCAAGACCCTGCGCACCGAAGCCTATTACTGGGCCGCCGACGATGTGGTGCTGGTCAGTACCGTGCAGAGCTTCAATGATCGCCAAGGCAAAGTGGGTGGGGTGGTGAACATTGACGTGTCACTCAAGCAGCTCACTGACCTGGTCAAACAGATCAAGCTGGGCGAGAGCGGTTACCTGATGTTGATGGAAGCAGACAACACGGTGCTGGTGGACCCGAACGAGCCGTCCCACAACTTCAAGAAACTGGGCGAACTGGGTGAGGGCTATCGCCAATTGAGCGAAGCCGGCCAGGGCCTGGTGCAAGTGGAGTTGGCGGGGGAGCGCTACATGGCGCTGGTGTGGCCGTCCAAGGCCTTGGGCTGGCGTTTTGTCGGGCTGGTGCGCGAGAGTGAGGTAATGGCCGGTGCGGCGCGGCTCACCTGGTTGATCGCGGCTATTGCGTTGGTGTGCGGCCTAGTGTTCGCGGTGGCGGGGGCCTGGTTTGCCGGGTTGATCGTCAAGCCGATCCGCGGCGTGGCCAGTGGGTTGGAAGGGATTGCCCAGGGCGAAGGCGACCTGACTGCACGCCTGGATGTCAAAGGCGGCGACGAGACGGCGCAACTGGCCGGCTGGTTCAACCAGTTCCTGGAGGCGATCCGCACATTGATCCAGCGCATCGGCCAGGCCGCCGGGCAGATTCACAGCAGCTCCGGCAGCGCCACTGAAGTCTCGGTGGAAATGGCCGACGTTGCCGAGCGCCAGCGTGAAGCAGTGGACATGGTGTCGACGGCGTTCCATGAAATGGTGGCAACGTCCAATGAGGTGGCGCGCTCCTGCAGCCAGGCCGCCGATTCCGCCGACAACGGCCAGCGCCAGGCCCATACCGGGCAGCAGCAGATTGACGCGGCAGTCAGCAGTGTCGGGCGGCTCAGTGATGAGATTGGCCATTCGGCCCAGGCCATGGAGCAGTTGGAAAAAGACAGCAACGACATCCAGTCGATCCTCGGCACCATTCGCTCCATCGCCGAGCAAACCAACCTGCTGGCGCTCAACGCCGCCATCGAAGCAGCCCGTGCCGGCGAGCAAGGCCGGGGCTTTGCCGTGGTGGCAGATGAAGTGCGCGCATTGGCCAAGCGCACCGCAGACTCCACCGGCGAAATCGACGGGTTGTTGGGCAACCTGGCGCGGCGTACTCACCAGATGGGCAAGCAGATGCATGCGAGCCTGGAGGTGTCCCAGGAAACCGTGGTGTCGATCAATGAGGCGCGAGCCAGCTTCGGTTTGATCCGTGAATCGGTGGACGTGATCCGTGACATGAACACCCAGATCGCCACGGCGGCAGAAGAGCAGCATCAGGTGGCCGAGGACATCAACCGGCATATCAGCCAGATCCACGGGGATGCACAATTGGTGGCGAGCCTGGCCGACTCTACGCGCCAGGATGCGCAGCAGTTGACGGCGTTGTCGCAGACCTTGAATCAGTTGGTCAGTCGCTTCCGTACCTGACCACTGCTATCGCAGGCCAGCCAGCGCCCACAGGGGATCTTCGTCGTTGCACAAATCCCTGAGGGAGCTGTCGAGCTTTAGCGAGGCTGCGAAGGCGGTGGGTCAGGCGACCTCAATGTCGACTGTGCAGCCGC
>NZ_JACARO010000122.1 GCF_013386585.1 Pseudomonas sp. P7548 | reverse complement strand
TGGCAAAAGGAGACCCAACGGCACTTGGCACGGGACGCCTTTGCTGGGCTGTTGCGAGAGACTTTCGGCTAACCCGTAACAACTTGTTTCAGGTATCCTCCCGCGAAATTAATTCAAATTGTAAGGGACTACCATGAATTACTTCCGCCTGCTAATGGTGGCGGCCGCCTTGAGCCTGCCTGTCGCACCCGCTTTTGCTGCCACCCCGCCCGCCCCTGTCGAAGCCAGCGCCCCTGCCGAAACGGCCGAGCACTTTCTTGCGTCACTCAAGCAGAAGACCGGCACCATCACCCTGCCAAGCGGCATTGCCACCCTCAAGCTCAACGACAACTTCTACTACCTCGACCCGTCCGACACCGAACGCTTGCTGACCGATGGCTGGGGCAACCCGCCAGGCTTCAAGACCCTCGGCATGATCGTGCCCAAGGCCGTCAGCCCGCTGTCGGAACGCGGCTGGGGCGTGATCGTCAGCTACAAGAATGACGGGCACATTTCTGACGAAGATGCGGCAAAAATCGACTACGCCGACCTGCTCAAGTCGATGCAGGAAGAAGACGAGGCCGACAACAAGGAACGCCGTAAACAAGGCTACGCCGGCCTGCACTTGCTGGGCTGGGCCGAGCCGCCGCGCTACGACGACACCACCCACAAGATGTACTGGGCCCGTGAGCTGAAAGCCGACGACGCGCAACAGAACACTCTCAACTACAGCATCCGCGTCCTGGGTCGTGAGGGCGTCCTGGAACTCAACGCCGTCGCCGCCATGGCCGACCTGCCGACCATCAAGCAGGAACTGCCTCAAGTGCTGGCCTTCACCAACTTCACCGACGGCAACCTGTACACCGATTTCAACCCGAAAACCGACAAGCTGGCCGCTTATGGCCTGGCGGCCCTGGTCGCTGGCGGCATCGCTGCCAAGGCCGGGCTGTTCGCCAAGATCGGCATCTTCCTGCTGGCGGCGAAGAAGTTCCTGGTGATCGGCGTCGTGGCATTGCTTGCCTTCGTTCGCAAGCTGTTCAACCGCAACAAAGCCTGATCACAGGCACAAAAAAACGCCGCAATGTGCCAGGCACGCTGCGGCGTTTTTTTATGGGTTCAGTTCTTCGCGACGGGCGCAGCCAGCCGACGGTATTGATCCCCGCTGATCCAGCCGGTGAACGAACGGTCGTCCGCGTTGATGAACTCGACCTGGGCCCAGCCATCCTTGAACGCCAGCACGCCGACGACATCGTTCTTGACGATATACGGGCGCTTGGCGGCTTTGACGCCAGGGTTCTTCAGCAGGTAAGCCTTGTCGGCAGACACCGTCACCAGGCCGATCCATTTCTTGTTGGCGGTCTGGGTCAGCTCCAGGCCGGTGGCGATCTCGGGCATCAGCACATTGATGCAACCGGGGTGCTGGCGGCCCTGCTCCACGGTCAGGGTCACGCCGTCGGATGAAGCGGCGACCTTGCCGGGATAGGCCTGGTCGAGCCAAGTGGTCAGTGCTGCAGGCTTGCCTTGCAGGTAGAACGCACAACCGCGGGTAACGCCCTCGCCCAGGGTTTCGGCGTAGTAACCTTCAACCTGATGGTCTGGCGTCACGGCCAGCATCAGCCCTTCGTACTTGCCCGAATGCAACGGGGCGCTGCCCGCGAACGCAGGCACTGCGGCACACAACGACAACACACCCATCGCCAGAAAACGGATCATCTTATTTCTTCCCTTCAAGTTTTTCGTAGGCTTGTTTCATCAGGACGTCGTAGTTGCCGTAGTCCTCGCCGTTATAGTTGTAGGCCATGCCCGTAAAGTCCTTGGACTTCATGGCCTTCATCAAGGCCGGGCTCTTGCTGCAAAAACCGAGGAATGCCTTTAGTTGGTTGCCGGCATTCACTTTTAATGCCGCCGCAAACTCAAACACGGTTTTGTAACCGCACGAGCCATAGTTGAAGCCCATGATCTGGAACATGCCCCACGACGCCGACTTCAACGCCGCTTCCTGGTCCAGGGCAAACGCGGTGGCCATGGTTTCCCAGGCCTTGACCTGATCCTTGTTATTGACCTGCCACTGCGGCCCGGCCTTTTTCTTGTAGGGGTACGACAACAGCGGGTGCGCCTGGTCGTAGATATGTTTGGTGTACTTGCGGAACAAGTGCCCTTCAAACGCGATCACCGGCAACTTGGCCGGGCCAAACCCCGAACGCCCACCGGACTCCACGGTGGCAAACGCCTTGACGATATTCACCGAGATGCCATTGCCCAACTGCGTGGCGGCGTTCTGAAAGTCGGCCTCGCTCAGGGTCATGCCGCCGTCGCACATGGGCTGCAGCATCAATTGCCGGTTGCGCCGCTCGGCCTCGATCATCGCGCGCATGCGGTCCAGGTACACATTGACCGTGGCCTGCACCGCGTCCCCTTGCTGGGTGGCGAACACGTTGAGAAAGCTCGGAATTCGCATCGTCGGAAACGCCTTCACCGGCACTTTCACCGCCTCTTCGATCAGGCTATTGAAGGTGCGACCGGTGGGGTCAATCACCCCGTCAGGGTGGGCGTACTTGAGATGACGGAACTGGTATTGGCTGATGCACTGCACCAACTGGCCGTCGCACTTGCCGTTTTCGGCCAAGGGAAATCCCAGCTTGGGAATGATCAAATTGAACAGATACTGGATGCACTGAACATCGGCTGGCAAGTTACGGGCCTTGCCGGGAGCGCCTACCGAGGCACTGATAAGACGGGGCAACCCTTCCAGGCTTTTCATCACAGACATCCTTGTTAGTTAAAGAAGTGATAGCACTTCAATATCAACTTTTCCCTTGTCATACTCTGAAACAAGTGGCTGGCGGAAACTAACAAGGTGGTTTTGGGTTGTCCAGCGAAGGGTTTAAAAGTTGTGGAGAGTTCGAGAGTTTCGCACCACTTGGAGTTTGCCCAGCGTGTTTTTAACGGGCGAAATTCAAGGACATCATTGATCCGCATGGGGCTGAAGCCCGGAAAATCACTCCAGCAACGATGCTTTTTTGAGTAAATCGAATAACCCTTCAGGCACTAGCGGCGAGGTCTCAGTGAAGCTCGAAGCATTGCACCACAAGGCCCTGAACGGCGCGCCATCGCTTTCATGACCTTGCAGCCAAGGCCTTTCGTAGACTTGCGGGTCATCAAACGTCGCGTCATACACCTGGACTATCTCGTGTCCGGGCTTGCCCGCGTAATGAAAAATGCTTTCCAGAGTGCCGATCAACCGAACATCACTGATTGAAAGGCCTAGCTCTTCTTGCACCTCTCGGATAATCGCATCACTGCTTCTCTCACCGAACTCAATCCCGCCGCCAATAGGACGGAAAAGAGTCTGCTCCTTAACGACGTCGTAGAACGAGTTGACCAGTATTTTTCCGCGATGATGAAAAATACAAAGGGCCAGAGGGCGAATTCGCGGTGAAGACATAAAAATCCTGTTGCTTGGTGTGCCGCATACCCCACAGGGTGAGGCGTGCAACTAAAGCAGACATTACTTGCTGTCGCGACTCTTAGTGCCCAATTTGCCGGTATAGGGGTTCACGTTTCCCTTGGTGCTGTAGTTGTTATTGCGGGTCGCATCAGGGTTAGTCGCGTGAGAGGGACGGACGTAAGTGCCACCCCGGGTGTATCCGCTGATGGTGTGGTCAGATCGACTGGAGGACGAGTAAGTGGAATGGGACGATGAATGCCCACCAAAACTGCTACCGCGCGCCTGAACGCCACTTGAAAAGACCAACGCAGTTGCAAGAGCGGCCAGCGCCATAACTTTTTTCATACTATCTCCTTATAACACTCTGACATCACCAACTAGTGGCCTAAAGATATCACACCTGACAGCCACCGCCGATATGTAAAACCCCGCCTTAGATTTAAACAGAGCGTTTAACCACAAGCTGAGCTACTGTCATGCTCGCAAGACGCACGCACCTGAAAACATTCAAGGATTGAAATGAAAACTCCCCTCCTGATCTTGGCGGTTCTGGCCCTGTTGTCCGGCTGCGCGTCCTCCCCCACGCCAGACTTCTCTCGCCCTGCTATCACCGAAACCAAATCGGTGGTGTTTGCGGGCAAGACGTTCGTGCTGAAATTCCAGAAAGATGGCCTGTGGGAATATTTCCCGGAGAACGAAAGCGTCGATGCCTGGACTGAAATGCTCGACTTTACCGTCGTCTCCCGCGACCTGAGCCGACTGGAGCCCCTCGACCTCGGCAAACGCACGGTCCAGCTTCACCAGCTGAAAAACCCGAACATGCCGGCGATCCTGACCACAGACAACCGCACCGGGATCCTGTACCTGATGTTGTTTTACCCCAAGTCACTTCGTAAGGACGGGGACTTTTCCGAGATCAGCTTCTTCAAGTACTACCGCGACAGCGTCACGGGCCAGATCATCATCTTTCACTTCGCCAGGAATATTCCCACGCCGGCTAACCCGGTGGAGAGCACGCAAGAGATGGGCGCGGAGCTGGTGCCGACGTTCAAGGCTTTTCCGTTGTATCGGCAGTAATGCCGTTTCGCGGGCAGCAAAAAACCATTCGCAGGCAGTCATTGCCAGCAAAACATCGATAAAAAAAAAGGATTTTGGTGGGTGTTGCCGGAAGAGCGTTATGGAGGCAACCCCACCAGCCACACCCCGGCACACAATGTTCCCGCTGTGGCTGCTGCCTTCCGGCTCTGACCAGGTTCACGGGTAATCGTTGCGGGGGGACCGATGGGGTCACCATAACGACGCCTGCCTCTCGGCAAGCCGCGCCATTGTACCGATCTCATCGGAAGTTACAACCGTTCGCGGCGGATTAAAAATATTCGATGGTTCAAGCACTTGTGGCCGGCTCCTATAAAAGAACCGCCTCGTCTGCCCGGCCGCCTTCTTCCTGGATCACCAGGTGGATAAAGTGCAACTTGGCGATCACCGGCGGTGGCAGCACGAAGGGGTAGAAATCCGGCTGGCCCATGCTGCGGGACAGTTCGTTGAGCATGCCGGCCAGTTCGATCCAGGCGTTGACGAACGACAGGAATGCCACGCCACCCGGGTGTTCGGGGTCGTAGAGGGTGGTAAGAGGGAACGGCTGGTAGTCCAGGTCCATCTCGCGGGCGCTCATGCCGAAGCCCAGGGCGGTGTCGACGGCGTCCATCATGTGCAGGTAGTGGGCCCAGGTCTCGGCCCAGTCTTCCCACGGGTGCATGGTGGCGTAGGCGCTGACGCAGGTTTGTTGCCAGTCGGGGCGCGGGCCGTTTTGGTAGTGACGGTCCAGTGCATCGGCGTAGCTGGCGCGTTCGTCGCCGAACAAGGTGCGAAACGGTTCGATCCAATGGGTGTTGGCGATCAGGCGATCCCAGTAGTAATGCCCGACCTCATGGCGAAAATGCCCGAGCAAGGTGCGGTAGGGTTCGCGCATTTGCACGCGGACTTTTTCCCGGTGGGCGTCGTCGGCTTCCTTGATATCCAGGGTGATCAGGCCATTGGCATGGCCGGTCATCGGCGCATTGCCTTCCAGGTCGATGCCGACGAAGTCGAAGGCCAGGCCATTGTCTTCATCGATGCTCTTGGGCACCACCTGCAACCCCAGGCTGATCAACTGCGCCACCAGCCGGCGCTTGGCGGTTTCGACCTTGCGCCAGCGTTCGGGGTTTTCCGGGACCGACAGGTCGGGGATGGTGCGATTGAGGCTGCAGGCCACACACAAGGGCGCAGTGCTGTGGGCAGGAATCAGCCAGTTGCACGCGGCGGGAGTGTCGAGGTTGGCGCAGCGGCGGAAGGCACCGGCGTCAAGGTTATCGTCTTGCAGCCAAGTGCCAGCAACGGGACCGGGCTGCAAGGACGCCAGCCGGCTCTGTTGCGGCTGATAGCCCAGCAGCGCCTGGCAGGCCAGGCATTGGCTGTTGCGAAAGAACAGCGACTGGCCGCACCGGCATTGCCACACCTTGCTGTTGCGCGAGGACCCGGCCACGAACGGTGCAGCGATACGCGAACTGAGTTGCTCGAAGTAACGGAACATGGCGATCTCTCCCTGGAAGACAGAGACTAGATCAATTCCCTTCGAAGATCGTTCCGAAAATAACGCAATACCACTGTAGGAGCCCGGCTTGCCGGCGATGACAATCGTACGGACGCCATCGCCGGCAAGCCGGGCTCCTACAGGGTTAGTCGACGGTGATGTTGTGCTCGGCGAGGAAAGCGACGAAGGCTTCTTCGTCCAGCACCTTCAGGCCCAGCTCGCTGGCCTTGGCCAACTTGGAGCCCGCACCCGGCCCGG
>NZ_JACARO010000121.1 GCF_013386585.1 Pseudomonas sp. P7548 | reverse complement strand
CTGGGCGCCACCGTGGCCGCTCAAGTGCGCAAGCGTGGCTTCGGGCAGTTCCTGGCGGCCGTCGATGCCGTAGAGGATATTGATTTTGGTCGGTTGGCCGCAGCAATCGCTGACCCGGCCCTTGAGCCAGCGCATATAGGCGTTGGCTTCCTCGACAAAGCCCAGGCGCATGAACGCATACACGGTGAACGAAGCGTCGCGGATCCAGGTGTAGCGGTAGTCCCAATTGCGCTCGCCGCCGGGCGCCTCGGGCAGGCCGAAGGTGGCAGCGGCGATGATTGCGCCGTGTTTGCGCGAGGTCAGCAGCTTGAGCGCCAGGGCCGAGCGGTTGACCATTTCACGCCAGCGCCCCCGGTAGTTGGATTGGGCGATCCAGCCGCGCCAGAATTTCAAGGTGTGCGCCAGGACGAGGTCGGTGCAGCGGCTGTCGACGCGTTCGTCGTCTTCACCGCCGAGCACAAACTCGGCGCCTTCGTCCTGAGCCAGGGTGAAGGTGGCGACGGCTGCAGCGTCTTTGATCTGCAACGGCTGGCTGCTGGCGAGGAGGAGGCCGGGTTGGCCTTCGGCGCTGAACAGCACCTTACCGTCCACGGCGCTGGCCCGGGTGGACGTGCGCGCATAGTCATGGCGCACGGCGCAGCGCAGGTGAATGGTTGCGTTGCCGCTGACCACCCGCACCCGCCGCACCAGCAGCGGCAGGTCGTCGATGTCTTCGCTGATCACCAGCAAGTCGGTGATTTCCACCACGGCTTCGTCGCTGAGCCAACGGGTTTGCAACACGTTGGTGTCGGGCAGGTAGATCTGCTCGCGGCGGGCGTTGGGCAGGTCAGGGGTGAGCTGGAAGGCACCGGCCTGGGGGGTGTCCAGCAGCGAACAGAAGATCGACGGGCTGTCGAATTCCGGCCAGCAGAAAAAGTCGATGCTGCCCTTGTCGTTGATCAGCGCCGCACTGCGCATGTCGCCGATGATGCCGTGGGCATCGATGGCACTCTGAGGTTCGTTGTTGAAATCAACCATTGCCACGGAACTCCGGATACAGGCTCATGCCGCCATCGATAAACAGGGTGCTGCCCACCACATAGTCGGAAGCATCGCTGGCCAGCCAGACCACCGCATTGGCGACGTCTTCCACATCACCCACACGACCGTAGGGGATCAGCTTGAGCAGTTCTTTTTCCGCTGCGCCTTCGGTGGCTGCGCGATTGATTGCGGTACGGATCGCCCCGGGCGCAATGCCGTTGATGCGGATGCGTTGTTCGCTGACTTCCTGGGCGAGGGTGCGCATCAACATTTCCACGCCGCCTTTGGACGCCGCGTAATTCACATGCCCGGCCCAGGGGATCACCTGGTGCACCGAACTCATGTGGATGATCTTGCCGGCCGCCCGCGACACACCGTCACGCACACCCTGGCGGTTGAAAATACGCACGGCGGCCCGGGCACACAGAAACTGGCCGGTGAGGTTGACGCCGATCACGGTGTTCCAGTCGTCGAGCGTCATGTCGACCAGGTTGGCGTCTTTCTGCAGGCCGGAATTGGCCACCAGGATATCCAGGTGGCCGAAGGCATCAAGGGTTTGCGCGAACAGGCGTTCGACGTCGGCCTCTTTGGACACGTCGCCGCCAATGGCGATTGCACGCCCGCCGCTGGCGTTGATCTGCGCCGCCAGGGCTTCTGCCGGCGCCGCCTGAGAGTTGTAATTGAGCACCACCGCCGCACCGGCTTCGGCCAGGGCCTTTGCCGCGCCTGCCCCAATGCCGGAGCTGGCGCCGGTGACCAGGGCCACTTGTTGCTGCAACGAAATCTGCATCGCCCACCCACCGTTTTATGAGAGTCCTCTCAGCTGACTGGTGCGGCGCTGTGGAAGTTCACCGGGGTTGGATGAAGACCGATTCATACCTGATGTGGCAACAGTGTTTGTCCATTCGCTCGGGTTTTACCGACGGTTTCAAGGCTTGATGACCCCGATCTGCTGCAAAAAGGTCAGGTTATCTTCCAAGTGCCAGTTCTCGGCAATCTTGCCGTCGGCGATGCGATAGATATCGGTCGCAATGAAGTTCACCGCCTGCCCCTGGCCCTGCACGCCGTTGAACGTGCCGGTGAAATGCCCGGTGAAGCGCAGGTGCGAAACGACCCGATCACCGCTGACAATCATTTGTTGCACCTCGCACTGCAAGTCAGGTACCGCGCCGTGAAAAGCCTTCGACGCCGCCAGTGGGCCTGCGAGGCCTTGAGGGCGGCCTGGCGGCAAGGCCCGGTCCATAAAATCGGCGGCCAACGCTTCACGCGCAAGTGCCGGGTCGCCGGATGACCAGAAGGTTGCGTAGCGGCGTGCTGCGAGGGTCTGCGCCTGGATGTGCGTGGGCTTGGCGCCCGGCTCGGCAATGAGAACCTTGGGTGTTAGCAGTGCAGGTTCGGCAGCCGTGACGAGCGGGCTCATGACAGCAGCGGCTAGTACTGCGACGGCCATCAGCGTGCGCATCAGGCTTCTCCCGTGGTGAGTGTTGGGTAGTCGCTGTAACCCTTGGCGCTGCCGCCAAACAGTGTGGCGTGGTCGAGTGGGGCGAGGGGCAGGTCCTGGGCCAGGCGCAATGGCAGGTCCGGGTTGGCCACAAAAGGCCGGCCGAACGCCACAAGGTCGGCGTAGCCGTGGCTGATGACCCACTCGGCACGTTGGACGTCGTAGTTGCCGGCGACGATGATCGGGTTGCTGAAGCGGGCACGTATCGCTTGGCGGAAGGCTTCGGTAAACACCGGCGCGTCATCCCAGTCGGCCTCTACCAAGTGCAGATAGCCGATGCCTTTGCCTTGCAGATACTGAGCCGCCTCAAGAATGGTCGGCAGAATATCCGGGCAGGCCATGCCGCGCGCGGTCAGGAACGGCGCCAGGCGAATCGCGGTGCGCTCGGCGCCGATTTCCTCGCTGACTGCGTCGACCACTTCCTGCAAAAAACGCAGGCGGTTGGCGCGCGAGCCACCGTACTCATCGGTACGCGTGTTGGAGGTGGTGCGCAGGAACTGGTCGATCAGATAGCCGTTGGCCCCGTGAATCTCGACGCCATCGAAGCCCGCACGCATCGCCCGGCGCGCAGCTTGGCGGAAGTCCTCGACGATCTGCTGGATTTCGGCGTGGGTCAGTGCGCGAGGCGTCGGGCAATCGACCATGGCGCCCTGCCCGGTGGCGGGGTCGACTTTCCAGATTTGCCCTTCAAAAGGCTCGGCGGAAGGCGCCACCGGCAACTCGCCGTTATGGAAGTCGGGATGGGACAACCGCCCCACATGCCACAGTTGCAGGAAGAT
>NZ_JACARO010000120.1 GCF_013386585.1 Pseudomonas sp. P7548 | reverse complement strand
ACCGGTGCCCGGCCCGGCGGTCCCGCCATGGCCACCGCCCTGACCGCCCAGGCCGCCACCACCGCCGCCACCGCCGCCGTAGTTGGCGCCCGTGACACCGCCGCCACCGCCGCCGCCCGCCGCTGCGTTGCCGGTGACTGAAACGTTATTCAAGGTCAGGATACCGGCGTTGAAAATCCCGCCGCCCATGGCGCCGGTTGCCCCGTAGCCGCCGTTGCCGCCATTGCCGGAAACCAGACCACGAGTGATGACCAGACCGTCCAGCGTCACCGTACTGCCGGAGGTGATTTCCACCACCCGCGTCTTGTATTGACCATCGAGGGTAACGTCAGCGACGCCGTCGTTATTCAGGTCACCGTCCACGGTGATGTTCTTGTTGATCAGCAATTCAGAGGTGAGCTGCACCGTCATACTGCTGCTGAACGTCACAATATCGCCGTTCTGCGCCGAAGCCAGAGCCGCGCGCAGCGAGCCCACCCCGGTGTTCGCGTTGTTGGTCGCGGTCCACGTGGCCAGCCCCCACTGGTAGTCGTTCATGGCTTTGGTCGACAGCACGTTGGCGCTTTCGATGGTGCCGGTGGCGATCTCCAGGTCCCAGTCACCGCCCACACCGGTGCGGTTGGTCGACGCCGCCACGTCACGGCCGGTCAATTGCGCCAGGGAATCAACGAAATTCTGCCCGCGCTCGCCTTCGGCGGTGTAGCAGCCGTAGATCAGGATGTCGCCGCCGACATTCATGTCCTTGCCGATTTGCCCCAGCACCGCGCTGCGGGCAGCCACGTTATCCGCCGACAAGTACGTGGTGCCGAGCCACAGATCGCCCGCGTTGCCGTGGGCGATGATTTGCACCGAGCTGACGCCCTGATGCGTATCGAGGTAATCGGCGATTTGCTGCAGGCCGTCCTTGCTGCCGTCCAGCTGTACCACCTGGGTTCCGGGCGCCACGCCCTGCAGCAAGCTGGCGGAGTCTTTTACCCGGGCGTCGACAAACACCACGGTTTGCCCCGGCACCGCCACGGGTGCAGCGGCTGGCGCGTCGGCCTGGCCATGGGTGTCCTTGCTTGCGACCGGGTGGTCGCCGGTCGGCGCCTTGGCCGCGTCAGCGGTGGGGTGGCTGTCGGGCTGCGCCACGTCGGCCACGGTGGCGGCGACGGCGCCATCGAACAGCATGCGCGGTTCAAGGGACATGATCATGGGCGAGACCCGCGCCCGTGCTACTTCGCTAACCCGCGACTTGCGATTGCTCCACCACATGTTGCTCACCCGGCGTCGAACGTTCTTTGAGAGAAAATAAAAACGCCGCGATCAATTGATCGCGGCGTTGGCCTTCATACGAATCACATTGGCGGCACTGGCTGAGCCGTCCTGCCAAAACGACAACTCGGTGTACTGCTGGAACAGGTCCGGCGGCAAAATCGTGCGCCGCGCCTGCAGGCGCACCTTGGGCTGGACCTTGTGCAAGCCGGACACACCCAGCGCCTGGTCAAACTCGGGCGCGTCGTAGACGAGGTTGTTGAAGTCATGCTCAAACCACGGCTCGCCGATAAAGTCGTACACCAGCCGCAGTACCCGCTCCGGGGCCTGACTGAGCAGGTCGTAATCGACGATCAGCAATGAATCGGCGTGTTCGCCGTAATAGGCTTCCTTGAGCGCCGCCCACGAGAAGCCCACCAACCGGTTGCGCTGCGCCAAGGTTTCACAGCGGCTGTACACCGTGTTGCGCTCGACATCGTCGCCAAACAGCTTGGTGTTTTCGAAAGGATTGGCGCGGTACAGCCGTTCCAGGCTGTCCATGATCCAGGCGACGTTGCGCACGCAGGCAATGACTTTGGATTGGGGAAACAGGTCATGCAGCGCGGGCATGCGCGCGCACCATTGGCGGTTGGTGTCGAACACCAGCGGCGTGGCGGTTTTGTCGGCGTAGTAGGAGTCGAAGAGACCGCGCAACAGGCGGCGACGGGTATTGGCGTCAATCACCGCGCCAAACTCGCTGCCGGCGCTGCATTGCGCCAGCACGCCATTGAACAGGGTGCCAACGGGGCTGCTCATGCCCGCGTGAAAACGCGGGTTCTGCAGCAAAATCGCCGAGAGCAGGGTGGACCCTGAACGGGGCAATCCGGAGATAAAGTGATACTGCAATCCCTTCACCACTTTGTCAGACAAAAATCCATTTGTGGCCGTAGAGTAGTTCAGGATTGCGCGATCAACTAGTGGTCAATTGCCACTATTTTGGTATTCCCCTAATACCGAATGGATATTAACGGCAGCCCTCGGGCTGCGAAGGCTCTGGCCCGCGGCACAGCACGAACAGACGCGCCCGAGCCCCGCCGCCATCTTGTTGCAACAATTGGCGCCAGCCTTCGGGAATCGGCGCGAAATCGTCCGGTATGTCGGTGCTGCTGATCAGCCACACGCGCCGGGTATCGGCGGGTAATGCCGACAAACGGTCGAGGTAAATGCGCCCGCCGTCCTGGTCCACCAGGGTACCGAAACCATAGGCGTTCGGCCGGGTGGGCGTGCCGTCGGGCTTGGGCGGGGTATAGAGCTGCAATTGGGCGTCGGTCTGGTCGTAATACACGTAGCTGAGGTACCACATCATGTCGCTCAGGACGATGCGGTCATCCTCCTGATAGTTGCGGTTGACGAACTCCACCGGCACGTTCAACTGGTCATGCTCATCCACGGTGAAGTTGTTCTTGAGCCCCACCAGCTCCACGCCGACGAACAGCACGAACAACGCGGCGCCCAGCCACGATAGCCGTGTGGGCAGGCGGTCGATCGCCAGTGCGACAAGGATTGGCAAGCCCAACGCGTACACGGTGAGGTAGCGCTCGATAAACACCGGCGAGATAAAAGACACGCCGTACACCAGCAGCAACGGCAGCAGGAAGAACAGCGCCAGCAGGCAGGCGGGGCGCTGGCGCTCGCGGTCTCGCCAGGCAGTCACGCCGACCACGGCGATCAAAAGCAGCGGGAACAGCCAGAACAGCGGCTTCCAGAAGCCGATCCCCTCGTCCTGGAGCATGAACTGCCAGATCATCGACGGTACCGAGATCAACGACACCGGGTCTTCCCAGCCGATGTCGCCGCCGACCTTGAGCTGCTCGACATGTTGCACCAGGTCCAGCAGGTTCGGCAGCCAGGGCAGGTACAGCGCCACAACGACCGCATTGGCGCACCACCAGGACGGGCGCAGGATCAAGCGTTGGCCTGCCGGCTGGGTGCGGCACAACAGGCCCAGGTAAGCCCAGTGCACCAGCACGCACAGCGCGGTGAAATAATGGGTGTAGAAGCCAGCCGTCAGCAGCAGCACATAGGCCGCCAGGTAGCGCGTGCGTTCGGGCTGGCGGACCCAGTACACCAACGCCAGTGTGGCGCCCAGCAGCCAGACGGCCAGCAGCGAGTACATGCGCACTTCCTGGCTGTAGCGCACCGCTGACGGAAACAACGCCAGCAGCAGGCCTGCCAACACGGCCGCGCGGCGAGTGGACACCTGCCGCGTGAGCCAGATACCCATGCCCACCGCGACCACGCCAGGAATGGCACTCATGCCGCGGATCGACCAGATGCCGTCACCGAACAGCTCGATCCAGCCCCGCAGCATGAAAAAATACAACGGCGGGTGTACGTCATGGGCCGCGTGAAACCACAGGTCGGCCATGGCGTATTCACTGAGCAGCAGGCTGGAGCCTTCGTCGCCCCAGATCGCCGCTGCCGTCAGGCAATAAAAGCGCACGCCCATGGCCAGCGCCAGGATCGGCACCCACCACAAACGGCTGAGCCAACCGGCACCTTCCCAGGCGCCATCGAGGCGATTGACTGCGGGAAATACCCCAACCTTGTCGTCTTGTTCTACCACAGACCGTCGCACCTCAATTCCCCTGAAACTGCCCGTTGGCCGGGCAAAACCTGCACACGTGCAAACAAGCGCCACTCTAGGACAAAAGCCCCGGTTTCGCTCGCTGTTTCGCAGCCGACAGGCGGCGCGCAACAGCTGCGTCTACGCTCTGCGATGACGCCAGATCGATTGGCGTCACACCCCGTATAGCCCATACAAGGATGAGCGATTCATGGAAGTATTCATCGGCACCATTCAACCCTTTGCGTTTAACTTTGCCCCGCAAGGCTGGGCCTTGTGCGCCGGCCAGACCCTCTCCATCAACCAGAACCAGGCATTGTTCGCCCTGATCACCACCACCTATGGCGGCGATGGCGTGCAAACCTTCAAGTTGCCAGACCTGCAAGGGCGGCTGCCCGTCGGCCAGGGTAGCGGCGCAGGCCTGACCACGCGCGTCATCGGCGAGTTTTCCGGCACCGAATCCGTGACGGCCACGCTGGTCAACCTGCCGGTCCATACCCACACCGCCACCTCAATCACGGCCACAACGGCCATCCAACTGACGAGCGTGACCAGCAACCCGGTGACAACACCCACCGCCACCAACGCCTTTATCGGCGCCTCCGGCGGCGGACCGGGCAGCGCTTCGATCTACTCGGACCAACAGGGTGCCAACCCGGTGCCACTCCAGGGGGTGACCACCACGGTGACCAGCCCGACGATCGGCCCGGCCGGCCAAGGTCAACCGATGGGGTCCATGAACCCCTTCCTGGCGATCAATTTCAGCATTGCCCTGAGCGGCATCTTTCCGTCACGCGGCTGACGCACTGCCTTGGCCGAGGCTCGCGGGCCTCGGCACCTCTGACGTGGAGCCTTCCCATGCTGAACCTGGTTACTCTCGAACACTTTCGACCGTTGCTCACGCGCACCAGCGTGCTGTACCTGCCGGACGGCTCGGCGCTGCCGATCCAGGTGCAAAGCCTGCGCGAAACGCCAGACGCCACTATGCCCGGCGCCACTCGTGGAGCGTTCAGTGTGCAACTCAACAGCCTCGGCCCGACGGACTTCGTCGATGGTTTATGCCGCTTGCCACTGCCCGGGGCTTCCCTGGAACAGGTGTTCGTGTCTCGCGAGCCCGCCATGGGCCGCGACAGCGAGCGCGGTTATTTCTGCATCGTGTTCAACTGAGACGGGTACCACACCAACCGCTGTGCGGCGGGTGTCTGCTCCTCCACCCGAAACCCCAGCGCCAGGTAATGCTGGCGCGCCTGGGGGTTACTGGCCCACACCACCGTGGCCACCGGGCAGAACACCTGCGTAGCGGCTTGCTGCACCCCTTTGAGCACCGCACGGCCAAAACCCTGGCCGCGAGCGGCAGGGATAAACGCCAGGTACAACACGCGGATTTCATTGGGGCCGAAGTCTGCACTCAAGGCGCCGATGGGCGTGCCGAGTTTTTCGATCACGTAATGCAGGGCGCCGGGAAAATGCGTGTCCATGCCGGCTTCCTGAACCTGGAACTGCTGGCTGATCACCTCGTCCACCAGGCCCTGCTCGCCATCGATCCACTGCAAATCCGCCCGCGCCGAGCGGTACAAACTGTGCAAAAACGGCTGATCACTCGCCCGTGACGGGCGCATCTCCAACCCCAGCGCCAACGCGCCCTCCTTGTTCATCATCGCGTTCAACTCCTGTCAGAACCCGCTTTCCCGAACCCCCAATGCTGCTGCCCGTCGCCAGGCCACACCCAGCACCGACTCGCTGCGCCCTTGCAGCACCACCACGCCGCGCAACGGTTGGTGTGGGGTTTCGATTGTTTGCACACTTTTCAACCGCGCGCCGTATTGGGCCTGCACCGGCTCCGGGCGCTGGTTTTCATCACGGCGCACGGCAATCGGCCCGTGGTGATCGGATGTCAGCGCCTCCTGGTCCAGATAGGCCACGCCGTTGGCATCGATATCGGTCAACTCCACGGCGATGGCGGCGTGCATCGGGTCATCGGCGATAAACCGCCCGGTCGCCCCCGACGCAACCCGCCACAGTTCCGCTTCGGCCAGGTAACCGCGCAGGCGCGCGCCGTCTTCCACCACTTGCGCCAGCGCGTCCTTGGGCGACAGCCAGCGGCCCACGCTCAATTGCGGCAACACATCGCGCACGGTGCCCGCGTGGGGCGCGCGCAACAGCAAGCGCTCACGCTGAGCGGCCAGCCCACGGTATTCGGCGAGGGCCTGGGACAAGCGTTGATCGTTGATGCCGGCGTCTGCCGCCGTTTCGCTGCGCCCGGCCTGGCGGCGCATCTGCAGCTGCAGAATCTCCACTTCACGGCGCACGATGCTTTGCCGGGCGTCCAGGTCCGGCGACTCCAGCTCCACCAGCACCTGGCCCTGGGTCACCACCTGACCATCCACCACCCGCAATTGCTTGACCCGCGCCGCCACCGGCGCATGCAACGCACTGGCCCGCCCGGCTTCGAGCATGGCGGGCAATTCCACCGCACTGCGCCACGGCACCACCAGCACCAGCACGATCAACGCCAGGCCCAGGCCGCTGAGCAGCGCCCGGGGCGTGTGGGCCTGGCTGCGACGACCCCACCATTCGCGCCATTCCTTGCAGATGGGCAGGAAGATGAACCACACCAGTTCCACCAACATGAGGACGATCCCCAGCAGCTTGAAGAACAGGTGGTACACCGCCAGCGCAATCCCCAGAAACAACGCCGCGCGCCACAACCACGACAGGTAGCCCCACCACAACAGCCGCCGCTGCATCACCGGCGACCAGGGCTCCGGCGCCGGCTCGCCATAACCGAACAGCGCCTCGCGCAGGCGCCAGCGGCACAGGGCAAAGGCGCGGCCTTGCAAATTGTCGACGCCCCATAAGTCGCTGATCAAAAAGTAACCATCAAAACGCATGAACGGGTTGAGGTTGATCGCCAGCGTCGTCAACCACGTCGCACTGGCCAACATGAACGCGGCGGTACGCGCGGGGCCGTCCGGCAACAACGACCACGCCAGCAACGCCACGCATGCCAGCAGCAGTTCGGCCATCACGCCACCGGCACCGATCATCAACCGCGCCCGGCGATCATTGACCCGCCAAGCGTCGCTCACATCGGTGTAGAACATCGGCAGCAACACCATGAACGCCACCCCCATGCTCTGCACGCGACAACCGGCGCGCTTGGCCATGAACGCGTGGCCGAACTCATGGCACAGCTTGGCAAAGAACAGCGCCACGCCAAATGCGAGAGCGCCGCCCAGGCTGAACAGGTGCGGAAACGTCGCCAGGAAGCGCTGCCAGTCCCGCGCCACCAGGAACACGCCCAGCCCCAACACAATGGGCAAACCGTAGCGCAACAACCCCGGGCCGAAGCGCGCCAGCCATGGCCAGGCGCGGTTGAGGAATGCATCCGGCCGCCACAGCGGGATGCGGAAAAACAGGTATTGATGCAGCAGCACCTGCCACAGGCTTTGCTTCTGGGCGGCGGATTTGTAGAGGTAGCTGGCGCGTTGCTCCGGGTCGAGAGCGGCGATCAGGTCGTGGGCGCGCAAGAAGCACAGCAACTCTTCCACCTCGGCACCGCCCAACGGCAAACCCGGCTCGCGGTTGGCGGCTTGCAGGACTTTTGCCGGATCCCCCAGGGACCAGTGGCGCAACAAGCGAATAGCCGTGGCGCCCAATTTGAAATAGCGCCCGCGTACCGGGTCAGCCAGGGTCCAGCGAGGCGAACCATCCAATGCCGGCCCACTGCTGGACAGTTGCAGGTCGTCGCGCAGCGAGGGCAGGTTCATCAGAGGCCAACGCTCTGGCGCAGGCCCGCCAGCGGCCGGCGCAACAGGTACAGCGCCAGCGGTGCACGCTCACCGTAGATCTTCGCCGTACCACGCAAGCCGATACGGGGCGATGCGGCATCGAACTGCGCATCCAGCCGGTAAGCCAATTGGCCGCCCGGCGTGGGCTGCGCCTCGTAGGCCGCGCGTTGCAGGGTGGCCAGGTAGCGTTGCAAGGGGTCGCTGTCGAGAAATAGCGCGACCTGAGCGTTGGGCGCCAGGGCAATCGCATCACCCACGGCCAGTTCGATGCGCAGCTCGGCCTGGCCAGGGTCGGCGATCTGCAGCAGGCGCTCACCGGTTTGCACCGGTTTACCGGTCCAGCGCTCGGCGTCGGCGAAGACCGCAATACCGTCGCGCTCGGCGCGCACTTCGCTGCGCTTGAGCAGTTCACGAGCGTAGTCGCGTTCGGCGCGTTTTTGCTCGACGCGGGCGGCCAGCAGGTCGATGCGCGAACTCGATTCGGCATCGGCGAACGCTCGCTGGGCGTTGGCCTTGAGTTCGGCTTCCGCCACGCCCAGGGCACGCGCCGCCACATCGGCCTGGGCCGTGAGGGTGGTGCTTTCAAAGCGCAGCAGCAGGTCGCCGGTTTTCACCGTCTGGTTGGGCTTGACCAAGAACTCGGCGATCACCCCATCCAGCGGTGCTGCCACCACCTGCCCGGCCAGCGGCACCACTTCGGCCGGCGCCAATACCGACTGGCGCACCGGAATCAGCAGCATCAACAGCAACGCGACCACCACCAGCACCTGGCGTTTGCGCGTCAGGCGCAAGCGCCATGGCCGGCGAGGTTGCAGTGCATGCCAGGCATGGCTGTAAGTGCCGCCCAATTGCGAAAGCAATACTTGCTCGGCAGGGTTCCACGGCGTATCCCGTGCCAGCCACAGGCCGCCGAACACTTGACCTTGCGGGTCGATCATCGGCAGCCAGAACACATGGGCAGCCGACAAACTCTGCCAATCGGCCTGCACCGCGTCGCTCAGTTGCTCGGAGGGCACCACCCGCGCCGTCTCGCCCAACCCTTGGCTGTGCAACTGCGCCACCGCCTGCTCGACAAATGCCACGAACGGCGCGTTCGGGTCGACACTGCTTACCGCCGTGACAGCCTGCACCTTGCCGGCGATCAGCAGTGCGGCATGGCGATAACCGAACAGCGGCTGCCCATCGTTGACCAGGCTGTAGGCCAGTTGCTCGGTGGTGCGCGCGGCGCGGGTCTGGCGCTCAAGGTCGAGGAACTGCGCGAACACCCGCTCAGTGTTGCCCGGCATCGGTGCGTTCATTGCAGTTGAGCAAAGTGCGCGGTGCCGCTCATGCCGGCCATCAAGCCCGTGGCATTGGGCAGGGTGGCGACCAACAGCAGCGTCTGGCTACCCTCATCGATACGCGCGCCGAGGCGCTTGACCGTGGCGCTGAACGCCTGGCCGGTCTCGTCGGGGGTGAAGTTGAAGGTCTGGCCGGGCTTGAGTTTGTCCATCCAGCGCGACGGCACCAACAGGTGGATTTCCAGGCTGCGGTTGTCGACGATTTCCAGCAGCGGCGCGCCCGCCGACACGCTTTCATAGCGCTGGACCTTGCGCTGCACCACCTGGCCGTCATACGGCGCCAGCACGCTGCAGCGTTTGACCTGCACCTGGTACACCTGGGACTGGGCTTGGGTTTCGGTGAGCTTGGCTTCGGCGCGGGCCACTTCAAAACGCCCGACGGAATTGAGCGCCGCCAATTGCTTGTTGTGGGCCAGCTCTTCACCGGCGCCACGGCTAGCGGCTTGGGCGGCGTTGAGCTGGGCCTGGTAGGCCGAGCAGTCAAAACGCGCCAGGGTGTCGCCCTTCTTGAACGACTCACCCTCGCTGAACGGCAGCTCGACGATGCGCCCCGACAGCTCGCTGGCCAGCATCGCCTGGTCGCGGGCGCGCAATACGCCACGGGCCTCGCTGCTGGCGCTGGCTGCGGCGGCGGCCGGCTGATCCAGCAGCGGATCCTGGGCCAGGGCCAACGGTGCAATGCCGATCCAGCAGGAAAATCCGAACACCCATCCACGTAACAGCTTCATACGATCGACCTCCCTGACGATGTCCGCAGTCTAGGGCAGAGAGGGTAAATTGCCACTACTAAAAATCGGACAAATCAGCATTTTGCGTAGGCCTTCACCGAAGCCGATGTCGGTTCAAGCTATGATTGCCCTCCTCCAAGGACTCAGGATCAAGGACACGTCATGCGCATCGGTTTTCTGTCACCCCTGGCACTGGCCCTGCTGGCCGGCACTTCCCTGCAGGCCCAGGCCAGTTCCGACGACTCGTGCTACCCCGATTGGCGGGTGTCGCGCAGCAGCCTGGACACCTGCAGCAACCTGCCCTTCCTGAGCCCGGGCAATGACAGCCGGGTGAACCTGCGCCTGTTGCTGGCCGACAAAAAATCCGCGCCCCTGACCCCCGACGCCCTGAATGACGATGACCTGGCCCAAGGCTTCGGCCCGGTGCCGTTCCCGGTGTATCGCCTGGCGCCACGGGCCGACAGCACCACCGAGCCTGATAACGGCCCCGACGATTCGCGCACCGCTGAACTCGATACCTTGCTCGGCCCGCTGGGCATCAAGCGCGACGAGTACAAAACCGCCGGCGAAGCCTTCCTCAATGGCGAAGGCAGTCGCTGCCGCAGCAACGACGATGACAGCGCCACCGCGTTCATCAGCCAGGTGGTGAAAGCCGACATGCCCGCGCCCGAGCGCGAGCTGCTGGTCAAGGCACGCCTGCAACTGCTGAGCACCTGCGACTGGGACGGCCCGGTGGTGGCGGACCCGCAGCAGCTCCAGTCCGCCGACGGCCAGTTGCTTCTGGCCTACCTGCAAGCGGCCGCCGATTTCTACAGCGGGCGCTTCGCCGAGGCGTCCAGCGGCTTCACGGCGGCCAGCAAAAGCGCTTTGCCATGGCTGAAGGAAACTGCGCAGTACATGACCGCGCGCACCGCACTCAATCAGGCCCAGGCCAACGCCTACGACGAAGATGGCATGCCGCACCTGGACCGTGTGGACAAGTCCGCCCTGGCCGAGGCCGAGCAAGGTTTCGACAGCTACCTGAAGGCTTATCCACAGGGCACCTACAGCACCTCCGCACGGGGCCTGTTGCGCCGTGTGTATTGGTTGGCCAACGACAACCGCAAGCTGGCCGACGCGTTCGCCTGGCAACTGACCCAGGCGACCGATGCACAGCGCAACATGTCGGTGAATGAACTGGTGGAAGAGGCTGACCTCAAGCTGCTGATGGTCAACAGCGAGACCGTCAACTCGCCGATGATCCAATTGGTCAGCGACCTGATGGTGATGCGCGGTGGCAACCAGCCGACCCTCAGCCGGGCAGACATCGAGAAGCAGAAAGCGGTGTTCGCCAGCGAGCCTGAACTCTATGACTACTTGCTGGCCGTGAATGCGCTGTACACCGAGCAGCAGCCCGACGCCGCCCTCAAGCTGTTGCCGCAGAGCGTGCCGTCGAGCCTGAATTACTTCGCTTTCAGCCAACAGACCCTGCGCGCCCTGGCCCTGGAAGCCAAACAAGATTGGAAAGGTGCCGAAGCCTTGTGGCTGCAACTGCTACCGCTGGCGAAGCTGCCACTACAACGCGACCAGTTGGAATTAGCCTTGGCGATGAACTACGAGCGCAGCGGCCAGTTGGCCAAGGTGTTTGCCGCCGACTCGCCGATCGGCGCCAAGCAGGTGCGTTACATCCTGCTGCGCAACATCGCAGGGCCCGACCTGCTGCGCCAACAGATCGCCAAGGCCAGCGACCCGGTGGAGCGCGAGACCGCCCAGTTCGTGCTGCTCTATAAAGACTTGCTGCGCGGCCAGTACGCGACGTTCGCCGACGACCTCAAGCAACTGCCCGCCTCGGCCCCCGAGGACAAGTTGGGCACCAGCCTGGGTTACATCTACAGCGCCAGCCAGACCTTGAAGCTGTTCCAGTGGAATGGCGACAAGGCCGAGTCCGGCTACGCCTGCCCGAGCATCGCGCAAACCGCCGCGACCTTGCAGGCCGACGGCAAGCACCCGCAGGCGCTGAACTGCCTGGGTGAGTTCATCCTGCGCAACAACCTGGATGGCATGCCGCTGGAGCAAGCCCGTGCAGCGGGCAGCCTGGGCAGTACCGCCTCGCAGTTCAAGGGTGAAACCTTCTCGCGGCTTGATGGCTACAAGCAGGTGATCGCCAATGCCAAGGCGCCGAAGAACGACAAGGCCTACGCGCTGTTCCGCGCCATCAATTGCTACGCACCGGCCGGCTATAACAGTTGCGGCGGCGTTGATGTTGAGCCGGCTGTGCGTAAAGCCTGGTTCCGCCAACTCAAGAGCGGTTTTGCCGACACCCAGTGGGGCAAATCGCTGCAGTACTACTGGTGAGGCGCCTGTGGCTAGGCTTGCTCCTGCTGGCAAGCCCGGCGTTCGGCGCCGTCGACGCTCAAGACTACGATGCCTTCTGGCTGTGGAGCGGCGTGACGCCCCAGCCGGTGCTCAAGCAGGCCAACACCCTGTACATCCTTCAGGGCCAGATCAACTCCACGCGCCGGGCGCCAGCGCGTGGTGTTCAGCTCATCGCCCAAGGCATGAGCGTGCCGCGCCTCACCCGTGGTGAAGTCTGGGTGGTGTACCGCGCCCACACGCTGCACTGGCCCGAACGGGTCTACACCCAACTGCTCGGCCAGGTACAACGCTGGCGTGATGCGGGCAACCCGGTGGTCGGCATCCAGATCGACTTCGACGCCCGCACCCAATACCTGCATGAGTACGCCGACTTCCTGCGCGACCTGCGCCAACGCCTGCCCGCTGACCTGCGCCTGAGTATCACCGGCCTGATGGACTGGAGCAGCAACGCCGACCCCGCCGCCATCGCCCAGCTCAAAGGCGTGGTGGATGAAGTGGTGGTGCAGACTTATCAAGGGCGGCACAGCATCCCGGACTACGCGGCGTATTTGCCACGGATGAACCGGCTGGGTTTGCCGTTCAAGATCGGGTTGATCCAGGGAGGTGCTTGGGAGGAGCCGAGGTACTTGAAGGGAAGTGAGTGGTTTCGGGGGTATGTGGTGTTTTTGCAGAATCGTTGACATTTATGTCAACTCTATGCAAGAAAGTGTCCTCTGTCCGCGGACAGAGGACACTTACCTTTGGAGCCCCATGAAAAGTCAAGACATCGTGGTCCTATTCAAATTAATAAGCCTGGAGCTCCAAGCCAAAGGGGAGCGCGTGAAAAAGCGAGAGTTCTCTGTGGAAAAAGAGAACGCGTCCCTCGGGTTTCAAAGTCTTCCGGAATACATTCAAAATTTCGAGACCATTCTACTTTCCTCATTTGATGACTGGCGGGGCTGGGATGACGTTGATGAAGACTCCGAAAAAAGCAGCCCACACAATTACTCGGTGAGGGCGTTGTCTTCTGCACTGGGTCTTAGCAAAACCGAAGTTTCTTCGTCCCTGAATCGCTGCAGGGACATTGGATTGATTTACACGAATCACACTGACGGCCTACCTCTGGTAAGAAACAAAGCGCTGCTTGACCTGGTCACCTACAGCATTCGCTATATTTTCCCGGTTAAACCAGGCCCTATCGTGCGGGGTATTCCGACGGCTTTCGCCGCGCCGATCCTGGCAGGCAAGGTCATAAGTGGCGGCGATCTCATTCCCGTCTGGCCGGACGCCTACGGAAAAAGCAAAGGACAGGAAATCACGCCTCTCTACAGAACCGTTCCCGGCGCCGTGAAAAAAGACGAGCTTCTCTACCACTTCCTCGCTCTCGTTGACGCCATCCGCATTGGCGGCCCGCGCGAAACAAAAATTGCTGACGCGATGCTTCGGGAGTGGATCTTGTGACCTCCAACAGAACAATGATGCTGCAGATGCTTGAGGAGGTTGCCGAGGCGCTAGGTGAGACACTGCGAAAGCAAATTGCCTTTGTCGGCGGCTGCACCACTGTTTTGCTCATCACCGACGAATACACTCTGGAGTCGATTCGCGGCACAGACGATGTGGACTTGGTCATTCATTTGACGGGGACCACGGACTGGTACCGACTGGAAGAAAGCCTTAAACCCAGAGGCTTCAAAAATACCGGTCAGGATTCAGTCACCTGTCGCCTGAGGCTCGGCGCATTAAAAGTCGACTTCATGCCCACCGATGAAAAGGTCTTGGGATTCTCTAATACCTGGTTCGTCGGCGGACTGGAAAATGCCATCGACTACACACTACCCAACGGAACATCGATCAAGGTATTCGCAGCACCCTGGTTTCTTGCCGCAAAGCTTCAGGCTTATCAGGGTCGAGGATGTGGAGATGTCCTGATGTCCAATGACATTGAGGACATCATCGCTTTGCTGGACGGCAGAGAGGAACTTATCGAAGAAGTAAAACGGGCCCCCATTCCATTGCGACACTTCGTAAGTGAGCAATTCTCGGCACTGCTGAAGCTATCAGCGTTTCGAGACGTCATTCAAAGCACGGCCCAGGACTCAGACCGTGAGACGCTGATTCACGAGCGATTGAGGGCGCTGATCGGATTCGGAGTGTCCGTTTGACTCTGCTCTTGAACCTCAGCAGACAAGGGGTTGGCAGAACAGAAAACCGCGATGCGAGCGGTTCGGCAGACAATTCAGGCGCGTGCCTGTATGTGATCGCCGACGGCACCTCAAAACCAGGAAGCGGTGACCTCGCGCGGGCACTGATTCACCACGTGCTTGAGTGTTTTTCCCGCGCAGAATCCTCTGTTGCTTCTTGTCCCGACAATGCCTTGAAACTGACGCTCGACTCACTCAATGCAGTACATTCAAACCTTTGCCCGGACTTCCCTTTTGCCTCCACCAGCTATCTGGCATTGCTGGTGGTGGGTCAATCGATGGTTTCTATTCACGCCGGTGACTGCTGCCTGGGATACCTGGATAAAGACCAACGAACGATCTGGCTAAGCGCCCCCCACTGTGGGCCAAATTGGAAAGGCGACCTGAGCCACTCATTTATAGCCAATAGCCCCGCCCGTAAACGACTGCTCAACTGCATGAGCGGTCGTCGCCCCCACGAGCCTCATGTTCAACCATTGCAGGCGAGCATAGAAAGAACATGGGTCCTGGCCACTGACGGTTTCTGGGCCGAACTCTCGGCCGAGCACCAGGCTGGCGCCATCAGAGAGCAAACCCTTCACGGATATGCCACAGATGACGACGCCACCGTCATGCTGCTGCGCACGTAAAGCTTCCCTCACCAGTCGTAGGTCAGGCTTGATACGGCGGTGCGCCCTTCCCCGTAGTAGCAATCCAGGTCGCTGGTGCATTGCGACACATAGGTTTTGTTGGTGAGGTTCTGCACGTTCAGCGCCAGTTTCACGCCCTTGAGTTTGAGCGGCGAGCGGCTCAGGTCGTAGCTGAGGCTGGCGTCGTAGACGCTGTAGGACGGCACCGTGAAGGCACCGGCATAGTAATCACCCAGGCTCTGGCGAGCGTAGCGTACGCCAAGGCCTGCACCGAGGCCGGCCAGCGGGGTGTCGCCGAGCACGGTGTAGTTGACCCACATCGAGGCGGTGAGCGGCGAGATGCCGGCCGGGTGGCGGCCTTCTCGGCCGTCGTTGTCCTTGGTGTATTTGATGTCGTTGCGGGCGGCCGAAGCGATGATGTCCCAGGCGTCGCTGAGCGCCGCCTTGGCTTCCAGCTCAACGCCCCGCGAGCGCATGGCGCCGCTTTGAGAGCTGAACAAGGGGTTCGTGGGGTTGGTGGTGAGCACGTTTTCCTGATCGAGCTGGTAGACCGACACCTGCACAAAACTCTTCTGGCCGGGCGGTTGGTACTTCACACCGACTTCATATTGCTTGCCGGTCGAGGGGTCGAACGGCTTGCTGCCGGCATCGGTGCCCGTCAACGGCAGGAAGGATTCGGAGTAGCTGATGAAGGGTGCAACACCGTTATCGAACAGGTACACCAAGCCTGCGCGCCCGGTGAAGGCTTCGTCCTTGCTGGCAAAGCGGGTGTCCTGGATCGGCTCCTTGTTCACCACGCTGGCCCAGTCATAGCGGCCGCCGAGGACCAGCGCCCACTTATCCCATTTGATCTGGTCCTGCACGTACAGGCCGGTCTGGCTCAGGGTGCGGTCCCAACGGTACGGTTGGCCGTAGTTGATCCGCTGGCCGTAGACCGGCTTGAACAGGTCGATCACCGGCGGGTTGCGGTCATACAGCCCGTGGAACAAGGAGCCGGAATGGTAGTAATCCAGGCCGAAAATCATCGTGTGCGACAGCGCGCCGGTGTCGAATTCAGCCTGGGCAATGCTGTCCACACCGAACACTTTGTTGTTCTGCGACCAGTCCACGGCATAGCGCTGCAGGTAGCGTTGGTCCTGCACGCCGGTGACCGGGTTGGCGACAAAGGCGTAGCCGTGCAACGGTGCGGTGTAGCGGTCGTCGACCTCGGCATAGCGCGCATTCTGCTTGAGGGTCCAGGTGTCATTGAGACGGTGGGACACCTCATAGCCCAGCACGTACTGCTCGCGGTTGTACTGGTTGACGCCCGGCTCGCCGATAAACAGGTCGCGCTTGATCTTGCCGTTGGGGTTGTTCCACAACGTACCGGACGCCGGCAGGCCTTGGGCTTCGGGGACGCCTTTGTCTTTCTGGTACTGGGCGAACAGGGTCAGGTGGGTATCGTCGTTCGGCCGCCAGGTAAAACTGGGGGCGATGAACTGGCGCTTGTTCTCGACGTAGTTGATTTCGTCCTGCCCGTCATTGGCCAGGCCGGTGAGGCGGTAGAGAAATTGCCCCTGCTCGTCCAGCGGGCCGCCGAGGTCGATGGCGGCGCTTTTGTGTTCATAGGTGCCGGCTTCCAGCACCACCTGGTGCAACGGGGTTTCGGTGGGGCGCTTGCTGACCATATTGACGATGCCGCCCGGCTGGTTCTGCCCGTACAACACCGACGCGGGCCCTTTGAGCACTTCGATGCGCTCCAGGGAGTACGGCTCGATCTGCAAGGCGCCCCCGGTGCTGCCGCCGCCGTAAGGCAGGTGCAGGCCGTCGAGGTACAGCGGCGTGGGCGAGAAGCCGCGCGAGGTCGGTTCATCGAATAATTTGACCCGGTCAGAGAACCCACCCGCCGTCATGCCCGGTGTGTAGAGCAAGGCCTGGGTAACGCTTTGGGCACCGCGTGCCTTGATCTCGGCGGCGCTGATCACGTTGATGGTCTGGGGGATTTCCACCAGCGCCGAATCGGTCTTGCTACCGGAGGCGCTGCGTGTGGCGACGATGCCATCCACCGGGCCCCAGGCGCTTTCCTGCACTTGTTGGCCACTGACCTGGGTGGCGCCCAGCTGCAACGGGCCGTTACCGGTCAGCGCCTGCACCGACCAACCGCCCGGGGATTGCACGGCCAACAAGCCACTGCCCGCCAGCAACCGCTCCAGGCCGGCCCCGATCGCATAGCGCCCTTTCAGGCCGGCGCTGCGCTTGCCTTCGGTGAGCGTTGCGTCCACCGACAACAAGATGCCCGAGGTACTGGCAAAGAGGTTCAACGCCTGGTCGAGGCTGCCTGCAGCAATGCTGTAGGTGCGCAACGCTTCAGCGCTTTGTTCGGCGTAAACCTGCGTCGGCACCATCGGCACCGTAGCCAGCAGGCTGACAAACACGCCACGGCGCAGGGCGCGGGCCAAGGGTTGGATTGGGTGGTGCGGCATTGCAGGACTCCCCGTGAGATCGCTTCTTGATTGGCTTTCAAGAGGTATCCCGGACGAACACGGAAAACCGACAAGGCGACGCAACATTATTTTTGTAGGGTTGGGGTCAGGCTCGGGCTTTGAGGGTGACCCAGTAGCGTGTGACGCTGTGTATGTGGATAGGCAGCGAATGCGCCAGGGCCGCAAGGATGGCGTCGGTGTCGTTCAGCGGAAACACGCCGGTGAGCAGCAAGCCGGCCACGGCGGGATCGCAGCGCAACACACCGGGGCGATAGCGACCCAGTTGCGTCACAAACTCACCCAACGGCTGGCGCTCGGCGATCAGGCGGTGCTCGGTCCAACTGCTGGCATTGGCGTTGACCGCAGGCAGCGCGGAGCTTTGCCGTTGGTTGAACCACAGGCTGTCGCCCGGGTTCAGCTGCACCGCAGTGCCCTGTGCCGGAGTGACGCGCACGCGACCTTCATACAGATCGACGCGACTACCGTCAGGCAATTCACGCACGGAAAAACGCGTACCCAACGCCTGCACATCGCCGGCCGGCGTCTCGACGATCAGCGGGCGCAACGGGTCGTGGCCGCTGGTCAGCAGGATCTCACCACGGATCAGGCGGATGCGGCGCTCACGGGCACTGAAGCGCAAGTCCACGGCACTGTCGCTGTTGAGGTCCAGGCGCGTGCCGTCGCTGAGGGTGAACTGGCGGATCTCGCCCGTGGCGGTGTGGTAATCGGCAAACGCCGCTTGCCAGGGTTCGCTGCGTGGCACCAGGTAACCGCTGCCGCCCGCCACCAGCAACACGCCGAGCAACTTGAGGGCCGCCCGGCGCTGGGTATCCGGGGTGTCACGCAGCACGGCACGGGCACTGTCGGCCGGCACGCCGCTGAGGGTGTGCTGCAGGTGCTGAAGGCGCTGCCAGGCGCGGCGATGTTCCGGGTCGGCGGCCTGCCATTGGGCGAAGGCCTCGCGCTGCTCACCGTGCAGGTCATCGCCCCATTGCAGCATCAGCCACTCACTGGCCTGCTCGACAATGGCCGGGGCGATGGGCGCATCGTGTTTCATTCGGCGTAGGCCACCTGGTAGCAGGCGACGATGGCGCGGGTCATGTACTTCTGCACCGAGCTGACGGTGACGCCCAGGCGCTCGGCGATCTGCGCGTAGCTCAGGCCTTCGAACTGCGACAGCATGAACGCGCGGCGCACGTTGTCGGGCATGCGGTCGAGCATGGCGTCGATCTGCATCAGGGTTTCGAGGATCAGCGCGCGGGTTTCCAGGGACGGTGATTCCGGCTCCGGCAGGTGCGCGATGCTTTCCAGGTAGGCGCGCTCGATGCGCAGGCGCCGCCATTGGTCGATCACCAGGTTGCGAGCGATCTGCACCAGGTAGCTGCGGCTTTCCTTGTCACCGGGAAAACGCCCGGACACCAGCAGGCGCAGGAACGTGTCCTGCGCCACATCGGCGGCGTGCTCGCGGTCGCCCAGGCGCTGGCGCAACCAGCCTTGCAGCCAGCCGTGATGGTCGCGGTACAGGAGGTGAAGCTGTTGCTGGCCGTCAGTCGCGGTGTCCATGAAAAGCTCAGATACATTATTGAGAGCAATTATCATTACACCTTATTTCGCGACTGACAAAAACTCTTTGCAGATCAGCGTGCGGCCGTTTGCAGCGGGTACACCGATTCCCAGCCGCCGCCCAACGCCTTGTACAGCCCGACCATCGCCAGCGAAACGCCCGTGGAGCTTTCTACCCATTGCTCCTGGGTGGCCAGCAGCGCGCTTTGCACGGTCAGCACGTTGACGAAATCCACCACGCCTTCCACGTACTGGTGCTGCGCGGTGGCCAGGGCGATCTGGTTCTGGCGCACGGCTTCAGCGAGGCTGTCACGGCGCAACTGGCTGGCGTTGTAGCGGGTCAGTTGGTCGTCGATCTCATGCCAGGCGCGCAGCACGGTTTGCTGGTAGGCCAGCGCTGCTTCCTGCTGCTGGGCTTCACGCAGGTTCAACATGCCTTGCAGGCGCCCCCCATTGAACAGCGGCAGGCTGAACTGCGGGCCGAAGGCAAAAGCGCGCGAGCCCCATGAGCCAAAGTCCGACAGTTGCATCGCCTGGGAGCCAAGGCTGCCGGACAGCGTGATGCGCGGGTAGAAGTCCCCCTTGGCCACGCCGATGTTGGCGGTGGCGGCATGCAAACGCGCTTCGGCCTGACGGATATCCGGGCGACGCTCGGCCAACTCCGAAGGCAGGCCGATGGCGACCTGGCGCTGGGTTTGTGGCACGGCGGCGTCTTTGGACAACTGTGCATGCAGGGCTTGTGGCGGCTCGCCCATCAACAGGCTCAGGGCGTTGATCAACTGGTCCTGGCGTTGCTGCAAATCCGGCAGCCGCGCTTCGATAGCCGCCACTTGGGCGGCGGCTTCGGCAACGTCCAAATCGGTGGCCACGCCGTCGGCCAGGCGCAATTGCGAGAGCTTGAGGCTGTGGCGGGCGACGTCGAGATTCTGCTCGGTGACGGCGCGGGTATTTTGCACGCCGCGCAGCTGGATGTAGTCCTGGGCGGTCTCTGCAAGGACTGACAGCAGCACAGTGCGACGGTCATTTTCGGCCACTTGCAGGGTGGCGTCCGCGGCTTCGGTTTCGCGTTTGACCCGGCCCCAGAAATCCAGCTCCCAGGCGGCGGAGAAGCCCATGTCCCACTGGTTGTAGGCCGAACGGCCATTTTCGCCGGATGGGTCGCTCAAGCCCTTGGCGCTGTTGCGCTGGCGCAGGTAGTCACCGGTGGCGTTGACGTTGGGGTAACGCTCGGCGGTGGTCACCTGGCGCACGGCATGGCTCTGTTGCAGGCGGCTGCTGGCCAGCTTCAGGTCGAGGTTGTCGGTGAGCGCACGGCGCGTGAGGGCTGAGAGTTGCTCATCGTGGAACACGTCCCACCAGCGCTCTTGCAACGGGTCGCTGGTCGCACGGCTGTCAGCCTGGCGACCCTGGGGTTCACTCCATTGCGTCACTTGCGGGCTTTGGGGCGTGTGGAAATCCGGGCCGACCGTGCAGGCGCTCAGGCTGATGAGGCTCAAGGTGAGCCACGCGATGTGCTTCATTGCTGAGCCACCTCACGGTTTTTTGCCACCGGCTGGGTATCGACGCTGGCTTCCACCGACATGCCGACCCGCAGGCGCTCGGCGTGGGCCTGGCCAGGCTCCAGCACGATCTTCACCGGAATGCGCTGCACCACCTTGGTGAAGTTACCGGTGGCGTTGTCGGGCTTGACCGACGCGAACGTCACCCCGGTGGCCGGCGCCAGGCTTTCGAGATGGCCGTTGAGCAACTCGCCATCCAGGCTGTCGACACGCACCTGCACCGCCTGGCCCGCGTGCATGTGGGACAGTTGGGTCTCCTGGAAATTGGCTACCACGTAGGCATCGGCCAACGGCACCACGGCGAGGATCTTGCTGCCCGGCGTCACGTAGGCACCGACGCGCACGGCACGCTCGCCGACCATGCCGTCCACCGGCGCCACAATGCGCGTGTAGGACAGCTGAAAGCTGGCCAGCTCCAAGGCCGCCTGGGCACGCTTGAGCCCCCCTTCGGCGGCATCACGCTGGGCGGTGAGGATCTCAACCTGCTTGCGTTCGGCCGCGAGCACGGGAGTGGCGTTGGCCAGCCGTGCGGTGGCCTGATCGATGCGGGTCTTGGCTTGCTGGGCGTTCTGCACAGTACCCGCGCCGACGCCGGCGAGGTGGTTGTAGCGGTTCAGTTCGTGTTCGGCAAAGGCCATTTCCGCACGGTCTGCCGCGACGGTGGCCTGGGCCTGGGCGATGACCGAGCTTTGCCGCTCCAGAGTGGCCGTGGCGTTTTTCAGTTGGGCCTGGGCGACGAGAGTGTCGGCGTCGGCAGCCTGGGCGGCAGCACGAAAATCGCGATCGTCGATCAGCGCCAGCAACTGGCCGGCCTTGACCCGCTGGTTGTCTTCCACCAGCACTTCTTTGATGAAGCCCGCCACGCGCGGCGCAACCAGGGTGAAGTCGGCGGCGACGAACGCGTCGTTGGTGGTCTGGCGCTTGCTGCCCAGCACGCCCGGTGCAATCAGGTACACCAGCACGCCCACAGCGAACACCGCGATAGCGGAGACGGCGATTTTGTCTTTGCGTTTCATGAGCAATCCTTTTGGCTAGGTCGGTGCGCGCGGTGGAAAAATCCGCGTCGGCATCCAGAAAATCAGCAGAATCAACGCCACCGCGACGGCGGCCATGACGTAATAAAGATCTGAAGACGTGAGCACCACAGCCTGTTCGTGCAGGCGGTGCGCCAGGCCCGGCGCATCGGCGTCGCCCAGTGGGAAGTTGCCCAGGCCGTCCACCAACATGTTCGAGTGGAAGTGCAGGCGCCGAGTGGTCAGCACATCCAACACGGCGGTCGCGATCACGGCGGCCAGGCCTTTGATGGTGTTGAACCAGGCCGAGGCGAACGGCCCATCCATCGGTTGGATGCTGCCGGTGGACAGCATCAGCAGCGGGAGCACGGCCATGGGCTGACCGAAGATTTGCAGCAGGTACAGGCCATAGAAGTCGTCGCGGATCCACGCCGAGGTCAGGTGCGCACTGCCCACGCAACACAGCACCAGCATGCCCAGGCCAACGCCCAGCACCCAGCGGCAGTCGACCCAGCGCAGGTTGCACAACGCGGCCACCAGAGGTAGTGCGATGAGCTGCGGCAGCGCCATCAGCAACATCACTGGCGCGGTTTGCAGCGGGCGGTAGCCCTGGACCTGTGCGAGGAAACTCGAGGGGATGAGGATCACCGAGGTCAGCACCATCAGCACGCCGGCCAACACGATCAGGGCAAACGACAGGTTGCGCAGGCCCAGCATCTGCAACTTGAAAAACGGGGTCGGTTGCGACCATTCATTGAGCATGAACAGCACCAGCAACAGCGTGCCGCCGCACAGCAAGCCGGTGATCAGACCCGACTCGAACCAGTCCAGGCGATTGCCTTGCAGCAGGCCGATCACCAGCATGCAGATCGCTGGGAACCCCAACAGCAGGCCGCGCCAGTTGAACTGCTTGAAGCGTTCCAGGCGCAACGGGTCTTGCGGCAGGCCGTAGCCCACGGCGGCCATTGCCAGCAGGCAAGGCCCGACGATCTGCCAGAACGCCCATTGCCAGCCGACGTATTCGGTCCACAGCGCCGCCAACGGCGTGCCGAGGCTCGGGCCGAAAGTGGCGGTCAGCGCGTAGCCGGCCAGCCCATACAACTTGACGTTGGCGGGCAGGAAACGCAGTGCCACGGTCATCAGCATCGGCGGCAGCGCCCCGCCCGCCAGGCCTTGCACGGTGCGCAGCACCAGCAGGCTTTCGTAGTTCGGCGCAAACGGGCACAGGATGCCCAGCACGGTGAACAGGCCGATGGCGCACAGGGTGAAGCGGCGCAGGGAAAAGGTCACCGAACACCAGGGCGCAAAGGCCATGGCCGCGACTGACGTGGCGGTGTAGGCCGCGACCAGCCAGGTGCCTTCGTCATAGCCGATGTACAGCGCCCCGCGGATATCGGCGAGCGCCACTTTGGTGACCATCTCGTTGAGGCCGGACACCAGCACCGCCAGCAACACACCGACCAGGCCGAGGATGATGCGCGGGCCGAACACGGGTGGGCTCATCGCGGTGGGTTTGGCTGCGGCCGCGAGGGTGGGGGCAGCGAGGGAAGTCATGAACGGATAGCTCGAAAGTAAAAATACCCGAGCAGTTTAATCAGCCACATACATGACAAAAAGTTACTTATCGAAAGCTTATAAGTGCGTGAAACGCAATCGTGTATACAACGCACATACCTGCAGGAGCCCGGCTTGCCG
>NZ_JACARO010000119.1 GCF_013386585.1 Pseudomonas sp. P7548 | reverse complement strand
GCCCCGGAAGCCGCCACCACCGCCGCCGCCGCCACCACCGCCACGCCCGCTGTTGCTGAGGATGGCCAGGAGAATGGCGCCCACTGGCAGGCCCATGCGATGGCACAACCACAAGACGCCGATCAGCAGAATGAACAGGCCGATGGAAAACCCGGGATTATCCTTGGCAAAGTTCGCGTCGGCCACATGCGCCGGCACCGCCAAGGGGTCACCGCCCACCACCTGCAGCATCGCCGCCACGCCGTCGCTGATGCCCTGGCTGTAGTTGCCGGCCTTGAACTTGGGCGCGATCACCTGGTTGATGATGACCCACGACTGCGCATCCGTCAGCACGCCTTCAAGACCATAGCCGACTTCGATGCGCAACTTGCGCTCATCCCGGGCGACGATCAACAGCGCGCCGTTGTCCTTGCCCTTCTGACCGATGCCCCACTGACGGCCCAACTGGTAACCGAAGTCTTCAATGGGCACACCTTGCAGGTTGGGCACGGTGACCACCACGATCTGGTCGCCCGAGGCCTGCTCCAGCGCCTGCAACTGCTGGGTTATTTGCTGGCGCGTGGCCGGGTCGATCATCTGGGCATCGTCCACCACCCGCCCGGTCAATGCCGGAAAGGTAAGCGCCGCCTGGGCCGTCATGGCACCGAGCAACAGCAGCAGCGCCAGGCCCATTCGTACTATTCGCATCATGCCCCCTTGGCCTGTGAATGCCTGGCTACCAATTACCGGTCGCCCCTGCGCCACCGAAGCTGCCGCCACCACCGGCAGAATCGGAGCGCTTGTCGCTGTCGCCCGGGCGCGGGGCGTCATCGTCATCGTCGGAGGGCGTGGTCCGGCGCCCGTACTTGATCACCACAAAACCGATCACTAGCACAAACAACGCCGCCAACCCGAAGATCCACCCCACCCAGTTCTTGTGCGAAACCTTGCCGTGCACCGGCTTGCCGCCCAGCACCTGGACCATGGCGTTCACGCCCGCCGTGATCCCCTGAGCAAAGCGGTTCTGCTTGAACGGGGGAATGATCACCTGATTGATGATCACCGAACTCTGGGCATCGGTCAGGCGATCTTCCAGGCCATAACCCACTTCGATCCGCACTTGATGTGCCTTGGGCACCACGATCAACAACGCGCCGCTGTTCTTGCCCTTTTCGCCCACACCCCAGTGACGCCCCAGCTGATAACCGAAGTCTTCCAGGGTGTTGCCGTGCAGGCTGTCCAGGGTGACCACCACAATCTGCTCGCCGGTCTGCTGCTCGTGGCTGTCCAGCATGTGCTTGAGCGTCGCTGTGCTAGCGGCGTCGAGCAGGCCGGCGCGGTCGACGATGCGACCGTCCAGCTGGGCAAACTGCTCGGCGATCAAGGCCTCGACCGACACCGGGGTGTCAGCCGCCATCACTTGACCGCACAGCAGCAAGGCGGCGAACAACCAGCCCCGTGCGCCCATCAGAACTTCACTTGCGGCGCTTTATCAGCATCGGCGCTGGTGGCTTCGAAGTTGGCTCGGATCGGCAAGTCGCTGTACATCACGCTGTGCCACAAGCGGCCTGGGAAGGTGCGGATTTCAGTGTTGTAGGCCTGCACCGCCTGGATAAAGTCGCGGCGGGCCACGGCAATCCGGTTTTCGGTGCCTTCAAGCTGCGATTGCAAGGCCAGGAAGTTCTGGTTGGCCTTGAGGTCCGGATAGCGCTCGGACACCACCATCAACCGGTTGAGTGCACCGCTCAGGCCGTCCTGGGCTTGCTGGAACTGCTTGAGCTTCTCGGGGTTGTCCAGGGTGCCGGCGTCCACCTGGATCGACGTGGCCTTGGCCCGCGCCTCGATCACGGCCGTGAGGGTGTCCTGTTCATGGGCCGCGTAGCCCTTCACCACTTCCACCAGGTTGGGAATCAGGTCGGCACGCCGTTGGTACTGGTTCTGCACCTGGGCCCAGGCCGCCTTGGCCTGTTCGTCAAGCGTGGGGATCTTGTTGATGCCGCAACCGCTCAACACTGCGCCTATCAGCAGCATCGCCGCCACCTTGAAGCCCCAGCGATATCCTTGAATAACTGACATAAGTCTCTCCGCAACCATTGCTGTGAAATTTGATAACCCTGTAAATCGTGCGCCTGGGGCATAATCCGCCACCACGACTGGCATGCATCGACCCAATCAGCTAAAAGATGCCCTGCGCGAATCAGAGTTCAGATGTGTGCTGCATTCGTCTGACATAACACTCGAACAACAACATATGTTCCAAACACTTTGGCCGAGCAGCGTTCCTTTTGTCGCTGCGCAGTACGCCACGAAAGGATATTCATGAAGAAGCTGTGTTTGCTCGGCCTTGTGGCCACGTTGGCCTGCCACCCCGCCTGGGCTGAAACAGGGTCCGCCGCGCCAAAGGACAAGGACGCGTTCGTCAACGACCTGCTCAAGCAGATGACCCTCGATGAAAAGATAGGCCAATTACGCCTGATCAGCATCGGCCCGGAGATGCCCCGCGAGCTGATCCGCAAGGAAATCGCCGCCGGTCGCATCGGCGGCACGTTCAACTCTATCACCCGCCCGGAAAATCGTCCGATGCAGGACGCGGCCATGCGCAGCCGGTTGAAGATCCCGATGTTCTTCGCCTATGACGTGATCCACGGTCACCGCACCATATTCCCGATCAGCCTGGCGCTCGCCTCCAGCTGGGACATGGACGCCATCGGCCGCTCCGGGCGCATCGCTGCCCAGGAAGCCGCCGCCGACAGCCTCGACATCACCTTTGCGCCGATGGTCGACATCTCCCGCGACCCGCGCTGGGGCCGCACCTCCGAAGGTTTTGGTGAAGACACCTACCTCGTTTCACGCATTGCCGAAGTGATGGTCAAGGCCTTCCAGGGTGTCAGCCCGGCCAACGCCGACAGCATCATGGCCAGCGTCAAGCACTTCGCCCTGTACGGCGCGGTGGAAGGCGGTCGCGACTACAACGTGGTCGACATGAGCCCGGTCAAGATGTACCAGGACTACCTGCCGCCGTACCACGCGGCGATCAAGGCCGGCTCGGGCGGCGTGATGGTGGCGTTGAACTCGATCAACGGCGTGCCCGCCACCGCCAACACCTGGCTGATGAATGACCTGCTGCGCAAGGACTGGGGTTTCAAGGGCCTGGCCGTGAGTGACCATGGCGCAATCGTCGAGCTGATCAAGCACGGCGTGGCAAAGGACGGGCGTGAAGCGGCGAAGCTGGCAATCAAGGCCGGCATCGACATGAGCATGAACGACTCGCTGTACGGCAAGGAACTGCCGGGTCTGCTCAAGTCCGGCGAAATCCAGCAAAGCGACATCGACAACGCCGTGCGCGAAGTGCTCGCCGCCAAGTACGACATGGGCCTGTTCAAGGACCCGTACCTGCGCATTGGCAAGGCCGAAGATGACCCGGTCGACACCTATTCCGAAGACCGACTGCACCGTAGCGAGGCCCGTGATATCGCGCGCCGCAGCCTGGTGTTGCTGAAGAACCAGAACGACGCCCTGCCGCTGAAGAAATCGGCGACCGTCGCACTGGTCGGCCCACTGGCTGATGCCCCCATCGACATCATGGGCAGTTGGGCCGCTGCCGGCCGTCCGGCACAATCGGTGACCCTGCTCAAAGGCATGACCGACGCCCTCGCGGGCAAAGGCAAGCTGGTGTATGCACGCGGTGCCAACATCACCAACGACAAGGCGGTGGTCGACTACCTCAACTTCCTCAATTTCGACACCCCGGAAGTGGTGGATGACCCTCGTTCGCCGCAGGCGCTGATCGACGAAGCAGTCAAGGCTGCCCAAAACGCCGACGTGATCGTGGCGGCCGTGGGTGAGTCCCGTGGCATGTCCCACGAGTCGTCCAGCCGCACCGACCTGAACATCCCGCAAAGCCAGCGCGACCTGATCAAGGCCCTCAAGGCCACCGGCAAGCCGCTGGTGCTGGTGCTGATGAACGGCCGTCCGCTGTCGATCCTGGAAGAAAACCAACAGGCCGACGCGATCCTGGAAACCTGGTTCGCCGGCACCGAAGGCGGCAACGCCATCGCCGACGTGCTGTTCGGTGACTACAACCCGTCGGGCAAGCTGCCGATCACCTTCCCACGTTCGGTGGGGCAGATTCCGACCTACTACAACCACCTGACCATCGGCCGCCCGTTCACCCCTGGCAAGCCGGGCAACTACACCTCGCAGTACTTCGATGACATCACCGGGCCGCTGTTTCCGTTCGGTTATGGCCTGAGCTACACCCGCTTCAGCCTGTCGGACATGGCGCTGTCGTCCACCACGCTGAACAAGACCGGCAAGCTCGACGCCAGCGTCACCGTCAAGAACACCGGCAAGGTGGATGGCGAAACCGTAGTGCAGTTGTACATCCAGGACGTGGCGGGCTCGATGATCCGCCCGATCAAGGAGCTGAAGAACTTCCAGAAAGTCATGCTCAAGGCGGGTGAAGAGCGCACGTTGCACTTCACCATCACCGAGGACGACTTGAAGTTCTACAACACCCAGCTCAAGTACGCGGCAGAGCCGGGCGAGTTCAATGTGCAGATCGGGCTGGATTCCCAGGATGTGCAGCAGCAGACCTTCGAACTGCTGTAACACAAGGCTGTAAACCCGGCTTGTGTGGGAGCCGGGCTTGCCCGCGATGGCATCACCTCGGTGTGTCAGTCATACCGAGGTGATGCCATCGCAGGCAAGCCAGCTCCCACAAAAGCCCGCTCCCACATTTGTTTTGCGGTGTGCTTCTTAGCCGCGTCGGTCGAGCAAATTGACCACCAACCGGTCAATCCACCCCCACACCCGCTGCTTCACCCGCCGCCACAACGGTCGCGCCTTCCACGCCTCCAGGCTCACTGCCTGGCTCTGTTGAAAATCCCGCTCGAAACTGCCCGCCACTGCCAGCGTCAACGCCGGGTCCAGTGCTTCCAGGTTGGCGTCCAGGTTGAAGCGCAAATTCCAGTGATCGAAGTTGCACGAGCCCACGCTGACCCAATCGTCCACCAGCACCATCTTCAGGTGCAGGAAGCACGGCTGGTATTCAAAGATCTGCACGCCCGAGCGCAGCAGGCGCGGGTAATAGCGGTGCCCGGCGTAACGCACGGACGGGTGATCGGTGCGCGGGCCGGTGAGCAGCAAACGCACCTCCACCCCGCGCCCGGCCGCACGGCGCAAGGCTCGGCGCACACTCCAGGTGGGCAGGAAGTACGGCGTGGCCAGCCAGATACGGGTCTGGCTGCTGTTCAGGGCGCGAATCAACGATTGCAAAATGTCGCGATGCTGGCGGGCGTCAGCGTAGGCGACACGGCCCAGACCCGGGCCGCTCGCCGGCAGCTTGGGCAAACGCGGCAAGCCAAAATGGGTGGCGGGTTTCCACTCGCGACGGGCCGCGTTGGCGTGCCATTGACGGTCGAACAGCGCCTGCCAGTCCATCACCAGCGGGCCGCTGATCTGCACCATCACTTCATGCCAATCGGCACTGTCGTTACCCGGCGTCCAGAATTCATCGGTAACCCCAGTGCCGCCGACAAACGTGACGCCTTGGTCGATCAGCAACACTTTGCGATGGTCGCGGTAGAGGTTGCGCATCCACCGACGCCAGCTCAGGCGGTTGTAAAAACGCAGCTCCACGCCGGCATCGGTCAGGCGTTTGCGCAAGCCGAGGGTAAAGGCCAGGCTGCCGTAATCATCAAACAAGCAACGCACGCGCACACCGCGTTCGGCGGCCTGCACCAGGGCGCTCACCATGGCATCGGCGCAGGCGCCGGCTTCCACCAAATACAGTTCAAGATCGACTTGGCGCTCGGCCCGGGCAATGCCCACCAGCATCTGCGGAAAGAACTGCGGTCCGTCGATCAGCAACTCGAAACGGTTGGCGCTGCGCCAGGGGAACACCGCGCCGCTCATGTCAGCGCGCCGTGAAGATCAGTACCGCACCCACCGGCACCGACAGGCTGATCGATTCGAGCCCCGCCGCTTTACGCAGCGTGGCCACGCCGGGCACCAGGTCGAAGTCCTCGGCGTGCACCACCAGCGGTTCCAGGGTCACCACCTGGAAACGTCGGTCGTCCAGGCGCGTGGCCAGCAGCTCGGCGCTGTAGGTCTGGGTCTTGCCGTGCAGGGTCACGGCCAACGGCAGGCGTAACTCCAGTTGCGCGCCGGGCGCCAAATCATTGATCGGTTGCAGGTTGATCTGGGCGTTGATCAGCGCGTCGGGGAATGTCTTGATCTCAAACAGTTGGTTGCGCATGCGCTCGTCGCGCAATGGAATGCCGCTGTTGACCGACTCCAACTCGACTTCCAGTTGCGCAGCACCTTTGCTGTCGACCTTGCCGTGCAGCACCAGGAAGCGCTGCACTTCGGCGATTTCGGTGTTCTTGGTGGTGACGAACGACAGGCGTGACGATTCGTTATCCAGGTACCAGTCGGCGTGGGCAGGCGCGGCAGCGGCGGCCAGCAGGGCGAAGGCCAGGGGTTTGATTGACATTGAAGACTCATGGGACGAAAAACCTGAACGAACCTTAAGCGCAATGTCATGAACCGCGCAAATCCAATGTGGGAGCGGGCTTGTGTGGGAGCTGGCTTGCCTGCGATTGCATCGACTGGGTGTCACTGACAGACCGAGTTGCCTGCATCGCGGGCAAGCCCGGCTCCCACATAAACCACAATTCCCTCAGTGAGGAGGCGGTGACTGTCAGGCCAGCGCCCGCTGCACTTCCCGCACGGTCTGCTCCAGGCTGGCCATGTGCAGGTTCAATACGCGCTCCACCGGCGCCTGGTGCATCGGCCAATGCAGCGCCATGCTGCCCACCAGGCGGCCGTTGGCCTGTACCGGCAAGGCCACGGCGCGGATCAGGAACGGCAGGCGCACCGGGTATTCCCAGTAGCCTTCGGTGCGCTGGCCAAACCCCTGGTGCTGGGTTGTTTCGCAGGCATCGTACTGTTCGTGCGCCGCCACATGGTCACGGCCCGCCAGGCGCTGCACTTCCTCGGCCGGCAATTGCGTGAGGCATGCCTTGCCCATCGCCGAATGAAACAGGCTCGCGTGCTGGCCGACGATCTGGCAATTGTTGGGATACAGTTTGCGCAGCACGCCAGGAATCGCACTTTCCATGACTTCGAGGCGCTCACCATCAAAGCACGACAAGTCCACCACCAACCCGGTGCGCTCGCTGAGTTCCAGCAGCCACGGCGCCGCGCTTTCCACCACTTGGCGCTTGAAGCGTTGCTGGCTGTCGCCGAACAGGCGCTGGGCGCGCAGGCGGTAGCGCCGGTCGCTCAAGCCGCGATAAACCCAGCCCTGGTCCTGCAGGGTCAGCAACATGCGCGACACGGTGGCCTTGGGCAGGCGCGTGAGGTAATGCAATTCCTCCAGCCCCAGGGCCTGGTGTTCGCCCAGCAGTTCGACGATTGCCAATGCACGTTCAACCGAGCGTACCGTGCCTGTCTCCATGTTCGATCTCCCTGATGCCGGTGGATGATCATTGTTCACAGCAAGATACAGGCCCGGTCGTGCCTCAACGCGCCGATTCAAGGCAGGTCGGCGGGCGACGCTGCACCCATTGCGTCAGCTGTTCATGGGCGTAGGCCAGTTGCAACACCGCCCGGTCCGCCTGGGCCGGGCCAATGATCTGCACGCCCATGGGCAACCCTTGAGGGTTGAAGCCCACCGGCACGCTCATGCTTGGCAAACCGGCCAGGGTGGGGCCGATCACCACTTCCATCCAGCGGTGGTAGGTGTCCATTTCGCGCCCACCGACGAGGCGTGGCCAGGGTTGTTGTGCATCGAAAGGGAACACTTGAGCGGTGGGCAACAGCAGGAAATCGTAACGCTCGAACAGCTTGGCCAGGGCGCGATACCACTCGCTGCGGTCCACCGACGCCTGGTACACCTGCTGGGCACTCAAGCCCTGGCCGCCCTCCACTTCCCACTGCGCCTCGGGTTTGAGCAGCGCGCGTTTTTGCGGGTTCGCGTAGGCCGCGCCGAGGTTGCCGTGCACCAGCCAGTGACGATGCACCAGCCAGCTGCGCCACAGGCGCGCCAGGGAAAAATCCGGTTGGCAGCTTTCCACTTCGCAGCCCAGCGCGGTGAAGTCGCCAAGGGCCGATTCGCAGAGGCTCATCACGCCGTCATCCATCGGCAGGTAGCCGTTGTAATCCCCCAGCCAGCCCAGGCGTGCGCCGTTGAAGTCGCGCTGCAACGGCTGGCCGAGCACGGCGGGATCATCCTTGGAGGACAGCGGCACACGAGGGTCGTAACCCGCCTGGATGCTCAGCAACCGCGCCACATCCGTCACGCTGCGGCCCATCGGGCCTTCGGTGCCCAGTTGCTGTACGAACAGCTCCGGCATCGGCCCATGGGGCACACGCCCTTGGGACGGGCGCAGGCCAAACACATTGTTGAACGCCGCAGGGTTGCGCAACGAGCCCATCATGTCGCTGCCATCGGCCACCGGCAGCATGCGCAAGGCCAATGCGACAGCTGCCCCGCCGCTGCTACCGCCGGCGCTCAGGCGTGGGTCATAGGCGTTGCCGGTGGTGCCGAACAGGCTGTTGTAGGTGTGCGAGCCCAGGCCGAACTCCGGCACGTTGGTCTTGCCGATGATGATCGCGCCACTGGCCCGCACCCGCGCCACGCTAATGGCATCTTCGCTCGGCACCTGCTCGGCGAACAGCGGCGAACCCAAGGTGGTGCGCAAACCTCGGGTGGCCGCCAGGTCCTTGATCGCCTGGGGCATGCCGTGCATCCAGCCGCGCGACCGGCCTTGGTCCAACTCACGGTCACAGGCCCGGGCTTCGGCCAGTACCTCATCGGCATCACGCAACGACACCAGCGCATTCACGCCCGGGTTGAAGCGTTGGATCTGTGCCAGATACGCCTGCATCACGTCTTCACACGACACCTGCCGCGCATGGATCGCCTGCGACAGCTGCGTGGCATCCCAATCGACAATACTCAAGGCTTCACCTCTTTGGAAAACGGCTGCGACTGTTTGGCGCGCGGCGCTTCCTGCATGCAGTAAGTGCCCAGCAGCGTCAGCACGCACGCGAACAACACATAGAAGGCTGGCGCCACCGGCGTGCCCAGCACCTTGCTCAACCAGGTGACGATCAGCGGTGCAAACCCACCAAACACCATGACCGCCACGTTATAGGCCACCGACACGCCCGTCGAGCGCACTTCGATGGGGAACTGCTCGGCCAACGCGGTCGGCGCGGGGCCGAAGAATCCGCCAATGGCCGTGCACAGCAGCACCTGCATCACCATCAAGCGTTCAATGGATGGCGCAGCGGCCACCCACACATACAGCGGGTAGACCATCACAAAAAACGCCAGGGTGAACGCCATCAACACCGGCCGCCGTCCAAAGCGATCGGACGCCAGGCCCGACAATGGAATCACCACGGTCATCAGCGCCACCGCAAACATCTGCACCATCAACACCTGGTCCAGCGGCAGGCCGAGGTTCTTGTGCGCGAAGGTCGGCATGTTCACCAGCACCACATAGAACGACACCGTCGCGCCACAGGCCAGGCCCATGGACACGAGAATGCTGCGCCGGTGTTCGCGCACCACCTGCATCAGGCTCGGCGCGGGGCCGGTCGCCTGTTTGCGGGCTTCGATGAATGCCTCCGGGTCTTCCATGTGCCGGCGAATCCACAGCCCCACCGGGCCGATCAGCAAGCCGAACACGAACGGCAGGCGCCAACCCCACAGGTCAAGAGTTGCCGGCGAGAAGAAGTGCGTAACCGCCGCCACCATGGCCGCGCCGCCAAACACCGCCAGGCACTGGCCCACCAATTGCCAGGAGCCATACAAGCCCTTGCGATGGGCCGGCGCACTTTCCACCAGGAACGCCGTGGCGCTGGCGTATTCACCGCCGGTGGCAAAGCCTTGAAGCATACGCGCCACCACGATCAGCAACGGCGCGCCCATGCCGATGGCAGCGTAGTTGGGCGCGAAGGCGATCAACGCGATGGACACCGTCATCAGCCGGATAATCAACTGCATCGCCGCCTTGCGGCCTTTGCGGTCGGAGTAGATGCCCAGCAGGATGCCGCCCACCGGGCGCATGAAAAAGCCCACGCCAAAGGTGGCCAGGGCCATCAACAGCGACGCGTACTCATCGTCCGAGGGGAAGAACTGCCGGGCAATGATGCTCGCCAGAAAGCCGTAAACGATGAAGTCATACCATTCCAGCGCATTGCCGATCACGGCCGCCACCACCTGGCGGGTGCGGGAGACGCCTGTGTGTGAAGTCTGCATGAGGAACACTCCATTCAACCGAACGTGGGAAAGGGTCCAGCGGCAGAAAAAAAGTGAGGGCGTCAGGCAGGCTTGAGCCAGCTCTCGGCCAGCGCGCCCCAGTAGGCGGCGCCGGTCAGCAGGATGTCGTCGTTAAAGTCATAGGCGGGGTTATGCACCATTGGCCGCGACACGCCGTTGCCGATAAACAGGTAACTGCCGGGGCAGCGTTGCAGCATCCAGGCGAAGTCTTCACTGCCCATCAGCGTGCGGGTGTGGCCGTCCACCGCGTCGGCGCCGAGCAAGGCCACGCCGACCTCGCGCGCGAACTCGGTTTCTTCGGGGTGGTTGACCAGCACCGGGTACGCCGGGCGATGCTCGATCTGCACGGTGCAGCCGAAGCTCGCGGCCTGGGTCTGGATGATGGCGAACACGCGCTCCAGCATCTGTTCGCGGATTGCCGGGTTGAGTGCGCGCAGGCTCAAACGCAACAGCGCTTGCTGCGGAATCACGTTGGCCGCCTGGCCCGCTTGCAGGGCGCCGACGGTGACCACGGCGGCTTCCTGGGTGTCGATATTGCGCGCCACCACCGTCTGCAACGCCATGACCATGCTCGCTGCCGCTACCAGCGGGTCCACCGTGAGGTGCGGCATGGAACCATGACCGCCGACGCCGTCGAGGGTCACGGTGAGCAAATCCTGGGAGGCCATCATCGGCCCCACGCGCAAGCCCAGATGCCCCGCCGGCAGGCCAGGCATGTTGTGCATGCCAAACAGGCCGTCACAGGGGAAACGCTCCAGCAAGCCGTCGGCCAGCATGGCTTCGGCACCGCCCTGGCCTTCTTCAGCGGGCTGGAAGATCAGGTTCAACGTGCCGTCGAACTGCCGCGTGGCTGCCAGGTAACGGGCGGCACCCAGCAGCATGGTGGTGTGCCCGTCATGGCCGCAGGCGTGCATGCAACCGGCGTGTTGGCTGGTGTAGGCCGCACCGGTGTTTTCGACGATGGGCAAAGCGTCCATGTCGGCACGAATGCCCAGGGTGCGTGAGCTGCTGCCGTTGCGCAGTACACCAACCACACCGGTCTTGCCGATGCCGGTGTGCACTTCGTAACCCCAGCCTTTTAAGGATTGGGCGACCAGGGCGCTGGTGCGATTCTCTTCAAAGCCGAGTTCAGGATGGGCGTGGATGTCGTGGCGCACGGCGTGCAAGTCGCCGGCAACGTCGCTGAGCCAATCCAGGATGTGCTGGTGGGGGCGCATGGTGATTCTCCTCACAGGCGGGTATTCCCGTTCTTGTTTGCTGCACACCGCCAGCTAACCGCGATGTGCGCAGGAGGACAATCAAAGGTGGTTCCACCCTGTGGAACCTCAGGGTTTTAGTGTTGGCCACCGAACCCTGTGGGGTGGATCAGGGCGTCAGGCGACAGCCGTGGCGGTCGCCGAGCCAGCGGGCGGTGTGGGTGCGGCCCAGCCCGCTGGCGATGACTTCGCTGCGCTCAGGGTTGTCGCTGAACGCGCTGGTGGGCACGTATTGCTTCACGTAGCCCCGGCAATAGTCAGCCGGGTTGTTCTCGACATAACGGCACGAGCAATACTCCTTCGCCGTGTACGCCGCAATGATGTCGGGGAAGGCTTGCAGGTTGACGCGCTCGTGCCAGATCCAGCCCAGCAAGGCGAGCAGCAGCAACAGAAATACACTGGTAAACGGCCGGCGACGGATCATGGTTGCACCGCCGCGAGCACGTGCTTGAGCAGGTCGTTGTGGCGGTAGCTGCCGTCGCGGTCATCGCCATAGCGCACGATCACCAGGTGTTCGGCGGGCATCACGTACAACGCCTGGCCCCAGTGGCCGAGGGCGGCGAGCGTGTCACCGGGAGCATCCGGCCAAGGCCTCGGCGCACCTTTGTTGAGCCACCAATGGCCGCCCGGCACGGCTTCATCCTGGCCGGCCCGGTAATTGGCGAAGGGTTGGCGATTGAAGGCGACCCAGTCCTTGGGCAGCAATTGCTGCTCACCCCAGCGACCGTCACGCGCCATCAGCAGGCCGACGCGTGCCAGGTCGCGGGCGGTGAGGTAGGCGTAGGACGAGGCCACGAACGTCTCGTCGGCATCGGTTTCCCACGTGGCGCTGCGGATGCCCAGCGGTTTGAACAGCGCGTCCCACGGGTAGCTCATATACGCCTTGTGGCCGAGCATGCCTTTAAGCGTGGCGGACAGGATGTTGGTGTCGCCGCTGGAATAGCGGAACACCTGGCCGGGCGCGCTGGCGGCGTCCGTATCGGCGGCGAAGTCGGCCATGTCAGCGTGACCACGGGTGTAGAGCATCGCCACCACCGAGGATTTCAGCGGGGCGTATTCGTAGTCCTCCTGCCAGTCGAGGCCCGAGGCCCAGTGCAGCAGGTCAGCCATGGTGACTTTGGGGTGCTGCTTCATCGGCGGGTAAAAGCGTGCGGCGGGGTCGGTCAGTTTGAAGCGGTTTTCGCCGTAGGCCACGCCCAATACCGTCGCCATCAAGCTCTTGCTGACGGACCAGGTCAGGTGCGGCGTGCTGACGGTGGTGGGCGCTGCGTAGCGTTCATAGATGACTTCGCCGTCGCGGATCACCAGCAGCGCATCGGTACGAATGCCCTTGCGGGAGGTGTCATCACGAGGCGGAAAAGCGTAGGCATTCAGGGCATCGACGGCGGGGCCTGCGAGCGGCGTGCCCTTAGCCCAGTCCTTGTCTGGCCAGGTTTCGGCGTGGGCGGTGACGGTGACTAGCAGGAGGGCGACGGATAGCAGGCCTCTGAACATGGATACGGACTCACGGGGGGCATTCGTGGTCGCGAGGCTAGATGAGGGGGATGACGGTTTTGTGACCGGGGGGTGGGGGGCATATCCGTTATTTGGGGGATGGCGGAACCCTAAGTAGCCATCACCGA
>NZ_JACARO010000118.1 GCF_013386585.1 Pseudomonas sp. P7548 | reverse complement strand
GCAAGCCGGGCGCCTACAGGGGCTGGAGTCGCTCGCCCAATTGATTGTTATCGGCCAATTCCAGGAACTCATCCCCCAAGCGCCGGCTCTCGCTCATCGCGGTTTGCCAGTACTTGTTGCGGCTCGCGTCATCGCCCATGAAACGCTTGAAGTCACTGCGGTCCGGCAGCTTGCCGTGGGGCAGGCGGGCCAGGTAGTCCTTGGACGGGGCGAGTAGCAACACATCCTGCAAGCCCTGTTGATTGCTGCGCCGCCACGGCAGGCCTTTGTCGAACCAACCGGGGATGACTCGGTCGGTGAAGTGCGGGTAAAGCACGATGTCATCGCCGTGGTAGGGCAGGTCGAGGTGGTAGTCCAGCAGGCCGCCGTCGCGGTAGGTGCCCGCGCCCGCGCCTGGCAGGTCGCGCACGCCTTGCATCACCATAGGGATCGAGCCCGAGGCCAGCAGCGCCTGGCGCAGGTTACCCAATTCCAGGTCGAGGAAGCGCGACGGGAAATCCTGCAACGGATGCACCGGTGGTGCCTGGCGCGGGTCGTGGATGATCAGTCGCTCGAAATGCCGCGACAACCGCGCGCGGCCCCGCAGGTTATCGGCGATCACTGACGACAGGCCCAGCCCGAGGCGGCCACGGTGGTCGTCGGCGAGCAGGCCATGGCTTTTGACCACCATGATGTTCAGGCGGTAGTCGCGGTTGTCCAGCACCCGTGCATCACGGCCGGCGAGCAAGTCGTCGAGCATGCGCTGGCAACTGCGGCTGACTTCGGCCATGGTCACGCCTTTGGCAAAACGTTGTTCGTTGTACAGGCGGCCGAGATCGAGCAGGCCTTGCACCGGGTCGGGCAAGCAGGCGCTGGCAAACCGCCAGGAACCGATGGACGCGCCGATCAGCGCGCGCTCCCGTGGCATGCGGGGCAGCCAGTCGCCGAACAGCGCCAGGTCCAGGCCCTGGATACCCAAGGCCTTGGGGCCGCCGGCCGCACCGGGTAGGATGCCTACATCGGCCGGTTTGAGGCCTTGCTCACGAATGCGCGTAAAGGCGCGTTTGCCGGCCTTGAGGGTCAGGGCAGGAAACTTGATGTGGATGGCAGTCATACCAGTCTCAGTTAAAGCGAGCGGATCAGTATAAGAAATCTCGCACAACAGTTGGGGAAATGGACTGTCGGCAATTGCCATGGTGGCAATTCAGTTTCAGTTAAGTTGCGGCGGTTAACGTGGCAACGTCAAGAAACAACAGGATTGGTAATGAAGGTATATCGACGCACGGGCGGTCGAGTGGCGCTGGTGTTGCTGCTGATCAGCTCAGGCCTGGCGGCCCATGACCTCGGACAGGACGAAGCGCTGCGCCTGCGCCAGAAGGGGGTCATTGCACCCCTGGAAGATTTGTTGGGGCCGGCGTTCGCGCGCTACCCTGGGTCCAAGCTGCTGGACGCCGAGCTGGAAGAACACGACGACCGGCCGGTGCGCTATATCTATGAAATCGAACTGTTGACCGCCGACGGCGTGGTGCGTGAAATCGAGCTGAATGCCAGCACCGGCGAGCTGCTCAAAGATAAGGAAGACGACTGATGCGCCTGCTCCTGGTGGAAGACAATGTGCCCCTGGCCGATGAACTGTTGGCCGGCCTGCAGCGCCAGGGCTATGCCGTCGACTGGCTGGCCGATGGGCGCGACGCTGCGTACCAGGGCCGCAGTGAACCCTACGACCTTATTATCCTCGACCTCGGTTTGCCTGGCCTGCCGGGGCTTGACGTGCTGGCGCAATGGCGAACTGCCGCCTTGGCCACGCCGGTGCTGATCCTCACTGCCCGGGATTCGTGGGCCGAGCGCATCGAAGGGCTCAAGGCCGGTGCCGACGATTACCTGGCCAAACCGTTTCACCCTGAGGAACTGTACCTGCGCATCCAGGCGCTGTTGCGTCGCTCCCACGGCCGTGCCAATCAGCCCACGTTGCAGGCGGCGGGCTTGCACTTGGATGAAGGCCGTCAATGCGTGTTGCGTGACGGCGAAGAGATCCAGCTGACCGCCGCCGAATTCCGTCTGCTGCGTTACTTCATGCTGCACCCCGAACAAATCCTCTCGAAAAGCCACTTGGCCGAGCACCTCTATGACGGCGAGACCGAGCGCGATTCCAACGTGCTGGAAGTCCACGTCAACCACCTGCGACGCAAATTGGGCCGCAGCGTGATCGAAACCCGGCGTGGCCAGGGTTACCTGTTTGGCGCAAGCCCCGTATGAGGTCGATTCAACGGCGCCTCAGCTTGGGGCTGATCAGTGTGATGGTGGTCGTCGGCGTGGCGCTGGCGCAAACCAGCCTGTGGTTGTTCGAAGCGGGGTTGCAGCGCTACCTGGAAGCCGGGCTGCGCAATGACGCCGAGAACCTGCTGGTGGCGCTGGTACGCGCGGCAGGCGGCGTGCAGTTGGATGAGCAGCGCTTGTCGCCGGCCTACCAACGGCCGTTTTCCGGGCATTACTTTCGCATTGATTTTGACGATACCCACTGGCGCTCGCGTTCGCTGTGGGACCAGGAACTGCCACGCCTGCCCGAGATCGGGCTCAAGGGCAACCTGCAATTGGGGCCGGAAGGTCAGCAACTGCTGGTGCTGCGCGCCGACTACAAGCGCTATGGCCGGTTGATCTCGATCAGCGTGGCTCAGGACTACACGCCCGTGCGGGAAAGTTTTCGCCTGATGCGTCGGATTGGCCTGATCCTCGGCCTGGCCGCGCTATTGTTGGTGTTGATCCTGCAGCGGGTTACCGTGCGCCGTGCGTTGCGCCCGCTGGAAACCGCGCGCGAACAGATCGCCCAATTGCAACAAGGCCAGCGCTCGCAACTCGACACGCAGGTGCCGCTGGAGCTGGAACCGCTGGTGGCGCAGATCAACCACCTGCTGGCCCACACCGAAGACAGCCTCAAGCGCTCGCGCAATGCCCTGGGCAACCTGGGCCACGCCCTGAAAACCCCGCTGGCGGTGTTATTGAGTGCGGCCTCGAGCGAAGCCCTCAAGGACCACCCCGAATTGAGCAAACTGTTGCGCGACCAACTGGAGCAGGTGCAGCAACGCCTCAACCGCGAGCTCAACCGCGCACGCCTGGCCGGTGAAACCCTGCCAGGCGCGTTGTTCGACTGCGAAAAAGAACTGCCCGGCTTGCTCGCCACGTTGACCATGATCCACGGCGAACACCTGGACCTGAGCTACCACGTGCCCCCTGGCCTGCAACTGCCCTGGGACCGTGAGGATTTGCTGGAGCTGCTGGGCAACCTGCTGGACACCGCC
>NZ_JACARO010000012.1 GCF_013386585.1 Pseudomonas sp. P7548 | reverse complement strand
AGCCAGCTCCCACAGAGGTTATGGGTTGTGTTCGGGATCAGGTACAGTCTGCTCACACCTCGCCAGCTGTGAGCCGCCATGCCCTTCCTCGCCCGCACCCACCCTCGCCTTTCCGCCGCCGCCGTGCTCGGCATCGCCGTAGGCCTGCTGGCACCGGCCGACACGGTGATCAGCAAGATCCTCATCGGCTGGAACACCGGCGTGTGGACCTACCTGGTGCTGATGCTGTGGCTGACCATCCGCGCCAAGGCGCCGGACGTGAAGCGCATCGCCGAAATCGAAGATGAAAACGCCGGCCTGGTGCTGTTCGTGGTGTGCATCGCGGCCATTGCCAGCCTGGCAACCATCACCTTTGAACTGGTCGGCAGCAAAGACCTGCCCACGACCGCACGCCTGCTGCACTACGGCTTTACCGGCTTGACGGTGATTGGTTCATGGCTGTTGATCGGGGTGATTTTCAGCGTGCATTACGCGCGGCTTTATTACACCTGGGACGGCAAGGAACCGGCGCTGCGTTTTGCCGAGGGCCTGACAACCCCCAATTACTGGGACTTCCTGTACTTCTCGTTCACCATCGGCGTGGCGGTGCAAACGTCGGATGTGGGTGTCGCCACGCGAAGCCTGCGCAAGGTGGTGCTGGGGCAATCGCTGATCGGCTTTCTGTTCAACACCGCGATCCTGGGGTTCTCGATCAACATCGCAGCCGGGCTGTTCGGTTGAGGCTGCACAAACCTTCTAGACGCCCGCCCACCACCGGGCGCTAATGGCAGACCTTATTCGTCTCGGTGAGTCATGGCCGCGCACAATTGGATCGACCTGTCTCAGGACGCCGACACCGGCATCGAGACCCTGCGCGCGCATTTCGAGGGCCACGCCTACGATCCCCACTGGCATGACAGCTACCTGATTGGCGTGACCGAGCAAGGCGTGCAGCAATTCAACTGCCGCCGCACCCGGCACAACAGCACGCCGGGCCAGGTGTTTCTGGTCGAGCCCGGCGAGTTGCATGACGGCGACGCGCCCACTGCAGACGGCTTTACCTACCACATGCTCTACCTCGACCCGCAATGGTTGTCGCGGGAAGTGAGTGCGGTGTTCGAAGAGGCACCGGTCAACAGCCAACTGAGTGTTGTCAGCACGTTGATCAATGATACCCGCCTGGCACACGCCACCAGCCACGCCTTCCAGACTCTGCACAGCAGTGAACTGCGCATCGTGCGCCAGCGCGCCACCGACCAATTGCTGGAACAGCTCACCGGGCAACTCCATTGGCGCACCCGCTACCGCGACGACCCACGCCTGCCGTTGGTGGCGCACAAGGCCCGGGAATATTTGCATGCACACCTGCACCAGGACGTGGGCATGGATGAGTTGGCGCTGGCCTGTGGCGTCGACCGTTTCCGCCTGACCCGTGCGTTCAAGAGCGCGTTTGGCCTGCCGCCCCATGCTTATCTGGTGCAATTGCGCCTGGCCCGCGCCCGGCATTGGCTGGCCAAGGGTGAGCCGCCCGCCGACGTGGCGATTGCCCTGGGGTTTGCCGACCAGAGCCACCTGGGCCGCTGGTTCGTGCGCGCCTATGGCCTCACGCCTGCCGCTTACCGCAAACGTTGCTCAAATCTTCCAGACAGGTAAGGCGCGGGCTTGTGAAGATCGACTCCATCGATGGGTTTACCGGAGTCACCTGCCATGCTGTCCACGTTGTTGCCTTTCATGCTGTTTGCCTTTGTCGCCTCGATCACCCCCGGCCCCACCAACATCCTGGTGCTGAGCAACAGCGCGCGGTATGGCTTGAAGGCCGCAGTACCGATCATCTTCGGCGCCTGCGCGGGCGCGGCAGGTCTGGTCTTGCTGGTAGGAACCGGGGTCGGCCAGTCCTTGGTGCAACTGCCCCGGGTGCAGACTGCGCTGCAAGGGTTCGGCGTGGCGTGGCTGAGTTACCTCGCCTGGCAGATCTACCGTGCGCCGCCCCAAGCCGTCGAAGTGGCTGCCACTGAAAAGCCCCTTGGCCTGATCGGCGCCGCCGGCCTGCAGGTGATCAACCCGAAAACCTGGATGATGGCCGTTGCAGTGGTCAGCGTGTTTGCTGGCCACGGGGCTGAGCGCCAAGGCCAGGTGGTGCTGCTGTCCCTGGTGTTTTTCCTCGTTTCCATGCCGTGCCTGGGCACGTGGGCGCTGCTGGGCGTGGGTTCTGCGCGGGTGTTTCGGTCGGCCCGGGCGATGCAGCGCTTCAACCGAGGCATGGCGGTTTTATTGCTGGTGGCCACGTGGCTGAGCGTGGTGGTGTGAAGCACCGGCTGTCAGGCTTTGTCCTACAACAACTTGACGACTTTCCTCATTTGATGGTTTCCTGAAACCGGTTTCAGTCATTCCAATAAAAACAGAAGGTCGATGGCCGTGAACACTTTTTCTGCCGCCCAGCGCAGCCGCGTGACCATGCTCGATGTTGCCGAACGCGCCGGTGTGTCCAAGGCCAGCGTGTCGCGCTTCATCGGTGACGACCGCGCCCTGCTCTCCGATGCCATTGCCCTGCGCATCGAACAAGCCATCGAACAACTCGGCTACCGCCCCAACCAGATGGCCCGTGGCCTCAAACGCGGGCGTACGCGCCTGATCGGCATGCTGGTGGCCGATATCCGCAACCCCTATTCCATTGCCGTGATGCACGGCGTCGAAACCGCCTGTCGCCAACACGGCTACAGCCTGGTGGTGTGCAACACCGACCGCGATGACGAGCAGGAACGCCAGCACCTGGCAGCACTGCGTTCGTACAACATCGAAGGCTTGATCGTGAACACCCTCGGTCATCACCTCGACCAATTGCTCGAACTGCAGCGGGAAATGCCCCTGGTGCTGGTGGACCGCAAGGTCGACCCCCTGCGCAGCGACCTGGTGGGGCTGGACAACCCGGCCGCCGTGCGCATGGCCGTCGAGCACCTGCAGCAACAAGGTTATCGCGACGTGTTGATGGTCAGCGAAACCACCGATGGCACCAGCTCACGGCTCGAGCGCCAGGCCAGCTTCAAGGCCGAAATTGCCAAGCGTCCAGGCCTGACCGGCGCCGTATTGGAACTCGATGAGACGCTGGAAAACCACCTGCACACCTTTCTCGCCAAACCCGGCGCCAAGGCGCTGTTCTGTGGCAACGGCGTTGCTGCGCTGGCCTGCACCCGCGCCTTGAAAAACCTCGAGTGCGACCTGTTCAACGAGGTCGGCCTGATCGCCCTGGATGACCTGGACTGGTACCCGCTGGTCGGCAGCGGCATCACCGCCCTCGCCCAACCGACCCAGGCCATTGGCGCCACGGCGTTCGACTGCCTGCTCAAGCGCTTGCGCGGCGACACCGAGCCGACGCGCACCTTGGATTTCCTGCCTGAACTCATCGTCCGAGGCTCCACCACACCCTTGTAGGAGCCGGCTTGCCGGCGATTGGGCCGTGAGCCTTGCGGTGAAAGCAAGGACGCCATCGCCGGCAAGCTGGCTCCTACGCGGTTTGAATTGTGTGAAAAAATGAAACCGGTTTCAGAGGTCAACAACAATGCATAAATACCCCGTTTCCATCAGCCTCTCCAGCTACGGCGCCGACCTCGTGCGCCAGCAGGGCCAATTGAGTTTTGTCGAGTTGCTCGCGGCCGCAGGCGCCCGGCGCATCGAGTGGCGTGAAGAATTATTGACCCATGAGCAGCCCGCCGAATTGGCCCAGGCAGCGGCGCAACATCATTTGGAATCCGTCTTTTCGTCACCGCTGGAACTCTGGGTCGCCGGCCGCGCCCGGCCGAACGCGGAATTGGACGCCACCCTGGATCGCGCCCACGCTTTCGGCTCGCGCTGGCTCAAGGTGTCCCTGGGCTACTTCACCGACACCAACGACCTCGAAAGCCTGCATGCCCTGCTCGACCGTCACCCGGTCAAGCTGCTGGTGGAAAACGACCAGACCCTGCACGGCGGGCGCATCGAACCTTTACAACGTTTTTTCAGCGACGTCGAACGCCTGGGCCTGCCGGTGAAGATGACCTTCGACATCGGCAACTGGCAGTGGCAGGACCAATCGGCCCTCACCGCCGCTCGCCTGCTGGGCCGGCATGTGGATTACCTGCATTGCAAGGCCGTGGCCCGTCGCCCGGACGGCAAGCTGGTGGCCCTGCCGCCTGGCGCCACCGATCTGCATCTGTGGGAACAACTGCTCAAGCACATGACTCAAGGTATTACCCGGGCGGTGGAATTCCCGTTGCAAGGCGATGATTTGATCACTGTCACCGCGCAACAGGTCGCCGCCCTCACCCTGCTAGGCCAACCCCGTGCGGAGAACGCCCATGTCTGAGATCGATATCCTGTCGTTTGGTGAAACCATGGCGATGTTTGTCGCCGAGCAGACTGGGGAGCTCTCCCAGGTGGCGCAGTTTCACAAGCGCATTGCCGGGGCCGACAGCAACGTTGCCATCGGCCTGTCGCGCCTGGGTTTCAATGTCGCCTGGCTGAGCCGGGTGGGCGACGATTCCCTGGGTCGCTTCGTGGTCGACACGCTGCGCAGGGAAGGCCTGGATTGCCAGCACGTCGCGGTGGACCCGCAACACCCCACCGGTTTTCAGCTCAAGTCCCGCGAAGACGCCGGGGCCGATCCGCAGGTGGAGTACTTTCGCAAAGGTTCGGCAGCCAGCCACTTGTCCGTCGCCGACATCAGCCCGGCGCTGCTGCAAGCTCGGCACCTGCACGCCACCGGCATCCCGCCCGCCTTGTCCGAGGTGACCCGTGAACTGTCCCGCGAGCTGATGACGCAGATGCGCAAGGCCGGCCGCAGCGTGTCGTTCGACCCGAACCTGCGGCCGTCGCTGTGGGCCAACCCGCAGATGATGATCCGCGAGATCAACGCCCTCGCCGCCCTGGCCGACTGGGTACTGCCGGGCCTGGGTGAAGGCCGTTTGCTCACCGGCTTCGACGACCCGGCCGACATCGCCGCCTTCTACCTCGACCAGGGCGCCGAGGCCGTGGCCATCAAGCTGGGGCCGGATGGCGCCTACTACCGCACGCAGATGGACCAGGGTTTTGTCGCCGCCGTGCCGGTGGAAAAAGTCGTGGACACGGTGGGTGCGGGCGATGGTTTTGCCGTCGGCATGATCAGCGCACTCCTGGAAAACCTCAGCTTCCCCGAGGCCATCCAACGCGGCAACTGGATCGGCAGCCGTGCCGTGCAGAGCCGTGGCGACATGGAAGGCTTGCCCACCCGTTCAGAGCTGCCCGTTCGATCCGTTGCATAAACCACTCCCTGTTGCCACAACTACAACAAGCTCAGGAGCCACACCATGGATACGCTGAAACTCGCCACCCGCCGCTGGTGGTACATCATGCCCATCGTTTTTATCACCTACAGCCTGGCCTACCTGGACCGCGCCAACTATGGCTTCGCCGCCGCCTCCGGGATGGCCGAAGACCTGATGATCACCCCCGGCATGTCGTCGTTGCTGGGGGCGCTGTTCTTCCTTGGCTACTTTTTCTTCCAGGTACCGGGGGCGATCTACGCGCAAAAGCGCAGCGTGAAGAAACTCATCTTCGTCAGCCTGATCCTCTGGGGCGGCCTGGCCACGCTGACCGGCGTGGTGTCCAACGCCTACATGCTGATCGCCATCCGCTTCATGCTCGGCGTGGTCGAAGCCGCGGTGATGCCGGCCATGCTGGTGTACCTGTGCCATTGGTTTACGCGGGCCGAACGCTCGCGGGCCAACACCTTCCTGATCCTCGGCAACCCGGTGACCATGCTGTGGATGTCGGTGGTGTCGGGCTATCTGGTGCAGCATTTCAGCTGGCGCTGGATGTTCATCATCGAAGGCCTGCCGGCGGTGATCTGGGCGTTCATCTGGTGGAAGCTGGCCGACGAGCGTCCCAAGGATGCCAAGTGGCTCAGCGACACTGAAAAGCGCGACCTGGACAGTGCCCTGGCCGCCGAGCAGGTCGGCATCAAGGCCGTGAAGAATTACGCCGAAGCGTTCCGCTCGCCCAAGGTGATCATCCTGGCGTTGCAGTTCTTTTGCTGGAGCATCGGCGTGTACGGCTTTGTGCTGTGGCTGCCGTCGATCCTCAAGGCCGGCTTGCAGATGGATATGGTCGAGGCCGGCTGGCTCTCGGCGTTGCCTTACCTGGCGGCCGTGATGGGCATGCTCGCGGTGTCGTGGGGCTCGGACAAACTGCAAAAGCGCAAACGCTTCGTGTGGCCGCCGTTGCTGATCGCCTCGGTCGCGTTCTACGCCTCCTACGTGCTGGGGGCCGAGCATTTCTGGTGGTCCTACACCCTGCTGGTGATCGCCGGGGCCTGCATGTATGCGCCCTACGGGCCGTTTTTCGCAATCGTCCCGGAGATCCTGCCAGCCAACGTGGCCGGCGGCGCCATGGCGCTGATCAACAGCATGGGCGCCCTGGGCTCCTTTGGCGGCTCCTACCTGGTGGGCTACCTCAATAGCAGCACCGGCTCGCCCGGTGCCTCGTACCTACTGATGAGCGGCGCGTTGCTGCTGTCGGTGGTACTGACGATTTTTCTCAAGCCCGGCGCCAGTGACCGCACGCCGGCGCCCCACCTGAAATTGAAGGTAAAGACCGCATGAAAAAGTCCGTCGTGTTGTACAAGAAACTCTCCGCACCGCTGATGGCCCGCCTGCATGAACAGGCCGATGTCACCCTGATCGAAGCCCTCGACGACACCGGCCTGGCCAAGCTGCGCGACGCCCTGCCCGGCGCCCATGGCCTGCTCGGCGCCAGCCTGCGCCTGGATGCGAACTTGCTGGACCTGGCGCCGCAGCTGGAAGCCGTGGCGAGCGTCTCGGTGGGCGTCGACAACTACGACATCGACTACCTGACCGCGCGCGGCATTCTGCTCAGCAATACCCCGGACGTGCTCACCGAAACCACTGCCGACACCGGCTTCGCACTGATCCTGGCCACCGCCCGCCGCGTGGTGGAGCTGGCCGACATGGTGCGCGCCGGCCAATGGAACAAGAACATCGGCCCGGCGCATTTCGGCACCGATGTACACGGCAAGACCCTTGGCATCATCGGCATGGGCCGTATCGGCGAAGCCCTGGCTCAACGCGGGCATTTTGGCTTTGGCATGCCGGTGATCTACCACAGTCATTCGCCCAAGCCCGCAGTGGAGGCGCGTTTTGGCGCGCAGTACCGCAGCTTGAATGAGTTGCTGCAACAGGCCGACTTTGTCTGCCTGACGCTGCCGTTGACCGCCGAAACAGAGAAGCTGATCGGCGCCGAAGAGTTTGCGCTGATGGGCCCGGAGACGGTCTTCATCAACATCTCGCGGGGCAAGGTGGTGGATGAAGCGGCGCTGGTGGAGGCCTTGCAACAGCGTACGATTCGGGCGGCGGGCTTGGATGTGTTCGAGCGTGAGCCGTTGAGTCACGACTCGCCGTTGTTGCGCTTGAACAACGTGGTGGCCACGCCGCACATCGGCTCGGCCACGCATGAGACACGGGAGGCGATGGCCAAGTGTGCGGTGGATAATCTGTTGCAGGCGCTGGCCGGTCAGCGTCCAAAGGACCTGGTCAATGCAGCCGCCTGGAAACAGTGAACCCATGTGGGAGCGGGCTTGCTCGCGAATACGGCGTGTCAGGCAATACATCCTTGACTGATACACCGCTTTCGCGAGCAAGCCCGCTCCCACATTTTTTGATCCCATTTCAAATCAGGTCATGTTAGATCACGAAGCGTGCCACCATCGCGTTCAGGTCCACCGCCAGGCGTGACAGCTCGTGGCTGGCCGCGCTGGTCTGGTTGGCGCCCGCTGCCGACTGGGTGGCCAGGTCGCGGATGTTGACCAGGTTGCGGTCCACTTCGCGCGACACCTGGGCCTGCTCTTCCGAGGCGCTGGCGATCACCAGGTTGCGTTCGTTGATCAGGCTGATGGACTGGGTGATCTGCTCCAGGGCCACACCGGCAGCGCGGGCCATTTCCAAGGTGTTCTGGGTGCGCTGGTTGCTCTGCTGCATCGATTGCACGGCTTCACCGGTGCCGTTCTGGATGCCGGCGACCATCTTCTCGATCTCTTGGGTCGACTGCGCCGTACGATGGGCCAGGGCGCGCACTTCATCGGCGACCACCGCAAAACCACGCCCCGCTTCACCGGCACGGGCCGCTTCGATGGCGGCGTTGAGCGCCAGCAGGTTGGTCTGCTCGGCAATTGCGCGGATCACGTCCAGCACCTTGCCAATGTCACGGCCTTGGGAGGCCAGGCCTTCGATCAGCACGGCGGTGTTCTGCACGTCCTGGGTCATGGTCTGGATCGCGCCGACGGTTTCCACCACGCGGTCACGGCCTTCACGCGCTGCGAGGTTGGACTGGCCGGAGGCTTCGGAGGTGGACACGGCATTGCGCGCCACCTCTTCCACCGCGGCGGTCATCTCGTTGACCGCCGTCGCCGCCTGGTCAATTTCATTGTTCTGTTGCTGCAGGCCTTTGGAGGCTTCTTCAGTGACGGCGCTCAACTCTTCCGCTGCCGAGGCCAGCTGGGTGGCGGAGCCGGCGATGTGCTGGATGGTCTGGCGCAGGTTGGCTTGCATCGACGCCAGGGCGCTGAGCAGACGGGCCGGTTCGTCTTTGCCGTCGTCTTCAATGGCCTTGCTCAGGTTGCCACCGGCAATCGTCTCGGCCACTTCCACTGCTTTGCGCAGCGGCGTGACGATGCTGCGGGTCAGCAACCAGGCCAGCAACACCGTCAGCAGCGCAGCAGCCACCGACACGGCAATCACCCCGGCGATGGCACCCTCGTAGCTTTGCCCCGCTTCAGCGTCGGCCTCCTTGGCATCGGCCGCGTTGATGGCGATCAACTTGTTCAACTGCTCGCCCATCAGGTCGGTGCCGTCCTTGATACGCGTGTTGATCAGCGTGCGCATCTCGTCGACTTTGCCCTGCTTGGACAAGGCCAGCATCTCGGCCTGGGCGGTGAAGTAGTTGTTCAGCGTGGTGACGAACGTCTTGTACAGCGCCGCTTCCTCGGTACCGGCCGGCAATGCTGCATAGCCGGCCTGGGCTGTTTTGACCTTGTCGGCCAACACGCCCATGCGGGTTTCGGCTTCCTGCAGGCCGGCCGGCTCACGGTTGACCAGCACACGGAACGACAGGATGCGCAGGCGCAAGACGTTTTCAGTGATGTTGCCAAGGTAGGTCACGCTGGGCAGTTGGGTGGCGCTCATATCCACCGACGACTGGCGGATCTGCGTCATGCGGTTGACCGCAAACACCCCCAGTAAAATCACTAGCAACGCAATGAACGCAAAACCGAGGAACGCGCGAGGGGCGATATTCAGATGACGGAGGGACATAGGGGGTGCTCTCAGAAGTAGTGTTTGCGAGCGTCCCTGCCGCGAAACGATCAGTCGGTGTCAACGCGCCGCTCTGACCTTTGGTCACCACTGTTATCGTTGGTATGTGGGCCTATACGAGGTATCGGCAGGGCTCGCGGTTTCCCGCAGGGCCTTCATAAATATTTTTTTACACTTCTGACGACCGGCAGTTTCTGGCATTCTTCGCCTCCATTTTCTGACCCGAGCCCGCATTTTGTCTGACGCTCAAGCCCCCCGCCCCCGCTATAAATCCGACCTGATCTACGGCCTGGAAGACCGCCCGCACTTCACCGCGGCGATCTTTGCCGCGCTGCAGCACGTGCTGGCGAGTTTCGTCGGCATCATCACCCCGACCCTGATCGTGGGCGGCGTGCTGGGCCTGGAAAGCGAAGTGCCGTACCTGGTGAGCATGGCGTTGTTCGTGTCGGGGCTGGGCACCTTTGTGCAAGCGCGCACGTTCGGCCCGGTGGGCTCGGGGCTGTTGTGCCTGCAAGGCACCAGCTTTTCGTTTATCAGCGTGATCCTCAGCGCGGGGTTCATGGTCAAGGCCCGGGGTGGCGGCACCGACGAGATCCTGTCGACCATCTTCGGCATCTGCTTTTTTGCCGCCTTTATCGAAGTGGTGCTCAGCCAGTTCATCGGCAAGCTGCGCAAACTGATCACCCCGGTGGTGACCGGTACCATCATCACCTTGATGGGCCTGTCGCTGATCAAGGTCGCGGTCACCGACATGGCCGGTGGCTTCGGCGCCAGCGACCTGGGCGCCGCTGGCAATATGGGCCTGGCCGCGCTGGTGCTGCTGACCATTGTGGTGCTCAACCGCTTCAGCAACCCGTTCCTGCGCCTGGGTTCGATCGTGATCGGCCTGACCCTGGGTTTTGTGGTGGCCTGGTGGATGGGCCGCGTCGACATGGCCGCCCTGCCCCATGTGCCACTGATCAGCGTGCCGGTGCCGTTCAAATACGGGTTCTCGTTCGACTGGGTAGCATTTATCCCGGTGGCGGTGATCTTCCTGATTTCCCCGCTGGAAGCAGCCGGTGACCTGACCGCCAACTCGATGATTTCCCAACAGCCGGTCAAAGGCCCGCTGTACATCAAGCGCATCAAGTCGGGCCTGCTGGCCGACGGCCTCAACTCGGCGATGGCCGCCACCTTCAACAGCCTGCCGATGGTGACCTTCGCCCAGAACAATGGGGTGATCCAGTTGACCGGCGTGGCCAGCCGCTACGTGGCGTACTTCATCGCCGGCCTGCTGGTGCTGCTGGGCCTGTTCCCGGTGATCGGCGCGGTGCTGCAACTGATGCCCAAGCCGGTGCTGGGCGGCGCTACCTTGATCATGTTCGGCACCGTGGCCGTGGCCGGTATCAAGATCCTCGCCGAGGCCGGGCTGCATCGACGCAATGTGCTGATCGTGGCAATCTCCCTCGGCATGGGCCTGGGTGTCGCCGCCGTGCCGGAAGTGTTGCGCGACCTGCCCAAGGCGTTGCACAACATCTTCGAATCGCCGATCACCGTGGGTGCGTTCTGTGCAATCCTGCTGAACATTTTCCTGCCGGAAGAGTTCATAGAACTGGAAGAAGATGAATTTGATCCGGAGTCCTCTACCCTCAAGGTGATGCAAGACCCGGACGTCACGAAATAGGGAGCACTGTTAATGCGCAAGCTCATGGTTCTATCGTTGTTGCTGCTGACCTTGAGCGCCTGCGCCCTGTTCCCCAACCGCGACCCGGTGAATATCACCGTGGTGGGCATTGAACCTCTGCAAAGCCAGGACCTGGAAGTGCGTTTCGCCGTGAAGCTGCGGGTGCAAAACCCCAATGAAACGGCGATCGACTACAACGGCGTGGCCCTGGACCTGGACGTCAATGGCCGGCCGCTGGCCTCGGGAGTGAGTGACCAAAGCGGTTCCATCCCACGTTTCTCTGAGACGGTTCTGATGGTGCCAGTGAGCGTTTCCGCATTCTCCGTGCTGCGCCAGACCCTTGGCCTGAGCCAGACCCAAAGCCTGAACAACCTGCCCTACGTGCTGCGCGGCAAACTGGCGGGTGGGCTGTTTGGCACCCAGCGTTTTGTCGACCGTGGCACGCTTGACCTGCCCAACACGGCCACGTGGTGATCGCCATGCAACCGACGCTCTATACCGAACGCCTGATCCTGCGCCCGCTGACCCTGGACGATGCCGACGCCATCCAGCAGATATTTCCCCACTGGGAAGTGGTGCGTTACCTCAACAACGAGGTGCCCTGGCCTTACCCGGCCGATGGTGCACGCAGCTTCCTGGAGAACGTGGCCTTGCCCGGCATGGCACGTGGCGAGCAATGGCACTGGGCGATGTACCTGAGGGACTCACCTGACACGTTGGTCGGCAACATCAGCCTGTTCGATACCGAAGACGACAACCGTGGCTTCTGGCTCGGCCAGCCATGGCACGGCCAGGGCTACATGACCGAAGCCTGTGCGGTAGTGACTGACTACTGGTTCAACGTGCTCGAGCGCCCGGTATTGCGCGCGCCCAAGGCCGCGCCCAACCAGGGATCGCGGCGGATCTCCGAGCGTGGCGGCATGCGCCTGGTCAAGACGGTAGAGGGTCACTTTGTCGAAGGCACCTTCCCACGGGAAATCTGGGAAATAACCCGCGAGGAATGGCTGGAATCCAAATCCTCCAGTCAATGAATATCCACTGTGGGAGCTGGCTTGCCTGCGATAGCGACCTATCAGCCAAGGATATGCAAGCTGACACACCGCTATCGCGGGCAAGCCAGCTCCCACAGTTTTCCCACCATAGTGTCAGTCGGTGATGAAACGCACGCCCGGTTTGGCGCGCTCATCCACGCTCAACTCGAACACATCCGGCCGGGCATAGTGCCCCACCACGTCGTAGTCATACCGCGCCCGCACCAGATCATCAGTGTCGATCCGTGCCGTCAACAGCCCCGCTTCCCCGACCAACGGCCCGGCCAGGATGTCGCCCATGGGCCCGACGATCACGCTGCCTCCGGCGATCAACGGGCGGTCCGACGGCCAGTTGGCCACCTCCACCCCCAACGCTGCCGGCGAGGCCTGCACCTGGCACGCGCTCACCACAAAGCAGCGGCCTTCATGGGCCACATGGCGCATGCTCACCTGCCACATTTCACGTTCATCCACGGTGGGTGCGCACCAGACGTCCACGCCCTTGGCGTACATGGCCGTGCGCAGCAGCGGCATCATGTTTTCCCAGCACACAGCGCCGCCGATTCGCCCCACTGCCGCGTCGATCACTGGCAAGGTCGAGCCGTCGCCCTTGCCCCAGATCAAGCGTTCGGTGCCGGTAGGCATCAATTTGCGGTGCTTGGCCACCAACCCGCCCGTGGGTTCGAAATACAGCACCGTGCAATACAGGGTGTTGCCACTGCGTTCGATCACGCCCAGTACCAGGCTCGCGCCTGTGCGCGCCGACAGACCGGCCAGGGCGTCGGTCTCGGCGCCGGGCACATCGATGGCATTGGCAAAGTAGCGGGCAAAGGCTTCGCGGCCTTCCGGCAGGCGGTAGCCCAGCTGGGTGCCAAAGGCCTCACCTTTGGGATAGCCGCCCAGCAGCGCTTCGGGCATCACCACCAGTTGCGCGCCGCTGCGGATGATTGCGTCCTCGTAGCCGAGGATTTGCGCCAGGGTCTCGCCCTTGCCGCCCGGCAAGGATCCGATTTGCAGGGCTGCCACAGTCGATACAGGCATTACGCTCACTCCAGAGTCAGGGGGGTTGCCCATTCTCCGGCCAGCCATGATCATGAATAAAGCCAACCTCAGTGCTGAATGATATGAATCAAACAAATATCGCCCACGTTGACCTGAACCTGCTGAAAACCTTTGAAGCCCTGCATGACGAGTCCAGCGCCAGCCGCGCCGCCGTGCGCCTGGGGGTGACGCAGTCGGCCATCAGTGCAGGATTGCGGCGTTTGCGCGAGGTGTATGGCGACCCGTTGTTCGTGCGCACCGGGCGCGGCCTGGCGCCGACCTTGCGCGCCAACCAGTTGAAACCGGTAATAGGCGAGGCGCTGGAGCGTTGCCGGCAAAGCCTGGCCATGGTCAACCCGGATAACCAGCAGTATCAGGGCCGCTCCGTGGTGCTGGGGTTGTCGGATGATTTCGAGATTGCCTACGGCCGGCGCCTGATGGAGGAAATCGCCCGGCGCGCGCCGAAGCTGCGGGTGATCTTCCGTCAGACCCACAGCCAGATCGTCGCCGGCGCCCTGCTCGACCGCACCCTGGACCTGGCGATCACGGCGGGCGGCTTTGCCCACGGTCGACTCAGTCGGCAAGTGTTGGGAGAAGGCGATTACCGCTGCCTGGTGGATTCAGCCCAAACCAGCATCAGCCTGGACGAGTTCGTCGCCCGTGAACACGTGCTGGTGTCATCCGGTGGGTTTATCGGGATTACCGATGAAGGCTTGGCGGCACAGGGGTTGAGCCGCCAGGTGTGCGCCTCCACCAGCCACTTCGCGGCGTTGCCGTTTCTGCTCAAGGGCAGCCAGGCGGTGGCGACCATTCCCGGGCATGCGGCGCAGGCCATCGCGGACATGACCAGTCTGCACGTACTACCCTGCCCCTTGGCGTTGCCGCGCTACCCGGTGGAGTTGGGCTGGCGGACTCAGGCGCAGCTGGACCCGATGCTGCTGAAGGTGCGTGAAGCGATTGTGGCGAGCTTTATTTAGCCGCCGCCATCAACTTGTTGACCTCACTGCGCACCATGTTGGAGAACTCCGGCGGCGACATGCCGTCCAGTTCAGCACGGACCCACTCGGCCCACTTGCCCTTGCGTTTGGCGCGCTCGCCGAACAACCGTGCCGCTTCGCCCTTGGCCTTGCCCAGGTTGGTCTGCCACAGTTCGTAGAGGCGGGACTTTTCATCTTCCAGCTCGGCGCGTTCGGCGAGAGTCTTGTTGGCCAGATTGAAGCTCATGTTGAATTCCCTGCTGCACAAATAGACGACATCTTACACTGTAGGTCGAAATTTCCTGATTCGGATTTTTGCCCGGGACCCGGCGGGCGCAAAAAAACTGCAACTTTTGCCGCTGCCCGGCACTCCATTGTTCACTGTCACATTCACTCGCAAGGAGTCACACAATGGCCCGCAAAACCGCTGCCCAAGCCGTCGAAGACCAAATCAAGGACCAAGCCTTCAGCGAACTGACCGCGCTGATCGAAGAATCGGACAAGCTGCTCAAAAGCAGCGCATCCCTGGTGGGCGAAGAAGGTGAAACCCTGCGCGAGCAGGTCGCCATCAAGCTCAAGCAAGCCCTGGACTCGGTGTCCAATGTGCGCGAGCGCAGCAAGCCGGTGGTGGATGCCACCGAAACCTACATCGGTGGCCACCCGTGGCAGACCGTGGCGATTTCCGCAGGTTTCGGCCTGGTGGTCGGCCTGCTGCTGGGCCGCCGTAACTGATACATGAAGGCTGCGCCGGATGCGGCGCAGCCTGTTTTATTGCTCGGCCAGCACTCGCAACCGCGCCAATTCCTCTGCGTCAACCTCGATACCCTGCTGGTCCGACCGCGCCCGTGTGCGATGACGTCGGTCCCCTGGCAAGCGCCGCAACCCCGCCGCATGCATCTGCCGCACCAGTTCCTGGCTGCGCTCGGCGAAGCTTTGCCCGGCCGTCTTGCTCGGGTCGATCAGGATCAACAGTTGGCCGGTCCACGGCGTGCGCGCGCCCGGGTGGTCGGCCCAATTGAATTCGAAAGAGAAATTGCCGCCTGTCAGGGCTGCGGCCAATAACTCGACCATCATCGACAGCGCCGACCCCTTGTGCCCGCCAAACGGCAACAAAGCCCCCCCTTCCAGCACCGCCTTCGGGTCCTGAGTGGGTTGGCCCAGGCTGTCTACGCCCATGCCCGGTGGCAAACGCTCGCCTTTACGCGCAGCGATCTGCACGTCGCCGTGGGCGATGGCGCTGGTGGCCAGGTCGAACACAATAGGCAGGCCATCGGCACGCGGTGCAGCAAAAGCAATGGGGTTGGTGCCAAACAGCGGACGGTCAGCCCCGTGGGGCACCACGCAGGTCATGCTGTTGACCACGCTCAGCGCCACCAGGCCCTGCTCGGCGAACGGCTCGACATCTGGCCATAACGCGGCGAAGTGGTGGGAGTTATGGATAGCCAGCAAGGCGATTCCGGCACTGCGGGCCTTTTCCACCAGCAACGCACGCGCGGCCTCCAGGGCGGGCTGGGCAAAACCGTTACCGGCATCCACCCGTACAAAGCCTGAAGCCACGTCGGTGACCACCGGCACGGCCTTGCCATTCACCCAGCCGCTGGCCAGGGTGCTGAGGTAACCGGGGATACGAAAAATACCGTGACTGTGGGCGCCATCACGTTCGGCGCTGGCGCAATTGTGCGCGAGGATGGCGGCCACTTCAGGCGAAGTGCCGTGGCGGACAAAGATGGCGTGGAGCAAGGCCACCAGCTTGGCGAAACCGATGGTGGCGCTGGAACTGTCAACAACTGTGGGCTGGGCAGACATCTGAAGCTCCGATTTTATGATTGGAGGGGGCATACAGCGTGAAATCCAGACCTGTGATTAAACAACGCCGCCTGCCGCTGCTGTCAATGCTGTTTACGGCAAATATGTAGCCCCATTCGCCAACACGACCGCCCTAGCCTGCTGGCCCGTCCCCATTACCCACGGAGAAAGGTCGATGGCACAGCTCACCCCCCCGTATTTTTTCGATGAATTCCTGCGCCCTATCCATCGCAAACACCCTTCAGAACGGGAGCGCGCGCTGGGGTTGACCTTGAAGGATCTCGACTGGCTGATGGCGGTCTACACCGCCACCCATGCCGGGCGCCAGGCCCGTGAGGCCCCCATGACCGTCGAAACGCTGGTGATCGAGAGGCCAGGACAGCCTGCGACAGCGCTGGCCGGCGCCTTCATGATGAGCCCGACACCTGATGGGAAGAAGGCCTTGCTGTATAGCCCCTATGGGGGAATCGAAGTATTCGACAACCGTGCCGTGGCGCTCGCAACCCTCAGAGAGCGCCTCAGAAACGAAACACAACATATTGATTTAATTAGCTTTCTATCTATAGAGGAGCGCCAGGCCTTTTCTTTCAGCGGCTTGTTCGCCGTGACCACCACAACGATTGAAGGCATCGTATTCGTGGATCAGGAACAGGCGATTGAGGCAAGCCAAAGGCAAAACGTACAGCGTGCCCTGGATGAATTACGCACCACGCCCACCCTGGCCTCAATGCTCAGCACACTGCTGAACATCATGGCGCGCCCTTATTTTCCCCACCTCGATCAACAATACACGTTGGTAAACACGTTTCTGGTTTCAGCGGAGGCTAACGGCGCTGATCGATGGATTGCCTCGGCGACCCTCAGTGAAACCCTGCTGCAGTACTACCTGAATCCGGAGTGGCCGGCCAACTGTACCCGCGCGTTCACCCACCCCAGGCACGATAAAAGCGCCCTGCCTGAGAGGCGACTCAAACAGGATTTCGAACGCTGGGAGCGCGTTGTGGAACTGACGGCTGGCGTGCTGTCTTCGCTGTTAAGCAGCCTGTTGCAGACCTGGTGGAATGAAACCCGTGGCGGCAATCCATCGCGCCTGGATCTGTTTGCCCAACTGATGAGTGACAAATTTCGCGCCGACCTGCTGTTCAAGCATCAGAGCGGGATTCTTTCTTCCGAGGAGGCGCACCGACTGCGCGCGATTTTCCTCCCCGACAAGGCGTCACGCAGCGACTGGCATGCGACGTTGAATATCGAAAAAATCAGCATCCACGCACCTTATCAACATTATGTGGAACTGGCCGCGACGTTGTTGATCAGTGACCAGCATGCCTACCTCTACACCCAATCCCGCGGGCTGCAAACCTTGAAGGATGTTGAGGATCTCAAGGAAACCTTGCTGAGCATGCTCAAGGCCGCCGGCCATCAGGACGAGTTGCTGAACTTCCTGTCCCTGGACGAACGCAGCCTGTACCTGGCAATGGAGGGGGTGCAAGTCAGTGGGTTGCCCGTGAGTGACAATGTATTTACCGGGATGGTCAAGGACATCGCCCGCAAGCAATTGAGCAACATGGAACATGCACTCGGGCTGTTTCGCGCAAGCGATGGCGAAGCAGACCTGGCTGCCCTGCTCGATTGCGCCCTGGACGTGCGCCCCATGCTCGACAGTCGGCTGCTGGCCCTGGAAGCCGAAGGACGCTGGAGCCTGCACCCGGCCAGCAGCGGCAATGGTCGCCCGTCGACGGTACAGGCAGAGCGCGCCAAACAGCATCTGGTCACGCTGCGTGCGACGGAAGCGGTCCTGGCGACACAGCGGCAGAGGCACCCCACGTTGCGCAGCCTGGCCACCCATGCCCTGAAGGCGGAATTGAACCTGCGTTTGCTGGACCTGGACCCCGCAGATGTGTTTGCCAATACCTACGCCACCCAGGCTCGACAACGCGAGGATCGTGAGCCGGTATCCTCACGGAACATGGTCGATCACCTTGTAGAACGTTTAGCAAACAGTGCGGCCCCTATCGACGACTCGCCACGCACCGGCCTGTACAGCGCTCGCCGCGCAGGGACCGCCACCCGTTGGAACAACCTGGACAGCCGAGGTTTCAATCAGGTGATCGAGCGGGCCATGCTCCCTTTTGTTCAGCACGACATTCACACATTGCCCCGCGCGTTCCTGGAAAGTCATCGCGCCGAGATGGGCGCGGCCCTGATGCAGGGGTTGCGCAGCGAGGCCCAATTACGACTGCTCAACAAGACGTTGAGCCCTGATCATTACGCCATGCTTGATACGGTCCTGCGGCCCGACAGCATGACCCGCGAGAAGCGCCATGGGCTTCAAGGCTTCCTGCCGGATGCCTACGGCTTGACACTGACCCTTGGCGATGACGAAACCCCACGGGCCCTGGCCAACTGTTTCGTGCTGACGCAGCGTGGCGGCCTCGACCCTGACCTGTCAGGTGAAGTCGTACTCTGGACCCCGCAGCAAGGTCATGAGCCCTTTGCCTCACTGAAAACTCTGCGCCAAGCCCTTCAACAGCGCCTGGCACTGCCCGACCGACGCCTGCTGCAGAACCTGCCCATCAGCCTTCGTGCGCCCCATCAAGTCTATCGCCTCGGCCCCCTGCAGCGCATTGATGAGCACCTGTTGAACAACCGCCAGCAGAGCTACCTGGACTTCCACCTGGATGCTCTCGACTACTGGCTCGCCATGCCCCTTGGGCCCACACAACTGCAAGACCGTCTGGACGATGAAATGCAACGGCTGGCGCCGTCGAATCTGCCGCGCGCCCGTGCAATCGCAGAAGCGATCGTTCACCAGCAGGCGCTGCCGGTGTGGCTGGGCATGGCATCTGCCGAAGAGCAATGGCTCCACGCCGAACTGCTTGAGCAGTACCGGCTCAGTGCACCGGACAATCAGGATTACCTGCACGGTTTGCCCCCCCTGCGCGAGCACGTCGCCAGTGCCTTGACGAACCTGCTTAAAGCCCGTTATCCGGACGCCGCGCTGGACCCTGAAGCGATCTTGATACCCGCACGCGTCGCGCTCGACGGACGCACTCAAACCCTGACCGATTTTGCCTTGCGCCACCTCCCCGACCTGCAGGCCGACACCCTGACGCCCCGCGCGCTGGGCCTCACACCGCTGCCGACGACCCTGGACGGCACGGCGGTGGTGCAGTTGGTGCGCCAACTCGACATTGCCAAAACCTATCGCGAACTGCTCACCACTCACCTCAGCGCTGACACCGACGATGCCCGCCAGCGACGTGACCTGTTTTGTCGGCAGTTGCCATGGCAACTCTTGCGCCATGCCCATGAGGAAAAACTCGAAGAACGCCTCAGCCCCTCGGCCTGGAGCTTTATCCAGCAAATCTTTGATATGCCGGATGCTGTGGCGCGGGATAAGGTCAGCGGCACCACAGCAATGATTCGCCCTCTGCAACTGATCGCCACGGCCGGGGCGGGACCGGTGACAGTGCCTTGTGTCTACATCATCGGCCCACAAACGCCAGCGACGGGCCCGCTTGTGCTGTATGCGCCGTATGCGCCACTGCGCGTGCTCACCGAATACGCCAACGAAGACAAGCTACTCAATGACATCAATCGCGACGGTCCCCTTCAGGATTGGATCATCCTGCAACTGGGCGACCCCGACCAAGCGATATGGCGCAACCTGCTCAAACAGCCCACCAGCCAGGACAAAAGGGACGCCAGCCTGGCGTCGAACCCCATCAGGCAGAATATTTTGCTGCGGCTATTCAATGACAACGTCATACAACTGCTCAAAATGCTCGCCTGCCAATTCGCCCGCGACGGCAAGGATCAATGGGACGGGATCACCAGCCTGCTGCGCAAGGGTATTCCCATGACGTTGCAGTTCATTGCCGGCAAGCTTGCCTTCCCACTGGTGGTCTGGCGCAGCTACACACTGTTCAAAACCTCCGCCGAGGCGCTGCAATCACAGCATTTCGCAGAGGGCCTGCGCACATTTATCCAGGGCGTGGCGACACTGGCATCCCTTCGCGAACAGCTTGATGGGTTGATGACGGCCCTGCCGTCGTCATCGCCCGCCAATCTGCCGGAGGACTCACCGGCGCCCGCCATGACCCTCGCCAGCCTGGCTATCACCGACTCGACACGCACGCGAATGCGGCATTTTGAAGACGTCTGCGTATCCCTGGCAGCTCTGCAGGAGAGCCCTGTAAGCCACCTGTTTACCGACCCGACGCGCAACCGTACTTACGCACCGGTAGCCGGCCGGGTGTACCCGGTCCGGAGGGTGGGTGAGCGTTGGCGAGTCAGCCTTGCCCATGAACTGGGACCCTACGTCGAACGCAATTCGCAGGGCGAATGGGTACTTGACCTGTCCGAGCGGGAGCCACGCTTCGGCCCTGCGCTGTCCCGCATCAGAAGCCGTGTCATTACCCGAAGAACCGAGCGCGACTCGATCAATATCGAAGCCGTAGGCATGCCAGCCATCCGGGCGATGTCTCCCGTAAAGGCAGCCTGCATTGATGGGGCACTCAATGTCGCGGTTTTCTATACGTTCAGATGTGCGCGCAACTTGGCGCTGTTTGCACGGCAACGTGATCCCAACTCCCCATGCGGTCGCTTCTTGACCGAGATGTTCGGCGTACTCAACGTTACCCCGGACCAGTTGATCAAGATTCGAAGACGTGTCGCAGAAATCTGCGATGGGCTGACCCAGCAAGATGTGATCAGCCCAAACTCCTCACGATTCGTCACCGGCTCCGCCCGCTGGTCGCCCACCCAAACCTACGCTTTTGTCATTCCTGAAGGCGCGGATCGAAAGATCTATTTGCTGGAGCACTTTTTCAATACACGAATGAGCACCTATCTACCGCACCTCACGGTGCCGTTCGACCTTGACGACCATGCGCGTGCGGCGACCTTGATTCACGAAATGAGTCATCTGGTCTCCGGGACTGAAGACATCGCCTACCTGGATTCGATGCGCCCTTTTCTCGACATCATCAACCGTGGTACCGCTGACGGCTTGCGCCAGCACACAGCCTTGTCCAACCTGCAAAGCACCGCGCTGTCTGTCTTGACACCCGCGACCATGCTATTCAAGAGCTGGGACGACCTGGCAGAGCGTTGGGAGGACTTCGGCAGCGCCGGGTCGACCAAACTGCGCAATAAAGTGCTGCACCTGACCGGTACGAAAACGCTGGAAGATGCCCGGCAAACGTTCATGAGTGATCCGGACCGGCGGATGGATATCATTTTGGCCAACGCAGATTCGGTGACGTACCTGATCACACACTTGGGCCGCAGATTGGAGCCGGGGGCCTGAACAGGCCCCCGAGGGGGGATCAGTCTTTCTGGTCACGCAGGATATTGCCCGACGCGCCATCAATGCGTGCTTCATACACGGTGCCATCTGATTTGCGTCCCTTGACCTCCCAATAACCGTTGTCGTCAGCCTCGGCGGCGTATACCTCGACATAACCACCCTTGGTCTTGGCGACTTCAATCGCCTTTTCGATGGTGATCCAGCCTGCGCCCGGCTTGTCAGCCATGGCAGAGCCGGCGCCAAGCAGCGCGGTAGTTGCACACAGGGCGACTAAGGTTTTCTTGAGCATTTTCGTTCTCCATTGTGGAAATGTCCTGAAATCGTTAGGTGCCCCCAAACGAGAATAAGTTCCAATTGATGTGCAATAGCCATGATGGCTGTTCTCGTCGTACACCCGGGGAGGTTAGAATGTGCGAAATCAGGATGAGTTAATGAGCGAAAAATCCCTCTCAGAAGCCGAATACGACGCTATCACCGATGCCGCCGCGCATTGGTGCATGCGCCTGCATGCCGGTGATTGCACCGCCATCGAACGTCAGGCTTTTGAGCAATGGCACGATGCTCATCCGTTGCACGCCTTCGAATACGCGGCCATGCTGGAAATCTGGGATGTTGCCGACCACCTGCCCCGCACTGAGCCCACGCCCACCGTGGTGCCGTTCAAGCCTCGCCGTCGTTGGCGCACCTATGCAGTGGCGGCGGCAGTCTGCCTTGCTGCACTGCCCCTCGCTGCGTTTACCGGCTGGGAGGCTGGCTGGCTGCCCAGCTCATATGAGCATTTCGAAGCAGCTAATGGCCTGCGCAAGGTCACCTTGGGCGATGGCAGCCAGGTGGAATTGAACCTCGGCACGGAGTTGGTCTACAGCAATTACAAGGACCAACGCCGAGTCACGCTGAAAAAGGGCGAGGCATTTTTCAAAGTTGCCCATGACAGCACCCACCCATTCATCGTGCGGGCCGGCGAAGGCCAGGTACGGGTGACGGGCACACAGTTCAACGTCTGGAAGTATGAAGACCAGGTGCGGGTGATGCTGCTCGAAGGCTCGGTGCAGATCGCAAGCGACACCGTGCACGGCAGCGTGCCGCTGACCCCCGGCATGCAAGCCAGCTACCAGCATGGCGATGCCACCCCTCGCGTAAACGCGTTCAACCCCAATGACAGCGCGCTGGCGTGGCGCCAAGGCAAGTTGGTGCTCGACAATTTGGCGCTGGCCGACGCATTACCGTTGATCAACCGCTACTTGAACAAGCCCGTGATGCTTGCGGATGCCAGCACCGGCGCGATCCGTATCGGCGGCATCTACAACATCAATGAGGTCAACAACCTCGTCCCTTCCTTGCCCAAGGTCTTGCCGGTCTACCTGACCCAGAACCTGGACGGCAACCCCGTACTCAATTCGATCCCGCGTAAAGCCCCGAAAGGCTGAGCCCAGCCTGCACGCACGGGCTTGCTTGTGCCGGCAGTGTCCATTTTTGAAACACCCTCCTCCCCTGAACGGCCCGCCCTGAGCGCGTTCATCGTTTTGTCATGCACAGTGTTGCGTTGCTGATACAGCAAGGTGAACCGTTTGCGCCGTGGGCACGTGCATGTGGATTTGCGGTGGGTTGTCTCAGCGTTGATACAACCCTGCTATCACTTTGCCCTTCGATAATCGCAACCCATTGAATATCCGTAATAAATAAAAAGCGGCACGCCTTCTGCTCTATCCCTTACAGCGCTGTTTAGGGTCAGCGCCGAGAATAAGGAATGCCGCCGTGAACACACTCACTCAAGGTTCGATGAACGTGCTGCTGATCAGCTGTGTACTCAGTGCCAGCATCAGTCTGCCGACCTTGGCGGGTGACGGCGTCATCGTGACCGGGCGCGACGTACAGGGACACATGTACGGTCGGGCTTCCTTTGGTCCCGACCCCTACCCGCAGACCGCCAACGTCAATCCGAGCAAGGACGTCCTGGGCGCCCTGTCAGGCGAACTCAGTGACCGCGATTTCGGCGCCGTGAGCAGCGGCTTGAGCATCACCCGCGCCCTCCAGCCCGCCGGCAACTTCTCCACCTTGAGTGCCACGCAAAACGGCATGTCCACCTTGGGCGCTGGCGCAGCTGCCAGCCGTTCGGGAGGCAGCGGTAGCATGGGCGGGCAGATCAGCGATTCGATCCAGCGTGGCCTGGCGCCCCTCAACAACATCGGCAGCATGATGGGGGGCAAGTAATGAACCGTTCCCTGCGCATCCTGCTCCCCCTGGCCCTGCTGGGCAGCGCCTCGGCCATGGCCGACAACACCGCCGTGATCAACAACAGCGGTCAGGATTACCGCGGCAACCTGATGGTCAACCAGGCGGCCGGCAACCAGCAGCAAACCGCCAACAACCGCGCCGTCGCGCTGGGTGGCCAAGCCACTACCAGCAATATCCAGAACATGAACGGCACGGTCGACCCCTCGCTGAATGCAAAGGCGGCGATCGAAGGCAGCTCCTTTACCAATGGCAACGGCATGTTGGGCATCAACCAATCAGCCGGTGCCAATAGCCAATTAGTCAATGCGGTGCGGATCAGCGTCAATCCTGGCCCGCAAAGCATCGACGACAGCGTCCTGTTGCAACAGAACACGACGACGCTGGCAACCGACTCAGGGCTCACCCCCACCACTGGCAGCCGCCAGGTCGTGACAAGCGACCAGGCCTTCACCGGCAGCCGAGGAGTGATTCAGGTGAACCAGAGTGCTGGGGTGGGGAACCGAATGGCTAACACCCTGGGCATCACTATCAAGTAACCGCTTGGTAGCACGAGTTAGACCGTACCAACACTTAACCAACTAATTAGAAGCAAGGAGAAACACCATGAAACCTCAAATGGCTCTGAAACCAATGGTTTTCGCTCTCGCCGCACTCATGGCTGCTGCTGCCCAAGCAGGTGGCTGGCACCCTGCGCCTCAACCAACCGGCGTGGTTGCCTCAGTGGTTACAGATGTTCAAAACAGCATCGGCAACAAGTACGACGACACCAAAACCGAAAACAACGCCTCTGCCGATGGCTCGGTCACCTACAACAGCGGTAACACCGGCGTCAACGTTCAGGCTGGCAGTGGTAACCAGGCTGACAACTCTGGCGCAATCTCCAGCGCCAAAGGCGACTTCGCTACCGTATTCGCCGTGGTCGACGTGAACCAGAACAGCGGCCTGAACAACTTCGTCAGCAAAGGCATCCAAAACAATGCCTCGCTGGATAACTCCGCTAACCACAACTCCGGCAACCTGGGCTACAACGGCCAGGCCGGTCAAGGCAACCAAGGCAAAAACAACCTGGCGATCACCACCGCAGATGGCAAAAACATCGCAGCGGCCGCCAACACCGAGCAAAACTCGCTCGCCAACAACTACCTCAACACTGCGGCCACCAGCCACGGCTATGGCCATGGCAGCAAGCCTCAATATGTGTCGAACAACGCCAGCGCCGACAACTCGATCAACAACAACGCCGGCAACATCGGTGTGAACCTGCAATCCGGTTCGGGCAACCAAGCCAGCAACAGCCTGTCTGTAGGCCAAGGCTGCAGCGTCTGCTCCAGCGGCGTGCGCTTCTGATCCAACGGGGCCTTGGCAACAAGGCCCTTTTTTATTCCAGTGTCCAACAGGTCCGACGATCATGCGCCTCGCGACTCTCACCCTCTTGATGCTGCTCACCGGCCCGACCTGGGCAGGGACCATGGCGATCTCCGCCATGCCTGGCGGTGCAGTCATCTTCAAGAAAGTCGAGAGTATCCGTGAACGCAAATTCGCCAACCTGGTGGAACAGAAAACCGACTTCAGTTGCGGTGCTGCGGCACTCGCCACCATCCTGCGTCAGGGCTATTGGCTGGACGTAGACGAAGACCACGTCATCAAAGGCATGCTGGTCAACGCAGACCAGAACCTGGTACGCACCCAGGGGTTTTCCATGCTGGACATGAAGCGCTACCTCGAAAGCATCGGCATGCGTGCGCGGGGCTACAAGATCGGGCCAGAGACACTGGTGACCGTGAAGATCCCTGTTGTGGTGCTGCTGGAGATTCGTGGCTACAAGCACTTCGTGGTGTTACAGCGCGCGGACAAGGACTGGGTCTATATCGGCGACCCGGTGCTGGGCCACAAACGCTATTCACACGACGACTTCCTCAAGGGTTGGAATGGCATCGTCTTCGCTGTGCTGGGTGAAGGCTACGACAAGGCCAACGCCTTGCTCGACCCACCCGTGCCGCTGACCGCCAAGAACCAGTTGAATGAGTTCAGGCCTGTCGGCGATGCCGAGCTGATGGATTTCGGTTTCATCCAGAGCGACTTCTTCTAACAAGAAGCGCAATAAGGGGCAGGACGCTCCAGGAGCAGAAGATGAACACTTCCCGTTGGCTGACGGTCTTGTGTCTGGCAGCCTCAATGCCCGCTTATGCTTCATCGGCGTTCAAGCCGATCGAACTCAAGGATTCGGAAATGGCCGAACTGCGCGGCCGCTACGTGATGCCGGGGCGAATCATCAGCTTCGGTATTGTCATGAGCAGCACCTGGACCAACGCCGTGGGTGACACGATTACGGGCAAGGCCAGCATGCAAGTCGACGCTTCCACCATTACCCCACAATTCTACGTACAGACCACGGGGTCGACCGGTACGGGCACCAACCCGAATACCGGCACTGGCAATGTCAGCGGCGGCGCCGGACTGGGCACAGGTTCGGGCGTGACCCAAAGCGTACGTGCCGCCGGCGACGGCAACGCCGCCTACAACAATGTCGGGATCAACGTCACCGAAAACGGCTTCGCGCCCTCCAACATCGTGCAGTCCGGCCAGGTGCTGGTTGCCGGCGGCACCGTCACCGGTGACAGCGCAGCAGGCCGCGTGAGTGTATCGGCCAACAATGGCGGCTTGCAGATGGCGATCCAGGGCAACCATAACCAAGGCAACAGCCTCCAGCAGATTGGCGGCGGCCAAGTCTTGCAAGGCACCGTGTTGACGGGGGATAGAAACTTCGTCACCAACATGACCCAGCTCAACGTTGTGATGAACAACGGCCTGAATAACCCGGCACTCAATTGCAATCTGGATCAACTCAAAGGCCTACGCACTCTCGGTTATTGAACTACGCTGACCCTCGTCACTTACGCATTAGAAAAGGACGGCTTATTTCATGCATCGATCGTTATCGCTACGTGCGGTGGTCTGTTTAAGTACGCTCTTGCCAGCATCCATGTTGTATGCCGCGCCAGACGCCGACATCGAGACCCTCAAGCAGGAACTTCTGGAACTCAAGCAGCGGTACGAAGTGCAACAGAAAGCCCTAGCGGTATTGGAACAACGCGTGCGCCAGGTCGAGGATCAACCGGCGACACCTGCGCCCAAGCGCCTGGCCAAATCCCCGGCCGACTTCCAGAAGGCCAGCGGGGCCACCGTTGCCGGTACTGGCGCGGCGGCCGCATCCGGTGGGGCGGGAGGCGGTGGCAGTTCCTATGGCCAGTCCCTCAAGGACGATTCAGCCCCAGCACAAAGCGTGAGCAACCTTTATAACGAAGCCAGCGGTTTCTTCGGCAATGGCAAGTTCAGCTTTGAAACCGGCGTCACCTACGCACGCTACGACGCGCGCCAGCTGACACTCAACGGCTTCCTGGCGTTGGACTCGATATTCCTGGGCAATATCAACCTGGATCGGATCAAGGCGGATAACTGGACACTCGACCTGACCGGTCGCTACAACGTCGATAACCGTTGGCAATTCGACGTGAACGTGCCGGTGGTGTACCGCGAATCGACCTATCAGTCCGGCGGCGCGGGCAACAATGCAAACGCCACGTCGGAAGAGTCGGTGAGTCGCGACCCCACCCTCGGCGACGTCAACTTCGGCGTGGCTTACAAGTTCCTGGATGAGACGCCCACCCTGCCCGACGCCGTGGTGTCGTTGCGCGTGAAAGCGCCTACGGGCAAAGAACCGTTTGGCATCAAGCTGGTGCGGTCTACCGCCAACGACAACCTGTATGTGCCGGAAAACCTGCCAACGGGCAACGGTGTCTGGTCGATCACGCCGGGGATCTCGCTGGTCAAGACCTTCGACCCGGCCGTGCTGTTTGGCTCGTTCTCCTACACCCACAACTTCGAAGAGTCGTTTGATGACATCAGCAGTGACGTCAATCAGAAAGTGGGGGGCAAAGTCAGCCTGGGCGACAGTTTCCAACTGGGCGTCGGCGTGGCCTTTGCGTTGAACGAGAAAATGAGTATGTCGTTCTCGGTCTCCGACCTGGTACAACGCAAGAGCAAGCTCAAGCCCAACGGCGGGGACTGGCAGTCGGTGGTGTCCAGCGATGCCAACGCGGGTTACTTCAACGTGGGGATGACAATTGCGGCATCGGAAAACCTGACGATCGTGCCCAACCTGGCCATCGGTATGACGGATGATGCACCGGACTTCACGTTCAGCCTGAAATTCCCCTATTACTTCTAGTGGTGTGTTTTAGGGCCTCATCGCCGGCAAGCCGGCGATGGCGGTCTCAAGATTGAAATGGCCAGCAAGCAAAAAAGGAAAAGCCCCGCAACGATAAGGGTCGTTGCGGGGCTTTTCGGTTTACCCGCCCTAGCGGATCTGGTGTTTGTGCAGCAACCGGTAGAACGTCGGCCGGGAAACCCCCAGCACACGGGCCGCGACACTCAGGTTGTCGCTGTGCCGGTTGAGCACATCGCACAGTGCCTGACGCTCGGCACGGTGCTTGTAATCCTCCAGTGTAGCCATCGGTGGCGCAATTGCCTGTTCACCCTGCAATCCCAGATCAACGGCTTCGATCTGTCGCCCTTCAGCCAGCACCAGGCCGCGGCGTACGCGGTTGGCCAATTCGCGCACATTGCCCGGCCACGGGTGTTGCCCCATGGCCACCAGGGCATCCTCACTGAAACTGCGGGGGCGGCGCCCGGTTTCCTGGCTGTAGAAACGTGAGAAGTGGTTGGCCAGCATGGCCACATCGCCATGGCGTTCGCGCAACGGCGCGGTGATCACTTGCAGCACATTGAGTCGGTAGTACAAGTCTTCGCGGAAAGTGCCCTTGGCCACGGCGGCTTCCAGGTCGACGTGGGTGGCCGCCAGCACTCGCACGTCCACGGGGATGGGCTGGCTGCCGCCGACGCGCTCGATCTGTTTTTCCTGCAGGAAGCGCAGCAGATTGGCTTGCAATTCCATCGGTAAATCACCGATTTCATCAAGGAACAGCGTGCCGCCGTGGGCCGCTTCGATACGCCCGACCTTGCGCTGGTGGGCGCCGGTAAACGCCCCTTTTTCGTGGCCGAACAGTTCGGACTGGATCAGGTGTTCTGGGATGGCACCACAGTTGATCGCGACAAACGGCTTGGCATGGCGTTGGGACTGGCGGTGCAGGGTCTTGGCCACCAGTTCCTTGCCGGTGCCGCTGTCGCCGCGAATCAACACGGGCGATTCCGTGGGTGCCAGTTTGGCGAGCAACTTGCGCAGGTCGCGAATCGGCCGGCTGTCGCCGAGCAGTTCATGCTCAGGCTCGTCCACCGGAGCAAACCCCTTGCCCCGCAGGCGCGCCATGCCAAACGCGCGGCCCAGGGTGACCTGCACCCGGGCCACGTCGAACGGCAAGGTGTGGAAGTCGAAAAACCATTCGCAGACAAAATCGCCGACATTCTGCAGACGCAGCACGTCCTGGCTGAGCACCGCGATCCACTCGGTGCCACTGCGCCCGATCAATTCCTTGACGGCTTCCGGGCGCTCCAGGTGCGAGGGCTGCAGGCGCAACAAACCGACATCACAGGAACGGTCACCGACGGTGGCCAGCGTGCAGCTGTCCACTTCCCACCCGGCAGTGCGCAGGCCTGGCAATAGCTCATGGCAGTCGTCACACGGGTCGACCACAAGCAGGCGACGCTGCACAGGTGTAACAACCATGACTATTCCTTGGCGCCAAAATTGTTAAAGTTATTTAGAAACAACGGTTTGTGACGCCTGCCGCTAACACTAGCAAGGTATTGACGCGTTCCTTGTACCGTTTCGCTATAAGTATTGGCAAAAAGCCACTTGCCGACACGTTCACACAAAAAAGTTGCGCGCCGGCGAAACTTTCATTCAGCTTTCAAAACAGGCGCTTACATGACATCAATCACGGAAAGTTGAAATTTCTTGCACTAAGATGTGACCCGTACCCCGCCTTCGTGCATCAGTACAAGTAACCCGCCGCACGGTCAGCCCAACCGCCGGCACTCACTTGAATGGGCAATGAGAGAGAACCCCACATGAACGCCCCGCTCCGCATCAACGAAGCTCTTTTGATCGCAGACCGTGCCTTCCAGCCCTTCCAGTGCGTGGCCTGGCACGATGGCCATGGCGCCCTCAGCCTGAGCGTCATCGACCGCACCAATAACCGTATCGGCAGCAAACAACTGTCTTCGAGCACCTATACCGACCCGGCCCAACTGGAAGACTTGTTGTTGCAGGCACGCGCCGAGCTCGACAAAGATGGCTACCAGTTGCAGTCCTGGGCCATGCCAAAGTAAGACAATGCTGTAACTTGCGCCCAGGGTTTAAAGGGGCGCAAATTCAGTGTTAGTGCGAAAGCGTTTTAGTGTGCTGACAGAATAAAACGCTCGATGGCCTCTGCCGCGCCATCCTCGACATTGCTGCCGGTCACGACAGTGGCTTGGCGCTTGACGGTTTCTTCGGCCTGGCCCATGGCAATCGACAACCCGGCCACATGAAACATCGCCGGGTCGTTTCCGCCATCACCTATGGCCATGGTTTGCTCAAGCGGCACGCCAAGGTGCGCCGCCAGCGTCTTCAGCGCCTCTCCTTTGTTGGCCAGCATGGCGGTCACGTCCAGGTACACCGGCTGTGAACGCGATACGTGGGCCAGGCCGTGCACCTTGGGCTGCAGTTGCGCTTCGAGTTCGACCAGCAATTGCGTGTTGTTGCTGGCCGCGACGATCTTGTCGACGCGATCCAGGTATGGCTCGAAACTCTCGACCACGCGCGGTCCGTACCCCAGGCCATCCGCTTCCCGCTTGACCATCGGGCCAGGTGGGTCACGGCGCAGCCATTCGCCATCGGCAAACAGCCAGACCTCCACATCAGCCTGCGGCGTGAACAACGCCAGGGTCACCAGCGCCGCCTCTGCCGGCAGGTAATGGGCAACGAGCACGCTGCCATCGGGATTGATCAGCGTGCCGCCATTGAAACCCGCCACTGGCACATCGATACCGAACGCCTCGACCATCTGCAACATGGCGCGCGGCGGTCGCCCGCTGGCCAGGCTGAAGAACACCCCGGCATCGCGCAGGGCGCGCACTGTGTCGAGGGTGCGCTGGCTGGGCGTGTGATCGGGATGCAGCAAGGTGCCGTCCATGTCACTCAATACAAACCGGATGGGATGGATCGCTGCGTCACTCATCCGAGGCTGTGCCAGGTACGGCCATCGCGAGCCAACAACGCATCGGCGGCGGCCGGGCCATCTTCACCCGCCTTGTAGGCCTGGATGCCATCGTCTTCCTTCCACGCATCGAGGAACGGCTGCACCGCACGCCAACCGTTTTCAATGTTGTCGGCGCGTTGGAACAAGGTCTGGTCGCCGGTCATGCAGTCGTAGATCAGGGTTTCATACCCGGTCGACGGTTGCATCTCGAAGAAGTCCTTGTAGTCAAAACCCAGCTCGATATTGGCCATTTCCAGGGTCGGTCCAGGCCTTTTGGCCAGCAGGTCGAACCACATGCCTTCATTGGGCTGGATCTTGATTTTCAAGTAGGTGGGCTTGAGCTCATCCACATCGGTATCGCGAAACTGTGCGTAAGGCGCAGGCTTGAAGCAAATCACGATTTCGGTGTCGCGCACGCTCATGCGCTTGCCGGTGCGCAGGTAGAACGGCACGCCGACCCAACGCCAGTTGTCGATCATCACCTTGAGCGCCACAAACGTCTCAGTGCTGCTGTCCGGCGCCACGTTGGCTTCTTCGCGGTAACCCGGCAGTTGCTTGCCACCGATTTCACCAGCGGTGTACTGGCCGCGCACCGAGTTCGCGCGAGCGTCCTCCAGCGACCATGGCCGGATTGCACCGACCACCTTGGCCTTTTCACCGCGCACCGCGTCGGCACCAAAGGCCGCAGGCGGCTCCATGGCCACCATGGCGAGCAGCTGGAACAGGTGGTTGGGCACCATGTCCCGCAGGGTGCCGGTCTTCTCGAAGAAGTTGCCCCGGGTTTCCACGCCGACGGTTTCGGCGGCAGTGATCTGCACGTGATCGATGTAATGGTTGTTCCAGAACGCCTCGAACAACACGTTGGAGAAACGGCTGATCAGGATGTTCTGCACCGTTTCCTTGCCCAGGTAATGGTCGATGCGATAGATCTGCTTCTCGCTCATCACCTTGAGCAGGCATGCATTGAGCGCCTCTGCGGTGGCCAGGTCGGAACCGAAAGGTTTCTCGATGACGACACGGCGAAACCCTTCCTCGGTTTCCGCCAGCAGGCCGGCGCTGCCCAGGCGCTGCACCACTTCACTGAAGAAGCGCGGTGCAGTGGCCAGGTAGAACACGGCGTTGCCGGTGCCACTATCGGCGATTTTCCGAGCGATGTCGGCATAGGTGCTGTCGTCGAGAAAGTCACCCTCGACGTAGCTGATGCCTTTGGCCAACTGCGCCCACAGTTCCGGGTCCAGGGCGTTCTCGGCATTGCCACGCACCTTGCTCGCGGCCTCGGTGCGAATGAAATCCTCGAGCTTCTTGGCGAAGTCCGCATCGCTAATGGCGTTGTGGTCAACGCCGACAATGCGCAGGCCGTCGCCCAGCAGCCCGTCACGGCTGAGGTTGTACAGCGCCGGCATGAGCAGGCGCTTGACCAGGTCACCATGGGCACCAAACAGAAACAGGGTGGTGGGTGGAGCGGGTTCGGCCTCTGGTTTCTTGCCGTTGGCGGTCATTTTTTGGAAGTCTCCACATGGCCGCCAAAGCCGAAGCGCATGGCAGAAAGCATTTTGTCACCGTAGGTGCTCTGCTGGCGCGAACGGAAACGCGCAAACAGCGAGGTGGACAGCACCGGTACCGGCACCGCCTGCTCCATGGCGGCTTCGATGGTCCAGCGGCCTTCACCGCTGTCAGCCACGGAACCGGAGTAGCCGTCGAGTTTCGGATCGGTGGCCAGGGCGTCGGCCGTCAGGTCCAGCAGCCAGGACGAGACCACGCTGCCACGACGCCACACTTCGGCGATGTCGGCCACATTGAGGTCAAAGCGCTGGTCTTCCGGCAGGTTGTCCGAGTTTTTGGTCTTGAGGATGTCGAAGCCTTCGGCGAACGCCTGCATCATCCCGTACTCGATGCCGTTGTGGATCATCTTGACGAAGTGCCCGGAACCCGCGGGGCCTGCATGGATGTAGCCTTGCTCGGCACGCGGGTCGGCGCTGGCGGAACGGTCCTTGGTGCGCGGGATGTTACCCAGGCCTGGCGCCAGGCTCTTGAAGATCGGGTCGAGGCGCTGCACGGTCTCGGTGTCACCACCGATCATCATGCAGTAGCCGCGTTCCAGGCCCCAGACGCCACCGGAGGTGCCCACGTCGACATAGTGCAGGCCCTTTTGCGCCAGGGCCTTGCCACGACGCACGTCATCCTTATAGTTGGTGTTGCCGCCGTCGATGATCACGTCACCGTCTTCCAGCAGCTCGCTCAGTTCATTGATGGTGTCTTCGGTGGGTGCGCCAGCAGGCAGCATGACCCAGACGGCGCGAGGCTTCTGCAGCCCGGCGACCAGGGCTTTCAGGTCGGAAACGCCAGTGGCGCCCTCTTCGCTCAGCCCTTTCACAAAGGCTTCGTTACGGTCGTATACAACGGTGGTATGCCCATTGAGCATCAGGCGCCGCGCAATGTTACCGCCCATGCGGCCTAGTCCGATAATCCCCAGTTGCATGTGCTGATGCTCCTAACTACTCAATAAATGTGTGACATAGTTTATAGCGCAATGAGGCTAATGAGGGTTAGTCCAGAGCGGATCCGTGGAGTTTCATGACAAAAAGTTGCCATCGTTTCACCATCACGGCATGAAAAGTCACACGACCACCAAAAATAAAAAAGTTCCATTGCTACAAAAAAGAATTCAGAATTGCTTCCGACTGCTGCCGAGAACCTCGACTCAAGCGTTCTGGCACACCGCGACACACCGGCTATTTGCGAGGTAAGCAATGACCACTGCACAGATGACCCGTCCGCCACAGACCCTCTACGTCACTATCCGTCGCGATGAGTTGCGCCAGTTGAAAGACGAACGCGATCAACTGCAGCAAGAAGTCATGCGCCTGCGCTCACACTTGCAAGCCCAGCTCGCACAGCCCTCCGGCACCCAGCCCGCGCTCTGCTGAGCCGCGCCGTGAGCGGCTCGTAAGATAATGACTACATAAATCTCACGAACTTTTCACACCCCCCTCCCGATACTCCCGCCCGAAGGGCCACCCCATGCAAGGGTGGCCTCTGTTGCGTGCACCCTTGCGCGTCAGCTGAGAATTTTTGGGTTGGAGCGCTGGATGGCGATGTTCAAACGCAGCACCACGTCTGCGAAAGGTTTTGATTGGGCGGGCCTTGGCTGGCTGTTCCTGTTCTTCTGGTACTTCTCGGGCATTACCCAACTGCTTATCCAACTGACCGGCACTTCCGGCTTCAGTGGGTTCCGCCAAGCGTTTTTCATGAGCGCGCTGTGGTTGGCGCCGATGTTGTTGTTCCCACGCCGCACCCGTTTGCTTGCCGCCTTGATCGGCGTGGTGCTGTGGGCCTGCTCCATGGCCAGCCTGGGTTACTTCTTCATCTACCAGCAGGAATTTTCGCAAAGCGTCATCTTCATCATGTTCGAGTCGAACATCTCTGAAGCCGGCGAATACGCAACCCAATACTTCGCCTGGTGGATCGTCCTGGCGTTCATCGCCCATACCGCCATGGCGGTGTTCCTGTGGAGCCGCGTGCGCCCGGTGTACCTGCCCCGCGGTCAATCGATGCTGGCGGCGACAGCAATCGTGCTGGCTGTGGTGGGTTACCCGCTGGTCAAGCAGATCGCCACCAGTGACAACATGGAGCAGGCCATCGACCGTTTCGAAACCCGCATCGAACCTGCCGTGCCTTGGCAGATGATCGTCGCGTATCGCCGCTACACCGAGCAGTTGGACAACATGCAAGGCATGCTGACCAGCGCCAGCCAGATCCCGCCCCTGAAGAACCTCAAGGACACCATGGCAGGCCAACCGTCGACCCTGGTGCTGGTGATCGGCGAATCCACCAACCGCCAGCGCATGAGCCTCTACGGCTACCCGCGCAACACCACGCCAGAACTGGACAAGTTGCGCGACCAACTGGCGGTGTTCGACAACGTCATCACCCCGCGCCCCTACACCATCGAAGCGTTGCAACAGGTGCTGACCTTCGCCGACGAAGAAAACCCGGACCTGTACCTCAAGACGCCGTCGATCGTCAGCGTGATGAAACAGGCCGGCTACAAGACCTTCTGGATCACCAACCAGCAGACGATGACCAAGCGCAATACCATGCTCACGACCTTTTCCGAACAGGCCGACGAGCAGGTGTACCTGAACAACAACCGCAACCAGAACGCCCGCCAGTACGATGGCGATGTACTCGAACCCTTCTCCAAGGCCCTGGCCGATACGGCCGAGCGCAAGTTCATCGTGGTGCACCTGCTGGGTACGCACATGAGCTACCAGTACCGTTACCCGCCGACGTTCGACAAGTTCACCGACCGCCAGGGCGTGCCGGCCGGCATCAGCGACGAACAGTTGCCGGTGTACAACAGCTACGACAATGCGGTGCTGTACAACGATTTCGTGGTGTCGAGCCTGATCAAGGATTACGCCAAGACCGACCCCAACGGCTTCCTGCTGTACCTGTCCGACCACGGCGAAGACGTCTACGACTCGGCCGGCCACAGCACGCTGGGGCGTAACGAAGGCAAACCCACGGCGCCGATGTACACCATTCCGTTCATGGCCTACGCCTCGCCGAAATGGCGTGAAACCCACGACTGGAGTTTCGCCAGCGATCTGCAACGCCCTTACAGCAGCTCGCAATTGATCCACACCTGGGCCGACCTGGCCGGGCTGAGTTTCGATGAGTGGGACCGCAGCAAGAGCCTGGTCAACGACAGCTTCAAGCCGCGACCGCTGATGATCGGCAACCCTTACGAGCGCCAGCAGAAAGGCCTGATCGATTTCAGTCTGATCAAGCCGAAGAAGGCCGATGCGTCAGAAGTCGTCCTCAAGTAACCGCGGCGCTTGGTAGCAGAAAGATAACAATCATTCTCGTTTAAACCTAAAGTTCCACGCCTCCTTTCGTCTTTGAGCCAAGGCCTTCCTTTCTGGAAGGCCGCAAAGACGACAAGGAGTCTGCCGCGATGTTCGCGCCTTTTACCCGTTCCATGACGTTCTCCCTGAGCCTGGCCGGCGCCCTGCTGAGCCCGGACCTGCTGGCCGAAACCGACCCCGAGCACACCCCGACCAAAGCGCTGGAGCTGGGCAGCACGAGCATCACCGCCGAAGGCCTGGGTGCCATCACCGAGCACACCGGGGCCTACACCACAGGCTCCATGAACACCGCCACGCGCCTGAACCTGTCCCTCAAGGAAACCCCGCAATCGGTCTCGGTGATCACCCGTCAGCAGATGGACGATTTCAACCTCAATACCCTCACCGACGTCCTGCGCCAGACCACCGGGGTGACCGTCCAGCATCTGGATTCGGACCGCGCCGGCTACTCTTCCCGGGGCTATTCGATCAGCAACTACCAGGTCGACGGCATGCTCAGCACCTTCGGGCGCATGAAGTCCGATGCCGACACCATCATCTACGACCGCATCGAGGTGGTACGCGGCGCCACGGGCTTGACCACCGGCGCGGGCGACCCCTCGGCCACGGTCAACATGATCCGCAAGCGCCCCACCGCCCAGTGGCAGGCCAAGACCGGCGTGAGTGGCGCCAGCCATGACAACTATTACAGCTATGTGGATGTGGGCGGCCCCCTGGCCTTCGACGGGCGGCTGCGCGGGCGCACGGTGCTGGCATACCGGGACAGCCAGTCATTTCGCGATCACTATGCGCTGCAACGGGAAGTCGGCTACGGCATTCTCGAAGGCGACCTGACAGACGACACCGTGGTGGCTGCCGGCTTTGACTACCAGAACAAACATGTGCAGGGCACCTCTTGGGGCACCCTGCCCTACTGGAACAGCGACGGCAGCAAGGCGCGGCTGTCGCGCTCGGCCAACATGGCGGCTGACTGGAGTTCCTGGCCGCTCAAGGACAAGACGACCTTCGCGTCCATCGACCACAGGTTGTCGCCGGACTGGCGCTTGAAAGCCGCCTACACCCACCGGCAAAGCGACTCAGACGGCAAGGTCTACTACGGCGGTGCCGGGTTCCCCAACCCGGACGGCAGCGGGATGACCGCCTGGGCCAGCCAGATGGTGGGCACCTCGAAAATGGACGTGGCGGACTTCAGCCTCACCGGCACCTACGCCTTGTTCGGGCGCGAGCATGAACTGATGGTGGGCTACGGCGAGTCCGAACAACGCGACAGCGCCCCGTACCAGCGCAACGGCCTGCCCGCCAGCTACCTCACCATCGAAGACTGGAAGCAAATGGGCGGCATCGGCAAGTTCGCCGACCGTACCACCGGCCTCAAGGGTGCGCACAGCAGCAAGACCCAGAAAGCCGGCTACCTTGCCACCCGCCTGAGCCTGACCGAGCGCCTGCACGCCGTGCTCGGCAGTCGTTATGGCAGTTGGGAGATCGAAAGCGTCGAACCCGCCTACAACAGCAGCAACCAGTTGACCGGTTCGACCAAGACCCGCCAGACCCACAATGACATGCTCACGCCCTACGCGGGCCTGCTTTACGACATCACACCCGAATACACGGTGTACGCCAGCTACACCGACATCTTCAACCCGCAGGACGAGCGCGATGCCAACCGCAAATACCTGGAGCCGGTGGTGGGCAGCAACTACGAGGTCGGTCTCAAGGGCAGTCTGCTCAACGAACGCGTGAACCTGGCCACTGCGTTCTTCTGGAGCACCCAGGACAACGTTGCCGAACTCGATAGCACGGTGCAACCAGACCCGGACACCGGGGAACAGTTCTACAAATCCGGCGGCAAAGGCAACAAGGTGCAAGGGTTTGAAGTGGAGGTGTCAGGGGAAGTCATGCAGGACTGGAACCTCACGGCGGGCTATACCTACACCCACTCACGCAACGGCGACAACCAGCGCGCCAACACCAGCCAGCCATTGAACCTGCTGAAGGTCTCCACCGCTTACCGCCTGCCGGGAGAGTGGCGTGACCTGACCGTGGGCGGCGCCGTGAATTGGCAGAGCGACTTCTATGACCTTGCCGGGCGCCCGACGGGTGGTCGCGACGCCGACGGTAACCTGCTCACCGAACCCACCCGGATCACTCAGCAGGCGTACACCGTGGTCAACCTGATGTCACGCTACAGGTTCGACGACCATTTATCGGCCTCGCTCAATATTAATAATCTATTTGATAAAAAATATTACGAGCGCGTCGGGTTTTATAACGGCGTGTATTGGGGAGACCCGCGTACTGTCACGCTGGCGCTCGACTGGAGGCTGTAAAAGCATTCAACCAAGGCTTCCAAACTTAACAAAAACGTTAAGGTTGGAAGCCATTCTATTAAGCCTGACTTAATCCTCCCTCCACATAATCGGCCCCACGAGTCTGATCCGAGTGAACAGACACCGATCACACTATATGGGAATACCGATGATGAAACTTTCGACTTTGATGCTTGCCGGACTGATGACCCTGACCTCCGTTGCTGCCTTTGCAGAAGGCGGTTCAGAGCGTTCTAAGGAGTTCTACAACAACTTCACCTTCGTTCAGCAGAAGCTTCACGGTACCACCGATCAAACAGCCATCGCCGATGGCAAGAGCATGAAAAAAGACAGCGCCGATCAATCCAGCGCCGAGCAACAACCGAACTCCTGATTCAACCGTAATACCCTCTGCCATTCCGCTCCTATGGCTAAGGTCTACTTGGCGCCACTGTGTGGCGCCTTTTTTTTGAACTTTATTTATTAAAGCGGTTTATTCCAGAACAACATGCGGCCATAAGCAGGATCAAACTTTGAGTCATCAAAACCAAACTTTCGATAAGCTGCCTGCGCCACTTCATTACCCTCAAGCACTTCCAGGGTGATCTTGCAGCAACCGCGTTGGCGGGCGATTTCCTCGACCTTCTGCAGCATCTTCTGGCTCAGCCCCAGGCCTCGGAACTGATTCATCACCACCACATCGTGGACGTTGACCAGTGGGCGACAGGCAAACGTGGAAAACCCCTCGAAGCAATTGACCAACCCCGCCGGCTCACCACCGACAAACGCCAGCACGCTGAATGCATGGGGACGCTTGGCCAGTTCGGTGGGCAGTTGCTGCAAGAGGTCGGCCGGCAAGGCATGGCCACCGCCCATCGGGTCTTGCGCATAGTGATCGAGCACTCGACCGATGGCCTCGGCGTGCACAGGGTTGGTGTAGCTGGCTTGCAGCACCAGAACGTCTGGGGTGTCCATGGCCTTCCTCGATAACGACAACCTGGGAGTCGATTCCCTTTAAGGGGCACGATTGTAAGCGTGGCGTCGGCAGTAGATGAAGACGATTAACCAGAAATACGTGCCAGAAAGTGCAAAAACTGGGCGCACCCAAAAAGCACGCACGGTGTTTCAAGCGGATTTTTCCGACATCCCAAAGCGCTGCAGCTGCATCTCTTGCAGACGGCTCAAGGTGCGCCGGAAGGCAAACTCCAGATAACCTTCGGTATAGAGCGCTTCAAGGGCAACCCTGGCTTCGATGAACAACGGCACCTTGCGGTCGTAGCATTCATCCACCAGCGCAATGAAACGCCGCACACTGTCGTCGTGCACCGACAACTCCGGCAACTCACGGTCGCCCGCCACCACCCGCTGAGCACCGTCTTCGGTGCCACGGGCAATCCGCCCCGGACGCTTCTGCGCGCTCAGGTTGGGCACCTCCCCCAACAGGATCGCCTGGAAGCGGTCACACAGCAGCATGAAATCCATGGCGGCAAAAGGCTGCTCGCACAGGTCGGCGTAGCGGCACCACAGCACCGTCTCGCTGGCCTGCATGGCCACAATCGTGCGATAGCCGACGGTGACCGGCCCGCTGCGCACCGCCTGCCCTGGGGTCAATTGCTGGAATACCCTGGCGAGGGCGCCTGGCTCGTTCACCCAATAACGCTGCACACCCTCCCCCGGATGCAGACGGTGATCCTCACCCCCATCCACCGCCACCACCTGCATGTGTTGCTTGATGGCCGCGATCCCCGGCAAGAAGCGTTCGCGGTTGAAGCCATCGGCGTACAACTGGTCGGGTGGCTGGTTGGACGTGCAGACCATCACCACGCCCTCGTCGAACATCACTTGGAACAAGCGACCGAGGATGATTGCGTCGCCGATGTCGTTGACGAACAGCTCATCGAAACACAACACCCGCACTTCCCGGCTCAGTTCGCGGGCCAGCGCCTGCAGCGGGTCCGATATGCCCGTGAGCTGGAACGAACGCTGGTGCACCCAGCCCATGAAGTGGTGAAAGTGCTGGCGCCGCGCGGGCACCCGCAGGCTTTGGTAGAACTGGTCCATCAGCCAGGTCTTGCCCCGACCCACCGGCCCCCACAGGTAAACCCCGGTGATCGGTGAGCGCCCTTGGTGCAAAGCCTCGTGACAGGCTTGCAGGGCCTGCACCGCCCGGCGCTGGGCGTCGTCGGCAACAAAACCCTGCTGGGCGATGGCGTGTTGGTAAGCGGCGAGCGGGGAATCGAAAGTCATGGGCGCCAGTATGGCTTACAGCGAGATGTCCAGGCGCGAAATCTTGCCCTGCTCGTTCAGGCGAAACGTATAGCGAAGCTCCAGCGGGCTGCCGGGGAAGTTGCCGGACACCACGTTGCTGACCAGCACCTTGCCCGTGCGGTGCTGCACATTGAGCACTTCGACCCGTGGCTGGTAACGGCGCCCCGTGTCTTCCATCCAGCGTGCAATGGCGGCCGTACCCACCTGATGCTCGCCCTCGTCGAACACGTTGGCATCGTCGGCAAAACACTGGGCAACAGCTGAAGTGTCGCGCGTATTGGTCGCCGCAATGTAGGCCAGGATGGCCGGGGCCAATTCAGGAAGAGACATGACACAGCTCCTTTTTGATGATTTATGGCGCCATGCTAAGCCAGGGTTGTGTCAGTTTTTGTCAGGAGTAAACGGGCCGTCGTGCTGCTGCTCCATCAGCTTGCGCCAGCCCCGCAACAGGTCGCTGCGCCGCCCCGGGTAGCGTTCACCGGTAGTTTCGGCAGCGGCCACGCGGTCGGTGCGAAAGGTGCGATAGGCCCCGCGCAATTCACACCAGGCCACAATCACGCGCACCTCATTGAGAAAACCCAGGGCCAACGGCCACACCAGGCGCTGGCTCTGGGATTGGCTGGCGTCGGCGTAGTCGATATACAGCTTGGACTGGTTGCGAATGGCCTCGCGGAACACGTTGAGCGGCACCCGGTTTTCCGGGTAGCCAAAACCCGGCGGGCCGGGCAACAACGTCGGGTTGCGCAGGGCTTCCTGAGCGGAAGGGTCGAGCACGTCGGCGATCTTTGCCAGGGCGTTGGCGGCGGCACGGCTCAGCACGTCGTCGCCGCGCTGGTCCACGTAGCGCAAGCCGAGCACGATGGCTTCGGTTTCCTCGGCATTCAGCATCAATGGCGGCAGGAACAGCCCACTGCGCAACACATACCCTACCCCGGCCTCACCGAAGATCGGCGCGCCCAGGGCGGTCAACTCGGCAATGTCGCGGTACAGCGTGCGTTCGGACACTTCCAGTTGTTCGGCCAACACGGCGGCCGTCACCGGGCGTTTCTTGCCGCGCAGGGCCTGGAGCAACGTCAGCAATCTTGTGGTACGTGACACGGTGATCCCGCCGAGAAGAAAAACGTGCCGCAGCTTAACAGAGCGCCCTGTCAGAAAATGTCAGCAGTAAAAAAGCCCCTTGACCAAATAAATTACCGCGATCATATTATTTAAATGTCACAAAACATTTAAACAACACCTGAGCGTCAAGGAGTGTGTATGCGCAATAAAGTCTTTGGCCGCCGCAGCGGTCTGCAGGTCTCGGAACTGGCATTGGGCACGGGGAATTTTGGTACGGGCTGGGGGCATGGCGCCGAGCGAGACGAAGCCAAGCAGATGTTCGATGGCTACCTTGAGGCCGGCGGCAACTTCCTCGATACCGCCAACGGCTACCAATTCGGCCAGGCGGAAGAATTGCTGGGCGAGTTCATTGCCTCAGAGCGTGACAACCTGGTGGTCGCCACCAAATACACCCTGCGCACCCAACCAGCCGATGCCGACACGATCAAGGTCGGCAACAACCGCAAGAACATGGTGCGGGCCGTGGAAGAAAGCCTCAAGCGTCTGAACACCGACCACATCGACCTGCTCTGGGCGCACATGAGCGACAACGTCACGCCCATGGAAGAGATCCTGCGCGGCTTCGACGACCTGGTGCGTGCAGGCAAGATCCACTACGCCGGCCTGTCCAACTTCCCCGCCTGGCGCATTGCCCGTGCCGACCTGTTGGCGGAAGTGCGCAACTTTTCACCCATCATCGGCATCCAGGTGGAATACAGCCTGGCCGAACGCACCGCCGACCGCGAATTGCTGCCGATGGCCGAAGCCCTGGGCCTGGCCGCCACGCTGTGGTCGCCGTTGGGTGGCGGTTTTCTCACCGGCAAGTACCGTGAGAGCCAAGGCGATAACCGCGCCAACAAGCTGGGCATGCTGATCCACGCCGAGAAAAGTGCCCGCGAAACGGCAGTGCTCGACACCCTGCTGGCAGTGGCCGCCGAACTGGACGCCACGCCGACCCACGTCGCCATCGCCTGGCTGCGCGAGAAAGCCCGACGCTCCACCACCGCGCTGATCCCGATCCTCGGCTCACGCACCCGCGCCCAGCTGGACGCCACCCTCGGCGCCCTGAATGTGGTGTTATCTGCTGAACAGGTGACGCGCCTGGATACCGCCAGCGCGATTCCATTGGGCGTGCCCCACGGCATCATCGCCGAACGGTTCCCGGTCGATAATCTGCTGGACACCCCACGGCCACCGGTTATTTGAGACAAAAAAACGGCCCGAACGGGCCGTTTTTCATTACACGGAATGATTAGGCAAGGCTTTTGCTGACCACCTCAAACACATCGCTGGACAGCTCACCCGAGCCACGAATGCGCTCCAATTCGGCCTTCATCAAGGCCTGGCGCGCACCGTCGTATTTGCGCCAGCGGGTCAACGGCGCCAGTTGGCGCGAGGCGATCTGCGGGTTGAACCCGTTCAGCTGGATCACCAGGTCTGCCAGGAAGCGATACCCCGAGCCATCGGCCGCATGGAAGTTGATCAGGTTCTGACCGGCGAATGCGCCCACCAGTGCCCGCACCTTGTTCGGGTTCTTGATGTTGAACGCAGGGTGCTCCATCAGCGCCTTGACCCGCGCGAGCCCGCCCGGCAACACACTGCCGGCCTGCACGCTGAACCACTGGTCCATGACCAGAGGGTTATCCTTGAAGTTCTCGGCAAACACCGCCAGGGCCTGGGCTTTTTCCGCCTCGAACGGCGAATTCACCAGCACCGCCAGTGCCGTCAGGCGCTCGGTCATGTTGTCGCTGGTGTCGAACTGATCCAAGGTGGCCGCCAACACTTCAGGCTTGCCACTGAGCATCAGGTAAGACAACGCGATGTTCTGCAAGGCGCGACGGGCAAAGTGCTCGGCAGCGGCCACGTACGGGGTCGTCTTCGACAGCTCGCGATTGGCCTGGTAACGCAGCCACAAGCCTTCGAACAACTGATCGGCCAATTGCTTGCGGGCGAACTCGCGGGCCGTGTGAATGGCCTCTACATCCGCCACTTCGCTGATTTCGGTGAGGTAGGCTTCGCTCGGCAGCGAGAGCATCTCGGCAACCATCGCCTGGTCCAGCGACTCATCACTGAGCACCGTGCGCAGCGCGTCGATCAGGCGCTGATCCAGCTTCAGCGGCTGGCCGGCCTGATGCTGGCCAATCAGCTCCTGCAACACTTGCACCGACAGTTGCTGGCCCGCATCCCAGCGGTTGAAACCATCGCTGTCGTGCTGCATCAGGAACATCAGTTGGTCGCGGTTGTACGGGAAGCTCAGTTTCACCGGCGCCGAAAAACCGCGCAGCAGCGATGGCAACGGCTGTTCGGCGATGTCGAGGAAAGTGAAGGTCTGCTCGGCCTCGGTTACGGAGATCACGCGGGACGTACCACCTGCCGCCGCTTCACCGGCCAGGCGCAAGGCGATAGCGGCGCCCTGCCCGTCCAGCAAGCCCAGCTCGACCGGGATCACGAACGGCAGCTTTTCAACTTTGTCCGGCGTTTCCGGGCAGCTCTGGCGGAAGGTCAGGCTGTAGGTCCTGGCCACAGCGTCATAGGACTCGCTCACTGTCAAACGTGGCGTACCCGCCTGGCTGTACCAGCGCTTGAACTGGCTCAAGTCGGCGCCGTTGGCGTCTTCCATGGCCCTGATGAAATCGTCGCAGGTCACCGCCTGGCCATCGTGACGTTCGAAGTACAGGTCGCTGCCTTTGCGGAAGCCTTCGGCGCCGAGCAAGGTGTGGATCATGCCGACCACTTCCGAACCCTTTTCATACACGGTGAGGGTGTAGAAGTTGGAGATCTCGATAAAGCTGTCCGGGCGCACCGCGTGGGCCATCGGGCCGGCGTCTTCGGCGAACTGGTGGGTACGCAGGTACGCCACGTCCTGGATCCGCTTGACCGTGGCCGAGTTCATGTCGGCAGAGAAGCCCGAATCACGGAACACGGTGAACCCTTCCTTGAGCGACAGCTGGAACCAGTCGCGGCAGGTCACGCGGTTGCCCGACCAGTTGTGGAAGTATTCGTGGGCGACGATCGCCTCGACGCGCTGGTGCGCAGCGTCGGTGGCGGTTTCGGCGCGGGCCAGCACGGCGCTGGAGTTGAAGATGTTGAGGCCCTTGTTCTCCATCGCGCCCATGTTGAAGTCGTTCACCGCCACGATCATGAAGATGTCGAGGTCGTACTCGCGGCCGTAGGTTTCTTCGTCCCAGCGCATGGATTTCTTCAGGCTGGTCATGGCGTGCTGGCACTTGTCGATGTTTTCCGGCTCGACGTAGATGCGCAGCGCCACGGTGCGGTTGGTCATGGTGGTGAAGCTGTCTTCGACGCACCACAGGTCACCGGCCACCAGCGCAAACAGGTACGCCGGTTTCTTGAACGGATCTTCCCAGGTCGCCCAGTGACGGCCGTCTTCGCCCGGGCCGCTGGCGATCGGGTTGCCGTTGCTCAGCAGCACCGGGTAGCTGTGCTGTTCAGCAATCACCGTGGTGGTGAAGGTGCTCATCACGTCCGGGCGGTCGAGGTAATAGGTGATCTTGCGGAAACCTTCGGCTTCGCACTGGGTGCAGAACATGCCGCTGGATTTGTACAAGCCTTCCAGCGCCGTGTTGGTTTCCGGGTGGATCTTTACCGTGGTGTCCAGGGTAAAGGTCTCACTCTGCGGGTGCACTGTCAGGTGGCTGTCGGTCAACTGGTAGTCAGCGGCCGTCAGTTCCTGGTCGGCCAGGTTCACGCTCAACAGCTCCAGCTGCTGGCCATCCAGCACCAGCGGCGGCAGGCCCGCGCCACGCGCCGGGTTGCGGCGCATCACCAGCTGCGCGTGGACCAGGCTGTGGTCCTCGAACAACTCGAAGGTCAGGTGCGTCTCGTCGATCAGGTAGTCCGGCGCCTGATAGTCCTTCAGGTAGATCATCTTCGGTTGTTCGGTGCGCATGGATAGCATCCTTCTACTGATGCACGGCGAGCTGGTAGGCCGTGTACTTACGAATATTGATAACGCCAGTGTCGAAGATCAGGTACTGGCCCTTGATCCCCAGCAGCGTGCCTTCGGCAATCGGGTTCTTGTCCAGGTTGAAGCTGACGATCTTGGCCGGGTACTGCTCCACCGGGTAGCGAATTTCGATCGGCTCCAGGTCGGTCACCGGCTGGATCGCCTGCAGGCCAAAGCGCTCCTGCAACCCCAGCAGGCCTTCGGCGCACGAGGCGAACAGCTCATCGCGCACCTGCTTGAGGTCGACAGACTGCGCATCGCCCTTGAGCAGCGCGCGCCAGTTGGTCTTGTCGGCCACCTGGCTGCGGAACAGGTCTTCGACGAAGCCGGACTGTTGGCGGGTGGCCACGCGCATGATCGGCAATGCCTGGCTCGCGCCCTGGTCCAGCCAACGGGTCGGCAACTGGGTGGCGCGGGTGATGCCGACCTTGATCCCCGAGGAATTCGCCAGGTACACCACATGGTCGGTCATGCAGAACGTCTCGCCCCAGCTTGGCTCACGGCACGTGCCGGCGTCGTAATGGCAACGCTCGGGGCTCATGATGCACAGGTCACACTGGGCCAGCTTGGTCATGCACGGGTAGCAATAACCCTGGCTGAAACTGGTCTTGGTCTTGCGGCCGCAATGGCTGCAATGGATCGCGCCGAGGTATTCCAGGCGCACGTGGGTGCCGATCATGGGGTTGACCGGCACCTCGGTTTCGCCGAGGCGAAAGGCGTATTGAACGGTCGGCTCACCGAGTTGCGCCGACATCTTGCTGACTGCACCGCGACCTATTTCAATCAATGGATCGCATCCGACTTGAACAGGATGTTCGGCACCGGCGCCGACTTGGACGCGCATTCCTGCGGGCCCATGTAGCCGGTGCGCTGGTCTTCCGGCAGGTTCTGGATTTCCCAGGCGATCACCGCCTGCAGGGACAATTCGCGCTGCTCGGCAGTGAGCTTGCGGCCATCGGACCATTTGCCGATTTCCACGGCCAGTTTGAGGCTCTCGTAGATATCCGGGGTGATGTTTTCGATCATTTCAGCAAAAGAGGACATAAGGCTCTTCCTTATCAAAGTGAGGCTTTGCGGCGGTTGTACAACCCACCCAGCAAACCCGTCAGGCAACCGATGAGCAAACCGCTCACATGCGCCGCGTTGGCGATTTCGCCGAAGCCGATCATCGAGATCAGCCCCGACATACAGAGCACCAGCCAGATCAGCATCATCGCCAGCACGCCACGGGGCAGGCGATAAGCCGGGTTAGGCGATAACAACTGGAAAATCCAGCAATGCCCGAGCAGGCCATACAACACGCCGGACAACCCGCCAAACAGGCTCGGGCCGCCATAGGCGTACTGCGCGTAATTAGAGACCAGGCTGAACAGCAGGGTCAGGCCGAGCAGGTTGATGCTGCCCTGGCGCACCTCGATGCGCCGGCCCAGCTCCCAGTACCACATGCCGTTCATGGCCAGGTGCAGGATGCCGAAGTGAATCAGCATCGGCGTGACCAGTCGCCACCACTGCCCCGACGCCAGGCTGTCGGCCAGCGGTGTGAACTGGATGTACTCGCCCAGCACGCGGAACGGCAGGAAAGTCAGCCAGCCCATGGTCTGCAGGTTTTCACCGAGCAACGTCACCGCGCCCACGATGATGCTCGCCAACAGCACCAGCGCGGTCACGGGGCTCATGCGCAGTTGCTGGGCGAAACTGGGGCGCGTCTGCGGCGCCTGGAACTGTTCGGGAATATCCAGTTGCTGGTCCGGGTCGCCGGCAGGAAAACGCTGATACAGCACGCGCACGTCATCGCTGATGGTTTCCGGTACCCACAGCACCTGTTCCCCCGCTTCTTCGCTGACGCGATGGGGCACCTGCATGCGTTGCAGCAGCTTGACGAAACCGCCCAGGTCGACGCTCAACGGCAAGCGCAATACAGCCACGGTACTCATGAGATAACCTCGGGACGCTCGACGTCGACCCATACAAATTTACGCGGATCCAATTGGGTTTCCTGGTCCAGGCGATACGCCACCAGCTTGCCGTACAACACGGCGCTGTAGTCCAGGCAGGCCAGGTTCTCGCGGATCGGTGCCGGCTTGCCGCTGCGCCAGTAGTGGCCGACGAACAACAACGGTTCGTCCACGCCGTAGCGCAGCAGGGAATTCTTTTGTGTGGACGACAACGGCGTACGGGCCACCGGTTCGGGCAGCGCGTCGGGTTGGAACACAATGTCGCCGTAGGTCTTCGGGTCGTCTTCCCAGAATTTGGTGCGGAAGAACGAGCGCGTCAGGCCATCGCCACCGGTCAGCGTCAGGCCATCCGGCAGGCGCATGTCGGTGCCGCGCAGCAGGCGGTCGAACGCATTGCAGGCAAAACTGCCCGGCACGGCGGCGGCTTGCAGGAAATGCTGGTCGATGCAGCCGTCCGGGAAGGTGGCGCGCAAAGGCTGGATAAAACCGTCGTCCCAGCACGCGTGCACCACACGGAAACGCCCGGCATCGACAAACAACGGCATGTCGTAGAACCAGCCGAGGAAGTCATGCCAGTCGCCCGGGTGCTGCTCGAACTGGGTCAGGGTTTCGTGGATCAACCGCGCGTGCCGTGGGTTGTGCTCGCGCACGAACTGCTTGCCACTGCCCGGCGGCGCAGGCGTGGTCCAGCCCAGGGCATTGAATTCATGGTTGCCCATGATGCACAGCGCCTGGCCGGCCTCGACCATGTCATGGACGATATGCAGCGCCTCGCGGATACGCGGGCCACGGTCGATGATATCGCCGAGGAACACCGCCATCCGCGACGGGTGCCGCCAGACACCGCCGATCTTGTGGTAGCCCAACTGGTCGAGCAAGTGCTCAAGGGTATGAGCGCAACCGTGCACGTCACCAATCAGGTCGTAGCTACGCGCGGGATCGAGCATCAGTCGCCTCCACCCCCCAAGCGGCTGCCCCAGCCCAGCTTGGTGCGGCACACTTCGTAGTAGTTGTGATCCAGCGGGTGGATCAACCGCAACTTCTGCGCCTTCTTGCTCACGGTGATGGTGTCACCGGGGGCGCAGGTGAAATGGTTCTGCCCGTCGCAGGACACCTGCGGGTAGATCTGCATGTCTTTGGACACCACGATTTTCAGCTCGCTGTTGCCGTCGACCACAATCGGCCGGCTGGACAACATATGGGGGTACATCGGCACGATCACAATGGCATCGAGCTTGGGATGCATGATCGGGCCACCCGCCGACAGCGCATACGCCGTGGAACCAGTAGGCGTGGCGACGATCAGGCCGTCGGCCTTTTGGCTGCACACGAACTGGCCGTCGATATACAGCTCGAACTCGATCATGCGCGTGGATTTGCCCGGGTGCAGCACCACGTCGTTCAGCGCATCGCCCTGGCCGATGGCTTCGCCGTGGCGACGCACTTCGGCTTGCAGCAGGAAGCGGTTTTCCACCAGGTAATGGCCGTCGAGCACCTTGGCCACTTCGACTTCCAGCTCATCCGGGCGGATATCGGTCAGAAACCCCAGGCTGCCCCGGTTGATCCCCAGCACCGGCACGTTATGCCGTGCCAGGGCGCGGGCGGCGCCGAGCAGGCTGCCGTCGCCGCCGACCACAATCACCATGTCACACACTTCGCCGAGCATCTTGCGCGACGAGGTCTGCAGGCCGTGGCCGGGAAGAATCTCGGCGATGGTGTCTTCGAGGATCACATGCAGGTGGCGTTCCAGCAGGAATTTTTTCAGCCGGCGGACGGTGTCCAACACCTGGGTACTGCCCAGGCGACCGATAATGCCGATATTGCGAAATTGCTCCATGGGGCTCCTGCGGGATTTGGGGTGTGGCAAAAAAGAACGATTATGGGCGAAAGGCCGCGTCAGGCAAAACCCTTTGTCGCCGTCAGGCCTTGATGACAACGGTTCTCAGCCACCTGCACCGCACGTAAAAGGCTATGCTCGGACCATGACTGTGTTCCCCGATCTGCACAACCTGCCCCGCCAACTGCGCCACCCGGAGGTGCGCGACTTGGCGTGGGTGATGCTCGCCCCGCCGATGCTCACGCACACGCCGTGGCCGCAACGCCACCCGCTGGCCGGCAGCGACTGGGTGCAGGCGCCCCATCTTCTCGAACACTGGTTACGCACACTTGATCAAGACAGCAGCGCGTTGCAGCAGTGGCTGAGCCAGGCACGCACCCGGCGCCTGGGCCTTTATTACGAGCGGCTGTGGCAATTTGCGGTGCAGCATGCGCCGGGGGTGGAACTGATCGCTGCCAACCTGCCGATCCGTCGCGCCGGGCACACCCTGGGCGAGTTGGACATGCTGATTCGTGATCGCGATGGCGTGCATCACCTGGAACTGGCGATCAAGCTCTACCTGGGCCCACAGGACGGTGATGGCAGGGACGCGGCCCTGTGGCTGGGCCCCGGTTGCCATGATCGACTGGACCGCAAGCTGGCCCACCTGGCCCAGCACCAACTGCCGATATCTGCACGCCCTGAAAGCCGTGAAGCGTTGGCGGCGCTGGATATCCAGCAGTTCGATGCGCATTTGTGGTTGGGTGGCTATTTGCTTTACCCCTGGCCTGGATTGGCGGAGTCACCGAATGGCGCGCACCCACAGCACCTGCGCGGACGCTGGCTGCATCAGCGCGATTGGCGCGCATTTGCCAGCGCCAGCGCGCCCGGCCGCTGGCAACCCCTGCCCCGCCATGCGTGGCTGGCGCCGGCGCATTACCCGGCGGACGACGTCTGGAGTGAAGAACGGATGCACGGCTGGTTGGCAGAACTGGACCCGATGGCACCGGCGCAGTTGCTGGTGCGGATGGTTCAGGTGGGTGAGGATTGGGAAGAGGCCGAACGGCTGTTCCTGGTGGCAGATCTTTGGCCGAATGTGCCGGGGGCTGGCTGATTGCTTTGCGGTGCATTCAAGGGACTCATCGCAGGCAAGCCAGCTCCCACATGTGATAGGCGGCGCGTTCAAAATGTGGGAGCTGGCTTGCCTGCGATGGCGGTACTTCAGGCACTACAACTTGTCGATATGCCGATAATCCAGCTGCAACCCGGCTGCCAACGCCTGGGCACGGCCTAGGCGAATCGGGCCGCGCTCGATATCCACCAGCAGTCCTGGGCACTCCAAGTGAGGCAACTCGGCAACATCCTTGAGGCGCCCATCCGTGATCACTAGCAACCGTTGCTGCTCCGTCGGATACCGCTTGCGCCGCACCGCCAACCAATGCCCCGCCTCGGTCAGCGCTGCCAGCAACGGTGTACCACCGCCCGCGCCTAATTGCTCCAGCCAACCCACCAAGCCCTTCGCCGCCTTCAACCCCTGAACCTGCCACTTCGGCGCCTGCCCGCTGGCCGTCAGCAACGCCATGCGCGCCCGCTGGCGGTAAGCGTCATCAAACAGTTGGGCCAACAAGCCCTTGGCATCGGTCAGTGCTCGGTGGCGCCGGGTAGACGCAGACGCATCGACAATCACCAGCCACAGCTCATGGGCAGCACGACTGCGCAGGTGGAACAGCAAATCCTCTCGCGATTGCGGGCGGCCGCCCAGCAACGTGCCGGGCCAGTTGATCGCGCCCTGCCTGGCGCTGCGCGCCTTGCCGTGCCTGCCTTTTTCCACTCGCCCCGCCTTGGGCCGGGCATCCGCCCCCGCGTCAGGTCGAGGGCGAATGCCTAGGGCTTTTTTGGCCAGGTGGGGACTTCACGGCGTGCGCCTGTGGGCAGGGCCGGCGCGGGCATGTCACCCCATTGGCCCTGGCCTTGGCTCGGCGAGGTGTCGGATGGCTTGGGCGACGGCCCTTCGCTCGGCGGACTCGCCGGTGGGGTCTGCACCTGGCGGCGATGACGCAGGGCAAACTCGGCGACCGCTTCAATATCCTCTTCAGCGATGACACCCGCACCGCGCCATGCCGCATGGGCCCTGGCGCCGCGCAACCACACCAGGTCCGCACGCAGGCCATCGACACCGGCCGCAAAACAGCGCTCGGTGATCTGTGCCAGCGCCGCATCATCCAGCGCAATGCTGTCGAGCCGCGCCCGCGCCAGGGTGCAACGCTCACGCAGTGCGGCCTGTTCTGCGGCCCAGTGTGCAAGGAACGCCACGGGGTCACTGTCGAAATCCAGGCGGCGGCGGATGATCTGCCCCCGCTCGGCCGGCAAGGTCTGCCCGCTCAGCGCTACATTGAAGCCGAAGCGGTCGAGCAATTGCGGGCGCAACTCGCCTTCCTCCGGGTTCATGGTTCCGATCAGCACAAACCGCGCCGAATGGCGGTGCGAGATACCGTCGCGTTCAATCAGGTTGGTGCCGCTGGCGGCCACGTCGAGCAGCAGGTCCACCAGGTGGTCGGGCAGCAGGTTGACTTCATCGACGTACAACACGCCACCGTCGGCCTTGGCCAGCACGCCAGGGGAAAACTGCGCACGGCCTTCGCCGAGGGCTGCGTCCAGGTCCAGCGTGCCGACCAAGCGTTCTTCGGTAGCGCCCAGCGGCAAGGTCACAAACTGCCCGCTGGCCAGCAGGTCTGCCAACCCACGCGCCAAGGTGGACTTGGCCATCCCGCGCGGGCCTTCGATCAGCACGCCGCCAATCTTGGGGTCGATGGCGGTCAGGCACAGGGCCAGTTTCAAGTCGTCGGCGCCGACCACAGCGGACAGCGGAAAATGCGGAGTATCAGTCATCAGCTGTCTTCTTCTATATCCAGCAACAGGTTTTCCAACGCCGCCTTGTAAGCCCCGGGCTCTTGCCACAGGCCGCGCTGCTGGGCTTCGAGCATGCGCTCGGCCATATTGCGCAGGGCATCGGGGTTGTGCTGTTGCACAAAGGCCCGGGTGTCAGGGTCCAGCAGGTAGGCGTCGGCAAGCAACGCGTATTGATGATCGTCGATCAGCGCGGTGGTGGCGTCGAACGCGAACAGATTGTCCACGGTCGCGGCCATTTCGAACGCACCTTTGTAGCCATGGCGCTTCACACCTTCGATCCACTTGGGGTTGGCAGCGCGGGAACGGATCACCCGGTTCAGCTCTTCCTTCAAGGTGCGGATCTTCGGCAAATCAGGTTGGCTGTGGTCGCCATGATAGCTGGCGGCCTTGTCGCCGCTCAGGGTTTCCACGGCGGCGAGCATGCCGCCCTGGAATTGGTAGTAGTCGTTGGAGTCGAGCAGGTCATGCTCGCGGTTGTCCTGGTTCTGCAACACCGCCTGCACCTGGCTCAGGCGCTGAGCGAATTGTTCACGGGCGGCCGTGCCTTCGTCGGCACCGCCATAGGCGTAGCCGCCCCAATTGAGGTAGACCTCGGCCAGGTCTTCACGGGTTTGCCACAGGCGACCGTCGACCGCGCCCTGCACGCCGGCCCCATAGGCACCGGGCTTGGCCCCAAAGATGCGCCACCCGGCCTGCTTGGCGGCGGTTTCTTCGTCCAGGCCGGACACACGCAACGCCTCACGCTCGCTGCGCACCTTGGCCGCCAGCGGGTTCATATCGTCCGGCTCATCCAACGCCGCTACCGCCTGCACCGCCGCGTCAAACAGGCGAATCAAATTGGCAAACGCATCGCGAAAGAAGCCTGACACTCGCAACGTCACATCGACACGCGGACGGTCCAGCAGGCTGATCGGCAGGATCTCGAAGTCATCCACCCGCTGGCTGCCCGTGGCCCACACCGGGCGCACGCCCATCAGCGCCATGGCTTGGGCAATGTCATCACCGCCGGTGCGCATGGTGGCCGTGCCCCACACCGACAGGCCCAGCTGACGCAGGTGGTCACCGTGGTCTTGCAAGTGGCGCTCAAGAATCAGGTTGGCGGACTGGAAACCGATGCGCCAGGCGGTCGTGGTGGGCAAGTTACGCACATCGACGGTGAAGAAGTTGCGACCGGTGGGCAGCACGTCCAGGCGTCCACGGCTGGGGGCGCCGCTCGGCCCTGCGGGTACAAAGCGGCCGGCTAACGCATCGAGCAAGCCGCGCATTTCGGCCGGGCCGCAGGCATCCAGGCGCGGCGCGACGACGATGCGCAGGCTCTCGATCACCGCCTTCACGTCTTCCCAACCGGGTTCTTCCAGCTGTTCCAGCGGCCCTTCCAGCGCCTGCTCGATCAACCGCGCGGCGTACAGTTCCAAACGCTCGCGGGTGTCGCCTGCGGTGCGCCACAACTGTGGGTCGATTTTCTGCAATACAAGCGGACGGCGCCCGGTCCAGGGTTCGGCAAGGGCGCAGTCCAAAGGGTCGAAGCCGAGGTCGAATGCCTTGGCCAGCACCCGCAACAGGCTCGATTGCGGGCCGCGCCCATCGCCACGCGGGATACGCAACAAGGCCAGCAAGGTGTCGATACGCAGCCGACCTTCGGGCGACTCGCCGAAAATATGCAGCCCGTCGCGGATCTGCGATTCCTTCAAGTCACACAGGTAAGTGTCCAGGCGCGGCAGCCAAACGGCGGCGTCCGCCTCGCTGTCCAGCTCAAGCTCCTGGTCGATGCGGGTTTCGCGCACCAGCTTGAGGATGTCTTTCTGCAATTCCAGGGCGCGGCGTGGGTCGAGCAACTGCGCTTCGTAGTATTCGTCTGCTAGCAATTCAAGGTTGCGCAGCGGCCCGTAGGTTTCGGCGCGGGTCAGCGGTGGCATCAAGTGGTCGATGATCACCGCCTGGGTACGCCGCTTGGCCTGGGCGCCCTCGCCCGGGTCGTTGACGATAAACGGGTAGATATTCGGCAACGGCCCCAGCAATGCATCGGGCCAGCAGTTTTCCGACAGGCCCACGCCCTTGCCGGGCAGCCATTCGAGGTTGCCGTGCTTGCCCACGTGGATCACGCCGTGGGCGCCGTAGGTGTGGCGCAGCCAGAAGTAAAACGCCAGGTAGGCGTGAGGCGGTACCAGGTCCGGGTCGTGATAGACGGCGCTGGCGTCCACTTGATAGCCACGCGCCGGCTGGATGCCGACAAACGTCAGGCCCAGACGCAGGCCGGCGATCATCATGCGGCCGTCGCGGAACATCGGATCGCTGTGCGGTGCACCCCAGCGTGCCAAAACAGCTTGGCGGTTGGATTCAGGCAGGCGACTGAACATCGCCTCGTAGTCATCCAAGCTCAGGCTTTGATGGCAGGGGCGCAGGTCGAGGCTGTCGAGGTCGTTAGTGACGCCACCGAGCAAATCGTGGATCAGCGCAGTACCACTCTCGGGCAGCGCGTTTGGCAGCGTATAACCTTCGGCTTGCAGCGCCCGCAGGATATTCAGCGCGGCAGCTGGCGTATCCAGGCCCACGCCGTTGCCGATACGGCCGTCGCGGGTCGGGTAGTTGGCGAGGATCAGCGCGATGCGCTTGTCAGCATTCGGCACCCGCGCCAGCTCGACCCAACGCCGCGCCAGTTCAGCGACAAAGTCCATGCGTTCAGGCGCGGCGCGGTAACAGACCACGTCCGACTGGCTGCGCTCGCTGCGCCAGGCCAGGTCCTTGAAACTGATCGGCCGGCTGATGATGCGCCCGTCCAGCTCCGGCAAGGCAATGTGCATCGCCAGGTCGCGCGGGCCCAGGCCTTGTTCGCTGGCCTGCCAGCCGGGCTCGTTGTCTTGGGCGCAAATCGCCTGGATCACCGGGATATTGCGGCGAAACGGTCGCAAATGCGGCGCTTCGGGGCTGGATTGGGCAAAGCCGGTGGTGTTCAAAATCACCGCCGCACCCACTTCATCCAGCAGGTCCTCGACCACCGTCAGGCAGCCGGGCTCTTTCAAACTGGCCAGCGCAATCGGCAGCGGGTTAAGGCCCGCTGCCTGTAAGCGTTGGCAGAACACATCGATAAAACCCGTATTGGCCGCCTGCAAATGCGAGCGGTAGAACAGCACCGCAGCCACTGGCCACTCGGCGTTCCAGTCCGCCTGCCAATCGTTCAGGCGCGGGTTGGCTATATGCGGGTGATAAATCGCCGTGCGCGGCAGGGTTTGCGGCTCGGCCCAGGTGTAGTCGCGGCCCAGGTAAGCGCTGGCCAGGCAGCGATAGAAATCCAGCGCGTTGCCCAGGCCGCCCTGGCGCAGGAAGTGCCACAGGCGGTCGCGGCTTTCGGCGTTTACCGTACTCAGGCTGCTGAGTTCCGGGTCCGGGCGATCGTCCCCCGGCACCAGGATCAGCTGCACGCCGCGTTCGGCCAGCTCCACCAGCCGCTCGATGCCGTATCGCCAGTAACCGATGCCGCCGTGCAGCGAAATCAGGATGACCTTGGCGTGGCGCAGCACTTCATCGACGTACAGGTCGACCGACGCATGGTTCTGCACCTGCATCGGGTTGGCCAGCCGGAAGCTGGGGTAGTCATCGGGCAATTGCTGGGCCGCTTCGGCCAGCAATGCCAGGCTGGAATCACCGCTGCACAGGATCACCAGGTCAGCGGGGGTTTGGCCAAGGTCGGCAATATTGTCGTCCGAGACGAAACCACCGGGCTGGGTCCTGAGCAGGTGCATGGGTCAGACGCTGAGTGCGGCGCGCAACTGCGCTTCGAGGCCGGCGGCATCGAGGTCCTGACCGATCAGCACCAGGCGCGTGATGCGCGCTTCGTCAGCGCCCCAGGCACGGTCGAAGTGCTTGTCGAAACGCGTACCCACGCCCTGGATCAGCAGGCGCATCGGCTTGTTCGGGATGGCCGCGAAACCTTTGACGCGCAGGATGCCGTGTTGCACCACCAGTTGGGTCAGAGCGTCGAGCAGCAGGGCTTCGTCGGCTTGCGGCAGGTCGATAGAGATGGAATCGAAGGCGTCGTGGTCGTGATCGTCGTCTTCACCTTCGTGGTGATGATCGTGATGGCTGTGGCGACCGTCGATGTGCTCTTCAGAGCCGGCACCCAAGCCGATCAGCACGTCCAGCGGCAGGCGACCGCTGCTGGCTTCGATGATCTTCACCGCAGGCGGCAGCTCTTCGGCGACTTCCAGGCGCACGCGGGCCAGGTCTTCCGGGTTGATCAGGTCGGTTTTGTTGAGGATCACCAGGTCGGCGCTGGCCAGTTGGTCGGCGAACAGCTCGTGCAACGGCGACTCGTGATCCAGGTTCGGGTCCAGTTTACGCTGGGCGTCGACCTGGTCCGGGAAGGCGGCGAAGGTGCCCGCGGCGACGGCCGGGCTGTCGACCACGGTGATTACCGCGTCGACGGTGCAGGCGCTGCGGATTTCCGGCCACTGGAAGGCTTGTACCAAGGGTTTTGGCAGGGCCAGGCCTGAGGTTTCGATGAGAATGTGGTCGAGGTCACCACGACGGGCCACCAGTTCGCGCATCACCGGGAAGAACTCTTCCTGCACGGTGCAGCACAGGCAGCCGTTGGCCAACTCGTAGACGCGGCCGTTGGCTTCTTCTTCGGTGCAACCGATGGAGCACTGCTTGAGGATTTCACCGTCGATGCCCAATTCGCCGAATTCGTTGACGATTACCGCGATGCGACGGCCCTGGGCGTTGTCGAGCATGTGGCGCAGCAAGGTGGTTTTGCCCGAGCCGAGGAAGCCGGTAACGATGGTGACGGGGAGTTTGGCCAGTGTTTTCATCGGATGCCCTTTGGGGCGGGCATACGGGACGATAGGCCCTGCGACGGCGCGCAGCAGCGGATTTCGTCACCGGATCACCCCGCCCGGTTGAAGTAGAAAATCGGTTGCGAGGCAGGTCTCCTGGCTTGGGGCGTGCGGGTCTTGCGACCGGCGCTGGCTGCGCCTTCCCGCCTTGTCGGCAGTGGCGTGGCAGTCAGCTGAACCCTTTACAGTTGCGGGGGCAGCCGCGGCTTGGACCGCGTTCCCTTCTTAGCTCCGGCCTGGGCTGGAGAACCTCGAGGGTGCAAGGCTACGCAGTGCCACAGAGCGGGTCAATGCCAACACATGAGGTTCGCGCCATACCGCGGCAGTCGAATGAAACTTACAACTCGCATTAATTGCCCGATAGCCAGCTAGGAACAGCTTGGACTTTTGCACCACACAGATTTGGCTCATAAGCGCTCAATGCGCGCCAGACATACCAACGCAATAAAGGATCAAACATGACACTTTACCCTCTCCACTTTAACCTGCCACCCAACTCGCCGAGCTACAAAGGCGAGAAAGAAGCTGATGCCCCGCAGGACAGTATTCAGATCCAACACGCTGCATACACCAGCACGAGTAGCCTCGAAACTCGGGCAAAGAGAAGTACAACAGAGCAAAAGCCCCAGGTCTGGTCCTACAGTGACAAAGAGTTGCTACAAGAGGTGAAGAAACACTTCGATGAATATGCAGCCGGACAGGGCGATGAATACGTCAACTTCAAAGAATTAAAAGAGGCCGCCGGTCAGGTGCCAACCACGAGAACCTTCTCTCCAAAAGCCTCAGCCATTGCCGAGGAGATCCTCAAACGCACCGAGCTTCTCAACCAGCTGGACATCGGAGTGGGCTGGACACTCAGCGGAAGAGGATTACAAGACGAGAGGTTTGATCATGACAACCTTGACTACTTGATCACCTACGCTTCCGATCATCGCAGAGTCAGGTTCATTTCGAGATGATATAAAAATTTGTCTGATCCACAAAAAAGTAACATCGATCGCTCGTCACCCTTGAGGTCAACCCTATCCGTCAAACACCTTAAACATTTACAGCCGTTCAAGGTGTTTGACGCACATCAACCGCCCATGTTCTCCTACACATCTTGTTTCGGGTGCCCTGCAAAGGGTGAAACGGGAAACCGGTGCGTCATAGCGATATGACCAGTCCGGTGCTGCCCCCGCAACGGTAAGCGAGCGAAGCGTCATAACCACTGTGCACTTGCATGGGAAGGCGATGCTTTCAGGACTCTCCCAAGAGCCCCCTCGCAAGCCCGGAGACCGGCCCGAAAAAATCAGATAACAAACCCGCGGTGGGCGGGCGCTGTTCGAACCCTGCGTGCCCGGCTCGCGGGGTTTTCATGCGCTCGTGTCACCCTGAAACCCTGAAGGGACGCGCCATGTCGATCATCAGCAGCACCTCGCACGCCACCGGCAACACCACCACCCTCAGCCAACGCCTGACCGCCGCCATCGGTGCGTCGATCCTCGGCGCGTGCCTGGTGTATTTCGCCGGTTTCTCGCATATCGAGGCGGTGCACAACGCAGCCCACGATACCCGCCACAGCGCCGCGTTCCCGTGCCACTGAGACTTGCCGACATGATCAAGCGTATTGCGCAAACCGCAGGGTTCACTGGCCTGCTGGCCGCCCTGCTGCTGACCCTGCTGCAAAGCTTCTGGGTCGCCCCGCTGATTCTGCAGGCGGAAACCTTCGAAAACGCCCCGGCCGCCACCGAAGTGGCCCACGAACACGCCGAAGGCGCCGCCGCCCACAGCCATGACGCCGAGGCCTGGGAGCCGGAAGATGGCTGGCAGCGTGTGCTGTCCACCACAGGCGGCAACCTGGTCGTAGCAGTCGGTTTCGCCCTGATGTTGGCCGGTCTCTACACCCTGCGCGCACCGACCCGTACCGCGCAAGGCTTGCTGTGGGGCTTGGCCGGTTACGCCACCTTCGTACTGGCGCCGACCATGGGCCTGCCACCTGAGCTGCCAGGCACTGCGGCAGCCGATCTGGCGCAACGGCAGATCTGGTGGATCGGCACCGCCGCCTCCACCGCCGCCGGTATTGCGCTGCTGGTGTTTGGCCGTAACTGGCTGCTGAAAGTGCTGGGTGCCGCGATCCTGGCCGTGCCTCACGTCATCGGCGCGCCACAACCGGAAGTGCACTCGATGCTGGCACCCGAGGCGCTGGAAGCGCAGTTCAAGATCGCCTCGCACCTGACCAACGTCGCCTTCTGGCTGGCGCTGGGCCTGATCAGCGCGTGGTTGTTCCGTCGCAACCGTGACGATCACTACGCCGCATGATCCTGGCGGTCGGCTTGGGCTGCCAGCGGGGTTGTGACGTTCACGCCCTACTGGATCTGTTTGACAGCGCCCTCGCGGAGGGGGGCGTTGATCGCAACAGCATTACCGCGCTGGCCAGTATCGATCTGAAAAAGGATGAACCGGGAATACGGGCCATGGCCCGGGCGCTGGATCTCCCGTTGCACTGTTTCAACGCAGGACAACTGGCGGTTTATGCCGAGCGTTTGAGTCACAAATCCGAGGTCGCCTTTGCCCATACCGGCTGCTACGGCGTCGCCGAAAGCGCTGCCCTGGCCCTGGCCGAACACCTCGCGGGCGCCCCTGCCGAACTGCTGATCACCCGCAAAAAAGCCGCCCAGGCTACCTTTGCGTTGGCGTGCGCCGGCTAAAATCCCGATAATCGCCGCTTCCGATCATGAGCCACTTTCATGCTCGCCCGTTTTTCGACAGGAATTTCCCATGACCGTCTACTTCATCGGCGCAGGCCCCGGCGACCCGGAATTGATCACCGTCAAGGGTCAGCGGCTGATCCGTAACTGCCCGGTGATCATCTATGCCGGCTCGCTGGTGCCCGCTGCGGTGCTGGAAGGCCATCAGGCAGAAATCGTGGTTAACAGCGCCGAACTGCACCTGGAACAGATCATCGACCTGATCAAGACAGCCCACGCCAAAGGCCAGGACGTGGCGCGGGTGCATTCCGGCGACCCAAGCCTTTACGGGGCGATTGGCGAGCAGATCCGTCATTTGCGCGAGTTGGGCATTCCTTTCCAGATCATCCCGGGCGTTACCGCAGTGGCCGCCTGTGCGGCGCTGCTGGAAACCGAGTTGACCCTGCCGGACATCGCCCAGAGCGTGATTCTGACCCGCTATGCCGATAAAACAGGCATGCCGGCCGGCGAGAGCTTCGACAGCCTAGCGCGGCATGGCACGACCATGGCGATCCACCTGGGGGTCAACCACCTGGAAAAAATCGTCGCTGAGCTGCTGCCACACTATGGCGCCGACTGCCCGATTGCGGTGGTGCACCGGGCGACATGGCCGGACCAGGATTGGGCGGTCGGCACACTGGCGGATATTGCCCAGAAGGTGGCCGCCAAGGGCTTTCGGCGTACGGCGCTGATTGTGGTGGGCCGAGTGCTGGCCAGTGACAGCTTCAGCGAGTCCTCGCTGTACCGCGCAGGTCATGCTCACCTCTACCGCCCTTGATCAAGCCCTGAGAGCTACGCAAAACCCTGTGGGAGCCGGGCTTGCCCGCGATGACGGTGTGCCAGATAAAACATTTGTCTGCTGATATAACGCTATCGCAGCGATGCGGCGACCCGACAAGCCAGCTCCCACAGTTGATCTATTTTGTTAAATAGATAGTACAAGCCATTGAATTTAAGACATAAAAAAAACGGCGCTCACGGGGCGCCGTTTTTTTGTTCGCAGTGAACGCCTTACTCAGTAGTAGGCGTTTTCTTTCTGCGTGTGGTCAGTCACGTCGCGTACGCCCTTGAGCTCTGGAATACGTTCGAGCAAGGTGCGCTCGATGCCTTCACGTAAGGTCACGTCCGCCTGGCCGCAGCCTTGGCAGCCGCCGCCAAACTTCAATACGGCGATGCCGTCGTCAACCACGTCGATCAGGCTGACCTGGCCGCCGTGGCTGGCCAGGCCCGGGTTGATCTCGGTTTGCAGGTAGTAGTTGATGCGCTCGTTGACCGGGCTGTCGGCATTGACGTTCGGCACCTTGGCGTTGGGCGCCTTGATGGTCAACTGGCCGCCCATGCGGTCGGTGGCGTAATCGACTACAGCGTCGTCAAGGAAGGCTTCGCTGAAGGCATCGATGTACGCGGTGAAGCTTTTCAGCCCCAGGGCGGTGTCTTCAGGCTTTTCTTCACCCGGCTTGCAGTAGGCAATGCAGGTCTCGGCGTACTGGGTGCCGGGCTGGGTGATAAAGACGCGGATGCCGATACCCGGGGTGTTCTGCTTGGACAGCAGGTCAGCCAGGTAATCGTGGGCGGCGTCGGTAATGGTTATGGCAGTCATGGAAACTCCTCACAGGCTTGCCGGCAGTTTACGCCAAAATATTACGCAGGTACAAAGTCCTAGTGTTTTTGTCGGGATAGGCGGTTTCTCGGACGGGGTACATATCCGTTTTTGGGGTAACGGCTGCTTAGGGTTCCGCCCTTACGGCGGCTCACTTTGGAAAAGAGCCGGAATGCCGGCCCAGCCCAAAGTCAGCAAAGGGCTCTTGCCCCA
>NZ_JACARO010000117.1 GCF_013386585.1 Pseudomonas sp. P7548 | reverse complement strand
CCCCAAGCCTCCCGCGCCGAGTACACACGCCGCATAAACCGTGTGCTCAACCACATCGACGCGCACCTCGATCAACCGCTGGATGGCGCGCAGCTGGCTGACATCGCCAATTTCTCGCGTTTCCATTTTCATCGCATCTTCGCCGCCTCGATGGGCGAAACCCTGGGCAGCTATGCGCAGCGTCGGCGGCTGGAGAAAGCCGCTTTTCGGTTGTCTTGCGGCACCCCGGAAACCGTACTGGAAACCGCATTGGCCACCGGTTTCCAATCCGGTGAAGCTTTTGCGCGGGCTTTCAAGCTCAAGTTCGGCTGCACGCCCTCCGCCTGGCGCGCCACCACGCTTGAGCGGCTCAAAGCCCAGGCGGCGGCGATTGGGCAGCCGCCTGGCAGCCAGCAGAGCAATCCTGATCAGGTCTTCGGCAATCCACATCAGGCGGGCGAGCGCGAGTTCGGCGAATCTGACGGCTCTTATCGGCCAGCGGATGACTTTGCCATGGATGTACGCATCATCGATTTACCCAAGGCGCGCGTCGCGTACCAACGTTTGATCGGCCCCTACGGGCCTGCCATCGGCGAGTTCTGGCGCGGGGTCATGGCGCCGTGGATGCATTCCCATGGCCTCAGTGACCAAACCTGCTACGGCATAGGCTATGACGACCCTTCGCTCACCCCCGCGAACAAGTGCCGCTATGACGCGTGTGTCGAAGTACCGGCGCAGTTTGTGGCCAGCGGCCAGGCCGATATCCAGACGCTGCCGGGCGGCCGGTATGCCGTGGCGCGCTTCAAAGGCAAACCGGAACAGATCGCCAACGCCTGGATGTGGCTGACACGAGAATGGATGCCGTCCAGCGGGCTGCAATGCGACGACCGGCCGTGCTTCGAGATGTTTTCGGCGCCCACGGTGATTGATCCTCGGACCGGGGAATTCAACTGCGAGATTTGCATTCCGGTGCGGGCGTTGTAATGGCAACCCACCGTTGAAGTGCCGCCAGGTGCGGGATAGGATCTGGACGTCCGCCTTGGGCTGAACGTTGCCATCGAACATAGGCACGTCAGGCCCGATTCCACACCCGTCTAGACACTGAGAACAGCCACATGGGCGCCCCCATCATCATCGGTGACAGCTACAACCTTTGGATCAGCAATGCCCTGAAGGATGCTTTTTGCGACGTGCTGACCCGCGTCGCAGCACTGGAAGGCCACGACATCATGGCCATTTACGAGGACGCTCCAGGGGTGGCGGGCACCTACGGTGTGAGCGGTGTGGGTATTTATCTCGATGAATTTTATCGCTACCTCGGCGGTTTTTCGGGTGTACGGCTCCACATCGATATTTGCCGGACGCGCTTGCACGAGGTCGCCGAGGCCTGCAAATTGACGCCATCGGGGACGAAGCGGATGGCGCACATACTGGCGTGGGTGGCCTACCACATGGATGGCAACCCCGTTTCAGAAGGCTGCTTTGTCTATGAGGATTGGCCGCCGGACGCCGCGTACGCCCCCAGCAATTGCGCCACCTCCTGATAACACCGCGCCAACTCCCCTGCCCCCAGCAACCGCAAACCCTGTGCCGTGCACCGAGCCTGAACCGCGTTTATTCCAGGCTCGAACGCATGCCTGGACAGCCGCCGAATTCCCCGCTGTGCACAGCGCGCAACCGGTGTGCCCGGCGCCAGTTCCCGTGTCCTGGCATACACCCGTCCCAAGCTGCGGCTCAGTTGCAACGACAACGCGCCCACCGCTTCACCCTCGCCCCCCGGCAACGCCTGCAACGACACCATCCGATGCTGTTGCCTGGCCTGCCATTTCAGCAGGTCCATACGCGCACCACCGCGCAGTAACCGCCCGGTGCTTGTGTGCAGCGCCCGTCTCAGAGCGCGCACCTGGGCGGCGGGGTTTCTGGGCAGGATCTGGAAAGCCAGCATGCAAATCGCCAGCGCCACGGGCCAGGCGAGGGCCTGGTTGGCGAAGTCGGTAAAGTCGTATTGGGCGGTGCCACCGGTACCGACCAGCGTGTTGAAGGCGATCAGATAGGCAATGGCCTGCAAGGCATGACGCGGCTGGGTGGTGGCCTGCATCCCCCACACCCAGAAGGCGATCAGTACCACCGCCAGCAACGCGAAGCCGCTGATGTGCGGCAGCAGCAGGAACTTGCACGCGGCCGCCGCCACGATGCCGTAAATCGTGCCCCTGAACAGACCGGCAAGGCCCTGGGTAGGCGCCGGACTGGTCGCCAGCAAGGTGCAGGACGGGCCCAGCACGGCCAGCAATGTTGGCCCCTGATCCCACGCCGTGAAGTACCAGACGGCAGCGGTCGCCAGGGTCGCGACCAGGGCGCGCAGGCCGTTGAGCAACGCGTCCCCGTAGTGCCGGTGGAATCCAACTGCACGGGCCGGCGCCGGGGTTTCGTGTTCGACGCAGGCGAAGTTCTGCAAGGCATTGGAAAGGTCCGTCAACGGATCGCTCAGCCGGTCCGACTCCCCGCCAAGACCATCTTGCAACGCCCTGACCTGCGCAGCGACCGTGGAAAAATCCCCACGGGTTTCAGCCAGTTGTTGCAGCGCCTCAGACACGCCCACGACCGGCTGGCCGACCGACAGGTGTTGCAGGGCCACGGCCTGCAGATACGCCAACCCCGCCTGCAGCGCCGCGAACCTGGAACGGATCAACACCGATTCGCCTCGACCGATCCCCAGCAGGTCATCCACCTTGGCGATGTCGAGGGCGAGTTGGCGCCGTTCGGCAGCGGCTACACCCTCCCCCTTGAACTGGCTCGCCAGCAACCGCAGCGCGCGCGAAGAGACATCCTTGAGCATCGGGCTAAGGCGCCGTTCGACGGTCTTACGCCCAAACAAGGAAGCCACCAGGCTCAGGCTCAACACGCCGAGCACCACCGCCGTGCCCCGCGTGACCAGGTGATCAAACCCTTGCTGAGGCGCGACGATGGCCGGGCCCAGCGCCAGGCACACCGTGTAACCCGCCACCACCGCCGCCGTGGCGTGGTAGTGCCGCAGCAGGGTCATGCCCGCGACACACAGCCCCAGCCACACGCCGATGCCGAGGATGAACAACAGCATTTTCTGCGCGAACAACCCCAGCAAAATCACCGCCACCAACAACCCCAGCGCAGTGCCCACCACCCGCATGAAGCCCTTGCCGATCACCGCGCCCTGGAGCGGATGGATCAGCAACAACACCGTCGACGCCGCCGAGAACGGCGAGTCCAGGTGCAATTGAAAACCCAGCCACAACGCCAATGTCGCCGCCATCACACTGCGCGCCACGTAGCCCCAGGTGGCCTGGGTCCACGGCCGAGGCAGCACGGCCCATAGCCGCCCCACATACCCCGCCATCACATGAACGCCTGCAGCCAGCGCGACAGCCGCCAATGCGGCGCGCTCCCGGGCTCGGTCACTTCGACACTGGCCGTCATCCCCGCCGCCAGCTCCACGCCCTCGGGCACCGCGTCCAGCTCGATGCGCACCGGCACGCGTTGCGCCAAACGTATCCAACTGAACGTCGGCGCCACCTGGGGCAAGCCGCTGTCACTGCGCAACTCGTTACCGTCGGCAATGCCCCGGCCGATGCTCGCCACATGCCCTTCCAGCAACGGCGCAAAGCCCATCAGCTTGATCGAGGCCGGCGCGCCCACCCATACGCCCGGCAGCTTGGTCTCTTCGAAGTACCCGGTGACCCAGAAACTCTGGCCGTCGACCACATAGATGTTGGTGCTGCCCGCCACCGCGTAATCCCCCGGTTGCAGGCGAAGTTGCGTGACGTAGCCGTCCACCGGTGAACGAATCGTCGTGCGCGCCAGGTCCAGTTCGGCCTGGGCCAACTGGCTTTGCGCCGCATCCACCCGCGCCTTGGCCACGGCCAGGTCCTGGGCGGCGTTGTCGGTTTCTTCCCGCGCAATCGCGTCACCCAACTGAGTGCGCCGCCGGAACTGCGCGGTGCGCTGCGCAAACACACTGCGCGCCTCGGCCAGCTCGGCCATGCGCTGCTGCTGGGCCAACAGGTAGGCACGCTGATCGATCTGATACAGCAACGCGCCCTTGGCCACCCATTGGTTGTCGCCCACCAGCAACCGCTCGACCTGGCCGGACACCTCGGGCGCAATCCGCAATACCTGCGCGCTGACCCGCCCGTCCCGCGTCCAGGGCGCCAGCACATAGGCGCGCCACAACTGCGTGCAGAACAACAAGGCAACCAGCCCCAGCACCAGCGTCACCAGGATTTTCAACGTGTTGTTGAGCCTCATCGCGTCGCCCTCACAGCTTCAGCACTAGGGTGGAAAGCACAATCAGCGAGACAAAAAACCGCGTGAGGCTGGGGTGCCAGGTCCAGTCCAGCCACCGGCGCATCAGCCGTTCCAGCACCGCATACATCAACGCCGCAGCGCCCACATAAAGCAGAAACGGCGGCAAGTAGAGGTTGGCAAACGTGATTTCGCTGAGCATTGCAGAAGTCTCACCATCGGCCTTCACCTTGAAGGCCCTGCTGCCATGGTAGGCAGTGCCCGGGCGTGCCGATATTGAGTATGCTGCCAACTTATAATCAAATTCAGACACCTGAGTGCCGCGCAATGGACGAGACAACCCTCTACACCGTGGGCCAGTTTGAACTCGATGATTTCACGCAACCCGCCGTCGCGGTGATGCTCGGCACCCAGCGCAACAACGCCGAATACGCCGTACACACCCACCGCAAAGGCCAACTGGTAGTGGCCTGCCACGGCGGCATCGTGTGCACCGTGGAAGACGGCGTATGGATGGTGCCCACCGGTTTCGGCGTATGGATCCCCGCCGGCATCGCCCACAGCAACCGCATCACCGCCAACGGCAAAGTCGGCTTCCTGTTCATCGAACCCGGCGCCGCCGCCCTCCCGGAAAAATGCTGCACCCTGGTGCTGTCCCCCCTCATCCTCGAACTGATCCTGCACCTGAGCACCCTGCCCCAGGACTACCCCCC
>NZ_JACARO010000116.1 GCF_013386585.1 Pseudomonas sp. P7548 | reverse complement strand
CACCCCAGCTCCCACATTTTTTTGTGTGCTCCAGAATTTATTAAATTATTTTCGATGAGCATGTAACGAAACCCAGCCTGCTGCCTCTAGTGGAGTAAGCAGGCAAACAGGCCTGATACCTCAACCCACTGCTGGAGATACATCATGACCACCAAACTGTCCGCCGCTACCCTCGTCCTGGCCCTCGGTTCCGCCCTGAGCCTGTCCGCCCTGACCAACACCGCCCACGCCGCCGACGACATGCAGAAATGCTTCGGTGTCGCTGAAGCCGGCAAGAACGATTGCGCTGCAGGCGCTGGCACTTCCTGCGCCGGCACATCGAAAGTCAAAGACCAGGCCAACGCCTGGAAGCTGGTCCCGGCCGGCACCTGCAAAACCACCCCAAGCAGCACCTCGCCGACCGGTTTTGGCCAGGAAGCGGCTTTCACGGCCAAGTCCTGATTCAATCCGCAACCTGAGTACTGATGATGACGCTCTCACCCCAACACTCCGTCTCACCGGCTCAGGTGCCCGGTCTCCCCTACAGGGCCGGGCTGGGGCTGAAGAACGAGCACTTCAACGAAGTGCTCGAGACCTCGCCCGACATCGGCTTTTTTGAAGTGCACGCCGAAAACTACATGGTGGCCGGCGGCCCGTTTCATCACTACCTGGGTTTGATTCGCGAGCAGTACCCGCTGTCGCTGCACGGCGTGGGCCTGTCCATCGGCGGCGAAGGCCCGTTGAACCGTGAGCACTTGGCACGGCTGGCCAAATTGATCGAGCGCTATCAACCCCACTCTTTTTCCGAACACCTGGCCTGGTCCAGCCATGGCCCGGTGTTTCTCAATGACTTGCTGCCCCTGGCCTACGATACGGCCACCCTGAACCGGGTGTGCGAACACATCGACCAGGTGCAAAGCACCCTCAGGCGGCCGATGCTGCTGGAGAATCCGTCGACTTATGTGCAGTTCGAGCGCTCGACCATCGACGAGACGGACTTCATCGGCGAGGTCATCCGCCGCACCGGCTGCGGCTTGCTGCTGGACGTCAATAACGTCTACGTGTCGTGCATCAACCATCAGCGCGATCCGCTTGCCTACATCGATGCGCTGCCTTTGCGCGCTGTGGGTGAGATTCATCTGGCGGGCTTTGCCGAAGATACCGACAGCTTGGGTGATCGCTTGCTGATTGATGACCACGGCGCGCCCATCGACAACGCCGTATGGCAGTTGTATGAGCAGGTACTGGCACGTACCGGCCCGGTGGCCACGTTGATCGAGCGGGACAATCAGGTGCCCGCCTTCAGCGTGCTGCTGGCCGAAGCCCAGCACGCGCAGTCGCACCTGACGCAGGTGACCCCATGAGCCTTCATGATGCGTTTGCCGATGCCTTGATATCGCCCGACCTGCCCTGCCCCGACGGCCTGTTCAGCAGTAACGGCGCTGACCCGGCCAGCCGCTTCGCGGTGTACCGCAACAACGTCCACAGCTCATTGATCAATGCACTGGTGTCGGCGTACCCCGTGACCTTCCAATTGGTTGGCGAAGCGTTTTTCCGCGCAATGGCCGGCCTGTTTGTGCAGGCGTGCCCCCCCGCCAGCCCGTTGATCAGCGAGTACGGCAGCGCGTTCGCAGCATTCATCCAGGACTTTGAACCCGCTGCCAGCGTGCCCTACCTGGCCGACGTCGCGCGGCTTGAGCGCCTGCGGGTGCGCGCCTATCACGCGGCAGATACACCGCCCATGAACCAGCAGGCCGTCCTTGAGGCCTTGCAAGGTCAAACCGACCTGGGGGCATTGCGCCTGCAACTGCATCCCTCCCTGGCCACGCTGAATTCCGCCTATGCGGTGGTGGCGGTATGGGCGGCCCACCAGACCGAAGGCACCCTGGCATCCCTGAACCCCTGGCATCCCCAAGGCGCGCTGGTGCTGCGCCAAGGCCTGGCGGTCAAGGTGTTCGCGATCGACGCGGGCTCGGTCGCTTTCATCAACAGCCTCAACCATGGCACGGCGCTGGAAATGGCCGTGACACACGCCCTGGAAGCCTCGGCGGAATTCGACTTGCACCAATGCCTCACGGTGCTGATCAGCCACGACGCCATCACTCATTTGCACCTGGAAGAAAAGGTATCGCCATGAACACAACCCCAACGTGCCTGATCAAACGGGTCATCGCCTTGTTTGAGAAAATTCCCTACAGCCTGATCGCCTTTCTCGCACGGTTTTCCATCGCGGCAGTGTTCTGGAAGTCGGGACAGACCAAAGTCGAAGGCTTTGCCATCGACCTGATCAGCGGCACATTCCAGCTGGGCGAGCCGCGACTGGCCGCGTCCACGCTGCCGTTGTTTCGCAGCGAATACCATGTGCCGTTGCTGTCGCCAGAAGTGGCCGCGCACATGGCAGCGTTTGCCGAGCACTTTTTCCCGGTGCTGATCCTCGTGGGCTTTGCCACCCGCTTCTCGGCCCTTGCGCTGATCGGCATGACCCTGACCATTCAGCTGTTCGTGTACCCGGACGCCTACCCGACCCATGGCACCTGGATCGCCTTGCTGTTGCTGCTGGTCGCCAAGGGCCCGGGCTGCCTGTCCATCGATCATCTGATTGCACGTCGCTACCGCTAAAGTCGATCGAGGGCCTCGCCGCTGCGCTTGAACCAGTCCACCAAGTAATCGGCGAGGACCTGGGTACGGCGCGGCAGCCCTCCTTGGTAGGGGTGAACAAGGTACATCGGCAGGCTCCGCGTCTGATAGTCGCGCAGGAGCCAGCGCAGTCGACCGTCAGCCAGTTCCGCAGGTAATACGTAGGACGGCAGGCGCGCAATACCCGCCCCCACCAGCGCAGCTTTCTTCAACAGGTTGTAGTGGTTGGACGCAAATGTGCCGCTGACCCGCACCCGCAGCAGTTCATGCTGTTGGTGGTACAGCCATTCTTCACGCCCGCTGTAATGACTGTTGAGCAAGCAGGTATGGCCAGCCAGGTCGGCCGGCGTCAGCGGCTCGCCATGCTGTTCCAGATAAGCCGGGCTGGCGCAGGTCATCTCCTGCCAGGCCAGCAGAGGCTTGGCCACCAGGCGCTCGTTTTCGATCGCCCCCGAGCGCACCCCCAGATCGAACCCATCCCGCGCTAAATCACGATAGCTGTTGTTCAGTTCCAGTTCGATCTGCACTTGGGGATAGCGCTTGGTGAACTCCAGCAGCAAACCATCGAAAAAGGTTTCGCCCAATGACACCGGAACCGTCATACGCACCGGCCCTGCCAAGTCGTCCTTGAGCCGCGCCAGTGCCTGGCGCGCGCGGTCCACCTGGACCACCAGTGCCTGGGCCTGGGGCAACAAGGCGGCGCCGGCAGCCGTCAGGCTGAGCTTGCGGGTCGTGCGGTGCAGCAACACCACGCAATACTGTGCTTCCAATTGGCTGATGCGCTTGGACAACTGGCCCTTGCTGCACCCCAGTTGCTCGGCCGCCACCGTGAAACTGCCGGCTTCGATCAGCACGGCAAAGGCGGCCAGGTCATCCATCTCGCTCATGGATTGTTTCCATTTGAAAACCAAAGGTTGCCTATTAGCGCGTTTATCCAACCAAAAAGCCACACTAGACTGAACCTTCACTTACCCCCTGGAGGAACAGCACGATGAAAATCCTATTGATTGGTGCCAGCGGCACGGTTGGTTCAGCGGTCAAGGCAGAGCTGGCGCAGCGTCACGAAGTGATCAGCATCGGCCGCAGCAGCGGCGACTTCCAGGTGGATATCAGCGACAGCAACTCGATCCGCAAACTGTTCGAACAGACCGGCAAGTTCGATGCGCTGGTCTGCGCAGCGGGCAGCGTCAACTTCGTGCCGCTGGGTGACATGAGCGAGACCGATTTTGAACTGGGCCTGCGCGACAAGCTGATGGGCCAGGTCAACCTACTGCTGATCGGCCGCGAGTACGCCAATGATGGCGCTTCTTTCACCTTCACCAGCGGTATCTTGAACCGTGACCCGATTCGTACCGGCGCCTCGGCAGCACTGGTCAATGGCGCACTGGATGCCTTCGTCAAAGCAGCGGCAATCGAATTGCCACGTGGCCTGCGCATCAACTCGGTGAGCCCGACGGTCCTGCTGGAAGCCATGGGCAGCTATGCGCCTTACTTCCGCGGCTTCAAACCGGCCACAGGTGCCGATGTGGCGCTGGCCTACGCAAAAAGCGTCGAAGGCCTGCAGACCGGTCAGACCTACATCGTGGGCTGAACGGCAATTGCTTCGCGCGAAGGCTCGGACATCCATTCACTCACCAGCGCACGCGGGGCCGGAAATCTGAACGCACCGCCCAGCGGGCTTTGAACCTTGGCCGTATTGATCAGATAACCGTCAACGTAGAGTGTGACGTACTTCTGGTAGGCAAGCAGCGTGATGGATTGTGTTCTGGCCTTCGCCTCCGGGCTCAGCGAAACATTGACCTCAACATTGGCCGGGACAGCGTGCCCGGCCCGTTTGAGCGTCAACGAGATATCCGTGAAATCCGTGGCTGACGAGTATTCGAGCCGGGCGGGTTCGTCCGAAAAGGCAACATTTGCCCAGAACAGCAGTGCGCAGATGCCCCATTTGATGTTCATGGCTGTCTCCCAGTGAAAAGAAGTCGACACTCTCACGACGCTCTAGCCTTGAGTGTAGGAAAAGTCTCCATCAGCAACGCTCCGTTTCCCATCCTTGTCGCGCAGACGGTTCAAACGGTGTCCCGCACTTGTGATGCAGCGCCAGCCTGCGTAACGTGGCGGCACTTGTTTGGAGACCGATAAATGCGTGCCGTCCGTACCCTCGCCCTGTTTGCCCTGCTGCCGCTGTTCACCGCTTGCCAGATGTTCGAGAGCGAGCCGGCTAAAACCTCTACTGTCGGGATGACCCGCATGCAGGGTGAACTGACAGCGGTCGGCGGCAAGCTGCTGTTCCAGCCGTGCGGCGACCAGCGTAACTATGTCGTCAACGACACCGGCGGCACCAGCGTGCTGCAGGAAGCCGCTTCCCTGGCCGGCCAGCAAGGTGCGCTGTTTGCCGACCTGCGCGGCAAGTTCTCTGGCGTGGCTGCCGGTACCCAGGGTTCGGTGGACCTGCAACAGCTCTACCGCGTAGAACGCTCGACCTCGGCCTGCAACGACCCGGACTTCAAGCGCATGATCCTGCGGGCCAATGGCCATAAACCGGCCTGGGCGATGAACGTCACGGCCAAGGGCATGGTGCTGGAGCGCGAAGGCCAACCGCCGCTGGCCGTGCCCTACGTGGAAGAGCAGATCGGTGACGGCCGCTTCAACCTGATGACCGAAGCC
>NZ_JACARO010000115.1:2026-4625 GCF_013386585.1 Pseudomonas sp. P7548 | reverse complement strand
GGCGATGTGTTGCTCAACGACTCCTCGGTGCGCCAGGCGTCAGGGTATGCCAACCAATCGCAGGCCTTTGTGATTCGTGGCCTGCCGCTCAATGGCGACGATATCTCGTTCAACGGCCTGTACGGCATCGTGCCGCGCCAGCTCATGTCCACCGATGCCTTGGAGCGGGTTGAAGTGTTCAAGGGCCCCAACGCCTTCATCAATGGCGTGACTCCAGGGGGTTCAGGCATTGGGGGCGGTGTGAACCTGCAACCCAAGCGCGCCGACGACGTGCCGCTGCGCCGCTTCAGCACCGACATCAGCAACGACGGCCGGGTGGGCGAACACCTGGACATCGGCCAGCGCTTCGGCGAAGACAACCGCTTCGGCGCGCGGGTGAACCTCTCCCAGCGCGAAGGCGATACCGGTGTGGACGATGAGAGCCAACGCTCGAAGCTGTTCTCGGTCGGCCTGGACTACCGTGGTGATGCCCTGCGCTTGTCGGGAGACTTCGTGTACCAGAAGCAGCAGGTCAACGGCGGGCGCAACTCGGTGTTCCTCGGGCAAACACTGACCCACATTCCCGACGCCCCTTCGGCCGAGACCAACTACGCGCCTAGCTGGGCGACCACCAGCCTGGAAGATACCTTCGGCATGCTGCGTGGCGAGTACGACCTCAACGACAACTGGACGGCCTACCTTGCAGCCGGTGCCAAGCACACCAACGAGATCGGGCGTTACTCTTCGACCACCGTGAACGACACCCTGGGCAACGCCACCGTGACCGGCTCGCGCATCGCCCACCAGGAAGACAACACCAGCCTGATGGCCGGCCTCAACGGCAAGTTCCAGACCGGCGCCGTCAGCCATAAACTGAACGTCGGTTTGACCGGGATCTGGACCCAGTCTCGCAATGCCTACGACTTTGACTTCACCGGGCACGCCAGCAATATCTACAACCCGGTCGACGTGGCGCAGCCGGTCAAGGGCAGCTTCACGGGTGGCGACATGAACGACCCGGGCATCACCGCCAAGACCTTCGCCCGCAGTGCAGCGGTGTCGGACACCTTTGGTTTCCTGGATGACCGCGTGCTGTTCACCGCCGGCCTGCGCCGTCAGGAACTGGTGGTACAAGGCTATGCCTACGGCACCGGCGAGCGCACGGCCAACTATGACAAGGGCATCACCACGCCGGTGTACGGCCTGGTGTTCAAACCGTGGGACCATGTGTCGTTCTACGCCAACCATATCGAAGGCCTGGCGTCCGGGCCGACCGCACCGACAACCTTTGCTGGCGCCAACGTGACCAACAAGAACCAGACCTTCGCACCCGCCCGCTCAAAGCAGACCGAGGCCGGGGTGAAAGTGGACATGGGCAGCTACGGCGCAACGCTGGGTGTGTACCGCATCGAACAACCGACCCAGGGTTACTCTGAGCTGAACGGGGACGGCACCGCGACGTTTGTGTTCCAGGGTGAGCAGGTCAACAAGGGCGTCGAGTTGAACGTCTTCGGCGAGCCTGTTGCCGGCCTGCGCCTGCTGGGCGGCGCGACGATCATCCACACCGAAGTCAGCGGTACCGCGGGCGGCGCCAATGACGGCAACCGTGCGGTCGGCGTGCCTTCGTTCCAGCTCAACGCCGGGGTAGATTGGGATGTGCCAGGCCTGCAAGGCGTGACGGTCAACGGCCGCATGCTGCGTACCGGTGGCCAGTACGCCGACGCCGCCAACAACTTGAGCCTGCCAACGTGGAACCGCTTCGATGTGGGTGCACGCTACAGCTTCAAGGTGCAACAGCGTGATGTGACGCTGGGCGCGACCGTGGAGAACGTCGCGAACACCAAGTACTGGGAGTCGGCACTCGGGGGTTACCTGACCCAGGGCGATCCGCGCGTGGCCAAGCTGTCGGCGACGGTGGATTTCTAAACGTTTGACTGGAGGGCGAGCCGGCGCAGTTGCGCATCGCCGGCTCGCCACTAGACTCAGGGCTTCACTCACAGGGAAGTCCACTCAATGAACACTGTTCGCACGCTTCGCCAGGCCATTGCCCTGGCCACACTTTTGGCCGCCGGCAACCTCGCCTACGCCGCCGACATCCCGCTGTCCAAATCCCTTGAAGCCGATGAAGTGACCACCAAAGTGCTGTCGGTGGATGCTGCCAAGCATCAAGTGGTGCTGGCGGGCGCCCAAGGCAACCCGGTGCATGTGCAGCTCAGCGAGGATGCCAAGGACCTGGGCAATCTCAAGGTAGGTGATCAAGTCAAAGTGCTGACCACCCATTCGGTTGCGGCCGTGCTCGATACCGACATCGACAAAAGTGCACCGGATGCCAGTGAAAAAACCGGCGTAATCCGTGCGACCGCCGACAACCCGAACCCCGGCGGCGCAGCGTTCCGCCAGGTGCAGGTGCAGTTGAAGATCACCCACATCGACCTGAAGAAAAACCAGGTCACCCTGGAAAACCCGACGGGGGCGACCAAGGTGCTGAATGTGGAAAAACCGGAGATTCGTGCGGGGCTTAAAGACCTCAAGGTGGGGCAGAGTGTGTTGGTGACCTTCACCGACACCCTGGAAATCACCACGGCCCACGAAGGCTGACAGCTTGTAGTGAGCGGGCTTG
>NZ_JACARO010000115.1:0-1969 GCF_013386585.1 Pseudomonas sp. P7548 | reverse complement strand
AAGCCCGCTCACTACAAGAGGTCAGGCTTGGTTGAGGTAGGTTTCGATGTTGCCCATTTGTTCGTCCCAGCCACGGGAATTCATCTTGAAAGCTTTTTGGCGACGGGCTTCGGGCACGGCATTAAAACCGGATTCCACCACCCGCAGCAGAATGCCAGGAGCCCGGTCTTCGATGGTGAATTCCACCAGGGTGGGCGTCTCCTTGTCGTAATCGACCCCTTTCTCGACCGCATAAGGGTGCCACCAGAAAGAAAACAGGGTTTGCGGCAGGATACGTTCGATCCTGGCCTTCCAGGTCACATGCTCGTAACCCGGGTAAGTGATCGGCGCTTCGAGGGTTTCCCCGGCAGCGAAGGCTTTGCCCTTGAGGGCGATACCGAACCAGCTGCCAAACTGTTCGGCATCGGTGAGTGCCTCCCACACCTGCTTACGTGAAGCATTGAGCAGGACTTTTCGTTCGATGCGATCTAGTACATGCATAAGTCACCTCCTCCATTGACAGTAGGCGACATCGACCAATGCGCAACCTTTTCGGCCACGCACTGGCAGTGCTAGGCCCTCAGAATTTCCACTTGGCGTTGACCATCGCATTACGCGGCTCGCCGTAGGAGCCGGAGTTGAACGTGCCCATGCCGTCGTAGTATTTCTTGTCGAACAGGTTGTTGACGTTCAGCCCCACGGACAAGTGCTCGTCCACCTGGTAGTTGGCCAGCACTTCGTTGAGCGTGGACAGGTGCTGGTCATCCACCAGTTGGCGGGTGACTACGCTGACCGACTGCGGCGTTTCGCGCAGGGACAGCGGCAGCTTGGTCGCAGTGCTGGTGGCGCCGGTGGTGTAGGAACCTTCCGGCGAAATGGCAGAGCCTTGCGGTTGTTCGGCCAAGGCCTGGAGGTATGCTTGCTCAAGGGCTTTGTGGCGAAACTGTCGATCATCACGCGCTTGGCAACCGTCACCAGAAAGTGCCGGGGCTCTTTCAATTCAGCGGCCACGGGCTGAGTGCGTTCGGCCAGCAACAAGCGGACAAAGGTGTCTTGAGCCAGTTCCGCCGCCTGCTGTGAGCAACCCAGGCGTGCGCACAGCCAACTGACCAGCAAACGGTGGTGATCGCCGTAGAGCTGCCCAACGGGTTCACGAGAAGTGTGAGGCACAGCAGACAGAGGCATAGTGATATTGCGTACGAATGAGAACGCCTTGCAATTTAAACCAATGTAGGAATAAGGGTAACGACTTGTATGACTCTAATGCGCAGCGTGCCCGCAAAAGGTAGATTGTGCCCTCCCCCTTTGAGATGGCACGCAATGAGTCAACAGCTCCACGGAAGTTGTTTTTGCAAGGCTGTGCAGTATCAACTCGACAGCCTGGATATGCCCATCAGCCACTGCCACTGCGAAAGCTGCCGCAAAGTGCATGCGGCGCCTTTTGTGGCAACCGCAGGGGTGATGCGCGAGCACTTTCGCTGGACACAAGGTGAGGCGCTTTTATCCTCGTATGAATCTTCGCCGGGCAAGCTCAGGCATTTCTGCTCTCGCTGCGGCTCACATCTGATGGCCGAGCGAGGGCATCAACCCCATGTGATTGTGCGAGTGGCGACGCTGGACGATGATCCTGGCGTACGGCCCACCTCGCACATCTGGACAGCCCACGATGTGCCATGGCTGGCACATGAAGGCGTGGAGCAGTGGGACGCGTGGAAGGTGTGACTCAGACGTGCGGGTCTCCGGGCGCCTTGGCGGGCGTCGCATATTGCGGCTTCAGGTGACCGTCCTGATCCAGTAGCCAGGCGTCCATGATCTGCCGCACCACCGGGCCCGCCACGCGGCCACCGGCCTCGCCGTTCTCGATCATCACCGAGATCACGATCTTCGGATGTTCCGCTGGCGCAAACCCCACGAACAAGGCGTTGTCACGGTGGCGCTCCAGCGTCTTGTTACGGTCGTAGCGTTCGCCCTGCTTGATCGCGACCACCTG
>NZ_JACARO010000114.1 GCF_013386585.1 Pseudomonas sp. P7548 | reverse complement strand
AACGCAGGCTTGAATCCGTGGGTGACCCGGCAGGACGCCGGGTTAGCCGTCCTGGGCCAGGGATGGCCCATGACGGCGGCCCACGGATTCAAGCCGGAGTGAGGGAACACCGAGCCTAGGCGAGGTGCCGAGTGGTGGGGCGAAGGCCTTTTGGTTACTTTTGGCTGGGCCGGCTTCCGGCCTTTCCAAAAGTGACCCGCTGTAAGAGCGGAACCATAAGTCGCCGTTACCGCAGCAATGGATATGTACTCCACCCCAAAACCTCTAGCGCCTGACACAAAGCTTTCGCGAGCAAGCCCGCTCCCACAGTTGGAATGCGGGGTGTCAGGTAGGGTTGGGGTGGCTGGGTGGGCGCCATCGCGGGCAAGCCAGCTCCCACAGTTGGAATGCAGGGTGTCAGGTAGGGTTGGGGTGGCTGGGTGGGCGTCATCGCAGGCAAGCCAGCTCCCACAGTTGGGATGTGGGGAATCAGAAAGATACCGGGTGCCAGAAAAGGAGGTCATTGTTGCCCCCCCGCTGCACCAGCCTTGGCCTCTTGCTGATCCTTGCGCCGCTGCAACTGCTCACGATCAAACCCCTCGATATACACCTGCGCCGCCCGCCCGACCGGCGCCGCCATGGCCGGGCCCGTCGCACGGCCCTGGGTCAGGTCCTGCTTGCGCTCAACCATCTGCATCAGATTCAAATTATTCGCACACCCCAACGCCAGCGTCGGCTTGAAATCCTCGCCCAGGCCAACGGTGTCCGTCGCCGGCGGCTGCTGACATTGCGTCGGCAAACCATCCGCCCGGTATTCGGAGGAGTAATACGCCGGCGCCAAGTGGGTCTGGCAGCCCATCAGCGCCAGGGGCAACAGCATCAACACACGCAAAGCCGTCATCGCAGGCCCCCTCATCAATTCATGTAGAAACCGAACGCCCCGCCGCTGCGCGGTCCGGTGGCCGCTGCGGTAGCCGGTTGGGCGTCCAGGGGCGTGGCGAGGGTGCGACCGCGCACCGGCTCCACGAGGTAAGGCGTGATCAAAATCACCAGTTCGGTTTCATTGCGCTGGAAGCGCTTGGAGCGGAACAGGTTGCCCAGGATCGGCAGGTCGCCCAGCAACGGCAGTTTCTCGATATCCTGGCTGCTTTCACGCTGGAACAGGCCGGCGATGGCAAAGGTCTGCCCGCTGCCGACTTCTACCCGCGTATCGGCACGGCGCACGCTGAAGGACGGCACGTGGAAGTTGCCGAAGTCCACGGTGCCGCCGCTGACCACGCTGCTGACCTCAGGGCGCACTTGCAGGGCGATGCGGCCGTTGGGCAGCAAGGTCGGGTTGAACAGCAGCGACACCCCGAACGACTTGTATTCGATGCCCACCAGGTCACGGTTGACCGGCACCGGGATCGCCACTTCGCCACCCGCGAGGAAGCTGGCGGTCTGGCCGGTCATGGCAGTGATATTCGGTTCGGCGAGGATCTGCAGAATGCCGTTGGCCTGCAGCGCGTCGAGCATGCCGTCGATGTTCACATTGCCGGAGCCGGTGCCCGCCGTCGCCAGGCCACCCGCTGTCGCGGCCGCCAACGGGCCACCGGTGATCAGGCCAAACGAGAACGTGCCGTTGTTGAACATTGCGTTCCAGTTCACGCCGTAGTGCAGCAGTTCCGAGCGCGACACTTCGGCAAACCGCACGCGCAGGTTCACCTGGGCTGCGCCGGTGTATTCGGTGGTGTTGATCGCGCTTTGAAAGCCCTGGCCCTGGGGATTGAGCAGCGCGTTGAGGTCAGTGGCTTCGGCCACCGAACCTACGGTGCCCTTGGCGATCAGGCGGTTACCAGCACCGGTGATCTGCGCGCCATTGCCGGGGTGCAGTTCCTGCATCGGCGCCGTCACCGCCTGGGTGCCGCTGCTGACCGACAAGGTCAGGCTGGCCAGTTGTTTGCCGTCGTTGCCCAAGGCGATCAGGCTGGTATTGCCCGGTGCCTTGCCGAAGATGTAGAGCGTACCCGGGGACACCACTTGCAGGTCGGCCACGTTCGGCTCGGCCACCAGCACCGAATCCACCGGTGCCACAAAGTGCAGGATGCGCCCTTCACCGGACGCCAGGTTAAGGGTGCCCCCGGCGCCGGTGGCAATTTCCTGAGCCTGGCTGGCAGTGCAAATCAACGCGAACAACAGCACACAAAAACGCATCATGAGGCAGACGCCAGGGAAGTGACGGAAGCCGCGGCAGGCGCGCGACGATTGGAAATATCGGTGAGGCTGATGGTCACCAGCGCTTGCAGGTTGTACTCGGTGGCCAGCTCGCGGAACGACAGCACCGCCAGGTCCAGCTCGCCGCGCAGCACCAGGCGACGCAGGCTGCGGCGCAGTTCCGGGTGCACCAGCAACACCGCGCTGTTGACCTCACGGGTGTTCTCGCAGGCCTGGCGCAACTGGGCGAGCAAGGCGCGGCTGATGTCTTCGGGGATCAATTCACGCTGGGGCTCCTGGCGGCGCAGGGACGCGCGCAACTGGTCTTCCAGGCCCGGCGCCAAGACCAATGCCCCGATGACGCGGTTGCGGTCGGCGTACTGATGGCTGATCTGCCGCGCCAGTGCGGCACGCAGGTGCTCGGTCAGGCGCCCGGCGTCGGTTTCGCGGGCGCCCCACTCCACCATGGCTTCGAGCAACGCGCGCTGGTTGCGGATCGACACGCCTTCGCCCACCAGCAAGCGCAGGGTTTCGGCCACCCGTTGCAGAGGCACAAGGCGCAAGGCTTCCTTGACCAGTTCGCCGTAGGTGGCTTCGGTGCGCTCCAGCAGCAAGCGGGTTTCCTGGATACCGAGGAAGTCTGCGGCGTAGCGGCGCAGGCTGCGTTCAAGCACACCGCGCAGCACTTCATCGGGCAACAGGAAACCGATACCGGCGTTGCGCAAGGTGTCTTCGTGCTGGCGTTCGATCCAGTGCGCGCTGCGGCCGTTGAGCGGCGAGTCGGCCTGCTCGGTGGCGATGTCCAGCAACTGCACATGCACCGGGTCGTCCTGCAGCAGCAGGCAGTTGATCGGCAACTCGCCTTCGCTCACCGGCACGCCTTCCAGGGACACGCGGAAGCTGCCGGGCGTGGCCTTGGCTTCCATGTAGATGCCCGGCACCGGCACATCCACGCCCAGATCGGTGCGAATGTCGTGACACAACGCCTCGACCCGCTGGCGCAGCAACTGGCGCGGCGCACTCTGGGACAAGCCGCTGCCAAGAGTGAGCAGCACGCGAGTGTCGGGCAGCAGGTTGTCGTCCAGTTCGGCTTGCACGTCGACCACCGGTTCCGGCGCCTCGGCCAGCACCTGCACCTCGTCCTCGGGCTGGCGATTGTGACGGCGATACATCACGAACGCTGCGCCACCAAACACCGCCGATAAACCAATGAACACCCACGTCGGGAAGCCCGGCAACAGGCTCACGCCGATCATGATCAGCGCGGTCAACCCCAGCGCACGGTAGCTGGCACCGAGTTGCTTGATGATCTCGCTGCCCAGGTCGCCGGCTTCGCCGTCGCTGTTCACACGGGTCACCACCGTGCCCGCCGCCACCGAAATCAGCAGCGCCGGGATCTGTGCGATCAGGCCATCACCCACGGTCAACAGCGAGTAGGTGTGCACCGCCACGCCAAAGGGCATGTCGCGCTCGATCATGCCGATCAGCATGCCGCCCAGCAGGTTGACCGCAAGGATCACCAGGCCGGCGATGGCGTCGCCTTTGACGAATTTCATGGCGCCGTCCATCGCGCCGAACATCTGGCTTTCACGCTCCAGGCGTGAGCGACGGCGACGGGCTTCGGCCTGGTCGATATCGCCGTTGCGCAGGTCGTTGTCGATGCTCATCTGTTTGCCGGGCATCGCGTCCAGGGTGAAGCGCGCGGCCACTTCCGCCACGCGCTCGGCGCCCTTGGTGATCACCACGAACTGCGCCACGGTGATGATCAGGAACACCACCATGCCCACCACCACTTGGCCTGCGATCACGAAGTCACCGAAGGCCTTGACGATGTGGCCGGCGTCGCCGTGCAGCAGGATCAAGCGCGTGGTGGTGATCGATAGCGACAAGCGGAACAGCGTGCTGAGCAGGATCAGCGGCGGCAGCGCGGAGAACTCCACGGAATGGCCGATGTAGAACGCGACGATGAGGATCAGGATGCTCAGGGCAATGTTGAGGCCGATCAGCGCATCCACCAGGTAGGTGGGCAGCGGGATGATCATCATCACAATCGCCATCAGCATAAAAGCGACAATGATCACGTCGGTGCGCTGGGCCGCGAGGCGGGCCAGGTTGTTCAGGCGGTTTAGTGCACTCATGCGCCAGCCCTGCGTGCGGCCAGGTAGCGTTTGAAGCATTGGCGCGCTTCGTCCTTGCGCTCGCCGTACCACAGCGCGCGGGCGCGCAGCAGCAACAGGCTGGCGGATTCGCCTTCCAGGGCGACCAGACGGTCCAGGGCGCCCAACGCACGGGGGGCGTCGCCGCTGTCGGTGAACGCCAGTACCAACGAACGCAGCAGCACGCCGTCGTGGGGCGCGACACTGACGGCGATCAGCAACATCACCAGGGCACGCTGGGACTGCCCATTGCGTCGGTACAGCTCGCCAATGCCCTTGAGCAGTTGCACGGCGTCGTCGTTATCGCGGGCCATCAGGCATGCACCTCCGAGCGTTGCTGTTCGAGGTTGCGGCGCATCTCGATCTCTTCGCCGATCAACTCGGTGGCCAGTTCCTTGATGTGCGGCTCGGCGTCCAGGGTGGGCAGGATGTGTTCCATCACGTGCTCCAGCAGCTCCAGGGAACGTGCGCTGCCAAACAGCAACGAGTCGACGCCGGCAGCGCTGGTGAGTGCTTCAAGGTCACTGCGCAGGGAGCGGCGGGTCTGGGTCTTGCGGGTCTTGAGGACCGCTTCGAACGCGGTCGCCTGGCGCGAACTGACCGGGCGAATGGCTTCGACGGGGGCGCTGCGTACGTCACTTTGGATGAGCGGGCGGGGTTCGACTTTCATGCATGGGCTCGTATTGGGCGTAGGGCGCTCCTACGGTTGGATCGTGTGCATTCCATGGGCAGGCTCATAACGTGAAGGTAAAGCGCTCCTCGCCTCGGGCGAGAATCACTTGGTTGTTCTCGATGCGCTCCAGCACCCAGTTGTCCGCCAGTGCCGCGCCGGGGTACAGGCGCTTGCCGCTGTCGTTGATCACATAGGGATTGGTGCCGAACCACACGGCCTGGAACCGCACACGCGGCCGCGCTGCATCCGCGCGCGCGGTCACCCGGGGGTTGAGCACCACTTGCTGGCCGTAACGCTGGTCAAAGGCTTGTTGCAAGGCCAGCCACTGCGGCTTCTGGGATTGCTCGAAGGTGCCCACGGCGCTGAGCTGGCCGTTGCCGTTGCTGACCTTGATGCCGTCCAGATGGGCCGCCAGCAGTTGCTGTTCAAGCCAGGTTTTGGCCTGCTCGCGGGAAGGTTTTTTCACCAGCGGCGTTTCGGCCACGGCGGCTGCGGGGATCAGCGGCGCTTCGCTGCGAAACGCCAACGCGCCCGCGCAAATGAACAGCAACGCCGTGGCGACGATCCACGGCGTCCACTTGCGCGGTGCGGCCACAGGTTGTTCTGCGCCCGCCGGCAATGCCAGGCTCACGCCTGCCGTACCAATGCGCAGTTGCAAGGGCAGTCGCGCGCGATGGCCGCTGCCCTGGGGGATACGCACCAGACCGGCGATCAGCACCTCGCCACCCAGGGCTTCGACCGCCACTTGCCCGCCTTCGAAACGTAGGCGCAAGTGCAGGCCGGCAATGCCGGGATCGCTGAGTACGAGATCGGCCGCCAGTTCGGCGCCGATGGTATAGACCGGCTGGTCGAGCACCAGGGAACTGCCCTGGTGCAAACCGCCGGTCACTGTCAGGGTCGGCGCGCCAATACCGGCGACCGGGCCCAAAGAAATCAAGGCTGTCATGTTCGGGTTTGCCCCCTTGAGAATCACAGGCCGCAGGCACGCCTGTGCCGATCAACAACGGTGCAACGGGGTCAACAATCAGGAGGTAAACGGGCAGCGCCGGCGCCGCCCGTTTTGGCGAATCAGTTCTGCGGACGCTGTTTAGTGGCGTCGAGCTCCGCTTTTTTCGCGGTGCTGATTTCGGTGATCTTGGCCGACTTCTCGATAGCCATGTTGAAGGTCGCTTCCATCTTCGCGATAGCGTCGTCGGCGCCGCCTGCTTTTACTGGTGGGACATCAGCCATGTTCATCTCCTTGCATCGATAGGGAAGTTATTCAGTTGCGCAACAGCAAGCTGAAAGTATGCAAACCGGTGAATGCCCAAAACGTCAGACAGTGAGCTTTCGAACCGCCGTTGGTTTGCATGGGATCCATACTACTCAGGATCAAAACGCCTTCGCTGTGAAAGCTTGTGAAACGTTTCAGATACGCCGTGTGAAAGGTTTGGCTCAACCTGGCGTTGAGAAAAATTCACCGCCTTCAGGTCATGGAACTTTTATAAAAAATTCAAGACACGACAGAGCCCCCTGTTTACGGGGCTCTCACCCCGACTCATCGAGCCTTGCTGCCCACCCACCCCGCACCGAAGTGACTGACAGGTCACACCTTCACAACTTTTTTCGGGACAACTTCACATTTTTCGCTAATAGCCCTTTGCCCAACTTTCCAGATATTTCCATTTGTAACAAAAGCGACTTAATGATCGCGTTTGATAGCTCGGCGCGAGTGACCTTAAACCGCGTTGGCAACTAATTTCCCCAAACGAATTAGTACAGTTGCACTAATAGCCAAACCCCTTAGTTCGCAGGCATTGCTATATGAAAGAACTTCCAGGTGATCCATGAGTGCCTATCCGATCCCTGCAATCAAGACCTGACCCTCCCCTGCAACCCGGCGCAAAAGGGAGCCGCACCGGGCTGTGATTCCAACGCCTAAAGGTTAAATGACATGACGTACCCGACCCGCAGCTACCTCACCGATGACGCTTCCTTCGAGATCCACTTCGGCCCGTTCCGCCTGCTGCCCCAACGTCATCTGCTGCTCAAGCACGGGCAACCCGTGGCCCTGGGCAACCGCGCCCTGACCTTGCTCATCGCCCTCGCCTCGCGGCCCGGCCAACTGCTGGAGAAAACCGAACTGCTGGACATCGCCTGGCCCAAGCTGGTGGTGGAAGAATGCAACCTGCGCACCCAGATCAAGACGCTGCGGCGTGCCCTGAACGACGACGATTCGTTCTACATCGCCACGGCGCCGGGTCAGGGTTATCGCTTCGTCGCGCCCACCTGGTTCGAACAGGCGCCTGCGCCCAAACCTGTGGTCAAGGAGCCGGTGGTGCTGGGGGTGTATGGCTGCCGCCACTGCCGGGGCGCCGGGATGATGCCGCTGTTCGCGCAGCGCCAGGCGGCGCATGGGGATAGGCAGAACAGCTGATCAAGAGGATGGGGGGGCACGACGCGCCCACTGTAGGAGCCGGCTTGCCGGCGATTGCGGTCTATCCGTTGCAGCGATGCAAGCTGACGCACCGCCATCGCTGGCAAGCCGGCTCCTACGGGTTTATCGGTGCGACGCGAGGGCGAGTGCGCTCAGGTCCAGGTGCCCGTCCTTGATCGGCGGGCACCAATAGTAGCCACCGGTCAACGGCGTGCTGATGCGGTACAGGCCATCGACGATCCCGTCTTCCAGGCCGCTCATGCGGCGCAGTTGTGCTTCGAAGGCGTCGAAGGAGTGGCCGAACGCGAGGAACATCAACCCGGCCTGGCCGTTCTCGGCCCATGGCATCGAACGGCGTACCACGAAGGCTTCCGGGGTGAAGCTTTCCTGGGCGGTGCGTTTGGTGTGGGCGGACGCCGGGGCGTCGTCCAGCTCTTCGTTGTCGCCATGGCGACGGCCGATGATGTGGTCGCGCTCCTGGGCCGGCAGCGCGGCGAAACCGTCGAGGTCGTGCTGCCACTGCTGGATCGCGGCGAAGCTGGCGCCGCTGTCGGTCAGGGCGGCTTCGACGGCGGCGTCGTCGTGGGGGTTTTCGGTGCCGTCTTCGTAGTCGGTCAGGTCAAAACCGGTCTTGTAGCGGAAGCCTTCGGTCATCTGCACCAGGCGAAACGCCGGGGCCAGTGCTTTTTCAAACGCGCGGCTGCGCAACAGCAGTTCACCGCGATCCACACCGTGCAACCACACCCACAACGCCTGCTGCGTCGACGGGTTGTGCGCGCCCGGGCCGCTGACGGCCGGGAATGGGCGCAGGCCATCAATGTGAACACCCAAAGCGTTTACCAGCGGCTCACCGAAACCGACCACCGCCGCCGAATCGGCCAACTGCACCAGGGCGTCCAGCGCTGCGGGCACAGCGGCCAGGCTTTCCACGGAAAAAAACAGATGGCGTGCCTGCAACGGCACCGGTGCGGCAAGAATGCCCGGCTGGTACTGACTCATGTGAACTCCTTCTGAAAAGCCGCGCAGTTTACCCGCAGGCGTAGAAGAAAGCGCGCAAGCCTTGCCATAGAGCCTGTTGTTGGGTGACTCTCTAGTCATGTTTTGCAACTATTCCAGGGGTAGCGACATGACCACCAACAACCTGCTCGCCCAGCTGTTTCCCGCCACCGCCGACGAGATTCCCGCGCAATTCCAGCTCGGAGCGCCCATTGAACAACGGGATTACCTGGTCGATGGCCAGTTGCACGTGTGGAACGGCCCCTTGGCCCGGGTACAAAGCCCGGTGCAATTCGGTGAAGAGCGCGTACACATTGGCAGCACACCGCTGCTGGACGCCGACACCGCCCTCACCGCCCTGGACGCCGCCGTGCGCGCCTACGACCGGGGCCAGGGTGAATGGCCGACGATGCGCGTGGCTGACCGGATCCAGCATGTCGAAGCCTTCCTGCGGCGCATGCGTGAACAGCGCGAAGCGGTGGTCAAGCTGCTGATGTGGGAGATCGGCAAGAACCTCAAGGACTCGCAGAAAGAATTCGACCGCACCTGCGACTACATCACCGACACCATCAATGCCCTCAAGGAACTCGACCGCCGCAGCAGCCGTTTCGAGCTGGAGCAGGACACCCTCGGCCAGATCCGCCGCGTACCCCTGGGCGTGGCGTTGTGCATGGGCCCTTACAACTATCCGCTCAACGAAACGTTCACCACGTTGATCCCGGCGCTGATCATGGGCAACACCGTGGTGTTCAAGCCGGCCAAGCTCGGCGTGCTGCTTATCCGCCCGTTGCTGGAGGCGTTCCGAGACAGCTTCCCGGCCGGGGTGATCAACGTGATCTACGGCAGCGGCCGCGAAACCGTCAGCGCACTGATGGCCAGCGGCAAGATCGATATCTTTGCGTTCATTGGCACCAACAAGGCCGCCAGTGATTTGAAAAAGCTGCACCCCAAGCCACACCGTTTGCGTGCTGCCCTTGGCCTGGACGCGAAAAACCCTGGCATCGTGCTGCCTGAAGTGGACCTGGACAACGCGGTGAGTGAAGCCGTTACCGGTTCGCTGTCGTTCAACGGCCAGCGTTGCACCGCGTTGAAAATCCTGTTTGTGCATGAAGACGTGGTTGACAGTTTTATCGACAAATTCAACAAGAAGGTGGCCACGCTCAAACCCGGCATGCCGTGGGAAGACGGCGTGGCGCTGACGCCCTTGCCCGAAGTGGGCAAGGTGGATTACCTCAACGGGCTGGTGGCGGATGCCGCGCAGCACGGCGCCAAAGTGGTGAATGAGCATGGCGCCGAGAGCCGTGGGTCGTTCTTCTACCCGGCAGTGTTGTACCCGGTGAACCCGCAGATGCGCGTGTACCACGAAGAACAGTTCGGCCCGGTGGTGCCCATCGTGCCGTACCGCGACCTGGAAACCGTGATCGAGTACGTACTGGACTCGGACTTCGGCCAACAGCTGAGTCTCTTCGGCACCAACGCCGTGGAAGTCGGGCGCCTGGTGGATACCTTCGCCAACCAGGTCGGCCGCATCAACATCAATGCCCAGTGCCAGCGCGGGCCGGATACCTTCCCGTTCAACGGGCGCAAGAATTCGGCCGAGGGCACGCTGTCGGTGCATGACGCATTGCGGGTGTTCTCGATCCGCACGCTGGTGGCGACCAAGTTCCAGGAGAGCAACAAGGCGCTGGTCAGCGATATCCTGCGCAACCGCGATTCGAGCTTCCTGACCACTGACTACATTTTCTGAGAACTACGCCGGTCAAAAATGTGGGAGCGGGCTTGCTCGCGAAGGCAGAGTGTCATTCGATACATCAGTGACTGAACCACCGCTTTCGCGAGCAAGCCCGCTCCCACACGTGTTTGTGTACAGCCCTGGAACCGAGGCCCTTTTATTACCGATGAACCTGCCCTTGTTTGCCCGGCGCCTGTTGCGCCCCCTGCTCGACCCCTACCGCCGCTACCGCCACGCCAAGTTGATCCACGCCGTGCGCGTGTCCATTGGCTTGCTGGCGACGATCCTGCTGACCACCGGCATCAACCTGCCCCACGGGGAATGGGCGTCGGTGACCATGCTGATCGTGATCGGCGGCCTGCAGCACCACGGCAACATCGGCAAGAAAGCCGTGGAGCGCGCCTACGGCACCTTGATCGGCGCCAGCGTCGGTTTGTTGTTGGTGCTGCAACAGGCTTACTTCGGCCAGCCGCTCTTGACCTACCTGTTGATGTCGGTGGTGTGCGGGTTCTTTTCCTATCACGCCATCGGCAAGGGCGGGTACATCGCGCTGCTGTCGGCGATCACGGTGTTTATCGTCGCAGGCCACGGGGACAATCCGATCTCCGATGGCCTGTGGCGTACCGTGGACATCCTGATCGGTATTGTGCTGGCACTGGCCTTCTCCTTCGCCCTGCCGCTGTATGCGGTGTACTCGTGGCGCTACAACCTGGCCAGCGCGTTGCGTGACTGCGCTGAGATTTACAGCCGGATCATCAACGGGCGGTCGGTCACCGATGACGAGCACCTCAAGCTAATGAACCGCCTCAACGCGGCGATGCTGCAATTGCGCTCGCTGATGCCGTCGGTGTCCAAGGAAGTGCGCATTTCCATGACCGAGCTGGATGCGATCCAGCGGCACCTGCGCATGTGCATCAGCACCCTGGAGATTCTGGGCAACACGCGGCCGGACCCGCGTGACGAGCAGGCGAGCGCGCGGATGCAGGTGATGTTGAAGGCCGAGCACCGGCAGATCCGCGTGCAATTGGTGGGGATGGCGCGGGCGTTGAAGTCGGGGGTGACGGAGCGGTTGGAGCGTCCCAGCCACATCGGGGCAGAACCCGCGCTGGACGCGCCGGTTTATAGCGCTTTGGATGGTTATCGCTTGTTGACCGTGCAACTGGCACAGAACGTGGACGCGATGCGCCAGCGCCTGGCGAAGAGCGCCGGCCGCTGGAAAATCTGAATTCGACCGGCGCAATGGAAAAACTCAGAAACGTTTACACATCTCGACGTTTTCACACTTTGCCTTACAAACTTTTCACGTTTTATTCACATCGCGAGCCGTAGTGTGAAGCCTCATCCGTTACAAATGCTTCACATCAAACCCGCCGCCCCAGCGGGTTTTTTTTTGCCTGGGATTTG
>NZ_JACARO010000113.1 GCF_013386585.1 Pseudomonas sp. P7548 | reverse complement strand
CGCAGGCGCTGCATGATCGCATGGGCCTGGATACCGCCGTCGTGCATCGGGATGCTCGCGCAGCCCATCAGGTAGCTGTAGCCGCCCTGGTTCAGCACCTCGGCCAACTCGCCCCAGAGCACCGCGATGGTGCCGCCGTTGCGGTAGGCCGGGTCGACGCAGGTACGGCCGATTTCCAGGATCGGGCCTTGCAGGTGGAGCAGCCCGTGCAGGCTGAATTCTTCTTCGCTGTAGAAACGACCCAGGGTGCTGGCGGCCGCGTGGTCGAGCAAGCGGGTGGTCGCCACCAGGCGGCCAGTGTTCAAGTCCCGCACGCCGATGTGGCTGCAGTGAACATCATAGTCATCCATGTCCAGACCCTGTTCCGCACCTTTCAGCTTGGCGTTGAACTCGCCGCTGAACACGTTGAAACGCAGGGCCTGGGCTTCCTGCAATGCCGCTGCGCCAATCAGGCGTTCGGCTTGCAGACGGCGTTCATTGCCGGTGTCGCTGATGCGGGCGATCTGAGTCATGGCGAATCTCCGAGTGCCAGCCACTGTTCGGCCGGTCGACTTGTTTGTCCAAACTCAGGCTATGTAGGCTCGGTGTCATCTCCATGAAGTTCCGGTGACGGTTGGATGACAGGGGGCTTATCCGTTATTTCGGTGATGGCTACTTAGGG